>NZ_JBSQDJ010000021.1:0-59770 GCF_053850235.1 Vibrio phycocola | reverse complement strand
TTACTTCTAAGAAGTAAAATTGATTATCATCAACGAGTGCCCACACAGATTGATAGGTCTAAATTTTTAAAGAGCGCCTGCCAGCCGTAGCTCGCTAGGGGTGCGTATAATACGCTTTTGAAATTCTTAGTCAACCATTATTTAATAAAATAATTGAATTCGATTTTCATTACCTCACTAAGTAGCGTTTACTTCTCAGCGGGTAGGCGGCATTATAGGGATCAATGACTCGCTGACAAGCACTTTTTTAAATTTAAAATCTGTTTGGTTAAAAATAGTTCAAATGCATCAATATTGACTAATCTTTGAACATTTGAGGGCTATCACAGCAATAGGTTGGAAATATCCGAAGCTTACACGTAAAATCGGTCTGCCTATTCATTTAGCATTTTTTCATTCACCTTAATAATATATTAATAAGCAGCCTTATATGAATTCAAATAAATCACTAATAGCTTCCGCTATCTTTGCAGTTATCGGCACCATCGTTTTAGCAGTACTTTCGTTTCCACCAGCAGTATCATTTCTTATTGGTGTAATAGGTACGACTCTTATTTTTATCTACACGTCAAACAAAACTCAATCAGCAACAGAGCAAGAATCATCAGAATCTGGTTCCACCACAACTCTTTATATTGGTAACCTTCCATATAAAGCCAACGAAACCAATGTCAAAGAACTCTTCTCTGAATATGGTGAAGTGTTTGCCGTTCGTTTAATGAAAGATAAGAAGACTGGAAAACGTCGTGGTTTCGGCTTTGTTGTCATTGCTGATTCAGCAGTGCAACATACAATCGACAACTTAAATGAATTTAATTACCAAGGGCGTACGTTAAAGGTACGTGTGGCTAACGACCCTAAAGATCAGAGCTCAAATAACGAGTAATCGAATTAAATCCGAACTCGCTAATATGTACAACTAGTGCTACTTCATCCTTTGGAGTAGCACTAGAGAACATCTCATTACACCTTTTTGTTCTTTCTACTGTTTGTTTTTCTTCCGTTAGTAAAAACAATACTCTCTGAGCAATCGCTTCACCTGAATCGACAAGTAAAACATCACTTCCCATCACTTCTTGTATTTCGTTTCGTAATAAAGGGAAATGAGTACAGCCTAAAACCACCACGTCCACTTGGCCTTTAAAAGGCTGCATTACTTGATTAAGTTCTTCTCTGTCGACCCCCATCCCTCGCAGTTTTTTCTCTGCCATATCGACTAACTGTGTTGAGCCTAAGAGTTGAACCTCTTTCTTGTAAGAAAAAGCAGATATCAGTTCTCGCGTGTACTCCCGCTTTATTGTTGCAGGTGTAGCCAATAAGCCCACGGAGTGTTTTGCAGCAAGACAAGCTGGCTTTATTGCAGGCACGACCCCAACAACGGGAATAGACAGCTCTTGTCTTAACTCGGTAAGTATTACTGTACTCGCGGTGTTGCAGGCGACAACAACAATATCGATATCGTATTCACACACCATATTACGAATTAACGTAGTTGCACGTTGTAGCAGCACATCAACGGATAACTCTCCATATGGGTAAGCTTGATTATCGAAAAGGTAGGTATAGTTGAGGTTAGGCAACAACTTCTGAATCTCTTTTACAACAGAAAGCCCTCCCACACCGGAATCAAACACAAGAATATTTGCAATTACATTATCAGCCACACGAGAATTCCTTTTCACGCTAAAAAATGAAGCACTATCATACCTTATAAACCATTACAGTCTCGTCGTATCAATAAGCACAAATAAAAAACCGCCCAATAAAGGCGGTTTCGGTATTCATTCAGCTAAAATAATAAGAATGTTTAGACTCCGTATTCGGCACGATACGCTTTTACCGCTTCCAAGTGCTCTTGATTGCCACCTTTTTCTTCAAGGAACATAACCAAATCACTTAAACTCACAATCGATATAATCGAGCAACCAAAATCTCGCTCCACTTCTTGAATCGCAGAAAGTTCGCCTTTTCCTTTTTCTTGACGATCGATGGCCACCAAAACACCAGCGAGTTCAGCGCCGTTTGCTTGAATAATTTCCATCGACTCACGAATCGCGGTTCCAGCCGTAATCACATCATCAACCAACATAATGCGTCCTTCTAACGCACTGCCGACCAACGAACCACCTTCACCATGATCTTTTGCTTCTTTACGGTTGAAACAATATGCAGTATCCACATCGTGATGATCTGCTAGCGCAACTGCTGTGGTTGTTGCAATTGGAATACCTTTGTAAGCAGGGCCAAAAAGCACATCATACTGAATACCTGAATCCGCTAATGCCGCAGCATAGAAACGACCAAGACGCGCCAAATCACGACCGGTATTAAATAAACCGGCATTAAAAAAGTAAGGACTAGTACGACCTGATTTCAAAGTAAACTCACCAAACTTAAGAACCTGCTTTTCAATTGCAAATTCAATAAACTCGCGCTGATATGCTTTCATTATTTTCTCGCCTTATTATTGCTGTACCCTGGCATCACTGCCACATGTCATGACCAACGATAAGCTCACGCTGATCATCTCTGACTTATTTAGTCAGCTAACGCCGCTTTCTGTGCAACGACGATTTCTTCGATTCCTTTCTGCGCACTCTCTAAAAGTGCTAATAACTCTTGATGACTAAACGGTTCGCCCTCAGCAGTACCTTGAATTTCAATCATTTTACCTTCTTCAGTCATCACGACATTCATATCCGTATCGGCTGACGAATCTTCCACATATTCAAGATCACACAAGATATCCGATCCAAGAATGCCAACCGAAACCGCCGCAACATGGCTTTTCATTGGGTTTTTCTTCAACTGCCCTTTTTCGATCAGGTGAGAAAATGCATCCGCTAACGCAACACTTGCTCCACTGATAGAAGCGGTACGAGTCCCACCATCAGCCTGAATAACATCACAATCTACTGTGATCATAAATTCGCCCATCGCCTCTAAGTCAACGACAGCGCGTAAACTACGAGCGATCAAACGTTGAATCTCCATCGTACGACCACCTTGCTTACCGCTAGCCGCTTCACGACGAGTTCGACTATGAGTTGCACGTGGTAGCATTCCATATTCTGCCGTCACCCAGCCTTTCCCTTTGCCTTTCAACCAACGCGGAACATTATCTTCAACCGTCGCATTACACAAAACTTTAGTATTGCCGAATTCGACTAATACTGAGCCTTCTGCATAAGCGGTATAGTTACGCGTAATTTTGATTGGACGGACTTGATCTGCTGCTCGGTTACTTGGACGCATGGTGCATCTACCTTTGATTAATGAAGAGTCTAATTGGGCGCGAATTATAGCGGAAATCCGTTGATGTTCCTAGTCAAGCTGAGGTTCTACAGCGCGACTCTCGAGTTCGAACTATGTTACTATGGCCGAATTATTTATGAACGTCAGGAACCTAAGGATAAATTGATGATCTACAGTATGACAGCGTACGCACGCAAAGAAGTCAAAGCTGACTGGGGAACCGCGGTATGGGAAATTCGTTCCGTTAATCAACGCTATCTAGAAACCTATTTTCGCCTACCAGAACAGTTTCGTTCTTTAGAACCCGTGCTTCGCGAGCGATTCCGTAAGCGCTTAGCACGCGGAAAGGTTGAGTGCCATCTACGTTATGAAGCGAACCCTTCAGCTAAAGGCGACCTTACTATCAATAACACCTTGGCAACTCAAGTCATCAATGCTGCCAATCAAGTAATGGAACTCACCGGCGAAGCCAGCCGAATTAATCCATTTCAAGTCATGCAGTGGCCTGGCGTCATGGAAACCCCTGAGCAAGATTTCGATACGATTAATAAAGAATTAATGGAAGCGTTCGATATCGCAGTCACCGATTTTATTGATGCTCGCGGACGTGAAGGCGAGAACATGAAAGAATTGATCGTTCAGCGTTTAGATGCCATTAGCAGCGAAGCCACCAAAGTTCGAGCACTGATGCCTGAAATTATCGAATGGCAACGTACTCGATTAACCAGCAAGTTTGATGATGCAAAAGTGGAATTAGATCCAACTCGTATTGAGCAAGAGTTGATCATGATGGCACAAAAATCTGATGTAGCTGAAGAGCTAGATCGCCTAGATTCGCACGTAAAAGAAACTCAAAACATCCTCAAGAAAGGGGGCGCTTGTGGCCGTCGTTTAGACTTTATGATGCAAGAGTTTAATCGCGAATCAAACACCCTAGCCTCTAAATCGATCAATACCGAAGTCACCGCAACCGGCGTTGAGCTTAAAGTATTGATAGAGCAAATGAGAGAGCAGATCCAGAATATTGAGTAGGTTTTTCGGTAGAAAGTTATCTGGCCAAGAATGTCTTAAAGCCCTGTATTACCTTGTGAAGAGCATTATAAATACAGGGCTTTTTTGTACTTAATTAGTTATTGCATATCATAAATAGAATTTGATATGCAATTGTAGATAATTGTTAACTTACTTTCTTATTTGCAGTGGACATTATGGGAATTTATCCTCTACGAGGAGTACAGTGATATGTTCTGTTATTCATTTCACCTTCCGCATAATTAGTAAAACTCGCTTAATCACACCTCTGCCTCTTTGTATAATTTGTTAATAACTAAAGTCGTCATGATAGTCATCCTACAGCTAACTTAGCCGCTTGATGCCACATAAAATTCGGCATCGACTCTTTTAGCTGCCAAGTGATACTCATAGGTTGTGAACCGGCATGTGATACATAGTCCACTTCGCCATAATTAACAAAACCCATGGTGCGACCATACTCATCGTTAGTCTGTTCTCGCACAAATAAAAACAAACGCTTACCAATTTTTTGATGGTGAATATAATCCTTACCATGCCCACGATCAGGTCTGGCACTATTCTGTGACTGCCAATGAAATCGAGACTCATTAATCGCATAATCATGATACATGGTCGTGGGTGAAAACTGCTTTTCATTTTTGTCTAAGGTGACAAACATCAGTTCAATATTTTGATCTTTCAGCACAAATACACCCTCACGAGCTGACGGTTGTCGCTCAAACGTTGTTGCTCCGAACGCCACCAATATTTGCTCCCTTGCATAGCGCGCATGTAATCTCAATGGAACGTCAGGCAATCCGAACATTGTCGGTTGTTTATGCTTGATTTGCTCAAGTTGCCAATCTAAAACGTCAGAAAACTCCGCTTTTAACTCAGGTACGTTCAATTGGATAACACTTTGCTCGACCGACTCGAAACCACACTCTGGTCCTGTTTTTTGCCAAAAATCATAATGACACATCAACACATGGCGATGACTCGAATCCTCTATTGCGAAATTGTTATGGCAAAGCTGCTTTAAGAAACTTAAATAGGCACGATCATCACAGGTCAAAATTCGGTTATGAATGGCCTTTTTAAGCATGTTCAGCAATTTTTCATCTAGATTATTTTCGTTGATTTCATCTTTGGCTAGTTGAATGAGCTGCGACCAACTCCCCAGTTTATAAAGTTCATTCAGATCGATATGCGGATTTAGGGTTAAGAAGTTCGACAGCGTTAACGGTAGTGACGAATGCTGTGGATACTGGCGAATCATCGCGACGAGACGCTTCAAAGTTAACGAAGCTTGACGAATATTTCTGAGTACCATGTCTTGAGTGTGCTTGCTTAGTTCGATTCGGCAACCCAATGGCACATGAGGGAATCCTTGCTTTATCTCATCACTGATGGCGCGATTACTTTTACCCACCAAGGCTCGAAATTTATTAGCAAAATCATATTCAGGGCGTGAATTTCCGACAAAATCCAGTACAGTACAACACTCCTTGCCGTCAGCTAAACGTAAGCCTCGTCCCAATTGCTGTAAGAAAATCGTTAGGCTTTCTGTAGGCCTCAAAAAGAGCAAGGTATCGACTTCAGGAATATCAACACCTTCGTTGAAAATATCGACCACACAAAGGACATTAATACTTCCTGAGCGGATGGCTTGCTGCTTTTGTTGTCGCTCGTCGCGGTTATCGCTAGTCAGTACATCTGCTTTTACGCCCTTCAGCAAAAGCTGCTGAGTCATGTACTGTGCGTGCTCTTTGCTTACACAAAAAGCTAGTGTTTTCATTTTACTTAGATCAGTGATGATCTCCTGCATGCTCAGTAAAATCTTATCAAAACGCTCTTGGTTGTGGGTATAAAGATTAGTCAGCTGAGCAATGTCATAACGCCCACGACTCCACGGAATCGTGCGAAGGTCAGTATCATCATCGATACAAAAATACTGAAACGGGCAAAGGTGTCGACGATTAATCGCTTCAGGCAAACGAATTTCTGCCGCAATTACACCGCAAAAGTCAGCTAAAATATCACCACCATCATGGCGCTCTGGCGTTGCAGTCAGCCCTAATAGAATATCGGGAGAGAAATGATTTAGCACAACACGGTAACTTTTAGCCGCTATGTGATGAACTTCATCAATAACAACATAATCGTAAAAATTAGACGTTAAATTTAGTTGCTCAATCTGGTTGTTTAGCGTCTGAATGGAAACAAACAATTGTCGGTAATGCTCAGGCGTATGACCACCAACCCAAAGCTCACCAAAAGTGCCATTACGCAATACACCACGATAAGCTGCTCTTGCTTGTTTTAAAATTTCTTCTCGGTGCGCAACAAATAAGAAATTTGCTTGCGGTTTTTCTTTGATAAAACGCGCAAAATCAAAAGCTGAGATGAGGGTCTTACCGGTGCCTGTAGCTGCAACGACTAAATTACGAAAGCGCTGGTGAATGCTTCGCTCTACAGACAGTTGCTCTAGGATCTCACTTTGATGGGGAAACGGCGATATATCGAAGAAGTGCGTTTGGCTACCCTCATTTTGTACTCGCTGCTTGCTCAATGCTTTTTTAAGTTTTTCGCTGCTGGTAGCATCACCACTAAACAATTCAAAATCATCCGATGCCCAATATGTTTCAAAAGTACTCAGCGACTTTTTAATGATATGAGGGATTTCTTGAGAGGTGATCTTTAAATTCCATTCCAAACCGTTAGTTAATGCAGAATGCGAGAGGTTGGAGGAGCCGATATAACCCGTATGGTAGCCAGTACTACGCAAAAATAGATAACTTTTGGCATGCAGACGCTCACGCTCAGTGTTGTAGCTCAGTTTAACTTCGGTATTGGGTAAACTTGCTAGATACTCCACTGCTTTCGCATCAGTCGCGCCCATATATGAGGTCGTAATGATTTTTAGCTCGCGGCCACTTGAGGTAAATGCCTCCAGCTCTTTGCGAAAAATCCGTATTCCTGCCCACTTAATAAATGACACTAGCCAGTAAATTTTATCCGATGACAGGATCTCTCGCTTCAATTCTGATTCGAGTGACAAGCCTGCATTACTGCCACTAAATAACTCACTTTGAGTTAAACCGGTTAGGGGAAATATGTCTTTAATGTAATTTTTTAAATCAGCTGAAATAGGATTTTCTAATTCATAGAGAGCGGTCAGAATTTTGCCTTTGCTAGTAAGCAAATTATCTTCGATAAAAGCCTTGTCTTGAATTTGTGTTTTTAGCCAGAGTAACAATTGATTGGATAAAGCAATTTGCTGTTGCAGACGATCATCACCCGCCGGCACAGACTCAATCGCATACTCAAGAATGTGTGATAAGAAACGTGATAGCCAGACAGATGCTTCATTGCTATTGAGTTCACGTTCGCCAACATAGAATCGCTCTCGGTCAATACGACTCTCGATAAGTTGCGTTATAAGCTGCTCATAAATTCCGATTTGTTGCATGCTTTTCCTTTTATTATTATGGGTTAATCAAAAACCGTATGAGTACACAAATGCGATATAGCTTATCAACTGCTGATAATCGTACAGGATTATTTCCCGAATTAGGGAGATATTAAGCAGATAAATACCTACCAAACTCATAAAATTCAAAGATATAGGACTAGCCCATATCAAATTGATTTTTTGGGGTGGCATCATTGAATAAATCAGATGCGATGGTATTTACCTCAGCTTAAGCAAGTATCATCTCAACCTAAGAGTGCCGCGTTTTCTTGCTTACGCTCTGCGAGTGTTTTTTCTATCGCTAACACAGTGATCATACTCACCCCGTGTTGCTCGGCAAGCGGCCTAAACTGACTAATGGCATCAACGACTTCTTGAATGCATTCTTGCGCTTGCCTCCATGTAGCAAAGCCTGCACTGGCCGCAAGCTTTTGCATCACTTTGAGTGGTGGCGCTTTTCCGTATCCTGCAAAGGCGGTTGCATGTTCATTAAAGGGATGAGGGCTAAAGGTCACATCGTAAAAAGGGGCCAGCTCCCAACTTCCATCATCGGCTTGTAAAAAGCCCCAGTTTTTACTGTGATCGTCTTGGTTCGCGGCAAATAAGTTAAACATTGCACGGCGAAATTGAAGTTGCCCAGCAGCAGGTGACTTACACAGTTGGCGACTGGCTTTAATAAGGTCGCTGTAATCTAGGCTCGGGCTTCGGAAGTCAGCATCCAATAAGCCGCAGGCACTGTGCATATGTAAACGTCCAGCGTTCTTCTGTGCGGGTAAATAATCGAAGCGTTTTAACGCAAGCCATGCCTTAGCGCCGCTACTTGCTGGCGCTTCAATTAATTGCCACATCGGGGGCCGGCATTTTGCCAACTCAGCCATTTGTAAGTAGACCGCTTCACACAAACCCTCTTCATGGCCCAGCGCCAAGTTCTTCGAAGTAAACTTAACTAACCATGCTTCATCGCCAGGTTGTGCATAGGTGCGGCATTGCGTCGCGTCGCCAGCAGGCATATAAATTTGCGCTTTAGGGCGAGCACCGCCGGAGCTTCCTACGGCGACTAAGGTAGTGAGCACCTGTTGAGTATTACCGTCTAAGTCGTAAGTCTGGGATTGATCAAATAAGTTTTGTGCTTCCAAGCCGAGTGTTGCCAAATCAATATCTGATCGCTGATCCGATGAAAACTCTGATACAGGGGTAAAAGACAATGCCCCCATTCCTTGCTGGCCAACAAACGCTAGTCTATCCATTGCCGTTACTTGCGCTGGTATTACACCTTTTTGGCGAAACACACGATCTTGCAACAACAAACCCCAACCATCGGGAAGACTGTCGCCAAAAACACCGTGAATGCCTTGGTGAGGTTCTTTTGGTGCTTGCTGCAATCGCACATCGCCTTGAAGAGTAAAAGGGGATAAATTGCCAAACCTGCTTAGATATTTTTCATCGTACTGAAAGAAAACACCTTGACGGTTTTGCGCTAATATTCCCACCGATACGATTTCTCCCGTTGTGAGAGTGCGCTCCACATTCAGCTTTTGAATGGATTTAAAACTCATCTTTAAGCACCTCTTCGATGCTGGTCGGTAAAGCGGTGCGGTCAGCGGTTACTTGTGTCAATTGATAAAGCCGGTCTAGTGAATCCAGCGATTGCCATAAAAGCAGCAGCTGGCGAAATGAAATTTGTCCGGTGAGCTCAAATTTTTTTATGGTCGAAGCTGGTACACAACTACGCTGGGCCAGTGCCTCTCGAGATAACTTCGCTTGTTTGCGTAAGCCACGCAGGTGAGAAGCAAAAGCTTGGCTAACATCGGTATCATCTAAAAGTGAAAAGTTCATATGCAGCCTCAATGGACACAGTAGTGTCTATTATAGCGCTATTTTGTAAGTTATGGATACAATAACACCCATACAAGTGTAAATGACCACTATATGATTGGAGAAGGATACTAATTACTGATTCTTTACATCACCCACTACTTAGTAAACTGCAAACCAAACACCAATTTTTTACCACTATTGATAATTTACTACTCACAATATTGATACGTGTCATATACAATAACCATGAGAATACGAATAATTATCAAGGGCGTTATTGTTTCTGAATATTCGTTCATTCAACAAAAAATATTCGATTCTACTTGGAGGTTGTTTTGGTTCGTAAATCTATCCTATGGTCATGTTTGATCATGCTTTGTCCACCAGCATTCGCGAGTGCAGACACAACGCCAGTAGAAGCAAAAGCTCAGCTTGGGCAAATCCTATATTTCGATGTAAATATATCTAAGAACCGGACTCAATCATGTGCAACCTGCCATAACCCAGCTCATGGCTTTGTTGATGATCGAAAAAATGCGCTCAACGCCATGGTTTCACTGGGTGATGATGGTCACTCATTTGGTGATCGCAATGCTCCAAGCGCTGCATACGCCAATCGCATTCCTGTTATTACTCGAAATAGTGAAACTGGCGAGTTTAAGGGAGGCCAGTTCCTCGATGGACGAGAACGGGATTTAGCCGGTCAGGCAGGTGGACCTCCACTCAACGGGCTCGAAATGGGAATGCCTGATAAAGCATCCGTTGTTGGTCGATTAAAAGAAAATGAGTTCTATCTAACACGCTTTGCCGAGCTTTATGGCGATACGATTTTTGAAGATACTGACGCTGCATATAGCGCTATGACCGACAGTATTGCTGAATTTGAAAAAACCGACTTTTTCTCCCCTTTTGATTCTAAGTACGATCGCTACGTTAAAGGAGAAGTCTCTTTAACCAAGCAAGAGTCCTTGGGCGAAGCACTGTTCTTTTCCCAACAATTTACGAACTGCAATAGTTGTCATCAATTAAAAGCATTTGGTAATAGCCAAGGCGAAACATTCTCGAACTATGAATACCACAACCTCGGCGTGCCGATGAATATTGCTGTTCGAGAAGCCAATGGATTGGGTCTGGATTATGTAGATCGAGGTTTATTAGAGCACCCTCGAATCGACGATGAGAAACAAGCGGGAAAATTCAAAGTCCCGACATTGCGGAACGTTGCTATTACCGGACCTTATATGCATAACGGTGTTTTTCAGGACCTTCGCACTACCATTCTATTTTATGACAAATACAACAACAGCACGCGCAAGCTAAATCCTGAAACTGGGCAGCCTTGGCGTGAACCAGAAGTAAACCGCAACCTAGCGTTAGAAGATAAAGAGTTTAAGGCCCCTGCATTAACCGATAAAGAAGTCGATGCATTGGTTGCCTTCTTAAAAACGCTCACCGATGAACGTTATGAACATTTGCTGAAATAGTGCTCAATCGAATACAACAATGATTATTACGGTCTAAACATTCGAATTAGACCGTATTATCAAGTCATGGTGAGCACTTACTTACATTCCATAAACAAAAGGTCGACCTTTTTCACCCATAGCATGATGAATAGGTTTTAATGCTGTCGCATATGAAGCTAACAGCTCTAATGTATATTGCGTACGGAGCATCATGCCTTCATCAACACAATTGAGTTCACTGTCTAATGTGGATTCAATGTGGCGAAAAATTAGATGATCAGGCAGAAGGCAAACATGATTATTTTTGCTGGCTGTCATTCTTAATTCACTGATTGGATAAACCCCATTACCACTGGCAGAAACGCTTACAAGTAATGCGGGCTTATGTGCCAACTCATTTGCGGTTGTTAACATAAGAAAGTTCTTTAATGCTGGTGTCGCCATACCATGCCATTCAGGTGTTATAAAAACGAAAGCGTCAGAGACAGAAAGCTGCTGAGAAATCTCCTTCCATGGCTTCCATTCATCCGTATCTTGCCAAACCCCTTCATTCCAAAATGGCAAATTGAGATCGAACAGATCCATGATCTGCACTTCTTTAAAACCTTTGCTACTCATCTTTTTTAAATAACGAGCTACATTTAAGCTCTGTGAATTACCACGCTGACTACCAGAAATAATCGTGAGTTTCATAAAGTATCCTTAAAATAATTAAATGACTTATTCAGTCTGCACATTAATGGGCTTAGCAGAAACGCGATTACGCGAACTGACCATAACAATTGCAGCAAAAAGGCCTAACATTCCAACTCCTTGAAGAAGATTTAACGATTGGCCGAGAAATATATACCCGAGTAATACCGCAGAGAGGCTGCTCAAAAAACCAAGAATGGAAATAGTGAGCGTTGGCAGTTTACTAATTCCATTAAACCAAAGTGCATAAGCAAGTATTGCTCCTACGATAGATAAATAACCATATCCTATAGTATTCTTAATCGTGATCTCATTCGGCAGCCCCTCAGACCATAATGCCAATGGTAGCAACATGATCCCTCCCAAAAGCAATTGCCACCCTGTAAAACCAAGTAGAGTCATGGTTTGAGGACTTCCCCAACGCTTGGTTAATACTATCCCGAAAGACATGCTGATTGCACCGAATATTCCTATAACAACGCCTTCAACATTTAACTCAGCTTGCTCATTAAAAAGCAACAGTGCCATGCTTCCAATGGCAAAAAAACTCGCCACTAATTGCCTTATATTCAATTGATTTTTCAATAAAAAATAGCTTAATACGATGACAGCAATCGGAGAAATAGACATTACTAACGCGGCCATTCCACCAGGAAGGTGTGTGGCAGCATAAAATAGGCAATAGAAGAAAAAACCAACATTCAAAAAAGCTAAGGTCACTAATCGACACCACCAATGACCAGATGGTAATGATCTCGTTAACAATACTAGAATTAGGCCAGCGGGCAATGCTCGCAATGTAGAAGCTGTAACAGGATAATTTTCCGGTAGTAATTCGCTCGTCACAATATAGGTACTACCCCAGATAATCGGCGCGATGGCGGTTAATCCTACAGTCATAAGATAACTATTTTTCTTCACATTTCCCTCTCTCAATAAGAACTATTTTATTGCTCGATTATTTATCTTTCCAAAAAGATACTTTTTAGAGAGTATTGTTAAATGAAAGAGAAATCAAGTATCTTTTTAGAAAGTTACTTTTATGGTTTTAATTATGAATGATCATGTAGACCTCATTTTACAGCAGTGGAAAGAAGCCAAACCGGATCTAGATTGCTCTGCGATGGGCATCGTTGGACGCTTGGCACGAGTTGAATCGGTCTGGAAGAAACAACTAAGTCATGTGTTCAAGCATCACAAGTTGAGTGGGATCGAGTTCGACATACTTGCAACTCTATATCGAAGCCAAATGCCCCTAACACCAACAGATCTTTATACAACACTTATGCTGTCCTCAGGCGCAATGAGCACTCGTATTGAAGCACTTGTTCAACGTGGTTTAATAGAAAGAATTTTAAGTGCGGAAGATCGTCGAAGCTGCAAGGTTACCTTAACGGAACAAGGAAAAAACCTTATCAACCTTGCCGTTGAGGCTCACGTTATGAATATGGATGAGATGCTTTCAATGCTTAATGAAGATGAAAAAGTTCAATGTGCTGCACTATTAAAAAAGATACTACTCGCGCAAAAGCAGCCCTTCTGAGCTTATAAAATTACAATTTATCAGGTGCAGCTAAGGAGACGTGATTGAAATAGTGGCAAAGTAATTGATAGAAACGAGTGACGTGGGCTGGCTTATCCTTCTGGTATTGGTGCAAGAAATAGAAATGCCAGGCCCTTCCTTGAACCTCAGGTAGTATTTTCACCAACTGCTCCTTAAGCAATGCCGACTGAGCGAGAAACTCAGGATACAATACTATTCCCATATCATAGCGCGCCATATCCAATACCGTGGATAACGAATTCGCTTTAGCGCAATGTTCAATAGAGAAGGAAAATGGATTCTTTTGTTGATTATCAAAAAGTTGCAGCTCACCATTTTGCCACGGCGTTGCAATAAAACGATGTTGGGAAAGTTGAGCGACTTCTTTCACCTTGCCGTGCTGTTTAATATAGCGAGGAGAGGCACAAAACACCTCAGCGACCTTACCAATAGACAAAGCTCGATAATTACAATCTTTAAGATCGCCACCAAATACCGCAACATCTAGGCCATGTTCAATTAAATCTTGCCATTTTCCCGTCACAATTACATCTGGCTGAATAAACGGAAATTCCAAACACAATTGGTGAATTGCCGGAATAACAATGTCTTTTTCGAAAAATGGAGGAATAGCGACCTTAAAAACACCACTCGGTTGTTCTTTTTCACTCTCGAGCTCAGTGAGTGTCAGACTGAGCTGCTCACTTAATAACTCACTACGACTCAGTAATGTCTCTCCAACAGCAGTTAATACCAAACCTCGCGTATTCCGCACCAATAACTGATGGCCGGTGGCTTCTTCTAAACGCTTAATTTGCTGGCTAATTGCCGACTTGCTCAAACCCAATTTTTTCGCTGCCGCGGTAAAAGAGCCTTTCTTGGCAACTTCGACAAAAATAAGGAGCAATGGTGCTAGCTTTACTGCGTTCATATTATTAAACAGTCCGTACATATTGTGGTTATTGTTTAATATTCAGTAAGTTTTATTCTGTGTCAACACCATCAACAAAAGGAAACTTTCTTATGACCTGCTTAGTCATTATTGATCTAACCCCAACAGATAAAACCCAACTATCCGCCTACAGCGCACAAGCTGCTGACACCGTTACCGCTTACGATGGAAAATTTATTGCTAAAGGAGAAATCGAAATACTGCATGGCGACTCTGAATATAAGAATAAAGCGGTCATTGAATTCCCGAATCAGGAAAGCGCGAGAAATTGGTACCATAGTGAAGCATATCAAGCACTGGTTCCATTACGAGAGAAAGGAATGAACAGTCAATTTCATCTGGTTTAATACGAAAATGGGCTTACTTATCATAGTGAGCCCAATTAATAATCACATCACAACAACTACTCAATATCTCTTTCAAGTGGCCACTCTCCACAGATATTGAAAGGGGCTGCAATTGTCGACCATTTGACTGGTAGAAGGCGATCTTTAGGTAGAATTGCCTCATCTTGATAAGCGGCTTTGCGATAACGCTGCATTAACGCTTCCATATCCGAATTTAAAGCACTGAGCGTGTCTGGAGACATAAAACGAAATGAGCTAGAGAACCAAGTTTTAGGATCACTGTGGTTATTTATCGCATGGTCCAAGAAATTATGATTCCTCTCTCGCACAAGAGCGGCTAACTTGCTATCCAAACTCATTAATAATTTGCCTTCCACTTTGAGTTTGAATTGGTTATTCGCCGATAACTCAATAAACCCATGCCGATCTAAATCACGTAAGTAACGAAAAACAGTGATGTCATTAAGCTCGTAATTTTCCTGAACAGCATCAAGGCTATAGCCAGAGACGAGAAAGAAAAGGAAATAGAAGTGTGAGGGATGGGATGCAAGAAACTCTTCTTGTTGACCATTTAAGCGCACCAAAGGCTCAGAGTACCCTTTCGCCACTTCAAGCAAATCATAAAGGGAAATATTAATCGCATCACACACCTCGCTCAGTCGGCTAAGTGAGCAGTCACGATCTTTAAATAATCGCTTAATCGTTTGTTCTGATACACCAATGTGATTGGCCACATCTTTGTAAGTAATACCTTGTGCTTTCAATGCCAATTTGAGAGCAGTGGTGATCTCTTGAGGAGCAGCCTGTTGCATTGTTTTCTCCATTTAATGGTACTTACCCAACCCAATTAGATACACAAATTGTACCTTTTAATTACATTAATGACAAAAAGATACTTTAGGTGTTCCATACCCATAGTCTTAACTACACACTATTGGAGAACAAAATGAAAAAAACCACGTTGATTGCTGGCCTACTACTCTCTCAAGTTGCCCTTGCTGAACCAGAAGTATTATGGCAATACGATGATTTTAAAATGCCAGAATCGGTACTGATCGATAACGAACGTAACCAGATTTACGTATCAAATATCAATATGGATCCCGTGTTAGAGGATGAGAATGGCAGCATTGGTCTCATTAGCGCTGATGGGAAAAGTCATACTGTTGAATGGGTCACAGGACTTAGTTCGCCAAAAGGTCTCGCGCAAAAAGGCGAGTATCTCTATATCGCCGATGTAAAAGAGCTCGTCGTCATTAATGTCGATACCGCTCAAATTTCAGCACGCTACCCAGTTCCAGGTGCTGGTGTTCTGAATGGTTTAGCATTTGACAAGCAAGGGGATCTCTATGTCTCCGACTGGATGGGGAACCGTATTTATCGCCTAAAAAACCAAGAATTAACCGTCTGGTTGGAGACCGAAGAACTGGAGTCACCGAATGGCCTTGTAGTCAAAGATGATTACCTTTATGTGGCGGCTTGGGGCAAGAACCCTAAATCAGATTTCTCCACAGAAGAAAGTGGCTTACTAAAACGCATTTCGCTGAGCGACAAGCATATCGAAAATTTACCTGATGACCGTTCTTGGAATAACTTAGATGGCTTACACCCTTTACCCAATGGCTGGTTAGCAACAGACTTTTTAACCGGGGAGCTCCTCACTTTAAACAATCAAGGAAAAATAGTAGACCGAGAGCTTTATGGTCAAACCTCTGCGGATTTCTGGCTGGACGAGAAACACAACCTGTTGCTCGTTCCTTACATGATGAGCAATCGTGTTGCGGCATATCGCTATGAAGAGAAAAAGTAGAGATCTACATAGTGTCTCTTCGCTACCAAGGAGTTTCTTTCGAGTTTAAGAATTCTTAGTCGTCATATTGAAGACAAATGATATACTTCCACCTTTGGTTACTAACGATAGACAGATTTAGTCGACTGTCTAAGCATTAGATCGATTGGTGGGAGCCTAGCTTCATGTTTTTCCCCCGACAATAAATTCAGTATCGAATGCGCACAAACAATCCCAATTTCTTCAATTGGCTGGCGTAACGTCGTCAACCCCGGAGTGAAGTATCGAGAAGTAGGTAAGTCATCAAACCCTACAACTGACACATCTTCTGGTACTCGAAATCCATTATCGGTTAATGCTTTTATAGCACCATAGGCTGTAAGATCATTGGAGGCAAAAATCGCCGAAAAATGCACTTTCGATTCAATCAGTTCAACTGTTTTTTCGTAACCTAAGTCAGCACCAAAATCCCCCTGCTTCACGAGTTTTGGATTTACCTTTATCTCAGCTTCGTGTAACGCTTTTTTATACCCATCAAAACGCGCGCCTGAATCGGGTTGGCTTGCTAATCCTTTTATATGCGCGATATTCATGTGACCAAGTTGCAATAAATGCAGCGTGGCAATATAGCCCCCGAGAACATTATCTAGGTTAAGGGAACGTATATTATCGCCTTCAATATTAAATCCTACAGTGACAACAGGAATCGATTTTGCTGTTTTTAAAATCAACTCCTCACTCAGTGTACCGGTAACGACAACCAAGCCATCAACATGACTTTTCATCAAATACTCAAGCGCGTGCATTTCGAGCTTGTTTTGCCAATGACCACTAGCCAAAACCAACGAGTAGCCCTGTGCTAATAATACATTTTCCATATCGTTTAAGATGCGACTGGTGTACGGACTGTCTGGGTGCTGAACCAATACACCAATCGTCAAAGTACGGCTATTGGTGTTTGCCTGCATATGAAAATTGGGCGTATACCCAAGATCCGTTATGGCGCGAGCGATGTTTTTACTCTTGTCATCAGAAACATAAGTGGTTCGATTAAGAAATCGTGAAACGGTACTTGCTGATACGCCAGCATGCTTAGCGACATCGTAAACGGTTATTTGTTTTTTACTTCGCTTTTTCATTGAATTCACTTATCAAACTATAGAAAGATAGAAGATAACTTTAGCACCCCTATATGTATAGGAGTGCTCGTCATTTTGTCTACAATGACTCATAAAGATAGGCGAATATCATACCTGGCCTAAAGTAGCGCCCTGCGGTGTATTTTAGCCCTGTACTTAAAAGCCATTTATTCAGATCTAGCATGACTGACTCTTCAATCACACGCGAAGCCTCAAGCTGGCACTTAAAGGTCGAAATATCACTGGTCAACTCTGGGTTTACTCGACCATCACCAAGTAAGTAACCCACCTTGATTAAGTCATTATACCAGTCACTTGCCACCGCAGACGTCAATTGAAATTGCTCTGCTAAGCTAGCTTGAGTCACCGCCACCGAGCAGTTAAAACCTTCAGGAGCTGCGAACGGAATTTTCGCCATACCATAAAGCGCATGATATACCGTATCAATTAAGCGTTCAGCTTGTTGTTGCTTCCCTGCAAACCTTAACGCAGTGGCAGCACTAAATTGAACGCCAATCCACACATCTTGAGCTTGAAATGCCTCATGAGGTTGACCATCCGCTAAAGTCATATTGGCGACTCCCAACTTAGGGCTATTTATTTCAAAGTTCGTTCGGTAGATAAAATCTAATGTTCGATCAATACGCTCTTCAGGAAATAGTCCTTCTAAGCCAACAAGTTTCAGATAGCTATCGGCCAGTAAGGCATCACCAAAACTGTTATCAGAGTCAGGCACAAGCTTAGTAAATTCATCACTAAAGGCATTGGGGGCTAATGATAGCAACGTCTGTTTTTTCTCAGCTCGCTGCTGACTTTTGGGCACTGAACTTGTCAAATCAACATCATCTAAAAACTGATTCAAAAGACTCGCATCTGCAATGGTCTCTCCAGATAATGTTAACCCTAAAGGCTCAAGTAATTGATAATCGATTCCGGTTAAATGCTTTGCTTGAATCGGCGTAATAAAGAAATGGTAATAGCCGTTCTTCTCATCCCATAATCCACGTTCTACCGTTGCAATAGCTTGTACTGAACGCTCAGAAAAACCTAGAGCCAATGTCGGCTCATTGAGTAAACTTGCCAGCTCGCTCGCTGCTTTTAATCCTGCCGCCCATAAACTACCACAGTAAATAGAGACACCATGCGATGATAAGTTATCAAAGGTATCATCGGTACCACGAGTCAGAGGTAAGGTATCTCCTTCTTCGATCAAACCATTTAGAAATCTAATGCTCGCTTGAACAGCTGGCCAACACTGTGTTACCACATCCAGATTGCCCGTTTTTTGCCAATGACGATACACCATCAAAATGTATTTCGGTGCTAAGTCTTTCCACTCTTTTACATTATGCCAGCTGTAAGCATCTGGCTGAATGTCATAAGGGCTGCCTAAGTCATGAATCACCGCGCCTTCTATGGCTCGTGTCCCTTGATACTTCTGATCAACTAATTCTGCATTGGGTTTATCTTCGTATTCCCAATATCGCCGGACCGTATCATCACTGGCTAAAATAGCTTCGGCAAAATGCGTCATCACACAGCCATCGAGTTCCGGAAGTAGATAGAGCAATGAGAACGAACCATAGAAATAAACATCAAGAGAGTTAAAAAATGGGTAGTCGACGCACTCTTTCACTAAAAACTTATTCTCTTTATCCCATACGGTAGACTCCGCTAAGAAGGATAAACTATTCATTGCCATCGTCGCATATCGAGCACTACTGTCACTGTGCTCAAAGGCAGCTTCAGCTTGCAATCGAAACTCACTTTGCTGACTGATAATACGCTCTTCAATACTTTCTAATTGAGGAAGCACATCCTCTAGTATCGCCTTGGCTCGTTTGTTGCCTGAGTAATAACGTGAGTACGCTTTTTCTGATGCCCAACCATTTAACGATATCTTGCTATGATCCATCACTTGAGCAAAGCGCAATTCAATGCTTTCGCCCGCTTGCAATTCGATCTGGACGCACACCAATGCACTCAAGGATTCTCGACCGCTGTATATACCATGATCAAAATGATCGTTGGTTCGCCCCGTTTTCAATGCGCGTTCAACTTGCTGCTGTGTATGACTAGCGTACAACTGAGATTTCATCGAAACCGTGACTGTATTTGAGAAAACCGATTGGGCATCAGCATGCACGCCATACACAACTTCGCCTTCAATATCTGCCCCGTATCTTGATTGAGAGCTGAGACTCACACCTGAAAATTGAAATTCTTCTCCACCTATTTCAACTTTACAATGACGTTGTGCAATCGGATTTTGAACCAAATGACAACAAGAATCCTGTATACCATCTCGCGCCTTTTGATAGGTTGAACCAATAAGGTTTCTTAGTGGCTGAACCAACGTAACCAATTGAGTTTTCTCAGACTGATTGACCATCGAGAAGTGATTCCAGTGCAGCGGTAAACTGCACCGTTTCTGATCATCCTTAACCACAGGTGAAATCACATTTCGCGTAATTTTGACGGTTTCAAATGCTTGATACTCGTATTCAGCAATAGGGTAGAGTGCTCGGTAATCAATCTGATTTGCTGAAATACTGTCGATTCTAGAATGCCGATTGCCCGCCGTTAGAGACAGAGATCTTGCACTCGCGTTAACCAATAACCCATTAAAAAAGTCCAGAGCGACCAATAACTGGGTCTGCATCGATTTGGGGTTAACGCTAATTTCGCGTTGAGTCTTTGCTGTGAACTCGACATTCCAACGTGCAAAAGCCCGTTGGTTATTAAGATAAAATTCTCCCGATTTAAGCGAGTGTTGAATGTTGGTTAGCCACGCTTCTTTGCTGCTTATTGCCGAGCAATCGAAGCCCAAATCCGCAGGATAAAATTTTAAGAATGAGGCCAACTCATCGGCATCGAGTATTTCTAGATTATCTAACGAAATATCATCCATAACAGAACAATAGAAGTCGTTAAAATGAATATCCTCGTGCTCACAATCGATAAATATTCCAGGGATAAAACTAAAATTAGGCGTTTTCCCTTCAGGTGTCAGTGTGAACGTATTGCCAATACCACCGACAGCCATACCTGTATTTTCAGGTGTTGTCGAAATTGGGACATACCAAGGTTGAATAAATTCAACCGCATTTCCTTTGCTACAAAGTGCCTCAGACTTACCTAAATATGAGGTATATGGAATTTTATTTGTCATAGTCCGACGTCCAATATTGAATGCTTAATTTTCAATCTTAAGTAAATAAGCGAACCAAATAGGGAGCCTTCACTCCCCATTTTATTAGCCGAGTATTACATCCACAATATGCTCACCACTGGTAAAGATCGGCGCTTTATTTCCCTCAACAATTGCGCCATTGACTCGCATTTCCAATACCCCTTTACTAACGCTATTTGGGTTGGTGACATGAATATGATACGTCGCACCACGGAAGCGACGTTGAACACGAAACTCAGGCCAGCCAGAAGGAATACAAGGATCAATGGTTAATCCATCCACTTCAGGGCGAATGCCTAAAATCCATTGCGTGCCAGCGATATATGTCCAAGATGACGTCCCAGATAACCAAGCATTACGCCCAAGCCCAAACTGCGGATGCTCATCCCCTAAGATGTTCTGTGGGTAGCAGTACGGTTCTGATTCAAACACTTCGATAAAATGATTTTTAGACGCTGGGTTTATCTGACGATAGTATTCGTAAGCTCGGTCACCGTTGCCCATTTTCGCTTCGGCAATCATGACCCAAGGGTTTGCATGAAGGAAAATGCCACCGTTCTCTTTCGCCCCAGGAGGGTATGTCGAGACGCCACCCAAATTTGGATCAAATCCATCATATCCTGGTGTTGAAAGCTTAATCCCATTTGCGGTATTCAATTTGCTGTAAACCGAATTTAACGCTTGTGTCGCCCGCTCCTGACTCGCAAAGCCGGAGATCACTGGCCAACTTTGACCATTGGTATAAATTTGCCCCTGAAGATTCACTTTTGAGCCTATTGGCGCAGCTTTTTCATCAAAATAACGAATAAACCATTCACCATCCCAGCCACACTCATTGACTGTCGATTTCATCTGCTCATACTTGGTTTGATACTGAGCTTTAAGCTCGATATCTTGTTTTAGGTCACAGAGATCCAACATGTCCAACAGCGCCTTTCCGTACATATTGGCAACCATCATAGATTCTGCACCAGTCGGCAAATTCACCGTATCGTTCCAGTCTGCAAAACCAAGTAAAGGCAAACCATGTTGACCCGTATTGGAGTAGGTAAATTCAATCGCGCGACACAAGTGATCCCAAACCGTTCCCGATTCAATTGGATTATCTTGTGTGTCCTTTTGATAGTAAGGAATAACACGGTCTAAGAAGTCGACATTGCCGGTTTCTTTAATGTACTGAGCCACTGAGAAAATAATCCACAAGTGGTCATCACCATAATAATCAGGACGATCTAACTCCTCACGTGAGTCTCCAGCGTTCGCTTCCATGGTTGATGGAAAGAACTGATGCATAGCTGAACCATTCTGGTTTTGTACCGAGAGTAATCGTTCAATAAACTCACGCGCTTCTTCTGGCATATGAGTAATAACACCGAGGGTATCTTGCGATGAATCTCTAAAACCGATGCCTCTTGCTCCGTAACCCAATTGATAAAGCGACAGGTAACGAGACCAGTTCTTTGTCGTATGACACTGTCTTGGGTTATGAATATTTAACATCGAATTCATTGCAGGATCAGGAGTTTCCACCTGAACTGTCGACAAGTAATCGCCCCAATGCCTAGCCAACTCGTAAAACGCACGATCGACTTCTTCATGGTCACGATATTTCTCTAGCAATGACGTCGCTGCGTCAACACTTTCCATCTGCGTCAACTGAACGACCGTACGTTCAGTTTGTTGTGGCTTTAACCACCCCAAACGCAAGTTAAGTGCACCAATGTTGTCCCCACGTACGCATTCACTATTGCCAAGTTCAGAGGTAAATAATTTCTCTGGAGCACTCCAACTGCCGTATCCCATGTTGCCAAGGAATTTCTGACGGTCTCCATCAAACGACGTTGCAACTCGGTCTGCTGTCATCA
Source organism: Vibrio phycocola (assembly GCF_053850235.1). Lineage (NCBI taxonomy): Bacteria > Pseudomonadati > Pseudomonadota > Gammaproteobacteria > Vibrionales > Vibrionaceae > Vibrio > Vibrio phycocola. The sequence continues at coordinate 37,221 of NZ_JBSQDJ010000021.1, read as the reverse complement.
AGTTAACCGCGTAATCGCGCTTCATAAAGGCGTATTGCTCAAGAACAATGTGACCCGATTCTTGTTGATGGGCATTGAGCGTCATGGTTTGTGGAACCCAATCTGCATTGACCAACTGTTTTAATGCATCAAAATGCGTGAATTCAAAAACCGGAACCACATCGACATGCAGTTCTTCGTCGCTCAGGTTGGTAATTTTAATATCTTCGAGTAAGACGGCATCACTCTTAGGAACAAATAACGTTGCCTCACAACGAACGCCATACCCTTCAGAAACAATCTTGGTGTAAGACAGCCCAGTATGGTTTTCAAATTTATCCAATGGCTTTAATGTTGGGGTATAAAACGGAGAGAACACCTCAACCTTGCCCGCTTTATCCGTCACCTTAAGGTAAATCGTTGACCCTTTAAAATCTGAGTTTGGCAACTGGGTAATGTATTTGGTAATACGGTTTAGTGCCGGATCACCTTTACACAATATCACTCCTCCATTGCTGTCAACTAATCCACCAAACGCCAGCGTACCGACATAGTTACTCCATTTGATCGGTGTACATGGTGTTGTGGTGACATATTCTTTATTGGTATCGTCAAAATATCCGAATTTCATATCTCTATTCCCTAGCCGGCTTTCTCAATGGGTGAAAGCCAAAATGTAAAATTTTTATTTAGGCGGTTAATTAACTTGCCAATGAGTTCCCACTAAGTGCATCGAATAGGTGGATTGCATCTAAATCGAGGTAAAGTGTTAATTCCTCTACATTTACTTCTGCAGCTTGAGTCTCCACCATCAAAGGTTGATCGCTAATTTCGGTTTTGAGCAAAATACTGGCACCAAGTAACTCTTTATCTTTAATTTTTACAGGAACAGGCAGAAGGCGATCATGATCCACTTGTTGCGCTCTTAGATGAATATCGGTCGGTCGAACGCCAAAATGCAATGCGATATTTTTCGAAGCCAGTGCTTTAAATCGCTCTGGTAAGGGAATTTCAATCTCTCCCAATGTCACAAAAAATTCGCCTCCTCTATCGATCAATTGAGCATCGAGCATATTCATTGAAGGGTTACCAATAAACTGAGCAACAAACTTGTTGGCGGGACGCTTAAACACTTCCGTTGGCGTACCCACTTGAGCCACATAACCGTCTTTAAGAATGACAATACGATCTGCCAACGTCATCGCTTCGATTTGGTCGTGCGTTACATAAATTGTGGTGGTTTTTAACTCGCGATGAAGTTGTTTAATCTCTTCACGCATCACACCACGCAACTTAGCATCGAGGTTCGACAAAGGCTCATCGAACAGAAACACTTTCGGGGTTCGTACCATAGCCCGACCCATTGCAACACGCTGACGTTGGCCACCAGAAAGATCTTTAGGTTTTCGGTCGAGCAGCTGTTCAAGCTCTAACATCTTGGCGGCCTTGCGGACTTCTGCATCAATATCGGGTTTTTTCATGCCTTTTAGCTTTAAAGCAAACGCAATATTTTCGTAAACCGTCATATGTGGATAGAGCGCGTAACTTTGAAACACCATGGCAAGGTCACGATCTTTGGCATCAACGTTATTGACCAACTTATCGTCAACAAGAATATCGCCAGAAGAGATACTCTCAAGCCCTGCAAGCATACGAAGTGTCGTCGATTTACCACAACCTGATGGGCCTAGGAAAACCACAAATTCTCCATCTTCGACAGTGAAATCAAAATGCTTAACCACATCGACATCACCAAACGATTTCTTAATGTTTCTAAACTCTACTTTTGCCATTACTTGTTCTCCTCAGCGCGCTGTTGCAACATATTTCGATACGCAATAGCGCTCTGTTTCAATGTTCTTTTTTGTGTTTGGTAATCGACATGGACAATGCCGAAACGTTGCTGGTAGCCAAAAGCCCACTCAAAGTTATCCATTAAACTCCAAGCGAAATAGCCATCAACGCGAACGCCTGCTTTAATCGCGTTATCAACCGCTTCTAAATGAGTCTGAAAATAGCGGACACGCTGGCTATCATTGACGTCACCGTCGTGCACTTGGTCATTACCTGCAGCACCGTTTTCGGTTATATAAAGCGGGGGAAGGTTGTCATAACGCTCTTTAAATCGAACCAAAAGATCCGTTAGTCCTTGTGGGTATATTTCCCAACCAATATGGGTCGTTTCGACACCTTCAGGTACAGGGGTTTTAATGTCGCCATCCGAGTCATAGTACGCGACACTTCGGGTGTAATAATTGATGCCAATATAGTCAACAGGTGCTGAGATCACTTCAAGGTCACCAGGTAGAATCATAGGCACATTGGCTTTTTGGTGTTCCATTACGAGTGCCGGGTATTCACCTTTCAATACCGGATCGACAAACCAATGGTAGTTTTCCGCTTCACAATACACGGCCGCATCGATGTCTTTTTCGCTCTTTGGATAAGATGGCGTTGCATTAAATACCACGCCATGCAGAGATTTAGGTGCATTGACTCTCAAATAAGGCATCGCCAAACCATGAGCTAACATCAGATGGTGCGACGCTAAAAAACCTTCTTTTTCTCCAATAATCCCCGGAGCATGTACTCCCCAGCGATACCCCAAAAATGCCGCAACAAAGGGCTCATTTAATGTGGTGTAAACATCGATTTTGTTACCAAAATGACGACTTACGATATCGGCATATTCAGCAAACTTATACGCAGTTTCACGATTAAGCCAACCACCTTTATCTTCAAGATATTGTGGTAGATCCCAATGGTAGAGAGTGACATACACTTTCATCCCACGAGCGTGGCATTCATCAATAATTTGTTCATAGAATGCTAACCCTTGTGGGTTAACCACCCCATCTTCCGGCAAGATTCTTGACCATGCGATGGAGAGACGATACGCATCAACACCGAGGTTTTCGATCATCTCAATATCTTGTTTCCAAAGATGATAATGATCGCAGGCTATTTCTCCGCTATCGCCATTATCGACCTTACCTGGAGTGCTGCAAAATGTATCCCAAATAGAAGGGGTGCGTCCGCCTTCTGAAGTTCCACCTTCTATCTGATAAGAAGATGTCGCGACACCGAAGACAAATTCCTTACGGCGTAGCTTTGAGTCTGTTGGTAGTTGATATTGATTCATTGGATTTCCTAACCTTTCACTGCGCCTGACGTTAAACCACTGATCATCTGTTTTGATGCGAAGAGATACGTTACGACCAATGGCAAAATAGAAATCGTGGTACCTAGCATAACGGCGCCCCAAGGCGTGTTTGGAATACCTTGCACACTTCGTAGTGCTTGAGTAATGACATAATTATCTGGCGTGGTGAGTACTACTAAAGGTTGCATAAACATATTCCAGAAGAAGACAAACTGAACGATAGCAAGGGTTGCTAATGCTGGTTTCATCAATGGCAATACCACACTCCAATAGGTTCTAAACTCCCCAGCACCGTCTAATTTCGCAGCTTCTAGGAGCTCTTTGGGAATAGATGCCACTACGTGTTGACGCATTAAGAAAATACCAAAAGGGGTTGCGGTAAACGGCAGTAGTACCGCCATATGGTTATCCATCAAACCCAAGAATTTCACGATCATGAAGTAGGGAATTAAGCTCAATACTGGTGGAATCATCATTGAACCGACCAACATGCCAAATAGGAAGTTTTTGCCACGGAATTTAAACACCGCAAAGGCATACCCACCCATACTACAAAATAACAGAGAAATCGTAGTGCCTAGAAAAGCAACGTAAATGGAATTAAACATCGCCTGCCAAAATGGCATAATTTCCTGCAATTTTGCATAGTTAATCGCAAGGCTGTCACCAATCGCAAAACTGATCCCCGAGCCAAAGATTTCAGTTCTATCACGCGTTGATAGCAGTGCTGACCAAACAAATGGAAACACGGTGACAATCGCTGAAATGATAAGAATGACCGCCAATAAGACCATTAGTAGTTTAACGATAATTTCGATAGCTCGATCGCTTGGCTTTATTGCCACGATGGACGAAGCACTCGACGTTACAGAATGAGTCGACATATTATTGCTCCCCTAACCCTTTTTTACCGAAGAAGAAAAACTGAATAGAAGTACAAGTAGCAATCAAGGCAAACAACAACCATGAAATTGCTGAAGCAGTCCCCATTTCTAACCATTCCCAACCCACTTTATAGAGATACATCGAAATCGTTAGGCCAGATTGCCCAGTTCCACCCTTACCTTGTGTGAGAACAAAAGGTTCTTCAAATAACTGCAAGTTACCAATAATCGTCATCGTGACGGCAAAAAAGACAAATGGACGAATCATAGGAAGGGAAATATTCCAAAAACGTCGGAATACATTGGCACCATCCATGCGAGCGGCTTCAAGGATATCTTTTGGAATCGTCATTAACCCGGTTGAATAAAGCACGATGTTGAAACCGGTATATTTCCAAAACACCATAATGGCGATCGACGGTTTAACCATTGCGGCATCATCAAGCCAACGAATGGGTTGGTAATCATTGACCCAACCAAATGCCCACCCCAATAAAGAACTGTCCGCTAACGCCATCAAGGTTTGGTTGATAATGCCTGAATTAGGCGAGTACATATTGAAGAAAATAAGCGATGCAGCAACCGTAGACGTGATAAACGGCAAGAAATAGGCTGACGTTAACCAATGACGCAAACGGTCACTCATCGACACTAATATATACGCCACTGGAATGGCAATTAGATGTTGAGCAACACCCGATGTGATGGCCAACCACAACGTATTCTTAAGTGATCGCCACAGCCAAGGGTCGGTAAGCGCAATGTCGTAGTTTTCAAACCCGACATAATTCATTGCCCCTAACCCTTCAACTGGGTTCCATTCATGAAACGACAAATAGACTGAGAAAAGTAACGGGAATACCCCGAAAACAGAAAATATGATGAGGAATGGCATCAAAAAGCCATACGCTGTAAACGCTTTCATATTTAAGCGAGAAAAAAGACTTTGGCGAGATGAAGTTTCCACGACACTGTTCGTTGTCTGATTCATTGTATCAACCTCTTACTTAGGGAGACGCTTTCGTGCGCCTCCCAAACTTAAAACGAACTCTTTATTACAGTTTACGTGTACGGCGCTTGATTAACATTTCGGCCTCTTCTAGAGCGGTTTTAATGTCTTTTCCTTCATCAAGCACTTCCATCAATGCGTTTTCCAAAATAATGGACTTAGCAACGTGATCACCCTTCGCAGGAGCCACTGGTTTGATGTTTTTCGCTACTTCAGCAAAAAGAAGACGAGCTTTCTGACCGCCTAAGAATGGCACTTCTTGTTCAAATAAAGCGTCATCGTAAGTCGTTACGTTCGCAGGAAATGCAGAGATAGTTTCGAAGTGCTTAAGTTGAACATCACGCTTAGTCGTCATGTATTCAATTAACTTCCAAGCTTCATCTTGCTTCTTCGATTGAGTTGGAATAGAGAGGAACGAACCACCCCAGCTACCATAAATTCCGTCAGGTAAGTTAGATGCGCCCCATTTGCCCGCTGTATCTGGTGCAATCCAGTTATTTAGGTGACCAAGTAGCCAAGCACCGGAAAGTTGAGTGGCAAAAGTGCCGCTGCGGAACCCTTCATACCATTCGTTCGTCCAAGCAAGAATTCGACCATCAAGCCCTTTATCACGAATCTCTTTCGCCACTTCAAATGCATGAACAAAACGCTCTGAAGTTACGACTGAGTTACCGTCGTTATCAAAGTAAAGACCTTCGCCTTCTGGAACTGTTGTAAAAATAATGGCTTGAGCCACATCCGCAGCAGATGCGATAAGTTGAACATTCTGCTCTTTAAGTTTCACGCCCGCCGCAATGTAAGAATCCCAATCTTTGATCGCTTCTTTTACATCAATGCCTGCGTTCTCAAAAATATCGGTACGGTAATACATAACACCAGGACCTAAGTCGACTGGAATCCCGTAGACATCACCATCACTGCCTTTACCTTGTGTCCAAGCATAGGCCGCAAACTTATCGGCGTATTTATCGGCACCGTACTGTTTTGATAAATTCACCAACCCGCCAGAGGCGACAAATGGGCCAATTTTTTCTACATCAACAACGATAACGTCGCCAGCACCAGAGCCTGTTGCTAGGTTTGTTGTCAGTTTAGTGTGGTGATCACCGTGATTGTTCATCAAGTAATCAACTTTGATGCCCGTTTCTTTTTCGAAATCAGGCAAGATGACTTTTAAACTGCTGTCGAAATCCGGAAATCCATCAAAACGAATGTCTGCGTCTGCTGCAATCGCTGTTGCGGTAGAAGCTAAACCAAATGCCACCATGCTCGAAAGCGCTAATGTCTTTAATTTCATGTCTTATCCTTAATATTATTTTATAGGGTACAGGTTAAGTCTTTAACTGAATCTCGCACCACCAACGCTGGGTTTAGTTTGAAATTCACATCTCGTTTGTTCTTGTTTAATTTTTGTAATGTCAGTTGAACGGCTTCAATGCTCATCTGCTCAATTGGGAAATTAATCGTCGTTAGTGCTGGTGTAAGGTACCGAGCAAACAGGTTATCATCGAAACCCACCAATGAAATATCATTGGGGATCGAAAGCCCTTCGCTGCGCAGAACTTCACACGCCCCAAACGCCATATGATCATTAGACGCAAAAATCGCACTAAACTGGCACTGGCGCTTGAGTAGTTTCTGCGTCGCAACAAAACCAGTTTCTTCAGTAAACCCGGCTTCAGACACCAACGCTTCGTTATATAAAATCCCATGTTCTTCCAGTGCAATTCGGTAACCCTGCAAACGCTCTCTAGCATCTGACTTTTCCAAGGGCCCTGTAATACACGCAATGTCAGTATGTCCTTGTTGCAAAAGATATTGAGTCGCCAACTTTGCTCCCAACTCATTATCTATATCAATACAGCTCTGATTCATTTCAGGAATAAAACGGTTCACCAATACTACGGGTACCGTTTGCTCTTCCAGTTCAATCAAATAATCATCGGTTAAGTGCTGGGTATGTAGAATCAAAGCATCAACTCGACGCCCCAATAAGAACTCCACTGACTCTCTTTGACCTTGCTCAGTATTCGATCCTGCGGTAACAACCGCGTGATACCCAAAACGGCGTAGGTTTTCTTCAATACAATGAAGGATACCGGAGAAAAAAGGACCACCTAACTCTGGAACGACAATACCCACGCTCCCTGTCCGACTCGATGCCAAAGCTTGAGCAATTGAATTCGGACGATACCCCAATTCCTTAATCGCTTTTTCCACTTTTAACTTCTTATCGTGACTGACTCGAGTTGTACCATTAATCACACGCGATACTGTCGCCTGAGAAACGCCCGCTCGTGCCGAAACGTGTTTAATTGTTGTCACTAAAACCCCTAATTAAGCTATTCATCTTATTTGAAACCGTTTACAAACCGAGTATTCCGCACTTAACACTCTAAATTGGTGACCTAAATCACATCAGATCATTAGTTAAATGGGCTGTTTTTTAAAATAGAGAGTACATCGTCAGTTTCAGTAATTCTCATGAAACAGTTTCATAGACTATTTTTCATTCATGTTTTAGGCATGTTCAAACCCAAACTTCAAACGTATTACGAAAAAAAGTGGGCACCAAGGTACCCAAAGTGGATTTAACATGGCTAACTAATGAAAAAGAATCGGTTTATTGAATAGACTATTTGTCTGAAGTCCGATTTAGAGCTCGTTGTGAATCAAGTGATTACCACCAAGCTTCAAACATGGCACCTAATACAACCGTATCTGCTGTCGTACTTGCACCAGTTGTAGTGGTTGTTTCAACATCACCCAGTGTTGTATAAAAACGCAACATAGGACGACTTCCAGGCATTCCTCCTAATGACACATTTTGTGAGAGCGTTACTTTCCAACCCGCTTTCTCACTGCCATCATCGTAATCTTCCATCGCATAGCCAGCTTCTAGCCAGGTAGAATGTACGTCGTCCCATTGGTACTGTGGACGAACGATCCCTGCCAACTCGCTTTTCTCGTCAACATCAGAACCCGCGATATCTTTGTAAGACACTAAGTAGTCGATGACAAATTGGTCTGAAGCACTGTGACTGCCATCAACACTTAGATAGACAACTTGTTTATCACCAGCAAGATCAAAGGCTGAGTCATCCGCTCCATCGGCGTATTTCATCACTAAATTGTTTGAACTTCCTAGCCCTAACACTGCGGCTACTTGGAATGCTGTTTCATCTTTCACACTGTCACCCGCTTCGTCCGATGCAAAACCGTAGTTCGCATAAATATTCAGACTGCCGATGCCTGTATCTAGCCCATGAAGACGTGAAGTGATTGCATATCTGCCAGTATCATTGCCTAGAGCTCCGTCATCGTTATCATGTTGTCCGACAAACCCCATATCCAATTGAACACCATCTAAAGATAAGTTTTTGAATCCCGCACCTTGGCCATCATGAGACATATAGAAATAATCGTTTAGACCTTGTTGTGGGCGTTGATGGAAATCACGACCGGCCCAAAGATAGAGATCAGGTTGGCTATCGAACACATTGGAAACACCTGCGTACATTTTTTTCAAACTGATACCACCAGCCGAACCCCATTGATCATTGTTCCAATCATTGATCATTAATACGAGATCCCATTTAGCACCATTTTCGGCTTGGATTGGTTTGGTGAACTGGTACTCACCACCATTTCCTTCATTACCAAGACGTCCAAGAGAACGACCAGTACTGCCGACTTCAACATAGCGGTTATCTCCTGTTGAATAATGAGCACCGTATCGAGCGTAACCAGAAAAAATAAGTTCTGACGATTTTGACTTTGTTTCTAGCTCCTGAATTCGCTGTTCCAGTTGTTCAATTTGAGAATCTGCAGCCAGTAATGAACCTGATGCAAAAGTTGTAACCACTGCTATGGTTAGAGGTAAGACTTTAAATTGTTTCATGTTATATCCCTATTAGATTTCGGTTGTTCTAATTCAGGAGAGATCATAATCAATGAAATATTTGAAAAGCCTTCCTTGGTTCACACCAAACTGGTTAATCGAAACTCATGAAATCGCAATAAATAAACCACATAGTTAAACCTCTTTTGTATTCATAATGTTAAATACAATAACAACCTCATAACTCAAACCTGATAACGCTTTCATTTCATAGGAATTAGCGAAGGCAATCACAAAAAAACGGCTAAAATTCAAACAGAAAAAGGCTGTAATTTTGAAATATTTCACTATTCTGCTCGTTTTCATAAAAAGCCACGAAATGAATCACAAATTAGTCACTCCCCATCCCGCTCCTCTGTTTTTACTCTCCTTCATCTAAAAACCAACTACGATCTTCCTCTTCTTTTTACTAATTAGATCATCATAGTCTAATGGGTTGCTATGTTCCTAAAGCTTTTGGAACATCATAGAGCAATTAGATCATTATGTTCTTTTAGCTTTTGGAACATGGTGATCTAATTACTATTTGATGTAATGAAAAAGATGAAAGGCGAAAAAATAATTAAAAACAACACAGGTGCATTGAAGAATGAAGCTATCAACAGGCAAAGCAGAGCTACGCCGAATTAACGACGCTTTTAGAAGGAAATTAGAGAGAATTAAGCGAAATGTTGTATGAGATTGGAAATAAAAATTAATTCTTGCTGGCTTGAACGCATATCAAGAGCTTCTAGCCATAGTGCCTGACTATAATGTTCTGCTTTAATGAAAAATTGCTGCTCATCAAAATCAATTAACCAGGTATGAATATCGGCATCTTGTTGCTTTTCAATAATTTTAGCTGAAAGCAAGGTAACAAGCTCTTCACCAATAGCAGGGAAACTATCGTAATCAAATTCAGGAGCTATAAGAATTAATACGCCCTGATCTTCAAGTATTTCTTTAACAACAAAGCTAGCCATGATTGGTTAAGTACTCCTGAATCAAATCCAAGAAAGGGTCGGCATACTTTTCTAATTTTCGCTCACCGACTCCGTTCACCGCCAGCATTTCGCCGTATGAGCATGGTAATATTTCCGCCATATCAATCAATGTAGCATCATTAAATACAACATATGGTGGCAACCCTTCGCGATCAGCGATCGACTTGCGTAACTTACGTAGCCGAGCAAAAAGCTTCTTATCATAATGTTTATTGGCTAGTTTATCCGATTTAGCACTACGAGCAGCGACATCAAGGCGTGGTACTGCTAGCTCAAGCGAACTTTCACCACGTAATACTGGCCGAGCTTCTTCGGTTAACTGCAGTGTGGAGTTGCGGGTAATATTTTGTTGTAACAACCCTTTGTGAATAAGCTGACGAAAAATACTGATCCAATAGTCATGACTATGATCCCTTCCTAACCCATAGGTCGACAGCTTATCGTGTCCATTTTCTCGAATTCGGATATTTTGCATGCCACGCAAAACTTCTACGACATATCCCATGCCGAAGTTTTGATTCACCCGATAAACGCACGATAGCGCTTTTTGCGCCTCATTTGAGCCATCGAAGTGCTTCGGAGGATCAAGACAAATATCGCAGTTACCACATGGCTGTTCACGGTATTCACCAAAATAATTTAATAACACTTGTCGCCGACAGGTCTGAGCTTCAGCAAATGCACTCATTGCATTTAACTTATGACTTTCTACGACTTTCTGTGGTCCGTCTGGTTTTTCGTCCAACATACGACGCAACCACCCCATATCTGCAGGGTCATAAAGCATAACCGCTTCAGCCGGTAAGCCATCACGACCAGCCCGCCCTGTTTCTTGATAATAAGATTCTATGTTGCGTGGAATATCAAAATGCACGACACAACGAACATTCGGCTTATTGATTCCCATTCCAAATGCCACCGTTGCAACAACAACTTGAATATCATCACGCTGAAACGCTTCTTGCACTTGAGCGCGCTGATCAACTTCCATCCCAGCATGGTAGCTCGCGGCACGTATGTGGTTGTTGCACAGCTTTTCTGCCAGCATTTCAACTTTTTTACGACTGCCACAATAGATAATGGCGCATTGCCCGGGTTGTGTGGCAAGGAAGCGAATAACCTGACTCACAGGTTTATGCTTTTCCAACAAGGTATAGCGGATATTAGGACGATCAAAACTGCCCAAATATATATGAGGCTCAATCAGTTGTAAGCGATGCAGAATATCACTGCGAGTGGCATCATCAGCGGTTGCGGTTAATGCCATCATAGGAACATGAGGAAATCGTTCTTTTAAACGCCCAAGTGCGGCATATTCGGGACGAAAATCGTGTCCCCATTGAGAAATACAATGTGCTTCATCAATGGCGATCATCGATAGCTCGGTATTGGCTAAACGGCCAATAAAATCATCCATCAACACTCGCTCTGGCGAAACATATAATAGTTTTAACTCTCCACTGTTAATGGATTGATAAACCGATATCAAGGTTTCACGACTCAAACTCGAATTCACGCAAGCCGCCGCAACCCCATTTGCAACTAACTGGTCGACTTGATCTTTCATCAAAGAAATCAAGGGGGAGATAACCAAGGTTAAACCCGGACTAAGTAGCGCGGGAATCTGATAACACAATGACTTGCCACCACCGGTAGGCATAATCACAAGGCTATCTTGCCCAGACAAGGTCGATTCGATGACCTCTTGCTGCCCGTCTCGGAATGATTGATAGCCAAACACTGAACGCAGAACCGAACTTGGGCTGCTGTTAAGAGATTCGTCTGATTTCGCTATCAAAGTTGAGGTCATAGTCTGAAGAGGCTCTAAAAATATGCATAATAACGATAAGTCATTATATCTGACCGGCTATTGTAGTCGTCATCCATTGGGATTAAAACCGGAATTTGTTAATGACTATAGCAAGATATTAATTCGTGTATTGTGTTGAAATATAGGTATAGACTGTTACTTCCGTCACATATCTAAACTAGTAGTATTACCCCTATGAATAACACAGACCAATCCCGCAAGGGTGTTTCCTATGCCGTAGGCGCCTACACCATGTGGGGAATCTCGCCGATTTACTTCAAAGTACTGCATGATGTGCCCGCACTTGACATCCTAAGCCATCGAATCATTTGGTCATTTGTATTTCTAGCTGGTTTGGTTTTAATAAGTCGACAAGCCATCGTTCTTAAAGAGATCGTACAGTCGAAAAAGAAAATGGGAATATTATTGGTAACCAGCTTACTCGTTGCCACCAATTGGTTGGTGTACATATGGGCGGTCAATTCAGATCACATGCTCGATGCTAGCCTAGGTTATTACATCAATCCACTGGTTAACGTACTACTTGGTATGCTCTTCTTAGGTGAACGCTTGCGAAAACTACAATGGCTAGCAGTACTGCTTGCAGCCATCGGTGTCGGGGTCCAAATTATTGTGTTTGGCTCTATTCCGATCGTCGCGATTGTCTTAGCCGTTACATTTGGTTTTTATGGTTTATTACGCAAGAAAGTCTCTGTTGGTTCACAAACAGGGCTATTTGTAGAAACCCTTTTTCTCGTCCCTGCGGCTTTGATTTACGTATTCTTTATCACTGATTCAGCCACAAGTGACTTCACGTCGAATTCTCTTTCATTCAATTTATTACTAATGTCTGCCGGGTTTGTCACCACCCTTCCATTGTTAAGCTTTGCAAGTGCTGCGGCGAGGCTCAAATTATCGACGCTGGGATTTTTCCAATATATCGGTCCCAGTATCATGCTTATACTTGCTGTCATCTTCTATGGCGAAGTTTTTAGCCTTGATAAAGCGATCACATTTGGGTTTATTTGGGCAGCACTACTGCTTTTCAGTATCGATGGGCTCAAAACCCATAAAGCACTTCCAAAAGTTGGTGCGATCTCAAACTCATTAAAATAGGTAAAATACATCCGATCCATCAAATAACCGCCTCAGCAAAGATTATATTCACCTAACTCACGGTTTTATTGAACAATGTTCAATAAAAATTCGTAGCAGATCAGCGTTTTTCCTTGTGAGATATCTCTTACAAGGCATTCAGTTTTAAGCGATAGATCCACCCTATCGATCTCTCTTAATGACACATAACCAATTGAAAAATAAGAATATGAACAAAAATAACACAAAAAAATTTGCCTAAATACTGAAAATGACCATTGTCGCGCTAGAGAATCTCGGTAATATGTACTCATCGGCAGGACGCTGATAACGGACATGAACGGAATCTAATCGTAGCTAGGATGGCAACGACTAAGGACGGAAATGGACACCTTCAGGATGAAGGCATGGATGAAACATCAGGATGATGTAAAGGACACGCTTTAGGATTAAGCGATGATGGTTAACTAGGATAGTTAATCGACCAGGATAAGGTCATGGACACCGCTAGGAAGGCGATGAAAGGATTAAGCTAAAGGATTTAGCAAACTGATCAAGGATTGGATGCAGGAAGCACATAGAGTAGCGGGATTGCTGCAAGTAAGAACATGAACCCCGACGAGCGCAAGCTCTCGGGGTTTTTCTTTGCTTGTTATAGGCTTATTTTGTAAACCGCGAAACCTGCGTCATCTTCCCCTACTTTCTCCATAGGATACTGGCCTTTCTCTTCAACAAACTTAGCCGCTTTCTCGCTCGGTGAGGTTTCAAATTGAATATCCAATTGAACTTCGCTCTCGATTGGCGCAAAAGACCAGTTATTGTCAGCACTAGGCGTGACCTCTCCTTTCTCTTTACTTACATCTGAAATGTAAGAAGCAAGGATACTGCGATTCTCATCTGGTGAATCAAAGGCAATAAATTCTGAACCAGTGCCAGCGAATTTAGCGCCATAAGCTCGGTAGTTGTTGCTCGCAATAATAAAGTACTGCGCCATATCAACTGGCTTGTCTTGGTAAGTTAGATTTACGATACGCTCAGCATCAGGGTTGATCACATTACAATCACCATCATATTTCGCGGGTTGAGTTACATCTATCTGATAATTCACGCCATCAATGACATCAAAATTATAAGTGCGGAAATCATTCCAGTTAATCAAAGATTGAGTTGCAGAGCTAGTTGTATCAATCTGATTAAATTGACCAGCGGAGCACTCAATCCACTCTTTAACTTCTTTACCCGTCACTTTTAGTGCAACTAAGGTATTTGGATAGAGGTAAAGATCCGCCGCATTTCGGAAAGTTAACTGACCAGATTCAACTTCTGTATAGCCAGAAGGATCGTTTTTACGCCCGCCAGCCTTAAACGGCGCTGCAGCTGAAAGAACGGGAATATTAGCTAAATCAGGGTCACCTTGAATAAACGTCTCAACATACGCTTTCTGCGCTGCGTTTACGATTTGAATTGTAGGATCATCTTGCACCAAAGCTAAGAAGCTATACATCACATCATTTGCTTTACCAATTGGTTGATTTACAAATGCTAATGTATCGACGTGGTCTTTTTCTAATGCTTTCTCAATACCAGCGTCATTTGCAGCCAGTGATGTTTTGCTTTCGCGATCGTAAATAGCACGCGACTCGGCTTTCCCACCTATTACGTCCCATTCTCCCTTCTCTTTATCAAAATAGAGAACTAAATCCATCACCCCAACATGGCTTCCCCAACGCCCCGGCATAACCGCTGTTACACCATTAATTCGACCATTTTCGTTGTCAACGTTTTGAATACCATCAAACCCTTTACCTGGGAATACAGCATGGGAATGACCGAATGCAATCGCATCAATATCGGCAACTTCAGACAGATAGATTACCGAGTTTTCCGCACCATTTTTGTAAGGGTCTTTCGAAATGCCAGAGTGAGGAATAGCAACAATAACGTCAGCTCCCTCTGCTTTCATTATTGGAACAAATTTCTCTGCCGTTTCTTTGATGTCCTTTGCGACAACTTTTCCTTCAAGGTTTTTCTTATCCCAAGTTAACACTTGTGGTGGAGTGAAGCCGATGTAACCAATACGAATAGAATGCTGTTTCCCCTCCGTATCCTTGAATGAATACGTTTTGATAATATATGGGGTATAAAAGTTCTCTCCCGTTTCTTCATCATAAAGATTGGCGTTGATGTATGGAAAGTTCGCATCATTGACCGATTCCGTCAGAAACTCTAATCCATAATTAAATTCATGGTTACCAAAATTGCCAACATCATAGGCCATTTGGTTCATCGCCTTGTATACCGGATGGACTTCTTCAGGGTCAATTCCTTTAGAGGCCATATAATCCCCCATAGGGCTACCTTGAATTAAATCGCCATTATCAACTAAAACACTGTTTTCAGCTTCCTCTCGAGCTTCTTTCACAAGCGTAGCAGCTCGAGAAAGACCAATTTTTTCCGACGCTTTGCCTTTGTAATAATCGTAAGCCAATACATTGGCGTGAATATCCGTGGTTTCAATAATACGTAGGTTGACCGTTGCTGCATAAACAGAACCAGACATCGCGAATGTGGCTGCCATAACAGCAGCTAGGGGAGAAAAACGCATAGTTAATTATCCTTTCCAAAAATTGAAGGTCATACTGCTTATTTGATTAATGTAACAATTGACTGTTAACTTTTTACTTACTCGTCATTGCTATTAGTGATATGCATCTCATTTTACTATAACGATATGTTTTGTTTATAAAAAGCATTAGTTAGGGAAATTACCCATCTTGATTACCAAGCGCCAAAGAATGAAAAAGGTTGATTCAGAGAATAAACACATAACACAACGATACCTACCCTTGCTGCATGAAAAGGAAGCACTAACATGAATATCAAAGCATTTTCCAAGCACACTGGCCTCTCCCCTCACACTCTGAGGTTCTATGAAAAAATCGGGCTATTAAGCGATGTGAACCGAAGTTCCAATGGACATCGTTTCTACAATGCTAGAGATCTAGAATGGGCAAAGTTTATTGTGCGTTTAAAAGAGACCGCGATGCCTCTTGAACAAATAAAGCGGTACGCCGATCTACGAGCACAAGGTGATAACACCATGCTTGATCGCCAAATATTATTAAAACATCACCATGAAAGACTGAAACAGCAGATCGAAAAGCAGCAAACCCACCTTAATGCACTAGAACAGAAAATTGATTTTTACGATCGAAAGATAACGCCTTGACTTAGAGTATGCTCTAACAAGTAATCTCATTATTACGATCAATAAACAATGAGAATTGAGTAATGAGCAATACAAAATACGAAATCGGCCTTGCAAACTTAGAGAAAATCGATGGTCAAGCTGGACATAAAGTCATTGAAAGCTTACAAGATGTCTGCCCAGACTTAGCCAAGTACACGATTGAATATCCGTTTGGTGATATTTACAACCGACCAGGCTTAGATTTGAAATCTCGTGAGATTGCCACCGTCGCGGCACTGACCGTATTAGGCAACTGCCAACCTCAACTGAAAGTTCACATACACGCTGCTCTCAATGTGGGTTGTACAGAAGAAGAGGTGAAAGAAGTTATACTGCAAATGTCTGTATACGCCGGGTTCCCAGCAGCACTAAATGGCATGTTCGCCGTTAAAGACGTCCTCAACGAACGCCGTAACAGCGAATCTTCTTGAATCACATCTAGCCGCTTAGAGCTTTTCTAATCTCGCATAAGCGGTCACTAACCACTTGATGCCTTCGCCATTAAACGCGACTTGTACTCGGCTTTGAGGGCCAGAGCCTTCAAAGTTAATGATAGTCCCTTCTCCAAACTTGGGATGATTGACTCTTGCACCTAAGCTAAACCCAGTTTCGTTGAAGTTTTCCTTTACGGCAGTTTGGCTAAAACGGCCACTACTTGTTGGCCGACTCACTTGAGCTTTCATCCGAACTTCATCCAAACAGGTTTCGGGTAACTCACGAATAAAACGAGAAGGCTTGTGGTATTTATCTTGGCCATATAAACGACGCATTTCGGCGTAGGTGATATAGAGCTTTTGCATTGCTCGAGTCATACCGACATAACATAAACGGCGCTCTTCTTCTAAACGCCCAGCCTCTTCAACCGACATCTGACTTGGGAACATGCCTTCTTCAACGCCGACCATAAAGACCACCGGAAACTCTAAGCCTTTCGCACTGTGCAATGTCATTAATTGAACCGCTTCGTCAAACTCATCGGCTTGCCCTTCCCCTGCTTCTAGCGCTGCATGAGTCAAAAAGGCAATCAGCATTGATAGCTCTTCCGCTTCTTCGGGTTTTTCAAACTGTCGTGTGGCGGTGACTAATTCTTCCAAGTTCTCAATTCGAGCCTTAGACTTTTCACCTTTCTCTTGTTCATACATCGCGAACAAACCAGAGCTTTTAATCACATGATCGGTTTGAACATGAAGTGGCATGTCGGCGGTATCATCTTCTAGCGCATTAATCAGCTCGACAAAGCGACTCAATGCACCAGCGGCTCGTCCCACCAATACATTTTCAGCGAGCAACGCAGTACACGCCTGCCACATCGTACAACCTCGATCTCGAGCGGCAAAGCGCACCGTTTCAAGGGTTTTATCGCCCAGACCACGAGTAGGTGTATTCACGATGCGCTCAAACGCAGCATCATCATTGCGATTCGAAATCAGACGTAAATAGCCAAGTGCATCTCTAATTTCCTGACGCTCGAAGAAACGCATGCCGCCATAGATTCGATACGGCAAACCAGCTTGAATCAAAGCTTCTTCCAATACTCGCGACTGAGCGTTATTGCGATATAGCATCGCGGTATCATCTAACGAGCCACCATCCTCCTGCCACGCCTTTATCTTACTCACCACAAAACGCGCTTCATCCAACTCGTTATAGGCTGAATAAACAGAAATTGGCTCACCTTCTTTTCCTTCAGTCCACAAACTTTTCCCCATACGCTCGGTATTGTTCGCAATCAGGGTATTCGAGGCTTCGAGGATGGTTTTGGTTGAGCGATAGTTTTGCTCCAAACGAATCGTATTTACACTAGGGAACTCTAAGGTGAACTTTTCGATATTCTCAATCTTCGCTCCACGCCAACCGTAAATAGACTGATCGTCATCACCAACAATCATGACATGGCAGTCAGGCCCAGCCATTAGACGTAGCCAAGCGTATTGAATGTTGTTGGTATCTTGAAATTCATCGACCAAGATATGCTTGAAACGTGCTTGGTAATGCTCACGAATAAATTTATTTTCACGCAATAACTCTTGAGTTCGAAGAAGAATCTCAGCAAAGTCGACTAAGCCTGCACGATCACACGCCTCTTGATACGCCTTATACAGTTGAACATAGGTCGTCGTAACAGGATCGTGATAACTATCAATATGGTTCGGACGTAGCCCTTCGTCTTTTTTACCGTTAATCCACCACGAGATTTGCTTTGCAGGCCACTGTTTTTCATCGAGATTTTGCGCTTTAATTAAGCGACGTAGTAAACGCAGTTGATCGTCTGAATCAAGAATCTGGAAATCTTCCGGAAGCTTCGCATCAAGATAATGTGCGCGTAAGATGCGATGACAAATGCCGTGAAACGTACCATTCCACATCCCTGAAGCGCTACCCATCATTAATTCTTCAATTCGGCCACGCATTTCCGCAGCAGCCTTATTGGTGAAGGTTACTGACATAATGGAAAATGGAGACGCTTGCTCAACCGACATCAACCATGCAATTCGATGGACTAATACGCGAGTTTTACCACTTCCTGCACCCGCAAGAATCAGCATATTGTCCAATGGAGAGGCAACGGCTTCGCGCTGTTTGTCATTGAGTCCGTCGAGGAGGAAAGAAGGATCGATCATAATGCTAGGCTACTGGTTATTTATACATATAAGCGATTATAACCCTAAACGGTTTTAATATGCTCGTGCTTCAACAGATTTATCCAATTAAAAAAGCCTACCGAGTAGGTAGGCTTAGCGATAACAGGTTCATTTTCTCGTTTAGGCGGCAATTCCAGCATGACGCAATAACGCATCAATACTTGGCTCACGTCCACGGAAGCGTTTAAATAACTCCATTGGCTCTTCGCTGCCACCCATTTCAAGAATGTTATTAAGGAAGCTCTGCCCTGTCTCAGTATTAAAGATGCCTTCTTCTTCAAAACGAGAGAATGCATCTGATGACAATACTTCTGCCCATAAATAGCTGTAATAACCTGCGCTATAACCACCAGCAAAGATATGACCAAAACTGTGCGAGAAGCGATTCCAATCTAACGCTGGTAATACTGCAACTTTCGATTTCACGTCCGCGAGGGTTTCCAAAACTTTAGGACCAATCTCTGGGTCATAAGTCGTGTGTAGGGTGAAGTCAAACAAGCCCAACTCTAACTGACGCAAAATAAACATCGCAGATTGGAAGTTTTTCGCAGCAAGCATTTTATCAAGCATCTCTTTTGGTAACGGTTCACCACTTTCATAGTGACCAGAGATAAATGCTAGCGCTTCTTCTTCCCAGCACCAGTTTTCTAAGAATTGGCTTGGGAGTTCAACCGCATCCCAAGGTACGCCATTAATTCCGGATACCGCACCGACACCAACTTGAGTCAGCATATGGTGGATACCGTGTCCAAACTCATGGAACATAGTGACAACTTCGTCGTGAGTGAACAGTGCCGGTTTATCACCAACAGGCTTATTAAAGTTACACGTTAAATAGGCTACTGGTGTTTGCAATTCACCTTGTGCAGTATAACGACGACCACGACAATCATCCATCCACGCACCACCGCGTTTATGTTCACGCGCATAAAGATCAAGGTAGAAGCTGCCGCGAAGCTGGTTTTCATAATCGAAAATATCGAAAAATCGTACTGAACTGTGCCAGGTGTCAACCCCTTCACGTTCTTTCACTGACATATTAAAGACGCGATTCAAGACTTCAAACAACCCACTGATCACTTTCGATTCAGGGAAGTAAGGACGCAGCTCTTCATCTGAAATTTCAAACAACTTTTGCTTTTGCTTTTCACTGTAATATCCAATGTCCCACAATTGCAGTTCGCTCACACCAAACTCTTGTTTAGCAAACGCTCTCAATTCCGCAACTTCTTTTTCACCTTGAGGCTTAGCGCGTTTCGCCAAGTCGTTAAGGAAACCCAAGACTTGATCAGGTGTTTCTGCCATCTTCGTCGCTAAAGACTTTTCACTATAACTTGTGAAACCAAGCATATGAGCCAACTCATAGCGAAGTTTTAGTAGCTCTGAAATAATATCGCTGTTATCCCATTTACCTGCATTTGGACCTCGTTCCGATGCTCGAGTTACGTATGCTTCGTACATCTCTCTACGCAACTCTTGGCTATCACAGTAGGTCATCACCGGTATATAAGACGGCATTTCTAATGTAATCAAATATCCATCAAGTTCTTTTGCTTCTGCTGTTGCTTTTGCTGCTGCGATGGAGCTTTCAGGCATACCCGCTAGTTCTGCAACATCAGTAATATGTTTACTCCAACCCATGGTCGCATCAAGCACATTATTTGAAAACGTAGAACCTAGCTCGGACATACGTTTGCTGATTTCACCGTAGCGTTTCTGTTCATCCGCCGGAAGGCCAATGCCTGATAATTCAAAATCGCGTAATTCGTTAACGATGGTTTTTTGTTGCGCTGTCGTAAGTGTTGCGAACTCGTCGCTCGCTTTCAGGGCTTTATACGCTTCAAACAACCCTTTGTGCTGACCAACCCAGGTACCGTATTCTGATAATATCGGTAAACAACTTTCGTAAGCTTCACGTAATTCTTCACTATTCACTACCGAGTTCATATGGCTCACTGGAGACCAAATTCGACTCAATAGATCATCCACCTCTTCAATCGGCGCAACAAGGTTTTCCCACGTTGGCGCAGTATTTCCTTCGAGAGTCTGTTCCGTCACTTTACGACAATTTGCAATCCCCTCTTCAATTGCAGGCTTAACATGCTCGGGTTTTATACTGCCAAATGGGGGTAAATCCGTAAAAGTAAGAAGAGGATTAGACATAGAACGTTCCTTATCGAAGAAGACAATATGTCGTCAGCAAATCGCCGACGCTTTGATAAGTAATATAGGCAGATCAACTATTTTTCAATAGTAAGGTAGATCGAAAATCAACAACGCTGCAACAAGCGCCAAGAATGGTTATAATCTCACTCCATCATAATTTCTATCTATGCGCCCATAATATCGGGCTAAAGAGCCTAAATTGCTAAGTTACCGACACAATTTTCATGCAGGAAATCACGCAGATGTCGTGAAGCACATTGTTCAAAGCCTGATCCTATCTTCGTTACAAGAAAAAGAGAAACCGTTTGTCTATCACGATACGCATTCGGGTGTTGGTCGTTATGACTTAAACCATGAGTGGTCGGAAAAAACCGGTGAATACAAGCAAGGCATCGCCCGTTTATGGCAACAAACTGAGTTACCGACGGAACTAAACAGTTACCTCAATGCCATAAAAGAGCTGAATAACAACGGTGAGTTGCGCTATTACCCGGGGTCACCTTGCATTGCTCGAGCGCATCTTAGACCGCAAGATCGCATGATATTAACCGAACTTCATCCAAGTGATTACCCGTTGCTTGAACAAGAGTTTCATCGCGATCGCCAAGTGAAGATTTATAAAGAAGATGGCTTTCAACGCCTCAAAGCAAGCTTGCCACCTAAGGAGCGCAGAGGGCTGGTTCTGATTGATCCCCCTTATGAACTCGCCAACGAATATCGTGATGTCGTAAGAGCAATTGCGGCGAGCCATAAGCGCTTTGCCAATGGAATTTACGCCATTTGGTATCCTGTGGTTAATCGCTATGATATTGATGATATGCTAGAGGGTCTGCAAGCACTGGGAATTCGTAAAATTTTACAAATCGAGCTTGGTGTTAGTCCAGATAACAATGAACGAGGAATGACGGCTTCAGGTATGATTGTAATTAATCCTCCTTGGAAGCTAGAAAGTCAGATGCAATCTCTGCTACCTTTACTAAAAGCAGCAATCGCTCCAGCAACGGGCCATTGGAAAGTTGATTGGGTTGTTCCTGAATAACAAACATAATTAAACCGTAGCTCAACCAAAGACTAAAACGGAGAAAGTAATGGCAACACATTTTGATTATATCTGTATCGGTGGCGGCAGTGGCGGTATCGCATCTGCAAACCGCGCAGCGATGCACGGTGCTAAAGTCGCACTTATCGAAGCTAAAGACCTAGGTGGCACCTGTGTAAACGTTGGTTGTGTACCGAAGAAAGTGATGTGGCATGGCGCACAAATCGCCGACGCAGTTAATCTTTATGCCGAGGATTACGGGTTTGATATTAAGGTCAATGGATTTAACTGGTCAAAGTTAGTCGAAAGCCGCCAAGCCTATATTGGTCGAATTCACGAGTCTTATGATCGCGTTCTTGGCAACAATAAAATTAATGTTATCAAAGGCTTTGCAAAGTTTGTTGATGCAAAAACAGTAGAAGTAAATGGTGAACTATACACGGCTGATCACATTCTGATTGCTGTTGGCGGTCGTCCTTCGATTCCAAACGTGCCTGGTGCAGAATACGGTATCGACTCAAACGGCTTCTTTGATTTAGAAGAGCAACCTAAGCGCGTTGCTGTCGTTGGTGCAGGTTATATTGCGGTAGAAATCGCAGGCGTATTGAATGCTCTTGGCACTGAGACCCATTTATTCGTTCGTAAAGAGTCACCACTGCGCAGTTTCGATCCTATGATTATCGACACTTTAACGGAAGTTATGACCGCCGAAGGCCCTGCGCTGCACAACCATTCGACGCCAAAAGAAATTGTGAAAGAATCTGATGGTAGCCTAACTCTGCACCTTGAGAATGGTGAGAGCTACAACGTCGATACCTTAATCTGGGCAATTGGTCGTGAGCCAGCAACCGATGCCATTAACCTCAGTGTCACCGGCGTTGAACTCAATAGCCGTGGCTACATTAAAGTCGATGAATATCAAGCCACTAACGTTGAAGGCATCTACTGTGTTGGCGATATCATGGAAGGTGGTATCGAACTCACTCCTGTTGCTGTTAAAGCCGGTCGACAATTGTCTGAGCGTCTATTCAACAATAAGCCCGATGCAAAAATGGATTACGACTTAGTACCAACCGTGGTATTCAGCCACCCACCAATTGGCACAATGGGCTTAACCGAGCAACAAGCAATTGATCAATATGGCGCTGATAACGTCAAAGTGTATAGCTCAGGCTTTACCGCAATGTACACCGCGGTTACCTCTCACCGCCAAGCATGCAAAATGAAGCTTGTTTGTGCCGGAGAAGATGAAAAAGTCGTTGGTATACATGGAATCGGCTACACCGTCGATGAAATGCTTCAAGGCTTTAGCGTTGCCATTAAGATGGGCGCGACCAAAGCTGACTTCGATGCCGTTGTTGCAATTCACCCAACAGGCTCTGAAGAGTTTGTTACGATGCGCTAGGCATTTGAATCATAATAAAAAAGACCGCTTATACTGCGGTCTTTTTTATTTCTGCCCACCTAACCATCTACCAAGCGGTGCTATTCACGATCGCAAGGAAAGAAAAAAAGCCTCAGCATTTCTACTGAGGCTTTTCTAAAGGTGGTCGGTGAAGAGCTGAACTTGAAAGAGCCGAACCCCCGCCCCTCTGGTCCCGCTTTCTATTTAAAAGCATGAGATGCGCTACCAAACTGCGCTATTCACGATCGCAAGGAAAGAAAAAAGCCTCAGCATTTCTACTGAGGCTTTTCTAAAGGTGGTCGGTGAAGAGGGATTCGAACCCCCGACCCTCTGGTCCCAAACCAGATGCGCTACCAAGCTGCGCTATTCACCGATAATCTTCAATAATAAATGGGGTGGCTAACGAGACTTGAACTCGCGACAACCGGAATCACAATCCGGGGCTCTACCAACTGAGCTATAGCCACCACTAATCTTTGTATTTCCTCGTACATCTTGTACCAAGAAATAAATAAGTGGTCGGTGAAGAGGGATTCGAACCCCCGACCCTCTGGTCCCAAACCAGATGCGCTACCAAGCTGCGCTATTCACCGATAATTCTTGCTAGGTATTTTGCGTTTGCAGAGGGTCGGCCTCTGGTCCCGCTTATCTCAAAACACGTGATGCGCTACCAAGCTGCGCTATTCACTGAGATGTTGCTAGGTATTTTGTGTACGCCACCAAGCAGCGTATGAAACTTTTGCCGACTAAGAAAGATGACTGATTAACGAAAGAGGATTTACCTAATCGTTTAACAGGTGACAATCTATAGTGAAGCGAGCAAGAAATGGGGTGGCTAACGAGACTTGAACTCGCGACAACCGGAATCACAATCCGGGGCTCTACCAACTGAGCTATAGCCACCACTGTTTTTTCTAACTTCTCCGAAATGGCACGCCCGAAAGGATTCGAACCTTCGACCTTTGGCTCCGGAGGCCAACGCTCTATCCAGCTGAGCTACGGGCGCTTCATGCCCTATCGGCGAGGACGAATGATACGGATATCACTATTTGCCGTCTAGTACTTTTTCAAGTTTTTTTATTATTTGGTGCCTTTTTCAACAGATAATAATTAAAATTCCCATACAAGTGATGTGACTAATGCCAAGAAGATGTGATGTTACTGTTTCTAGGAGAAGAAAGTCAGGATATAATCACTTTATATTCACATTGATTTAACAGTTTTTATAACCTTAACTCAATGCAAACTACAATAATAATTTTGACCTATTGCCCGGTCCCAACTGAAAGTAAAGTGAGTTAAATCGTATGATTCGAAGATTTCTGAGCATTTTAATCGTAGCGCTTAGCTTCTCAAGCGTAACTATTGCCGCTACTCAAGCTGATTATGATGCAATCGCAGAGCGAATTAAGCCCGTAGGGGATGTCTACCTTGCTGGAGCAACACCTGCCGTTGCTGAACCTACAGGTCCTCGTGATGGTCCAACAGTATACAACACATTTTGTACTGCTTGTCATAGTACTGGTGCGAGCGGCGCTCCAATTAAAGGCGATGCCGCAGCTTGGGCTCCTCGTATTGCTCAAGGAAGAGATGTACTAATGGATCATGCAATCAATGGCTTCAACGTAATGCCTGCTAAAGGGACGTGTATGGACTGTAGCAATGACGAAATTTCAGATGCTATCGACCATATGCTCGAAGGGCTCTAATACTAACGAGCTCTAACTCAACAGTTCTTATAAAAACCAAGTCTGGCTTTAAACGTCAACTTGGTTTTTTTACGCCTTATTTTTTGAACATCGCTCTTAAGTTCGCAATGTGGGTTTGTCCCTTTTCCATTCGTTCTTCTTGAGTGAGCACTTTCTTCTTTATTTCCCATTCAACATCATCAAAAGGCAGTTCTTCAAGGAAGCGACTTTGCTGGGGTTTAATAAGCTCCCCAAATTGGCGGCGCTCTTTACACATACTAAAGGTCAATTCACGCTGAGCTCTGGTAATACCGACATACATCAAGCGTCGCTCTTCCTCGACATTGTCTTCATCAATACTGGTTTGATGCGGTAAAATACCCTCTTCAGCTCCGACTAAATAGACATAAGGGAACTCCAGTCCTTTTGATGCATGAAGCGTCATCAACTGTACTGCGTCACTATCATCATTCTCTTCTCCCCGTTCCATCATGTCGCGCAATGTCAAACGCTGTACCACTTCTTTTAGCGTTTTCTCTTCTTGATCATAATTGTCCCCTTCAAGATCAGCGACAATCCATGAATAAAGATCCGAGACATTTTTCATTCTCATCTCTGCTGCTTTCGGGCTAGAAGAGGTTTCATATAACCAATCTTCGTAGTGAATATCTCGCACCAGAGAGCGAACGGCTTCTATTGTGTCTCCTCGCTCTGCATTATCACCCAAAGCCACCAGCCATTGAGTAAAGCGACGCAGGTTTTCAAGCCCTCGCCCTGTTAGAGTCTGTTCCAATCCCATCTCAAAACTGGCATCAAACAAACTCTTTCCTCGCATATTGGCGTAGTTGCCTAACTTCTCTAATGTCACTGGACCAATTTCTCGGCGGGGAGTATTCACTATCCGTAAAAATGCATTGTCGTCATCTGGGTTCACCAGAACTCTGAGATAAGCCATGATGTCTTTGATCTCAGCACGAGCAAAAAATGACGTACCGCCTGATAATCGATATGGCACTCTGTTGAGCATCAAGTACTTTTCAATTAAACGAGATTGATGGTTACCACGATAAAGAATCGCATAATCACTGTAGTTGGTTCGATTAAGGAACTTATGAGCGATAATTTCACCAGAGATCCGCTCGGCTTCATGCTCTTCATTATTCGCGTTGATGACTTTGAGCTTTTCGCCATCAGGGAGTTCCGAAAAAAGCACCTTGTCATATACATGAGGATTGTTCGCAATCAAGATGTTAGCTGCGCGCAAAATTCGACTAGTTGAACGATAATTTTGCTCAAGCTTAATTAACTTGAGGTTAGGAAAGTCTTCTCCTAGCAGGACTAAGTTCTGAGGTTTGGCACCACGCCATGAATAGATTGACTGATCATCATCGCCTACCACTGTTAAACGCGCTCGCTCTCCGACTAATAACCGAATCAGTTCGTATTGGCTGGTATTTGTGTCTTGGTATTCATCCACCAACAGGTAACGAATTTTATTTTGCCAGCGTTCTCGCACTTCTTGGTTTTCCTTTAACAGACGAACCGGCATCTGAATCAAATCGTCAAAGTCGAGGGCGTTGTACGCTTTCATTTGGTTTTGGTACATCTCATAACAAAAGGCGAATAGCTGTTCTTGCTCACTTTTGGCCATATCCTTGGCTTTTTGTGGCGAGACCATATCGTTCTTCAAATTAGAAATCGTACTAAGTAACAGACGCAATAAGTCTTTATCGCCATCAAGCTGCTTTTCCGTTAGTTCTTTTAAAAGCGCCATCTGATCTTGATCGTCAAACAACGAAAAACCCACTTTTAAACCAAGCTGTTTGTATTCACGACGGATAATATTCAAGCCCATGGTATGAAAGGTCGAGACCATCAAACCTCTGGATTCTTTTTTGCCGAGAGTCTGAGCCGCACGCTCTTTCATTTCCCGAGCAGCTTTATTGGTAAACGTCACAGCAACGATATTGCGTGGCTTGTAACCGCATTCTTGAACTAAGTAAGCAATTTTATTAGTGATAACCCTAGTCTTACCTGATCCTGCCCCCGCAAGAACCAAACATGGACCAGAAACATATTTAACGGCTTCATTTTGACTAGGATTAAGCTTCATAATATTTCTTTGCATACCTTACTTATCAATAGCGCTAATGATAATCGCCACGACTATTTATTACCATGATCAATCCGCCCAGAGAGTTTGATTAAATTTTATTGCACAGATGTATTGCAAATAAAGTACACTTAACCGCATAATGTTGCATCAAAGTACTAACATGCTGAATGTAAGGTCATCGACACAGTAAGGCCCTACGACACAACTTTTTGGAGTTCAATTGAAAATGAAAAAGTGGACCTTTTTTATGTTGCTTATTGCGCTGGTACTTTTCGGAGGCGTAATTGGTTTCAATTTATTTATAAAAAATGTAATTAATGAAGCCATTGCCAATTCCCCAGAGGCTTCGAATCCTATAACTATTGAGGAAATCGACGTTAAAGCTTGGACCCCAACCATTGAAGCGGTAGGTTTTATTGAGCCAGCTCAAGGCGTCACACTAACCAACCAAACAGCTGGTATTATCGATTCAATTCAGTTTGAATCCGGCCAAACGGTTAAAGCGGGTAAGACGTTAGTGATACTTGACTCAGACGTTGAAAAGGCCAATTTAAAAAGTGTTCAGGCTCGCCTTCCTGCAACCAAAGCAAAATTTGAGCGCTATAAAGGTCTATACCAAAAAGGTTCGTTATCTCAAGAGGCATACGATGATGCTCAAGCCGCCTATTTCTCTCTGGTTGCAGATTTAGAAAGCTTAAAAGCCTCGATCTCAAAACGAACGATTCAAGCTCCCTTTAGTGGTATTGTTGGTCTAAGAAATATCTATTTAGGTCAGTACCTTCAAGCAGCAACAGAAATTGTACAGCTTGAAGATATCTCTCGGATGCGTTTTCACTTCTCAATTCCTCAAACGGAAATATCTCGTATTGTTCCCGATCAAGTCGTGGATATTTCTGTCGACTCTTATCCAGATCTAATCTTTACCGGCTCTATCACCGCGATTGAACCAGCAGTCAACCCGCTAAGTGGTTTAATTCAGGTGGAAACCGACATTCCGAACAGTGATGGCAAACTGCGCAGTGGCATGTTTGCCCGTGCCAGTATTCGTTTACCAGCACTAGAAAACCAAATTGTTATCCCACAAACCGCCATTACTTACACGCTGTATGGTGACAGTGTTTATGTTGTCGTAAATCAACCAGACATTAACGCTGAGCCTGCTGAAGATGGAGAGCAGCCCACAGTTCAACGTGTAGAGCAACGCGTTGTTGAAGTCGGCGAGCGCCGTGGAAGCATCGCACACATTATCTCGGGTTTAAAGGGTGATGAAACTATCGTTACATCAGGCCAAGTTCGCTTGAGTAATGGGGCAAAAGTGCATGTGGTTGAAAGCGATGCGGTGACTCCGCGTGCTGAAATCCCAATGCTGTAACTGGAGGCCATATGCGCTTTACTGATATTTTTATTCGCCGCCCGGTTCTCGCTGTTTCGATTAGCTTATTGATTCTATTGCTGGGCGCTCAAGCTATCTTTAAGCTTCAGGTACGCGAATACCCAGATATGGTCAACACTGAAGTAACCGTTACGACAAGTTACTATGGCGCCAGCGCCGATTTAGTTCAGGGCTTTATTACCCAACCCTTGGAGCAAGCCATCGCTCAAGCAGACAATATTGACTACATGACCTCGGAGTCTTCACTCGGACGTTCAACCATTACGGTAAAAATGAAGCTCAATACTGACCCTAATGCAGCGCTGGCTGACATTTTGGCGAAATCCAACTCTGTACGCTCATTATTGCCAAAAGAGTCGGATGATCCCACAGTAAGCTTGTCGACAGGCTCATCAACCGCGGTTATGTATTTAGGCTTTACCAGTGACTCCCTTAATTCTAGCCAAATTACCGACTACTTAAATCGTGTTGTTAATCCTCAACTCTTTACCGTTTCTGGAGTATCCAAAGTCGATCTTTATGGTGGTACTCAATACGCTCTTCGCGTTTGGCTCGACCCTCAGAAAATGGGGTTACTCAACTTAACCGCCACCGATGTCATGAGCGTACTTGAAGCCAATAACTATCAATCAGCATCAGGGCAAGCCACGGGGGAGTTTGTTCTATACAATGGCGATGTTAAAACCCAAGTCTCCTCTACTGAAGAGCTTGAGAAGCTGGTCATAAAAGCAAGCGACGGAAAGCTCATCCACTTAAAAGACATTGCTAAAATCACCCTCTCGAAAAGTCATGACTTTTTCCGAGCCACAGCTAATGGCAAAGAAGCGATTGTCGCAGCGATTAACGCAACACCGAGTGCCAATGCCATTACATTAGCCAAAGACATTCGTCAGCTATTACCTCGCATTGAAAAAAACATTCCGAGTACGATACAGATGGAGCTGTTGTATGATTCAACCATTGCGATTAACGAATCGATCAATGAAGTCATCAAAACCATCGCAGAAGCGGGATTAATCGTACTCATAGTTATCACCCTGTTTTTAGGTTCGTTTAGAGCGGTATTAATTCCAGTTATCACCATTCCACTCTCTCTTATTGGAGTTGTGATGGTTATGCAACTGTTTGGATTCTCGTGGAACCTAATGACGTTACTTGCCATGGTTTTAGCCATCGGCCTCGTTGTTGATGATGCAATTGTGGTATTAGAAAATGTTGACCGCCACGTGAAGTTAGGAGAAACACCATTTCGAGCTGCGATAATCGGAACTCGTGAAATTGCTCTCCCCGTCATTGCCATGACGATAACTCTTGCAGCGGTCTATGCACCTATTGCAATGACAGCAGGAGTTACTGGGGCGCTATTCAAAGAGTTTGCATTGACTCTAGCTGGCGCGGTATTTGTTTCGGGTATCATCGCACTGACCTTATCGCCAATGATGTGCTCAAAGATGCTCAAGGAACAAGACCAACCTTCTCGATTTGAACAAGCCGTTCATCGATTCCTTGATCGCTTAACCGTTCGCTATATGCGTATGCTAAAAGCTATCATGCTCCGCCGTCCAGTGGTGTTAGGGTTTGCTTTTATCGCATTTGCAACTCTACCAATCCTCTTCAAAATGATCCCTTCGGAACTCGCTCCTGCGGAAGATAAAGGCTTCTTCATGATGATTGGTAATGGGCCTTCAAACGCAAACTTAGATTATTTACAAAACACCATGTCTGAGGTTAACACCAAGTTAACCGACCAATCAGAAATCGATTTAGGTTTAATGTTTACAGGCATACCGAAATCAAACCAAGCTTTGGGTATTTCTGTCATGGTGCCATGGAGCCAACGAGAAGCAAGTCAGGCCGAGGTGACAAAGAATGTTCAAGGGATTCTCAACGATATTCCAGGAATGAGTATTTCTGCGTTCGAAATGCCAGAGCTTCCCGGGGCAGGTTCTGGCTTACCCATTCAGATGGTGTTTACCACAGCAGACAGCTTCGAGAATTTATTTACGTTAACAAGTGATATTCTCACTCAAATCCAAAATAGCCCACTGTTCGTCTATTCGACCCTAGACCTCAATTTTGACTCTGCGACTATGAGAATTGAAATTGATAAAGAAAAAACCGCTGCGTATGGCGTAACCATGAAGGATATTGGTATCACGTTGGGCACAATGATGGCGGATGGTAGTGTCAACCGTGTCGATCTCGGTGGACGATCCTATGAAGTTATTCCGCAAGTAGAACGTAAATATCGCCTCAATCCGGAGTCAATGAATCAATACTATGTTCGTTCTGTAAATGGCCAATCGATTCCACTAGGCAGCCTAATTAAAGTAAATGTAGAAGCGCAGCCTCGTGCACTGTCTCACTTCAACCAATTAAATTCAGCGACTATTGGCGCAGTTCAGTCGCCTACAGTCGCACTGAGTGATGCGATCAATTATCTTGACGCACTGGCTATTGATAAATTACCTATTGGTTATAGTTATGATTACTTAGGTTCCTCGCGCCAATATGTGACTGAAGGCAGTTCATTATTTACAACATTCGGCTTAGCCCTCGCGATTATTTTCTTAGTATTGGCGATTCAATTTGAATCAATGAGAGATCCTTTGGTCATTATGGTATCTGTACCTCTCGCAATTTCAGGGGCGTTAATCACATTGGCTTGGCTCAAACTCTTCGGACAAGTAACACAACTACCAATAATCGGTGCCACCATGAATATCTATTCGCAGGTTGGGCTTATCACGTTAATCGGATTAATAACCAAGCATGGTATTTTAATCTGTGAAGTGGCAAAAGAGGCACAATTACACCAAGCAATGAACCGTATTGATGCCGTGATGGAAGCCACGCGCGTGCGTCTGCGCCCGATTCTGATGACAACCGCAGCAATGATTGCGGGGTTAATTCCTTTGATATTTGCTAGTGGAGCAGGTGCTGGACAACGTTTTAGTATCGGGGTGGTCATCGTATCGGGATTAGCTATTGGTACAATCTTCACTTTGTTTATCCTGCCAGTGATTTATAGTTATCTCGCAGAAAAACACAAGGCAATTCCTGTATTTGAAGAAATGGATCGAAGTCATTAAATTCAATGCAGAGTCCTAGTAAAGAATAAGGTAAAGGTCACTTAGGTGGCCTTTTTTATTCGTTTAGTAACGACTTTTATCGACGAATTGCATAGAATGTTAGCAATTGAATAGGAGTTTATCAGTGTATGTTTGATCCAAAAAAAATAGAGCAAGTAGCAAAACAAATTCATGAGTCAATGCCACAGCCAGTCAAGGACCTAGGGACAGATGTTGAACAGAAAGTCCGTCAAGTTATTCAAGGGCAGCTAAACAAGCTTGATGTCGTCAGTCGTGAAGAATTCGATGTGCAAACTCAAGTACTACTGCGTACTCGTGAGAAGCTAACGCTTATGGAGCAAAAGCTTTCTGAGTTAGAAGAAAAATTAGCAGAGAAGTAATTTTCTCAATGCTGCAATACGATACGTATGAATAAAATCTAGCGTAAACGACAGACACAAAAAAGGCTTGGAATATCCAAGCCTTTTCTATTTAACGTCGAAGTTGATTAGTCACCAACAGCGATACGTTTCATGTCTTGCATGTAGCCACGTAGCTCTTCACCAATGTATTCAACAGGGTGGTTACGGATAACTTCGTTGATTTGGATTAGCTGAGCGTTGTCAACTTGGTTAGACTCTTCGTTCAAACCTTTACCAATCACATCAGTATTTACGTTTGGCATGAATTTCTCACGCAATAACGGTGTTGCAACATTTGCAAATAAGTAGTTACCGTACTCTGCAGTGTCAGAGATAACTACGTTCATTTCGTATAAACGCTTACGTGCAACAGTATTTGCGATTAGTGGAAGCTCATGTAGAGATTCGTAGTATGCAGACTCATCGATAATACCTGAAGTTGTCATCGCTTCGAATGCAAGTTCAACCCCAGCGCGAACCATAGCAACCATTAGAATACCGTTATCGAAGTACTCTTGCTCAGCGATTTTCACGTCTGATTCAGGGTAGTTTTCAAATGCAGTTTCACCGGTTTCTTTGCGCCAGCCTAGAAGGTTCACATCATCGTTAGCCCAGTCAGCCATCATAGTGCTAGAGAATTCACCAACAATGATGTCATCCATGTGCTTGTTATAAAGTGGACGCATAAGGTCTTTCAGCTCTTCAGAAAGCTCAAATGCTTTTACTTTTGCTGGGTTAGTTAGACGATCCATCATGTGAGTAATGCCGCCAAACTTCAATGCTTCAGTAATCGTTTCCCAACCGAATTGAAGAAGCTTACCTGCGTAACCAGCATCGATTCCGTCAGCAATCATTTTCTCGTAACATACGATTGAACCAGCTTGCAACATACCGCATAGGATAGTTTGCTCACCCATTAGGTCAGATTTAACTTCAGCAACGAAAGAAGACTCTAGACAGCCAGCACGGTGACCACCAGTTGCTGCAGCCCAAGCTTTAGCGATATCCCAACCTTCTGCTTTAGGGTCATTTTCTGGGTGAACAGCGATCAGTGTTGGAACACCAAAACCACGCTTGTATTCTTCACGTACTTCAGTACCAGGACACTTAGGCGCAACCATAACAACAGTGATGTCTTTACGGATTTGCATGCCTTCTTCAACAATGTTGAAACCATGAGAGTAACCAAGTGCTGCGCCATCTTTCATTAGAGGCATTACCGTTTCAACAACATTGGTGTGCTGTTTGTCAGGAGTAAGGTTTACCACTAGATCCGCTTGTGGGATAAGGTTTTCATAGCTATCTACAACAAAACCGTTATCTTTCGCGTTTTTGAACGATTGACGTTGCTCGTCGATAGCAGCTTGGCGTAAAGCGTATGATACGTCTAAGCCAGAATCGCGCATGTTAAGACCTTGGTTAAGACCTTGAGCACCACAACCAACGATGACAACCTTTTTGCCTTTTAGGTAGTCTGCTTCGGTTGCGAATTCAGCACGGTCCATAAAACGACAACGACCAAGTTGATCTAACTGCTCACGCAGATTTAGGGTATTGAAATAGTTAGCCATGAGGCACTCCTTTGAATTTAGCTTTCACATTTCGATGGTATTACATCGAGTGGGCACATACTAAAGCAGACATTCCATTGCGGAAAGTGATATATTCACAATCAAGTATTGCGTTTTTTGCAACATGAGATCTGGGTCACGATGAATATAAAATCACTGCAAATTTTCATACATTTATGTGAGAGCAAGAACTTTAGTAAAACGGCTAGTGCGATGCATATGAGCCCTTCAGCCTTGACTCGGCAAATTCAGAAACTTGAAGAAGAAATTGCGCACCCTCTCTTTAGTCGCGACAACCGACGCGTTGAATTAACTCCATCAGGAAAACAATTAATCCCAGTCGCTCAACGTATTATCCACGAATGGCACCAATATCAAGTCGCCTTGCAAGAACAAAGCAGTAATCTTCAAGGAGAAATTCGTCTGTTTTGCTCAGTGACTGCAAGTTACAGTCACCTTCCAGAGCTCTTATCGGAATTTCGTGCTCATCACCCATTCATTGAATTTAAACTACTTACCGGTGATCCTGCGCAAGCGATTGATAAAGTTCTAAGTGATGAAGCTGACCTCTCTATTTCAGCGCTTCCAGACAACCTCCCTTCAAGAATTGCGTTTGAATCCATTAGTGAAATCCCATTGTCAGTCATTGCACCGGTTGGGATGAGTGCTTTTGCTGATGCATTAAACCAAGATCAGCCCCAGTGGAGTGATATCCCTTTTGTGGTTCCCGAAGCAGGAACCGCTAGAGACAGAGCAAATGCTTGGTTTAAGCAAATGAAAATAAAGCCCAATATTTACGCTCAAATCGCGGGGCATGAAGCTATCGTTAGTATGGTTGCGCTAGGTTATGGTGTCGGTATTGCGCCCGATGTGGTCATCAACAACAGCCCGGTTCGAGATAAAATTCAACGTCTAAGTGAAAGTGATGTGATTAAACCTTTCCAATTGGGTGTCTGTTGCAAACGGTCTAAACTCCTAGACGAACCACTGCTTAGTGCGCTTTGGAAAGTGATTACTGCAAAGCACAACATCATCACTTAAGCGATACGATAAAAAACCATTGGTCATGTGGGTAAACATAGTACTTTGAGCAATCTTATACTTGTTAGTGATCGTTAAAATCAATCAATGTGCTTAATTGATAAAGTTATAAAAACCCACCTTGTTAATAACTAATTATCATTTAGAGCTGATATGCGTTAGAATGGTGTGTTTTTTATACACCCTTGTTAGAAAAAATATAGCCCTATATGACGGCATTAATTCAACAAGAACTCACATTTCACTTATAACAAAAGGACAAGTTATGAAATGGACGCTTATAATAAGCACCGCTTTACTAACAAGCATTAACGCACAAGCTAACGAGTGTGGAAAAGTCACGATTGCCGATATGAACTGGAACTCAGCCAGTTTGATCGCCAATATTGACAGATTCATTCTTGAAAAAGGTTATGGCTGTGACGCAGAACTGGTGCTTGGCGACAACGTACCAACCGCAACGTCAATGGTAGAAAAAGGCGAACCGGATATTGCTCCAGAAGTTTGGACAAACTCAATTAAAGATACCGTCGATGCTGGTGTTGCGGAAGGTAAAATTAAGTTAGTTGGTAATACTCTGCTTGATGGAGGCCAAGAAGGCTTTTGGGTACCCGGAACTCTAGTAGAAAAGTACCCAGAACTCAAAACCATCGAAGGGATTAAACAACACCCAGAGCTTTTCCCGCACCCAGAAAAAGACGATGTGGGCGCTTTTTATAGCTGTCCAGCTGGCTGGCAATGTCAAACAACCAACCAAAATTTATTCGATGTTCTTGGTTTAGAAGAGGCTGGGTTTGAATTAATCGATCCAGGTTCAAGTGCTGGGCTATCTGGCGCTCTAGCTAAGTCTCTAGAGCGTGGAGAAGGGTGGTTTGGTTACTACTGGGCACCAACGCCTATCCTTGGGAAATACAACTTAGTCAATGTCGATTTTGGTCATGGTGTAGATGAGGATGCTTATTTGAACTGCATGACAAAAGAAGACTGTACAGAGCTAACACCAACGATGTATCCACCATCACCAGCGTATGCAATTACAACTGACACATTCGCAAAAGAGAATCCAGCTATAACGGAATATCTCTCAAAGCGTGGCTTCAGAAATGAAGCTCTAAATGAACTGTTAGCTTGGATGGAAGATGAGCAAGCAAATGGGGAAGATACAATGTATTACTTCCTACAAAATTACCCACAAACCTGGAAGCAGTGGGTTCCTAAAGACGTTGCTGAGAAAGTCTCTAGTAATCTATAAAATATCATCCTAAATATAATGTACGAAGGGTAACTTGTTATAAGTTACCCTTTTTTACGACTACTCTTCTCGATAAGAATAAGTATCGGAGAATCGAGAAAGAATCCACTCACCAGCGGTTGTATCTTCAAATAACTTTTCCCCTTTTTCCTCAACGCATGCGCTTAATACTTTAACTGGTGTATCAAAGTCTGGTTCAACAAAAAAAGGCATTGAAAAGCGCTCACGTCCCGAAGTAGGGCTCGTAACTCGATGAGGTGTCGATTGGTAAAGCCCGTTAGTCCAACGTTGCATTAAGTCGCCAATATTAACAACCAAGCTCCCTTCAACTGGTATAGCATCAATCCAATCCCCGCTTACGCTCTGAACTTGCAGCCCACCGCTATTATCTTGATAAAGTAAAGTAATGCAGCCGTAGTCGGTATGTGCTCCCGCACCATTGGTATGGTCGGTTTGCACGGGATATTGAATTAACCTTAAAACTGAAATGGGATATTGGAAATGATCAACAAAAAAGTCTTCACGCTCCCCTAAAGCTAGCGCCATTACTTTTAATAACTTGAGACCAACATCCAAACTCATTTGATAGTGATGATTAACCGTTTGGATAAAAGATGGTGACTCTGGATATTGATTAGGGCCGTACAATGCTTTACACCGTTGAACTTGAGGATGTGATAGAGGTAAATCCAACGCCATATCAAAGGTTTCTTTGCAATCCTGTGGACCACTGGAGTCAAGTTGCTCTGCATTCAACGCTCCCCACCCTCGGTGGTTTTCGCTATTTTCAATCGAAATTTTCTTTTTTTCTGCAATAGGTAATGAAAAGAAATCGCTCGCGGTAGCTTTCATATGCTCAAATTGAGTATTTGGTATTCCATGTCCGATTACATAGAAAAAGCCAAGCTCTCTACAAGCCTTATCAATTTGTGCAATAACAGGTGCCCAATCTTCTTTGTGATCAGAGTTAAGCGGAGAGATATCTATGATTGGTAATTGCATTTTCCATCCTTTAAATTTCATCATTAAGGAGATCTAGCAAAAAACTCACCAAGTAATTCTAAATATCCATAAGAAACTCATCAAAATATCTCATGGAAGATAAACAAGTAAAACACAATAAAAACAAACAATTAATGATCTTATTACAATATTTATCAGAGCGAAGAAGAAAAACTAATGAAGTGGCTCGCACCAAAACACAGCAATGAATGCTAATTTGAAAACGTAAAAAAGCCCTAGTCTTTCGACTAGGGCTTCAATAGTGGCGGAGAGATAGGGATTTGAACCCTAGGAGGGTCGCCCCTCGCCTGATTTCAAGTCAGGTGCTTTCGGCCACTC
>NZ_JBSQDJ010000020.1:0-89760 GCF_053850235.1 Vibrio phycocola | reverse complement strand
TAAATTGTTAAAGAGCGTTCTTCGTGACTCATCACTGAAGAGGCGGCTATTCTAGCGAGATAATTCTTAGTGTCAAATACTTTATGACAAAAAAATCTATTTTATTGCTGTTTAAACTTTTCGGTAAATTTATCGACTTTATCCCAATTGGTATATTCGACTTCTTTACTTGTATCCGTTTCACCTTTTGTGATTGTCATTATTAGTTTAATCATCATTTTATCGATGAATCGATAACGAGGATATCGAACAGCCCCCGCAAATACACCGATAAATTTTGGCTGCCAAACGGACTTTTTTAAAAACGTCTGCACATACACACTTCCTTCCGGAGTATCTTTTCCTTCGGCTTCTTTACGTGCAGTTAAGTTCACGCAAAAAAAGGCAGCATTCAATGATGTTAACTCTTTATGGTAACGCTCAACAAAACGGTAAAACAACCGATTCAGCTTGCCATATCTTATCGATGCTCCAATAAGAACCTTATCATAAAGAGTAAAATCCATTTCGTTACATTGATGAATATCGACAAACTCCACCGTATCGTGATCAAACGATTGAGCTATATGCTTTAAGATTTTTACCGTTTGACCTTCTCGTGTCGAATAAAGAAAAAGTAATTTCATCGTTAACCTTTAGTTTATGTACTTAGCTACGCCAGAATGCTGGGGTAAATAGAATGAGCAATGTGAATATTTCTAACCGCCCAAACAACATAGATACAATCAATACCCATTTTGCTTTGTCATTAATGTCGCCAAAATGTACCGCGACTTCTCCTAAACCAGGTCCAAGGTTATTTAACGTTGCAGCAACCGCCGAAAATGCACTTAATTCATCCATTCCAGTGGCAATTACAGCCAACATACAAATTACAAATACCAAGGTATAAGCAGAGAAAAATCCCCACACAGCATCAACCACTCGAGGAGGAAGTGCACTATCACCCAACTTTATAGGGAAAATAGCCCTAGGATGAACCAAGCGTTTCATCTCTCTCGCACCTTGAACTGTCAACAATAAAATGCGAATAACCTTTAATCCACCACCTGTTGAACCGGCACAACCACCAATGAATGAAGAAAATAGAAGAAGAACAGGAAGAAACAGAGGCCAGTCTGAAAAGCTGGTTGTCGTAAAACCTGCGGTCGTTGAAATGGATACCGTCTGAAAGAGAGCTTGATCAAAAGCTTCAAACGTTGAGTCATATGATTGATGCTGCAATAGCAGAACAAAGCATATAGCAAAAAGAATAAGCTGAATAAATAAAAATGCCCTAAATTCCTTATCTTTCCAATAGTATTTTGGATGAACCCCACCCGATGAAAACACAGCATAATGAAGGGTAAAATTAGCAGAAGAGACAACAAGGAAAAATACGGTCACCATATTTATAGCGGGACTATCAAAATACCCCATACTAGCGTCATGAGTAGAAAAGCCACCAATTGCAATCGTTGAAAAACTGTGACAAATAGCATCAAAAGGTGTCATTCCAGCAAACCAAAAGCTCACAGCACACGCTATGGTAAGGCTAAGATAGATGTACCATAATGCTTTAGCGGTTTCTGCTATACGGGGTGTTACTTTAGTATCTTTTACAGGACCTGGTATTTCTGCTCGATATAACTGCATTCCCCCAATGCCGAGAACTGGAAGAATAGCAACAGCCAATACAATGATTCCCATCCCACCAAACCACTGTAAAAACTGACGATAAAATAAAATAGCTTTGGGTAGTTCATCTAACCCAACGATTACCGTTGCTCCGGTCGTCGTTAATGCTGAAAATGATTCAAAGAAAGCATCAGTAATCGATACGCTGGGGTTATCAGCAATATAAAATGGTAATGAGCCAGCGCTACCGATAACGACCCAGAAAAGAACGACGATTAAAAAACCATCTCGGGCTTTAAGTTCGTGTTTGTGATAACGATTAGGAAACCAAGATATCCCTCCAATCAATAACAAAACAAAAAATGTCGTAATGAAGGGAACACCTGCACCATCTCGATAGATTAAAGCAACAAATGCCGGTGCTAACATTGAGATACTAAACAATGCGAGCAGTAACCCTACGATTCGAATTATTGACCTAAATTGCATATAACCATGGCTCGCTTAATTGTAATTCTCCTGTGATATAGATAAATCTTGTATCACTATTTTCGCACTACTTTTGTTAATGATTGCTTGGGTGAACGATTCAACATTGCGAACCTCTAATTCAACCACAAAAGTCACTGTATTTGAGTAATGAGATTCTATTTCAACCGCATCGAACAGCTTGAAAACTGATTGAGCTAATGCAACCAAATCATACTCTAATGTAAGAGTTCTTTGAGTGGTTACTTTTTTCTCAATTGTTTGTAACAATTTAAGTGCTGATTGAACTCCACCACCATACGCTTTTACTAAACCACCCGTGCCGAGTTTTATGCCTCCAGAATATCGCGTAACAACCGCACAGAGTTCTCCTACCCCAGAGCCAGATAACTGGGCCAACATGGGTTTCCCAGCTGTTCCTGATGGCTCTCCGTCATCACTAAAGCCCCACTTCATAGAGTCCTCAGGTCGCCCTGCAGCAAATGCCCAGCAATTATGGCGCGCATCAGGGTGCTTATTCTTAATGGTATTAACATATCTCTTCGCCTCTTCAATAGAAGAAACATGTTGAAGATAAGTAATAAAACGACTTTTTTTTATTTCCTCTTCAAAAACTACAGATTCTAAAGGGATTAAATAGGGCTGATCTTGCATGAGTTCCACTGATACATGGCTAAACTCGAAGTTTAGCGACAAAAAGCGAAGGAATCCTAGACAGTATCATAAAAAAGAAAAGCTCCCATATCGGAGCTTCCCTGATCTAGGCTTTTTTTGTTGGTCGAGGCCAATTTACGATTCTACGTTCCTTAGCTCGAGTAATCACTAATTCACCCTGTGCGACGTCCTTCGTCACAGTAGAACCAGCGCCTATTGTCACACCATCATCGATAGTCACTGGAGCTACTAACTGAGAATCAGATCCGACAAAAACATCATCACCAATGATGGTCTTATGCTTATTCGCACCATCATAGTTACAAGTAATTGTTCCAGCACCAATATTCGTACGTTTACCAATTGATGCATCACCAATATAGGTTAAATGATTCGCTTTAGATCCTTCACCTATCTGAGAGTTTTTAACTTCAACAAAATTACCTACATGAGCATCATTTTTCATTTCGGCACCAGGACGTAACCGAGTAAAAGGCCCAATAGTACAGTCCTCGCCAACGGTCGCACCTTCAATAACGCTATAGGGACGAATCAATGTATTGTCATCAATTTCACAATTAATCAATACACTACCCGCTCCAACGATAACGTTATCTCCCAATGTTACATTCCCTTCAATAACAACATTTACATCGATTTCGACATCTTGACCACATTGAATTTGTCCACGTAGATCGAAACGATTGGGATCTCTTAACATTACACCTTGAGCCAATAACTCATTAGCTTGTCTTAATTGAAATTGTCTTTCTAACTTAGCTAATTGAACGCGATCATTTACCCCTTCCACTTCCATAGTGTTTTGTGGGTGTACGGCCTCTATCCGACTTCCATCTTTATATGCCGCTGCGATCACATCAGTAAGGTAGAATTCTCCTTGAGCATTATTATTATCAAGGCCTGCAAGCCATTTATTTAATTTTTTTCCTGATGCGACCAAAACACCGGTATTGACTTCATTAATCAATTTTTGCTGCTCTGAGGCATCTTTTTGCTCCACTATGGCGATAACTTGATCATGATCGCGAACAATACGTCCATAGCCCGTAGGGTTTTCAAGTTGAACCGTAAGCAGAGCGATGCCATCTTGTGGCTGAGAATCCAGTAGTAGAGATATTGTTTCTTCCGAGATAAGCGGCACATCACCGTATAGAACGATTATCTGTTCATTATCCTCAAATAGAGGTGAGGCTTGTGCAACGGCATGTCCTGTACCAAGTTGATCGGCTTGTAAAACCCAATTAACTGGCTCTTGTCCTAAGGTTGATTTCATCAATTCACTACCGTGGCCATACACTAGGTGAATATTATTCACACCAATGCTTTGGCAAGTATCGATTACATGCTTCACCATAGGTTTACCCGCTAAAGTATGAACAACTTTTGGTTTTTTCGAATACATACGAGTTCCCTTACCCGCAGCCAAAATAACAGCACTGAATTTCATTGAACAACCTTTGTAAATAATTGAATTATTATGATTCTAATAGTGAATAACCGCTAAGGTAACTTAAATCCGTTATTTTTGCGTGAAAATACAAATCTAATCTTATAGCTATTAAAAAGGCGACCCTAAGGTCGCCTTTTTTCTCACATCGATAAACTAAATTAACGACGTTTCTTAGTAAGCTCAATAACTCGTAACTGAGCCATGGCTTTAGCCAGTTCACTGGCCGCCTGTGCGAAGTCCATATCTCCGTGTGAAGATTTCATATCCTCTTCAGCACGACGTTTGGCTTCTTCTGCCTTGGCAGTGTCTAGTTCTTCCCCACGAATGGCAGTATCAGCAAGAACCGTTGAGGTTCTTGGCTGAACTTCTACTATGCCACCAGAAACATAAATAATTTCTTCTTCGCCGTGTTCTTTAACTATACGAACCATACCAGGCTTAACAGCGGTCAATAACGGAGCATGACCATGGTAAATACCAAGTTCACCTTCGCTACCGGTCACCTGAAATGTTTGAACGTAGCCAGAGAAAAGTTTTTTCTCTGCACTAACTACATCTAGGTGAAAGGTTATTGCTGCCATATCGCCTCCCAGTTAGCCTTACAGCTTTTTAGCATTCTCAACAACATCGTCGATAGCACCACAGTACATAAACGCCTGCTCTGGAATATCGTCGTATTCACCAGCTAATACACCTTTGAATCCACGTAATGTCTCTTTTAGAGATACGTAAACACCAGGGTCACCAGTAAAGACTTCTGCTACGTGGTAAGGTTGAGTTAGAAAACGTTCAATCTTACGTGCACGAGCAACGGTTAGCTTATCATTTTCAGATAGCTCATCCATCCCGAGGATCGCGATAATGTCTTTAAGCTCTTTATAACGTTGCAGAGTTTGCTGAACACCACGAGCGATATCATAGTGATCTTGACCAACAACCAAAGGATCAAGCATACGAGATGTTGAATCTAGTGGGTCGATCGCTGGGTATAGACCCATCGCTGCGATATTACGGTTAAGTACAACTGTTGCATCTAAGTGAGCAAATGTTGTTGCTGGTGATGGGTCAGTCAAGTCATCCGCAGGTACATAAACTGCCTGTACAGAAGTGATAGAGCCCGTCTTAGTAGAAGTGATACGTTCTTGAAGAACACCCATCTCTTCCGCTAGTGTTGGCTGATAACCTACCGCAGAAGGCATACGACCTAATAGTGCCGATACTTCTGTTCCCGCAAGGGTATAACGGTAAATGTTATCGATGAATAGCAGTACATCACGGCCTTCATCACGGAACTTTTCTGCCATAGTAAGACCAGTCAACGCTACGCGAAGACGGTTTCCTGGTGGCTCGTTCATCTGACCGTAAACCATTGCTACTTTTGATTCTTCAGGGTTTTCGATGTTTACAACACCAGCTTCCTGCATCTCAAAGTAGAAATCGTTACCTTCACGAGTACGTTCACCAACGCCCGCAAAAACAGATAAACCTGAGTGTTGTAATGCGATGTTGTTGATAAGTTCCATCATGTTAACGGTCTTACCTACACCTGCACCACCAAACAGACCGATTTTACCACCTTTCGCAAATGGACAAATCAAGTCGATTACTTTTACACCCGTTTCTAAAAGTTCAGTTGCATTTGACTGATCTTCGTAGCTTGGTGCTGGTCGGTGAATAGAGTAAAGCTCTTCTGCACCAATATCACCACATTCGTCAATCGCATCACCAAGTACATTCATGATACGACCAAGAGTCTTAGTACCCACTGGTACTGAGATTGGAGCTCCAGTATTTTCAACTGTCATTCCACGACGTAAACCATCAGAGCTACCCATCACGATTGCGCGAATTACGCCACCGCCAAGTTGCTGTTGAACTTCAAGAACTAGACGCTCTTTAGATTCTGCAACATTCAGAGCACTGTATACACTAGGTACATCACTCTGCGGGAACTCTACGTCGACTACCGCACCGATGATCTGTACGATCTTACCTGTAGCCATCGTTAATCCTCTAAACTAATTCGTTTAACCTAAGCTTAAACCGCTGCTGCACCTGAAACGATTTCTGATAGCTCTTGTGTAATCGCTGTTTGACGAGCTTTGTTATACACAAGTTGCAAATCATCTATCAAGTTACCTGCATTGTCTGTCGCCGCTTTCATTGCAACCATACGAGCCGCTTGCTCACAAGCAAGATTCTCTACGACCCCTTGATATACCTGAGACTCTACATAACGCTTTAACAGCATATCTAGTAGAGGTTTTGGTTCAGGCTCATAAAGGTAATCCCATGAGTGCTGTCGCTCCGACAAATCTTCGCTGTCCGATTTAGGCAAAGGTAGTAATTGATCGATCGTTGGTTCTTGCGTCATAGTGTTTACAAATTTATTAAACACTACATACAGGCGATCCAACTCACCTTCATCATATTTCTTAAGCATCACGCTGACAGAACCTATCAACTCTTCTAGTGAAGGAGAATCCCCTAAACCAGAAACTTGAGCTGATAATTTAGCGCCACTGCTCTTAAAGAATGCTGTTGCCTTTGAACCAATAACGGCCAAATCAACTTCTGCACCTTTTTCCTTCCATGACTTCATGTCCAAAAGGGCATTTTTGAACAAGTTAATGTTCAAACCACCACATAGACCACGGTCGGAAGAAACAATGATATAACCAACACGTTTAGCATCACGCACTTCTAGATATGGATGTTTATATTCTAGATTTGCGTTTGCCACATGACCGATCACGTTACGCATGGTTTCAGCGTATGGACGAGATGACTCCATAGCGTCTTGACTACGACGCATCTTTGAAGCAGCTACCATTTCCATCGCTTTAGTAATTTTCTGAGTGCTTTTAACACTACCGATTTTACTACGTATCTCTTTTGCGCCGGCCATCGTTACTCTCCATTAGTAGGTGGCGTTAAAACCACCAACTTCATTACCAAGTTTGGGTTGCTATAAACTCATCAACAAGCGATTTTAACTTCGCTTCGATGTCATCGTTATAAGCACCGGTTTGGTTAATCTCAGCTGCTAAATCAGCATATTGATTGTGAGCAAACGATAGTAGTGCTTCTTCGAAATCAAGAAGTTTATCCAACTCGATATCCGTCAAGTAACCACGTTCAGCCGCAAAAATAACCAAGCCTTGAGCAAATACAGACATTGGAGCGTACTGTTTCTGCTTCATTAACTCTGTTACTTTCTGACCATGATCAAGCTGACT
This sequence comes from Vibrio phycocola, assembly GCF_053850235.1. NCBI lineage: Bacteria > Pseudomonadati > Pseudomonadota > Gammaproteobacteria > Vibrionales > Vibrionaceae > Vibrio > Vibrio phycocola. The sequence goes on along the minus strand of NZ_JBSQDJ010000020.1, from coordinate 82,290 downwards.
TTTCGTTGCTTCATCAAGATCTGATGCGAACTGTGCGAACGCTGCTAACTCACGATATTGAGCAAGTGCCGTACGGATACCGCCAGACAGCTTCTTAATAATCTTAGTTTGCGCTGAGCCACCTACACGAGAAACTGAAATACCAGGGTCAACTGCTGGACGTACGCCCGAGTTAAATAGCTCAGTTTGTAGGAAGATCTGACCATCGGTAATCGAAATTACGTTCGTCGGTACGAATGCAGAAACATCACCCGCTTGAGTTTCAATGATAGGAAGAGCGGTCAAAGAACCTGTTTTTCCTTTCACTTCACCATTAGTGAATTTCTCTACGTAATCTGCATTTACACGAGCAGCACGCTCTAGTAGACGAGAGTGTAAGTAGAAAACATCACCTGGGAATGCTTCACGACCTGGTGGACGTTTCAATAGCAGAGAAATCTGACGATACGCTACAGCTTGTTTAGATAGATCATCATAAACAATCAGAGCATCTTCACCACGATCTCGGAAGTACTCACCCATCGCACAACCAGAATAAGGTGCTAGGTATTGTAATGCTGCTGATTCAGAAGCTGATGCAACAACAATTACTGTGTTTGAAAGTGCACCGTGCTCTTCTAGCTTACGAACTACGTTAGCGATAGTAGAGGCTTTCTGACCAATTGCGACATAAACAGAGAAAATACCTGAATCTTTCTGGTTGATGATTGCATCGATCGCCATAGCAGTTTTACCTACCTGACGGTCACCGATGATTAGCTCACGCTGACCACGGCCGATTGGAATCATCGAGTCGACTGATTTGTAACCAGTTTGCACAGGCTGATCAACCGATTGACGTTCGATTACACCTGGTGCAATAACTTCTACAGGAGAAGTTAGTTTTGCTTCAATAGGACCTTTACCATCAATTGGCTCACCCAATGTATTTACTACACGGCCAAGCAATTCAGGTCCTACAGGTACTTCTAGAATACGACCAGTACCTGTTACTTTAGTGCCTTCCTTAAGGTCGGCATATGGGCCCATTACAACCGCACCAACCGAGTCGCGCTCGAGGTTAAGTGCTAGTGCATAACGACCACCCGGTAATTCAATCATTTCACCTTGCATCACGTCCGCTAGGCCGTGAATGCGAATAATACCATCGCTTACCGATACGATAGTACCTTCGTTGCGAGCTTCACTAACAACGCTGAAAGATTCAATACGCTGTTTGATTAGATCGCTAATTTCCGTGGAATTAAGTTGCATGCTCCATCCCCATTAAGACTGCAATGCATCGCCCAGGCGGTTTAAATTACCACGCACTGAGTTATCGATGACAAGGTCTCCGGCTCGAATTACAACCCCACCAAGTAGGGTCTCTTCTATACTGCAGTTCAGCTGTACTTTGCGTTCTAGACGCGCTTCCAGTTTTTTGCTGATGTCTGTAAGTTGTTGTTTAGAAAGTTTAGTTGCCGAAACAACTTCTACATCTAACGTTTTTTCGTAATCACTCTTAAGAGTAAAGTACTGCTCACAAACCTCAGGAAGGGCCGATAGTCGACCATTCTCAGCCATTACCTTTATTAGGTTCTGACCATATTCATCAAACTGTTCACCACAAACCGCAACAAATATTTCTGCAAGTTTATCTGCAGCCATAGAGCTATGTAATAACTCATGGACCTGTTCGTTTTTGGTAACTTCAGCAGCAAAGGTTAACATCTCAGCCCATTGGGTAAGTTGTCCCTTGTCTACCGCAAAGTCAAAAGCTGCTTTAGCATAGGGGCGTGCTATTGTTGTCAATTCAGACATTTACGCACCCCTCTTTAAAGTTTTGCAGTAATGTTATCAAGAATATCTTTGTGCGCATCTTTATCGATAGAACGCTCTAGGATTTTCTCGGCACCAGCAACAGCCAGATTAGCAACTTGCTTACGTAAGTCGTCTCGTGCACGAACGCGTAAAGCTTCAACTTCAGCTTCAGCTTGAGCAAGAATTTTTTCGCGCTCAGCTACTGCTTCTTCTCGAGCTTCCTCGATAATTTGTAACTTACGTTTGTTCGCTTGATCAACTACATCAGCAGCTGTTCTTTTTGCTTCTTTCATACGATCAGAAGCATTAGCCTTAGCTAGATCCAGGTCTTTTTCAGCGCGTTCCGCCGCTGATAAGCCATCTGCAATTTTCTTCTGGCGCTCTTCAATAGCAGCCATCAAAGGTGGCCACACATATGTCATGCAGAACCATACAAAGATTGCAAAAGCTATAGCCTGACCAACTAGAGTAGCGTTAATGTTCACCGCCGACTCCTCTATGTTTGCAAATTAAAATAAACACTAATTAAATCAGTGCAATTTGACGTTTCTTAGCCAGCTACTGCGAACATAACATACAGACCTAGACCAACAGAGATCATAGGAATTGCGTCCACAAGACCCATTACGATAAAGAACTGGGTACGAATGAGAGGGATAAGATCTGGCTGACGAGCTGCACCTTCTAGGTACTTACCACCGAGCATACCGATACCAATCGCTGCACCGATGGCTGCTAGACCCATCATGATTGCTGCTGCAATATACAAACTTTCCATTATTGACTCCAAGTAATAGCTAATTGAGTATTATTTTTAAATAAATTAATTAGTGTTCTTCTGATGCTTGAGATAAATAAACTACCGTCAATACCATGAAGATAAATGCTTGTAACGTGATGATCAGAATATGGAAAATCGCCCAAGGCACAGACAAAATCCATTGTGACCACCATGGTAACAAACCAGCGATGAGGATAAATATTAACTCCCCAGCGTACATGTTACCGAACAAACGAAGACCTAACGATACAGGCTTCGAAATCAATGTCACCCCTTCCAATATCAAGTTAATTGGAATGAATGCCCAATGATTAAACGGTTGTAGAGTTAACTCTTTAGCAAACCCAACAGGTCCTTTGATTTTGATACTGTAGAACAAAATCAATAGGAAAACACCTAGTGCCATCGACAGCGTAATATTTACATCCGCTGACGGAACAACACGTAGATAATGAACTCCAACCAAGCCAGCAACGTGCGGCAGGAAGTCCACTGGAATCAAATCCATTAAGTTCATTAGGAACACCCATCCAAAGATGGTTATTGCTAATGGAGCAACTAATGCACTTTTACCAGAAAATACATCTTTCACCGTGCCATCTACAAATTCGACGAGTATTTCGACGAAACATTGCAGTTTGCCAGGAACCCCACTTGTTGCATTTTTAGCAACGCGATAAAAGCCCCAAATCATAAAAGAGCCCAAGAGCACTGATATGATCATAGAGTCTAAATTTAGACTCCAGAAACCTTCACCCGTACTTAAAAATGTTAAGTGGTGAGAGATATATTCTTGAGAGGTTAGAGCGGCTTCACCTGAACCAGACATCGAATATCCTATCTATTCACGGATTAATGAAAAAAATGACGTTACGAACTGAACTACACCGCCGGCACAATAACAAACAATAAAAACCGCAGGGTCTACATCTATCTCTTTAAAGACATAAACTAAGAAACCCGCTGTCATTACTAATTTATATATATTACTCACATATGCACGACCAACCACAGCATGAGCATTGCTCGATGGTTTTTGCATATATGCGTTAGCTAAAAGTGTAGGACCACTGTACGCAAGCCCCCCTAGAAAAGCAGAAAAACCGCTTTTCTCATCTAACGTGTAGAAAAGAACGGTTGCAACTAACATAAAAAAACTGATTTGCCACAAAAATGACAATACAAACCATTTTTTTAACATAAGTTACCGTCCATTAACCACTCGTCGATTATACATCCGACCCTATCTATTACAAGAAAGTCGAATCTACAATTCCTTTAGATACATCACAAAACAACATGAATTGTAAAACAAAGTTCTCATAAATGATCTTTATGTATCAACTTTCAAGTTTTTGCATCATAGCTTGTAACATATCTTCTAAATTATTGTGATCACCAATACTAATAGTAATTTTGCCATTACCGTTACTATTTAAGGCAACCGATACATCCGCCTGCAATAACTCACCTAACTTTTCAGACAATTGAAGAGTATTATCCGTGGCTACAGGCTTTTCTTTAACTTCTTTAGGCGCTAAAGCTTTTTTAACAAGTTGTTCAGTTTGTCGAACCGTTAATTGCTTCTTTGCGACCTCTTTCGCGACATCAACTTGTTGATATCCGTCTAAGGCTAGGAGCGCTCTTGCATGCCCCATATCAATCTGTTTTTCTTCGACTAAGGTTTTAACATTGGCATCTAATTGATTTAAACGCAATAAATTACTCACAGCCGTTCGAGATTTACCTATAACATCAGCTACTTGCTGATGTGTCAATGCAAACTCATCTTGCAAACGAGCTAGAGCTCTAGCTTCTTCGATTGCATTTAAATCTTCACGTTGAATATTTTCTATTAACGCCATAGCAATGGCTGTTCGATCTTCAACGGACTTAATAATACAAGGGACTTTCGTCAAACCAGCGTGTTTAGCTGCACGCCATCTACGTTCACCCGCAATAATTTCAAAATTATCAGATTCTAGTGGCCTAACCACAATAGGTTGGATAATTCCTTGAGATTGAATTGAAGCGGCCAGCTCTTCCAATGCCTCGGGAGACATGTTTTTACGCGGCTGATAGACCCCTGGTTTAAGCAGAGAAGTAGCAATATCCGTTAAATCACCGTTCATTGATAAAGCTTGACTATGAGACGCTAATTGTTGTTTTTCTCTCGCTAATGAGCTGGTAGACAGCAATGCATCCAGCCCTTTACCTAAACCACGTTTTGTCATTCGAGCGAATTCCTATTAATTTTATGCGTGAACTTCTTCACGACGAAGCATTTCGCCAGCTAAGGCTAGATAAGATTTTGAACCGGCAGAATATTTATCATAATACATTGCAGGTTTGCCATGACTAGGTGCTTCGGCAAGACGTACATTTCGAGGAATAACAGTTCGGTAAACTTTATCACCAAAGTGTTTTTTCAATTGATCTGATACTTCGTTAGAAAGTCGATTACGTGGATCATACATGGTACGTAAAAGCCCTTCGATCTTAAGATCATTATTTACCACAGCAGCTAATTTACTGATCGTATCCATTAACGCTGTTAATCCTTCTAATGCATAGTACTCACATTGCATTGGCACTAAAACGGAATCCGCCGCTGCCATAGCATTGATTGTAAGAAGGTTTAGAGAAGGTGGACAATCTATAAAGATGAAATCATAGTTATCACGAACCGATGATAGTATATTTTTTAAACGAACTTCTCTCGCAAATACTTCCATAAGTTTGATTTCAGCGGCAGTAACGTCTCCGTTTGCCGCAATAAGATGATAATGGCCAGTGGTACTTTCACACACGACTTGTTCAAAAGTAGCATCTTCAACAAGCAGGTCGTAAGCAGTATAATCAACCTGATATTTATCGATACCGCTTGCCATCGTAGCATTTCCTTGCGGATCTAAATCAATTACCAATACTTTACGTTTGGTCGCGGCCATAGAGGCGGCTAAATTGACACAAGTCGTCGTTTTTCCTACACCACCTTTCTGGTTGGCAATTGCTACAATTTTACCCACTTTTTGCCTCGCTGATTAATCCCTACGCGATAAGACTACAAGATGTCGCTCACCTTCCAACTCTGGAACGGCCAAAGCTTTGACTTCTGTCACACAACACCAGTTTGGTAAGTGTTCTATCTCATCCCTTGGCATCTGTCCTTTCAGTGCTAAAAATATACCTGATTTCGATTTAGGTAAATGCTGACACCAACTTACCATATCAGACATGGAAGCGAATGCACGACTAAGCACTACATCAAATTTTTCATCTGGTTGAAACAGTTCTACTCGACTTTGTACTGTCGTAACGTTGGAAATACGTAACTCATGTAATACTTGCTTAATAAAACGAATTCGCTTTCCTAAACTATCAAGTAAATGAAATGATTTATCTGGATTCATTATGGCTAATGGAATTCCAGGTAAACCAGGCCCAGTGCCAACATCAATGATTCGCTCTCCATTAAGATACGGACTCACGACAATACTGTCCATAATATGTCGGATCAACATTTCCATAGGATCGCGCACTGAAGTTAAGTTATACGCTTTATTCCATTTATTGAGTAACTCTACATAACCCACCAATTGATCGCGTTGATGCTGGGAAACGTCTAAATCTGTTTGAGCAATAAGTTGATCCAGTTTAGCATGCAGATTCACCATTATGCCGCTTCCCCTTTTTTCAACATGCCATTCTTTTTGAGATAAACCAATAATATTGAAATAGCAGCTGGTGTCACCCCTGATATACGAGATGCAATACCTATGGTTTCTGGCTTAGAGTCATTAAGCTTAACAACCACTTCATTCGACAATCCATTCACGTGTTTATAATCTAAATCGGTCGGCAGTTTTGTATTTTCATGTCGGAGTGATTTTTCAATCTCATCCAATTGACGATTAATATAGCCTTCATATTTCACTTGAATTTCAACTTGCTCAGATGCTTGAGTATCCTCGATTGCAGGAGCAAAATGATCAAGATTAGCAAGTTGTTGATAGTTCAATTCAGGACGACGTAGCAGATCTTCACCACTGGCTTCTCGAGAGATTGGGGTTTTCAACAACAAATTAAGTTTTTCAACATCCTGAGATTTAGGGTTAATCCAAATATCTTTCAAGCGCTGACGCTCTTTTTCAATATTTTCAATTTTTTGATTAAACCGTTCCCAACGAAGATCATCAACTAACCCAAACTCACGGCCCTTTTCGGTTAAACGTAAATCGGCATTATCTTCACGTAACAATAATCGATATTCAGCTCGAGAAGTAAACATACGGTAAGGTTCTTGAGTTCCTAACGTTGAAAGATCATCAATTAATACGCCCATATAAGCCTGATCTCGACGTGGACTCCATCCTTCTTTGCCTTGAGCATATAGACTGGCATTCATACCCGCCATTAAACCTTGTGCGCCTGCCTCTTCGTAACCAGTCGTACCGTTTATTTGACCTGCGAAAAACAGACCAGATACAAATTTAGTCTCATAAGTTTGCTTTAAATCACGAGGATCAAAGTAATCGTATTCAATTGCGTAGCCTGGTCGAACAATATGAGCATTTTCAAAACCTTTCATCGATCGAACTATTTTCACTTGAACGTCAAAAGGTAAGCTCGTGGAGATACCATTAGGATAGAGTTCGGTCGTGGTTAACCCTTCAGGTTCAACAAAAATTTGATGACTGTTTTTATCAGCATACCTCATGACCTTATCTTCTATCGAAGGACAATAACGAGGTCCTATACCTTCAATAACACCTGAATACATAGGGCTACGATCGAGATTAGCACGGATAACATCATGAGTATTTTCATTGGTATGAGTAATAAAACATGGTATTTGTCTTGGATGCTGGCTTACATCTCCTAAAAATGAAAATACAGGTAATGGTGTATCACCATGTTGAACATCAAGCTGAGAATAGTCGACAGTATTTCCGTCAATTCTTGGTGGAGTGCCAGTTTTTAAACGATCAACTCGAAATGGCAATTCACGAAGACGTTGAGCTAGAGCTATGGATGGTGGATCCCCAGCTCGCCCCCCAGCAGAGCTTTCCATACCGATATGGATCTTTCCGCCTAAAAATGTTCCAACTGTTAACACGACCGCTTTAGAATGAATCTTAAGACCCATCTGAGTAACAACACCAATAACGTGATCATTTTCAACCAGTAGATCATCGGCAGATTGTTGAAATAAAGTTAAGTTTGGTGTGTTTTCTAATGCATTTCTAACAAATGATTTGTACAGAGCACGATCAGCTTGAGCACGAGTTGCTCTAACTGCAGGTCCTTTGGATCCATTCAATGTTCTAAACTGAATTCCAGCATGATCAATGGCTTGTGCCATCAACCCACCAAGAGCATCGATCTCTTTAACTAAATGTCCTTTCCCTATTCCACCAATGGCTGGATTACAAGACATTTGTCCTAAAGTATCAATATTGTGAGTTAGTAATAGGGTTTTTTGTCCTGTTCGAGCAGAGGCAAGTGCTGCTTCTGTTCCAGCATGGCCGCCGCCGATAACAATGACATCGAAGTTTTCGTGATAAAGCATGGAGCGACCTCAAGTAGTCAACAGTTAGAAATATTTGTTCAAGGGAGGCGTATTCTACCCTCTTTCCAATGACTAGAAAATCGCTTTTCGCGTTTTTGTTTTTCTACAGATCTTAGATAAATATTATATAGATCTTTATATAGATCTTTATATAGATCTTTTTATTAGATCTACTATTAGGGAAGAGGATCTCTGTGGATAAGCGGAAAATGATCAATAAGATCATGGATCAAATATAGATCAGATCATGTGATCAATCATTGATCTGATCATGTTTATATTGTGTTTAAGTCGTTTAGTTATACACAGACAATGCTGTAATAAAAAGATATTCATGGGATAACTATAGGATATTAACGGGATAAAATTATAGTTATGCACATTTGATCATTTTAAACTCTTAACTTGTGCTTAAGTATGTTGATATAAATTTTCCTATTGATTGACTAAAGCAAGCTTATTTTCATTAAACCATAGGCTAGCTGCGTCTTCCGGGACAGAATACTCCAATACATCAATTGTAAAACAATCCACAATCGAAGTTGCACCTATATCTTCGAGCAATGAATGGGCCGTTTTTCCTGCTTGACAAAATGTGTCGTAACTAGAGTCGCCAATTGAAATAATTGCGTATTTTAATTGGTCAGTTCGCGGAGGTGTGTCCTGTAATTCCGCAATAAAAGGCTGAATATTGTCTGGAAAATCACCTGCTCCATGAGTTGATGTGACGATTAACCAAATTCCTTGGACTGGAATATCCGATAAATTAGGTTGATTATGGATCACGCTCTCGATGCCTTCTTTAGATAGTAAGTCGCTAAGGTGATCGCCGACATATTCAGCACTGCCTAATGTACTTCCCGTAATTATTTGGATCATGGTTGTTCCTATCAGAAGGTTATATGACTGGTGTTGTTAAATTGTAATATAAGTTGAGTTTATGAGAAAGAATAGAGTGAAGATCCTGTAGTTAAGTTGTGCGCATATAATTTTAGGCAAGTTATAGCCGTACGTGTGAGGATCTTTGCATTAATTATTTATTTTGTGGATAAATGATCGTTTAGAGGACGTATTCGTGTTTTGCTATAAATTATCGATACCTCTATTTATACCGTTAGTTAAGATTAATGGTTATGGCTCGAACTTTGCTTTTCTTATTTATACCTGTTTAAGTGGTATCTGATTGTTGGTGAGATGATCGTCATACATTCAATCAGTTAAGTAGAATAACAAATAAAACATGGCTACTAGTATGATGCTAAAAAGCGAATCCTAGGTAATCTTGGTCGTGATGTAAAAGGGATGGTACTCCGATGGAAAAAATGACTCGAGACTATGATTCAAAGGTTTTTTTTGATGAACTTATTGATAGTTCGCAGGTTCCGAGAAAGTCGGCAAAGCAATTATTCAAATATCTAGAATCTCTTTCAAAAGAAGAGCTTGAAAAAAGAAAGCTGACAGCTGAAGCTACTGTTCAGGAAATGGGAATTAGCTTTACTGTCTATACAGAAGAAGGAAATATTGATAGAGCTTGGCCGTTCGATATCATTCCGCGAACGATTGAAGCAAAAGATTGGCAGATAGCAGAAGCGGGGCTGAAACAAAGGCTTACAGCGTTAAATAGGTTTATTGATGACCTTTATCATGATCAATTATGTATTAAAGATGGCATCATTCCAGAGCATATAATTAAAGATTCTCAGAATTTTAGACCGGAGTGTGTCGGTGTGTCGCCCGCTTTTGGTGTTTGGGCCCATATTTGTGGCACCGATTTGGTGCGTGCTGACGATGGTGAGTTTTATGTTCTAGAAGATAACCTCCGAGTTCCTTCTGGAGTGTCCTATATGCTCGAAAATAGGGCAATAACAAAACGCGTACTTCCCGAGCTGTTCGAGAATGATGATATTCTTCCTATTGATTCCTATACCTCTCAGCTTTTTGAAACACTTTCCGCGCTGTCTCCTCGAAAAATAGAACGTCCCGAAATCGTTGTATTAACGCCAGGAATCTTTAATTCGGCTTACTTTGAACATGCTTTCTTGGCTCAGCAGATGGGAGCTGAATTGGTTGAAGGCGATGATCTCTACGTATCTGATGATGATTGTGTCTATATGAAGACGATTTATGGCCCTGAAAGAGTTGATGTGATCTATCGTCGAATTGACGATATGTTTATTGATCCTGAAGTATTTAATGAAGATTCAATGTTGGGTGTGCCAGGTTTAATTAGAGCTTGGAAAGCAGGTAATGTAGCTTTAGCCAATGCACCTGGAGCTGGTGTTGCCGATGATAAAGTGGTGTATGCGTACGTTCCTGAATTAATCAGATACTATTTAGATGAAGAACCAATTCTTAAGAATGTTGAAACATTTCTATGTGAAGATCCCGAGCAACGAGAATACGTATTGCAAAATCTCGATAAATTGGTGGTGAAACCAGCGAACGAATCGGGTGGCTATGGAATGTTGGTCGGTCCTCATTCTACAAAAGAAGAACAAGACGTTTTCGCTAAGTTAATTGTTGAAAATCCGAGAAATTATATTGGACAACCAACATTAAAGTTGTCAACGGCCCCAATTTTAACTGATCAAGGGACGATTGAACCGCGTCACCTCGATCTACGACCATTTGTCCTTCAGAGTGATAAATCATACGTTACGACAGGTGGGTTAACTCGTGTGGCAATGACAAAAGGGTCACTTGTCGTCAATTCATCACAAGGTGGTGGCAGTAAAGACACTTGGATAGTGGGTACAAAAGGAGAGTAGATAATGTTATCTCGAGTAGCAGAACGTTTGTATTGGAGTGCCCGATATTTGGAGCGAGTGGAAAATATCGCTCGATTATTAAGTGTTTATGATGACTTGCTGTTTGATTTACCAAGAGGGATTAATATTTCTTGGTACAACCTTATTGAAATCAATGGCAGCATCAATGAGTTTAAAGATCTTTATCAAGATAAGAGTGAACGCAGTATCGTTAAGTACCTTCTGTGTGACACCGAAAATCCCAATTCTATGTTGTCATCTCTTCGTATGGTAAGAGAAAACATACGAACTACGCGAGATGTTGTTCCTAGCGAAACTTGGGAATTTATCAATGAATTGGATATTTTTGCTAAAAAGAATATCTATCGCGGTATTAGTCGTTCTGATCGTCATGAGTATTTGAATACCGTCATTGAAGGTTGCCAGAAAATTATTGGTTTACTCACCGGTGCGATGAGTCGTGATGCGGGCTGGAGCTTCTTTATTTTAGGTCGATATATTGAACGAGCCGATATGAATACCAGGGTATTAGATTCGGCGATTTCTTTGATGATGCAATCTCAAGCTGATGAGCAAGTTATGTTGGGGCAAGTCGTTTGGTCTAAGGTACTAAAATCACAAAGTGGTTATCTTAACTATAGAAGAAGTGTCCGGACATCAGTAACTGGTGCAATGGCGGCAACATACTTGATGACAGAGCCTAATTTTCCTCGTTCACAACTCTTTTGTCTTAAACAGATAAAAAATGCTGCCGAGTATTTACCAAGAGCAAACCAGATCATGGATCAAGTTGATGGGTTAATCAGTCGAACCCATGGTGTCGATAGATCAGAAGATTTGAATTATGAATTCAGTGCTTACTTGAATGATATTCAGTTGGAAATAATTTCACTTCATCAAGAGATAAGTGAGAATTGGTTTAACTTTGATCAAGGAACTGCGGCATGACCATTCGAGTAGCGCTACAGCACAAAACATTTTATGAGTTTGATCGCCCAGTAAATGTTTCTCCCCATATTTTACGTTTGCGTCCTGCACCGCATTCTCGAACACATATTCACGGGTACTCGTTAAAAGTTACGCCAGAAGATCATTTTATTAACTGGCAGCAAGACCCGTTTGGTAATTATCAGGCTCGATTAGTTTTTCCTGAAAAAACCACAAAGATGAGCTTTGAAGTCGAAGTGATTGCGGACATGACGGTTATCAATCCTTTTGATTTTTTTATCGAAGAGTACGCTGAAAAGTTTCCTTTTAAATATGACAAGGTATTAAAAGGGGAGTTACTTCCTTATCTGGATCTATCGGATAGTTGTGAATTGCTCGATGAGTGGTTGAAAACAATTGATCTTGAAAAAGAAATTGGTATTGCTGATTTTCTCGTGGAATTAAATAGCCGATTGGCTGCGGAAATTTCATATGGAATTCGAATGGAACCAGGGGTTCAAACGACAGAAGAAACACTCACTCTTAAAAAGGGTTCATGTCGTGATACATCTTGGCTATTGGTTCAAATATTACGTCATTTAGGTTTAGCGGCGCGTTTTGCATCTGGTTATTTAGTTCAGCTAACGTCTGATGTTGATGCACTGGATGGGCCTTCTGGACCCGATGAGGACTTTACGGATTTACACGCTTGGTGTGAAGTCTATATTCCCGGTGCTGGCTGGATTGGGCTCGATCCAACCAGTGGTTTATTCGCAGGGGAAGGTCATATTCCACTTGCGTGTACGGCGGATCCAATTTCTGCTGCTCCTATTACAGGATTTACTGACGAATGTGAATGTGAATTTGAATATGAGAATGTCGTTATTCGAATCCAAGAAGATCCTCGCGTTACTAAGCCTTATACCGAAGAAGAATGGGAAAACATTAAGAGTTTAGGTGAAGCTGTTGATGCCGATCTCGAAGCAGGAGATGTGCGCTTAACTATGGGTGGCGAACCCACATTCGTTTCGATTGATGATATGGATTCTGAACAATGGAATACCGAAGCATTAGGAGCGGAAAAGTTAACCTTAGCTAAAGACCTTTTATTGAGGTTAAAAGAAACGTTTGCGGCGAATGGGTTAATTCATTATGGCCAAGGCAAATGGTACCCAGGTGAAGAGCTTCCGCGTTGGGCGCTAGGGTGTTTTTGGCGTACCGATGGCGAACCGTTATGGCACGATCATGATCTGTTAGCTCGAGTAGATAAAAATTATCAGCACAGTGAAATTGAAGCAAAAGAGTTTGGTGAAAAACTGTGTGAAACACTAGGGTTAGAGCCTAGTTACCTGCAAGAGACGTTTGAAGATTCGTTATACTATTTATGGATGGAACGTTCACTTCCAGATGATGTAAACCCTAGGAAAGCAAGCTTAAGTGATGATCTAGAACGCCGTCGTTTAGCTAAACTTTTAACGCGTGGTATTGAAAAACCAAGTGGTTATGTATTGCCTATTGAGTTTGATGGTACCTGTTGGAATAGTTCATTGTGGCCAATGCGAGCGGATGTTATTACCTTGATTCCAGGTGATAGTCCACTGGGATATCGTTTACCGTTAAATTCGTTACCAGAAATTTCGAAAGAAGAACAAATCCCAGATAGAGATCCTTTTGAGCCTCGTGATGCACTACCAAGTTATTTGTTGTCGAGTGGTGCTAAAACAGAGCCTGTTGTAAAACAATCACAACAGCCACAGTCAGTATTGAAAAAAACGTCTTCATCGCGACAAATTATTCGTACATCGTTGTGTTTTGAAGCGAGAGAAGGGCGGTTACATGTTTTCTTCCCTCCATTAACTCATCTTGAGCACTATGTAGAATTACTTAACCACATTGAATGGGTGGCGAACGAGTTAAGCATGCCTGTTGTGATAGAGGGTTATGAGCCACCGAAAGATCCTCGAATGCAAAAGCTACTTATTACGCCGGATCCGGGCGTAATCGAAGTGAATGTTCATCCCTCTAAAAACTGGAGTGAATTGGTCTTTAATACAGAAGTTTTGTATGAGCAAGCGTATCTATCTCGATTAGGCACAGAGAAATTTATGATTGATGGACGTCATACAGGAACAGGAGGCGGTAACCACATTACACTTGGTGGTGCGACACCTGAAGATAGCCCATTACTTCGCAGACCCGATTTGCTTCGCAGTTTCATTACTTATTGGCAGCATCACCCAGGATTATCTTATTTATTCTCTGGTATGTTTATTGGTCCTACAAGCCAAGCTCCAAGACCGGATGAAGGACGTGATGAAGCCTTATATGAGATGGAAATTGCGTTCCAGAACTTCCCTGAAGGAATGGTTGACGAGCCATGGTTAGTTGACCGCTTAATGCGCAATTTATTGGTGGATATTACCGGGAATACTCACCGTTCAGAATTCTGTATCGATAAATTATTCGCAGCAGGCACAAGTACTGGTCGTCTGGGTATTCTTGAATTCCGTGGTTTCGAAATGCCACCTCATGCTCGGATGTCCTTAGTTCAAGTATTACTACTACGTTGTTTAGTCGCGCGATTCTGGAAAGAACCTTATACGCAACCATTGGTCCGTTGGGGGACATCTTTACACGATAAATTTATGATGCCGCATTATGTATGGCAGGACATAAAAGAAGTGGTTGATGACCTTCAACGTCATGGGTATCCATTTAAAATTGAATGGCTTGCTCCATTCGAAGAGTTCCGTTTTCCACATTATGGTCGCTTGGATGTGGATGACATGGAATTGGAGCTGCGCTGGGCCGTAGAACCTTGGCATGTATTGGGAGAAGAAGTGACGGGATCGGGTACTGCTCGTTACGTTGACTCTTCCGTAGAACGTTTGCAGGTTCGTTTAAGTGGTTTTACAGAAGGACGTTATGTCGTTTCATGTAATGGCCGTCGCGTACCGTTGCGTTCTACAGGGCGAAAAGGGGAAGCGGTTGCTGCTGTTCGTTATAAAGCATGGGATCCCGTTTCTGCTCTTCACCCAACATTGAATATGGATACGCCGTTGGTGTTTGACATTATTGATACTTGGAACGGTGTTTCTGTAGGTGGATGTACTTATCATGTGAGTCATCCTGGTGGCCGTAGTTATGAAGGCCGACCAGTAAATGCCAACGAAGCGGAAGCTCGTCGAATCAATCGTTATTGGGATCATGGTTTTACTCAAGGCGTTTTAACACCGCCACCAGAATTTCAAGCTTTACGACATTTTTATCCAAATGAAGACATACCTAGACCAATGGCTCCGCCAGAAGAAGAGGTAAGTGATGAATATCCTCATACATTAGATTTAAGGAAGCGGTATACTAGACTGTAATTGATATATTAATAAGTAGTTAAATAAATAATCATGCTTAAACCGCCGTCTTCAAGTCAAAGTCAAAGTCAGCAAGGAAACTTGCCGGCTCTGACTTCTTATCCAAAAATTCCCTATGCCTATGATGAGGCTTTTGACGATGCTCGCTTTATTCGTTCCCATTGGACGCGGATATTCGAGAACTTAAATAAGTTAGGTTCTAAAGGGATTATTGATAGGCAATTACGTGCTCAACGTATTTTGCGAGATGATGGGGCAACGTATGATTTAAAAAACGACCCTCTTTCACCTGCGGTATGGTCATTAGATATTGTTCCGTATGCTATCGATCATACTGAGTGGGAAGGAATTGAAGCAGGTGTAGCTCAAAGAGCTAAGTTAT
This sequence comes from Vibrio phycocola, assembly GCF_053850235.1. Taxonomy (NCBI): domain Bacteria; kingdom Pseudomonadati; phylum Pseudomonadota; class Gammaproteobacteria; order Vibrionales; family Vibrionaceae; genus Vibrio; species Vibrio phycocola. The sequence goes on along the minus strand of NZ_JBSQDJ010000020.1, from coordinate 66,689 downwards.
TTGATTTAATTTTAAATGACCTTTATGGCGAGCAAACTTTGCTAAAACAGGGGATTATTCCTTCTGAAATTATTTTTAGCCATCCTGGTTATCTGCGAGAGTGCCATGATATTGCTATGCCGCTAGAAAAAAAACTAATCATGCACGCAGTTGATATGGTGCGTGAAGCGGATGGTACACCTGTAATTATTGGCGACAGAACTCAAGCACCTAGTGGATTTGGTTATGCATTAGAAAATAGAACGGTAGTTTCTCGTGTAATGCCAAGTTTATTTAGAAATAGCCAAGTTCGACGGTTATCGCATTTTTTCAATTCTCTGCGAACCACTCTTACTCAGTTAGCCAGCCACAAAACAGATACACCGAGGATTGTCGTATTAACGCCAGGTGCTTATAGCAGCACCTACTTTGAACAAGCATATCTCGCTAACTATTTAGGTTATTCGTTGGTTCAAGGTGGCGATTTAACAGTGCGAAATGGCAAAGTTTGGATGAAGTCTTTGCAAGGGTTAGCACAGGTGGATGTCATTCTACGGCGAGTTGATGACATCTATTGCGATCAAGCAGAGCTTAAGTCGGACTCAATGTTGGGTGTCCCAGGTTTACTTGAAGTGGCTCGATCGGGCAATGTTGTCCTCGCTAACCCATTAGGTTCGGGAATTTTAGAAGCGCCTGCATTAATGGCATTCTTACCACAGATAAGCCAATTTTTGCTTGGTGAGCCTCTTTTAATTAAAAATGTACAAAGTTGGTGGTGTGGTAATCCCGCCGATTTTGAGTATGTGCAAACCAATTTAGATTCGCTGATTATTAAACCGGCATATCGAAGTTTCGAAAGTAAAAGCTTCTATGGTCATACTCTAAGTGAAGATGAAAAAGTAGAATTACTGGAAAAAATCAGGAAAAGACCACACAAATTTGTCGCTCAAAGTTACATTCCTGGTTCACAAATGCCGATTTGGAATAATGGTAAGCTCGAGTCTCGTCCTAGTTTATTACGACTATTTTCTGTTTACAGTGATAACGACTATGAAGTGATGCCTGGCGGGTTATGTCGAGTCGCAGAATGCAATCAAGAGTATATTGTTTCAAAGCTGTCAGGTACTTGGAGTAAAGATGCATGGGTACTTTCTCAAGGTCCGGATCTTAGTCATCAATCTCGTCTTGATAATAACAGCGCGATAGAAGAAGCTGAACAATCCAATATCCCTAGCCGGGTTATCGAGAACCTATTTTGGTTTGGGCGATACGCTGAACGTGCTGAAATGAACCTTCGTTTACTGAGAACCGTTTTTAAGCAGCTTAATGGTATCGATCCGCTGCCCGCGGAGAGCAAATCATTACTGCTTAAGTCGATTTCCATTCAAACAGGGTGTTTACCGGGCTTTACTGAGGAAAACACAGAGTTATTCGACAACCCAGATGAAGAGTTGGCCGATTTGGTTATCAATGCAAATCGGATGGGGTCGATTAAATCGAATCTTTTGGCCATGTTATCTTGTGCCGAACAAGTAAAAGAGATGCTGTCGGCTGACACTCGGATAATTCTGAATGAATTACGAGATCATATTGCGGATGTTGATCAGGCATACTCAGATGGTTTACCAGAGGTTCCTGAAGAATCATTGGACAGCTTGGTTACTTCATTATTGGCGTTATCAGGTCTCAATCATGAAAGTATGCTCAGAGGATTAGATTGGACGTTCCAGGAAATAGGGCGTCGCACAGAAAGAGCATTGCAAACCACGACGTTATTGAAATCAACCCTTACAAGCACGCTCCCTACTCTGCAGCAACAGCAAATACTAGAGTCGGTCTTATTAAGTGTTGAAGCATTGATATCATTCCGTCGTCGTTACCGTACTCGAGCTCGAGTCGCCTTTGGCCTTGATTTACTTATGATTGACCCAACAAACCCACGTTCACTCATTTACCAAGTTGAACGTTTACGCGAGTACTTACAAGTTTTACCATCGACACAGGGATTCACTGCTGGGGGATTGTCGGATGAAAGCAAAATGATAATCCGAGCAAAAAGTCAGATCCAATTGGCCAGTTTAAATGAGTTAGCACAGGTCGATGAGGTTGAGAATAAACGAGTTAAATTAGAAGCGTTAGTTGTAGAAGTTGCGGCTTTATTAGAAGAGTTTACGTCTGCAATTAGTGATAAATATTTTGACCATACTGCTGGGCCTCAACAACTTATTAAACCTAAATGGAAGCTGGATGTATGAGATATCGAGTTAGGCATACAACAGAATATAAATATAATGCGCCAGTAACGCTGTGCTACAACATGGCTCATTTGCTACCCAGAGATACTGATAATCAGCGTTGTACTTCTCATCGAATCAACGTTTCACCGACACCTATTTATCAACGAGAAGGCGTCGATTATTATGGCAATTCAACTTTTTATTTCTCTATTCAGGAGCCACATAGTCGACTGATGATTGATGTGGTGAGTTTCTTTGATATTGAAAATACGGGTTATTCTGAGTTGGTGAATACTCACTTACTAACCTGTGGTCAGGTTAGAACTATGTTGGCAGAAGCTGCAACCCCTGAACTTCGAATGGTAAAAGAGTTCGTATTAGATTCAGCACAAATTAAGTTATCTGAGTCTCTTGCTGATTATGCCAGAGAAGTATTTAGTGATGACAAACCTATATTGAAGGCCTCATTAGAATTTACTCAAAAAATATTTAATGAATTTAAGTTTGATCCCACGGCAACCAATGTAACAACACCACCAGAACAAGTACTGAAAGAAAAACGAGGCGTTTGTCAGGATTTCGCTCACCTCGCGATTGGATGTATTCGCTCTGTGGGCTTACCTGTGCGCTATATGAGTGGCTACATAGAAACTATTCCACCAGAAGGCCAAGTTAAATTGGTTGGTGCTGACGCATCTCACGCTTGGTTTTCGGTCTATGTGCCAGATTTAGGCTGGGTTGAATTTGATCCAACCAACAATATTATGCCTTCAGACCAACATATTGTGACTGCTTGGGGACGGGATTATGCCGATGTCACACCATTACAAGGGGTTATTTTTGATGGTGGAGATTCACAAGTATTGAGTGTATCTGTAGACGTTGCACGGATATAAAATAAGAAAAAACCGTTTTTTAACTTAACGGTTTTTCTTAAATAAAATGATAGTAAGTGATTACTTACCTATGCAGAATGATGAGAAGATTCGACCTAGCAAATCATCAGAGCTGAACTCACCAGTGATTTCGTTGAGGTATTGTTGAGTCAGTCTTAGCTCTTCAGCCAAAATCTCTCCTGCCATATAGCCTTCTAATTGCTGTTGACCTATTTCCAAGTGCTGGGATGCATTTTCTAGTGCATCTAAGTGGCGTCTACGGGCCATAAAGTTACCTTCTTGGCCTCCTTGGAATCCCATACACTCTTTAAGATGTTCCCGGAGATCATCCACGCCTTGTCCAGTTTTTGCTGATAATCGGATCAATGTTGGATTGGATAATCCTAATTCTTCGTTGGTTTGATCAGCTTTATTGCGAATAACGGTTATGCCAATATTTTTAGGCAAGCGATCGACAAAATCAGGCCAGATATCTTTAGGGTCGGTTGCATCGGTGGTGGTGCCATCAACCATAAATAACACGCGATCTGCTTGTTCAATTTCTTGCCATGCGCGTTCAATACCAATTCGTTCAACTTCATCAGAGGCGTTACGTAACCCAGCGGTATCAATAATATGTAAAGGCATACCATCGATATGGATATGTTCGCGTAGTACGTCTCGGGTTGTCCCTGCGATATCGGTTACAATCGCGGATTCTTTTCCAGACAAGGCATTTAAAAGGCTCGATTTACCAGCATTTGGACGGCCTGCTATGACTACCTTCATCCCTTCGCGCATGATTGCACCCTGGTTCGCTTCTTGGCGTACAGCGGTTAAATTATCAATAATAACTTGAAGATCCTTCGACACTTTACCATCGGCAAGAAAGTCGATTTCTTCTTCTGGAAAATCAATAGCTGCTTCGACATACATGCGTAAATAAATGAGAGATTCGACAAGCTGATGTATGCGAGAAGAAAATTCACCTTGAAGAGATTTTAGAGCGGACTTTGCAGCTTCTTCTGAGCTAGCATCGATGAGATCAGCAATGGCTTCTGCTTGCGTTAAATCTAACTTGTCGTTGAGGAAAGCTCGTTCAGAAAACTCACCAGGTCTTGCCACTCGCAATCCTGGTATGGCTAAAATTCGTTTAATCAGCATATCCATGACAACAGGGCCTCCATGGCCTTGAAGCTCTAATACATCTTCACCGGTAAACGAATTTGGATTCGGAAAAAATAGCGCAATGCCTTGATCTAGCTCCACGCCATGTTCATTCACAAATGGAAGGTATTCAGCATATCGTGGCCGCAAAGATTTTCCGGTAATCGAAATGGCGACTTGTGCAGCTAAAGGGCCAGAAACTCGAATAATACCCACACCACCTCGACCGAGGGGCGTAGCTTGAGCAACGATAGTGTCTGTAGTCATAGTCATGTGGTCTGTAGTTGTTTATTTGGACAATTGTAATCAGCAGTAAATAAAAAGGCGACCCCTAGGCCGCCTTTATCATCTATTTAAATCATTTATTTCTTGGAGTGTAAGCCTTTCTTCTCTAACGCTCGGTAAATCAATGTTTGTTGAATTAACGTTACGATGTTAGATACCAACCAGTAAAGAACTAGACCAGATGGGAAGAACAAGAAAAATACCATAAACATAAGAGGCATGAACGTCATGATCTTCTGTTGCATTGGATCCGTTACAGTAGACGGGCTCATCTTTTGAATGACGAACATACTGATACCCATTAGTATCGGTAGAATGTAGTACGGGTCTTGTGCTGATAGATCGTGAATCCAACCGAAGAATGGTGAATGGCGAAGTTCAACAGATTCCATTAATGCCCAGTACAGCGAAATAAAGATCGGCATTTGAAGTAGAATTGGTAAACAGCCACCTAGTGGGTTCACTTTCTCGGTTTTGTAGAGCTCCATCATTTCTTGGCTCATACGCTGACGGTCATCGCCAATACGCTCACGCATTGCTTGTAGCTTAGGCTGAAGCATACGCATTTTAGCCATAGACGTATATTGTGCTTTGGTTAGCGGGTACATGGCACCACGTACAATAAACGTCAAACAAACAATGGCTAAACCCCAGTTAATAACGAAGCCTTGAATCGTTGATAGCATCCAATGAAGTGGTTTTGCAATAAACCACAACCAACCATAATCCACTACAAGATCGAGGTTTGGAGCAACGGCAGCCATTTCGTCTTGAAGTTTAGGACCAACCCATAATGTTGCGTCAAACTCAGCATTTTGGCCGTTTTCGATGGTGCGGTTTGGTTCTTTAATACCAATATCGCCAACATTACCTACGATACGAGAAAACAGCACTGAATTATTTGCGTTACGAGGAACCCACGCTGCGGCAAAGTAGTGTTGAATCATTGCAGCCCAACCTTGCCCATTTGTCAGGGTTTCATTTAGGTTGTGATCTTCCATATCGCTGAAGCTGAATTTTTTATAACGAGTATCTTCTGCAGAATAGGCGCCGCCACGATAGGTCGGCATTGCAAGGCTGCCTCCTGAATCTAATAGGTTTTGACGTAAATGAGCATAGATACCGACTTCTGCAGGACTGCCTGATTGGTTATCAATCGAGAAGTTTACATCAACAGCATAACTGTTGCGTTTTGCGATAAACGTTTTGGTGTAGGTAATCCCATTCTCTTGATAAGTTAGAGGGATTTCTATTTGATCTTGACCATCTTCCAAAGTGTAGCTCGTTTGAGCATATTGGTACGCTGGGCGACCACTACTACGATCAATACCCTGAGGACCGATAATACCGCTTTGGGCAATGAACTTATGATCAGGAGTATTTTTCAGTAGAACAAAACGTTCTTCAGAATCGAACTCGGCAGCATATTGGTTAAGGTCAGCATGAATAACATCACCACCGACTGTGTCAATAGACAGAGTCAGAACGTCTGTTGTTATCGTAACTATTTCACCTGATGTCCCCTGAGTAGATAGAGCTTCAAATTCATCAGTGGTTGCTACAGGACTAGGTACTGAGCCATTTGTTTGTGCCTGTTCAACTACTTGAGGTGCTGGGTTCTTATAAACATTCCATTGTTGGAATAGTAAAAAAGAAACAATAGCTAAAGCAATTAACAGGAGATTACGTTGAGAATTCATCGTTATTTATCTCTGTCTTGTTTTTGTTTGGGGGGAACAGGATCATACCCACCATCGTTTAATGGGTGGCATTTTAATAGACGTTTGCCAGATAACCAACCCCCTTTTATAAATCCATGTTCTTTTAATGCTTCTATTGCATAGATTGAACAGGTTGGGGTATAGCGACACCTTGGTCCGATTAGAGGGCTAATCAACCATCGATAGATGTGGATTAGTCCAATGACTATCCACGCGAAGGGCGAGACAGGCGTTGCCATAATTTATCAAATAACCTAAATATTTCCTCATTGCTTAACTCTTGAGCGCTCTTTTTAGCAATAACGACAAAATCTTTATGGGGTAATTGATGTTGTTTTAAACGAAAACTTTCTCGAGCAATACGTTTAAATCGATTACGACCGACAGCTGTCTTTATTTGTTTTTTGGGAACGGCTAACCCTAATCTGGGATAAGGAAGAGAGTTTTTACGGGCAATGATGGTGAAATGAGGCGAACCAGCACTATGAGCTTGCTGGAAAACATATCGATAATGCTCGGGAGTTAGCAGACGTAACTCCCGATGAAAAGTGTGCTTAATCAAAATAAGTATTTATTATTTTGATAGACGAGCACGACCTTTAGCACGACGTGTATTAATAAGCTTACGACCGTTTTTAGTTGCCATACGAGCACGGAAACCGTGAGTACGTTTGCGCTTTAGAACGGAAGGTTGAAAAGTGCGTTTCATTGTTTATACCTTACTGATCAGTAGTTTTTAGGCTTGTTAAACCCGGCGTGGGTCTAGCATCTATTATCAATTTAAGAGAACAGACATTCCGACGCCTCTCAACAAAGAGGCGGAATTGTAATCACAGACACTTTAGGTGTCAATGATTCGCTGGCTTCAGAGGTGAATCTTTTAAAATAAATTCTCAACTGTTGCCAAATTAGTGGCAGGATTATACTCATGGCGAGCAAAATCACAAGGATCTATCGTGCGATCATCTGTGTTACGGAAGATAAATATGTTGATCAAATGTGGATAATGATTGATAAATCGGTGAATAAGATGAGTTGATCATTTTTTCTTTTTCTTTAACGTATTGAAACTATATATAGTTAGGCTCAATATCCTTGTAGATAAAAAATAAATGATAAAATGTGCATAACTTTGAATAAATATGAAAAAAATTAGAAAATTATCATTTGATACTTGATCTATTGAGGCAGTCAGGTGCAAACTGGCTTGGGGATAACTAGAGAAAGATCGTCGTTTTGTGGATCGTTTTGTGGGTAACCTTTGTTCAAATTGTGTAGATCGAGGCTATTTGGCATTAAAAGTGTGAATAACTTTGATCTTTCTTTTAGGATCATGCAACTAACGCTGGCGATCTAAGTTATCAACAGGTAAAATTGCCGGTCTTTAAACGTGTTCATTTATGATGAGTGAGGGCAACGTGTCATCTTCGCTGTGGTTGCAGTGCTTGCAACAATTCCAAGAAGAGCTGTCAGCTATCGAGTTTAGTACTTGGGTTCGACCATTACAGGCTGAACTAAATGACGATACTCTCACTTTATATGCGCCGAACCGTTTTGTTCTCGATTGGGTACGAGATAAATATCTACACCGCATAAATAGCTTATTAAAAGAATTTAGCGGGAATGATGTTCCAAGCTTACATTTTGAAGTTGGTCGTCTTTCTACTTCTCCATCTTCTGTTACCACTCGTACTCGCACTAAAGCCGATGTTGCGGCTGAATCGTCGGCGCCTGCTCAACTTCAGGCAAAGAAACCCGTGCATAAAACATGGGGCGACGAAAGTGCCCCTGTTGAAATGAATTACCGCTCCAACGTTAATCAAAAACATAAATTTAATAACTTTGTTGAAGGTAAATCGAACCAACTAGGTTTAGCAGCCGCAAAACAAGTTTCAGATAATCCTGGCGCAGCCTATAACCCTCTATTTTTATACGGGGGAACAGGTTTAGGTAAAACTCACCTGCTTCACGCTGTTGGTAATGCCATTGTCGATAATAACCCCAACGCAAAAGTGATATACATGCACTCAGAGCGTTTTGTACAAGATATGGTAAAAGCGTTGCAAAACAATGCAATTGAAGAGTTTAAACGTTACTACCGTAGTGTTGATGCATTGTTGATCGATGATATTCAATTTTTTGCCAATAAAGAGCGCTCTCAAGAAGAGTTCTTTCATACCTTCAACGCTCTCCTTGAAGGTAATCAACAGATCATTTTAACTTCCGACCGATATCCTAAAGAGATAAATGGTGTTGAAGATCGCTTAAAATCTCGCTTTGGTTGGGGGTTAACGGTTGCTATCGAGCCGCCAGAACTAGAAACTCGCGTTGCGATTTTAATGAAAAAAGCAGAAGACCATAAAATCCATCTAGCTGATGAAGTGGCGTTTTTTATTGCGAAGCGTTTGCGTTCAAATGTTCGTGAATTGGAAGGAGCTCTTAATCGAGTGATCGCGAATGCCAATTTTACTGGCCGCCCAATTACGATTGATTTTGTTAGAGAAGCACTACGCGATTTATTAGCTCTACAAGAAAAATTAGTCACGATTGATAATATTCAAAAAACAGTCGCCGAATATTACAAGATTAAAGTCGCAGACTTACTTTCGAAGCGCCGTTCTCGCTCAGTGGCGCGTCCTCGTCAATTAGCAATGGCATTAGCTAAAGAACTCACTAATCATAGCTTGCCAGAAATCGGTGATGCCTTTGGTGGCCGTGATCATACAACGGTACTCCACGCTTGCCGAAAAATTGCTCAACTTCGTGAAGAAAGTCATGATATCAAAGAAGATTATTCGAACTTGGTTCGAACCTTATCATCTTAATCCGTTGTCTCTTATTTAATACGATATAGTTTAGATCTCGAACCAGAAGAGTAGATTATGAAGTTTACCATTGAACGTAATCATTTGATGAAATCCTTACAACAAGTATCCGGTACGGTTGGGGGAAGAGCGACATTACCTATTTTGGGTAATTTGTTGTTGAAGGTCGAAGGAGCGGAGCTTTCAATTACCGCAACAGATCTTGAAGTTGAATTAGTTGGTAGCGTTACTCTTGAAGGTGAATGTGAACCTGGTGCCGTTACAGTACCAGCACGGAAGTTTCTCGATATTTGTCGGGGGTTGCCTGATGACGCCATTATTCGATTTATTTTAGAAGGCGATCGTGTTCAGCTTCGCTCTGGACGTAGTCGTTTTACACTGGCGACGCTGCCAGCACATGATTTTCCTAATATTGAAGATTGGCAAAGTGAGTTAACGTTGACTCTGACCCAATCCGAGCTACGTGGTTTGATTGAAAAAACACAATTTTCAATGGCTAACCAAGATGTTCGCTATTACTTAAACGGTATGCTATTCGATATTGAAGAATCAACAATTCGTTCCGTTGCTACCGATGGCCATCGTATGGCCGTTGCACAAACCCAATTATCTGAAACCTATGCTCAGACGCAAATAATTATCCCTCGTAAAGGTATTTTAGAGCTGGTGAAGTTGCTCGATGCTCCGGAGCAACCAGTGGAGTTACAGATTGGTTCTTCAAATGTTCGAGTTCAAGTTAATCAGTTTATTTTTACGTCAAAACTGATTGATGGTCGATTTCCTGATTATCGTCGAGTATTGCCGCAAAATACTAATAAAACTCTTATTTCTGAGTGCGATATATTGCGTCAATCATTTTCACGGGCCGCTATTTTATCGAACGAGAAATTTCGTGGCGTGAGATTGAATATTGCTGATGGTGAAATGCGAATAACTGCAAATAACCCTGAACAAGAAGAGGCGGAAGAAATCTTGGATGTGAGTTATGAAGGCGATGAAATCGAAATAGGTTTCAATGTTAGCTATGTCTTAGATGTACTTAACACTCTTCGTTGTGAGCAAATTCGACTTTCAATGCTGGATGGAAATGCCAGTGCCTTGATTGAAGATGTGGCCGATGAAAGTGCGATGTATGTGGTGATGCCGATTAGGCTATAACTTTCATGCCCCTAACTCGGTTAGCGATACAACAATTTAGAAATATTAAAGCCTGTGATATCGAATTATCATCAGGCTTTAACTTTCTTATTGGGCCCAATGGCAGCGGTAAAACAAGCTTGTTGGAAGCGATTTACTTTTTGGGGCATGGTCGTTCATTTAAAAGTGCATTAACTGGACGTGTTATTCAAAATGAGAGTTCTGAACTGTTTGTTCATGGGCGATTCTTGAATTCAGACCAATTTGAGATACCAATCGGCATCAATAAACAGCGAGATGGCTCTTCAGAGGTTAAAATAGGCGGTCAATCTGGCCAAAAAATTGCTCAATTAGCCGATGTACTTCCGTTGCAACTGATTCACCCTGAAGGGTTTGAGTTACTTACTGATGGCCCGAAGCAGCGACGAGCATTTGTCGATTGGGGTGTTTTTCACACTCAGGCTGGATTTTATGATACTTGGTCTCGATTTCGTCGCTTAGGTAAGCAGCGCAATGCATTATTAAAAAATGCAACAAGTTATCGAGAACTCAAATCATGGGATATTGAACTTGCCCGGCTTGCTGAGTTGCTGGATGAATGGCGTAAAGATTATGTTGAACAAATATCTCGTGTAGCACATGACATATGCCGCACATTTTTACCTGAATTTGATATCCATTTAACGTATTATAGAGGTTGGGAAAAAGGTAAAATTTATCAACAGCTTCTTGAAGATAACTTTGAACGCGATCGAGCGTTAGGTTACACCTTTAGTGGCCCTAATAAGGCCGATGTAAGAATTAAAGTGAACGGCACTCCGGTGGAGGATGTGTTATCACGAGGTCAGTTGAAGTTAATGGTTTGTGCACTTCGAGTCGCACAAGGAGAACATTTAACTTCTCTGACGGGAAAGCAATGTATTTATCTTATCGATGATTTTGCTTCCGAATTAGATAGCGAACGTCGCAAACGTCTAGCGGATTGTTTAAAAGCGACCAAAGCACAAGTTTTTGTAAGCTCTATTACTGAAGGCCAAGTCAGCGACATGATTGAATCAGATAGCAGACTGTTCCATGTGGAAAATGGCCAAATAGAGCACGGATAAAGTTGAGAGAGTAACTCATGTCGAATAATTACGATTCATCGAGTATTAAAGTATTAAAAGGTCTCGACGCCGTTCGTAAGCGTCCTGGAATGTATATCGGTGATACGGACGATGGTACTGGCTTACACCATATGGTTTTTGAGGTGGTGGATAACTCAATTGATGAAGCGTTGGCAGGCCACTGTTCTGATATTATCGTGAAGATTCACGAAGATAACTCTGTTTCGGTTCGAGATGATGGTCGTGGTATTCCAACCGAATTACACGAAGGTGAAAATGTATCGGCTGCTGAAGTTATTATGACAGTACTTCACGCAGGCGGTAAGTTTGATGATAACTCTTACAAAGTATCTGGCGGCTTGCACGGCGTTGGTGTCTCGGTTGTAAATGCATTGTCTGAGAAAGTCGTATTAACGATTAAACGTAATGGTCACATTCATAGCCAAACCTATCGCCATGGTGTTCCAGACGAGCCATTAGCCGTGATTGGCGACACAGAAGAGACGGGTACTGAAATTCGTTTCTGGCCAAGTGCTGAAACGTTCTCGCAAATAGAATTTCATTACGAAATTCTGGCCAAGAAATTACGTGAATTATCATTCTTGAACTCAGGTGTATCCATTAAGCTTTCTGATGCTCGCGAAGAAGATAAATCAGATCACTTTTGCTATGAAGGCGGTATCCAGTCTTTCATCGAATACTTAAACAGAAATAAATCTCCGGTTCATCAGAAGATATTCCATTTTACGGTTGATGGCGAAGATGACATAAGTGTTGAAGTGGCGATGCAGTGGAACGATGGCTTCCAAGAAAACATCTACTGTTTCACCAATAATATCCCTCAACGCGATGGTGGTTCTCACTTAACAGGTTTCCGTGGTGGTTTGACGCGTACGTTAAATGCTTACATGGAAAAAGAGCTTGCTAAACTTAAAAGCGGTAAAAATAAGACTTCTACAGAAGGTGGTGATTCTCGTGAAGGATTAACAGCGGTTATTTCTGTTAAAGTGCCCGATCCTAAGTTTTCATCACAAACGAAAGACCGTTTAGTTTCTTCAGAAGTTCGTCCAATAGTAGAAAGTGCAATGAGTGAAAACTTGCAGAACTTCTTATTGGAGAACCCATCTGAAGCTAAAATCATAACGTCTAAAATTATTGATGCAGCACGTGCGCGAGAAGCAGCACGCAAAGCACGTGATATGACTCGCCGTAAAGGTGCGCTAGATTTAGCGGGCTTACCGGGGAAATTGGCAGATTGCCAAGAAAAAGATCCTGCTCTTTCTGAATTATATATTGTGGAAGGAGACTCTGCTGGCGGATCTGCCAAGCAGGGGCGTAACCGTAAAAACCAAGCTATTTTGCCACTTAAGGGTAAAATTCTAAACGTTGAAAAAGCACGTTTTGATAAAATGCTGTCTTCTCAAGAGGTTGCAACCCTAATTACCGCATTAGGCTGTGGTATTGGTCGTGATGAATACAACCCAGAGAAGCTTCGCTATCATAACATTATTATTATGACGGATGCGGACGTCGATGGTTCTCACATCCGAACGCTATTGTTGACTTTCTTCTATCGTCAAATGCCAGAGCTTATCGAGCGCGGTTATATTTATATTGCTCAACCACCACTTTATAAAGTGAAAAAAGGTAAGCAAGAGCAGTATATTAAAGATGAAGATGCAATGGATATCTATCAAGTATCGTTGGCTCTCGATAATGCTGCTTTGCACGTTAACCCAGAAGCACCAGCATTATCTGGGGCGGCTTTGGAAGGTTTGGTTAATCGTTATAATGAATCGATAAAACTGATCCAACGTATGAGCCGTCGTTATCCATACGCTTTAATTCATGAGTTTATTTACATTTCTCGCCTACAGGATTGTACTGACGAGTCTCAAGTAGACGCTTGGACTAAACGCCTCGTTGAGCAGCTAAATGCAAAAGAAGTGGGTGCGAGCCAATACTTTTATTCAGTTGACTTCAATGAAGAACAGAATGTCTACACACCTAGAATAAAAGTGCGTACTCATGGTGTGTCTTACGAGTACCCATTGAGTATCGATTTATTGAACTCAAAAGAGTACGACAAACTGGCAAACTTATCAGAAGAGCTCGATGGCTTGATCGAAGAGGGAGCATACGTTAAACGTGGAGAGCGCTCTCAACCAGTGACTAATTTTGTAGATGCTTTAGCATGGTTAGTGAACGAAAGTCGCCGTGGTTTGAGCATTCAGCGCTACAAAGGTTTGGGAGAGATGAACCCTGACCAATTGTGGGAAACCACTATGGATCCAGACTCACGCCGTATGATGCAGGTAACCATTGAAGATGCTGTTGGTGCAGATGAATTGTTTACTACACTAATGGGTGATCAAGTTGAACCGCGTCGAGCATTTATCGAAGAAAATGCATTAAAAGTGGCGAACCTCGACGTATAAACCTATCTGGTTTCGCTAATCGTCTATCAATGCCATCTCATCGAGGTGGCATTTTTTTTAACTTTTTTTGGTTGAAACCTTGAAAGCCCATTTTGTGACCTTATATATGTAAGTAAGAAAGATGCCGATTGGATCTTTCATGAATGTGGTCATTCTTGCTCGTAAGAGGAGATAACTGGCTGCTAAATGTAACGAAGCTGTTTTTCTTGTTCGAAGAAAGAAGGGAAAAACGACCTCTTAGCTTATTGGCTAAGACTATTGCTTAAATATTGAGGATAGTACTATGAGAACTGTAGATTTTACCCCCCTATACCGTAACGCTATTGGTTTCGATCGCCTATTTAACATGATGGAAAGTGCGAACACCAAGAGTAACTCAGCGGGATACCCTCCCTACAACATTGAACAAAAAGCTGAGAATCAGTATCGCATCACTATGGCCGTTGCTGGGTTTGCCGATGAAGAAATCGATATCACTCAACAGGAAAATACCTTATTGGTTCGTGGTGAGCGTAAGCCAGAAGAAGGGAAGTCTTACGTATATCAAGGTATCGCAGAGCGAGACTTTGAGCGTAAATTCCAACTTGCTGATTATGTTAAGGTTACCGGCGCAACTCTGGAACATGGATTATTACACGTTGATTTAGAACGAGAAATTCCAGAAGCGATGCAGCCGAGAAAAATCGCGATTAACGGTAAAAATTTGCTAGAGAGTTAATTATTTCTTTCTAAATGATGTGAAGAGCGCTGAATGGCGCTCTTTTGATATTTAAAGGGGAATAACTTAAAGGCTTTCACCTAAGAACATTTTTGTTTGTAGTTCAATAACCTGGTCGGTAATGGGTTCATTTGGATTGAGAATTCTTTTTAATAATTGCTCGGCTGCAATTTTTCCCATCTCTTCTCGCGGAGTGATGACGGTTGCAAGAGTTGGCGACACGACTTTTGTAATGTTGTGGCCATGAAAGCCAATAATTGATATATCTTCGGGTACTTTAAAACCTTGTCTCAAGCATTCGAACAGAGCACCGATGGCCAAATCATCATTGGTACAATATATGCCATCCAATTTAGGGTTCTCTTTTCTGGCTAAACAAAATAGCTCTGCTCCAACGGAATAAGATGAGGCTTGTTTGGTGCTAATGACAATAGGTCTAAGCCCTGCATCTTTAACTGTGAGCTCAAACCCTTCTATTTTTTGTTTCGTTCGCTCATCCATTCTTGCTGCAAGATACGCAACGTTTTTTCTATTTTTAGAGAGCAGTAACTTTGTCGCCGCTACGCTTGTCGCGTAATTATCAAATCCAACAGCTTGCTGAAGTGGAGGTGAAGCTGAATCCATTATTTCGACGATCGGAACTCCAGAAGCTTGGAGCATTTTTATGGATCGCTCTGTGTGAAAGCTTTCAGATAGAATAATGCCATCGACATTGTATGAAAGAAGCGTTTCAATGCGCTTTTCTTCGATCTCTTTGCTGTAACTGTAATGAGCCAACATCGCTTGGTAGCCTAAGGGCTCGATAACCGTCTCTATGCCTTTTAAGACTTCAGCAAATACTTGGTTAGTTAAAGAAGGGAGCAATACACCAATGGAGTAACTTTTTGCTTTAGAGAGAATATCTGGAGCTCTATTTGGAACGTATCCGAGATCTTCAACTGTCTGAGCGATCTGTTCTCCTACCAATGGGGATACTTTTGATGGATCTCGAAGGTAACGACTAACCGTCATTTTTGTTACACCAACTTGATCAGCGATGCTTTGTAGAGTGGGACGTTGCTTCTTCACTGTCATGGTTTGAAATACTTAATAGCGAGAGGTTAGGATACTAAGAACAATCATATTGCAAATCTGATTATTACCAAAGTGCCAATGTGGCTAAATGGGAGGTTATTGCAGCCGCTTAATTTAACTCTAGCTGAGTAATTATTGTTGTTATGATAGCTTGTGGTGTTTGACGTATATCTATAATTAATGCCTCTTCTTTACTTGGTTCTACCAACGTTTCAAACTGACTCACAAGCATCGAACGACCACTGAAGTAGTGATTTTCTCGCTTTTGATGGCGAGCCCAAATAGTGTCAAACCCTCCTTGCAGATAAATAAACGTCAATTCAGGATTCCCCTGTTTTAGTTGTCGACGGTATTCTGGTTTTAGCGCGGAGCACGCGAGTACCAATTCCTTTTTTTCTCGAACGAGATCATTAAGCGTGTGAAGCCATGAGTAGCGATCATTATCGTTAAGTGGCTGACCACTTTGCATTTTGGCGACATTGTGTTTCGAATGAAAATCATCTCCATCGAAAAAGGGAACATTAAGAGTTTGTGCTAATTGGGAGCCTATAGATGATTTTCCACACCCAGATACCCCCATTACGACATATTTGTTGTTCATAACTTTTTCTCATTTCAAGTTAGAGATCGCGATTTCCACCACATGGAAACTCCAGAGAAGATAAACGAAGATTTAAGTAGCAATAAAGCAAATAGAGGAATGAAAACCCCTCCTAAGCACATCTCAATATGTTATTCGGGTTACTACAAGTGTTATCGGTAACACGGTGGTTTTTCTGTTATTGCAGTCACATATTGATGAGTAATTATTTTTTTGCAAAAAAACTAAAAAAATTTGCTGAGAACTGTAATATTTGTTGTTCTAGCACGTCTAATGAGTAAATAACGTAATGCGGAGATCCGTCTTACGTCGATGTGATAAGCCAATGGAGCGTATTATGCTAATAAAGAAACGATCAGATTTATCTGAATCGGATGTTACCCCAGAAGATATCTACCGCTCACGACGTCAATTTATGAAAGGTTCATTCGCACTTGGGGCTGGTGCGTTATTACCCAGTGGCTTATTGCAAGCAAAACCTAGTATTTCGGAAGGGGAGTTCCGACCGGATACTCCTTTGTGGCTGCAAGAGCAGATTGGCTCTGCAAGTGCGAATACGCTAGATATTAACGACAAATTGACCCCATTTATTAACGCGACAACATACAATAATTTTTATGAGTTTGGTTTTGATAAAAGTGACCCAGCCAAGCGGAGCGAAGACTTTAAACCTTTTCCATGGCAAGTTGAAATCAGTGGTGAGGTCGCGAATCCAGGTAATTATCATTTAGAAGATTTGATGAAAGGAATTCAATTAGAAGAGCGAATTTATCGCCTTCGTTGTGTTGAAGCCTGGTCGATGGTGATTCCGTGGATTGGTTTTCCATTGGCAAGTTTGCTGAAGCGTTTTGAACCAACAAGCCGTGCAAAATATGTCTCCTTTACTTCAATACAGCGGCCAGAAGAGATGCCTGGTCAAGCGAGTCTATTTAGTTCTATTGATTGGCCTTATGTCGAAGGGTTAACGATTAAGGAAGCCATGCATCCACTCACGTTGATGGCGGTTGGGTTATACGGTAAATCTCTACCGAATCAAAATGGTGCGCCGTTTAGACTTGTTGTGCCATGGAAATATGGATTTAAGAGCATCAAATCTATCGTTAAAATTGAATTTACCGAAACTCGACCAAAAACAACGTGGAATCAGTTGGCTCCGGCAGAGTATGGCTTTTATGCGAATGTGAACCCTGGCGTTGATCATCCTCGTTGGACACAAAAAAGTGAACGACGCTTACCATCGGGATTATTGAGTCCTAACATTATTCCAACGGAACTGTTTAACGGATATAAAGATGATGTTGAGAGCCTTTATACAGGGTTAGATTTAACGCGCAATTACTAAGGACAAGCAATGTCAGTGCGATGGCGGAGAGTCGTTATTTTTATCTTGGGGTTATTGCCTTTGGTCAGTTTGGTTATTGCCGGAGTAAATCAAACTCTGGGTGGCGACCCCGCAAAAGCGATTGTCCTTTCAACAGGGGAGTGGGCATTACGCTTCCTTATCATTACTCTTGCAGTTACTCCATTGGTTCGTGTGGTTAAGTGGCGATGGGTGATGATTCACCGTCGTATGTTGGGTTTGTATTCCCTGTTTTACGCTTTTCTTCACCTTGTCTCTTATTACCTATTTATTCTCGGAAGTAATCTCGAACTATTAGTCAGTGAAACCATTAAAAGGCCATATATATTAGTGGGAATGCCAGCATTGATTATTTTGGCGTTACTAGGAGTGACATCGACTAAAGGTTGGATGAAGCGTTTGGGTAAACGATGGCAGCGGTTGCACCGGTGGGTGTACCCGGCCACTTTATTAGCGTTGGTACACCTTATTATGCAAATTCGCTCTAGCTACTATGAAGCAACGGTTTATGGCGCATTTGTCCTATTGTTGCTTGGCTATCGAGTATTCGAATGGCGAAAGAGGACAAATGCTAGGTGGCGCTAGTTACTCTTGATAAGCTTTTTGGACTTCTTCAGCAATTATAGCAATGCCCTTATCAATGACTTCTTTATCCTGAACGTAGTTAACTCGCAAGCATTGTTGAGTGTGATCCCACCCTTTTTCTGGCTGACCAATAAAGAAAAACTCTCCGGGGATCACTAACACACCTCGCTTTTTAAGTCTTTCATACAGCGCCATGGTACTTATTGGCAGCTCATCAAACCAAAGCCAAAGAAAAATAGCCCCTTCTGGCTTATGAATTCGAAAGCGCGGATCGGGAATCGCAGATTGCAGCTGTTCGACAACTTGAGATGCTTTGTTTTGGTAGAACGGTTGGACGATATCATTACTCAGTTTCAGCAACTGACCTTTATCAATCATATGTTTTCCCAGAGCAGGACCAAAGCTGCCAGGAGTTAGGCTAATAATGCCATTCATATTACTAAGTGCTTGAGTGATTGCTTCACTGGCGATCACAATGCCACATCGAATACCCGGTAGGCCAAGCTTAGATAAGCTCATGCAGAGAATCGTATTCTCGTTCCAGAAAGGCTTAACGTCTTCAAAAATAATATTTGGGAACGGTAAGCCATAAGCGTTATCGATAATCAGTGGGATATTGTTCTCACGCGCGAGTTGATCGAGTTTTCTCACTTCGTCATCGGTAAGGACATTTCCGGTTGGATTGGTAGGGCGAGAAGCACAAATCGCGGCTACAGATTCATCAATTTGAAGCGATTCAAAGTCGACATGGTATTTAAACTGGCGGTTGTCCAATAGCTCGATTTCAGGTCTATATGAGATAAACATATCTTCGCTTAAACCAGAGTCGGCATACCCAATATATTCAGGTGCAAGTGGGAGCAAAATTTTCTTATGCGACCCGTCTGTTTGTTGCCCCGCTAATAGGTTAAACAGATAGAAAAAACCACTTTGACTGCCGTTTGTTAAACTGATGTTCTTTTCGCTAATGTCCCAGCCATAGTTCTCTTTAAATAAGGTCACCAACGCTTGAATAAAACTGGTTTTCCCTTGAGGCCCATCGTAATTAGTAATGGCTTCGATTAATTCACCTTCGGTAAGCATTTCGCTACAAGCTTGGTGAAAGTAATCGAGCATCGCTGGAATTTTTGCAGGGTTTCCACCACCCAGCATCACCGCTCCTGGTGTTTGCAAGCCCTGATTGAGGTCATCCATAAGACGAGTAATACCAGAATAACGATTAAATTTTTCACCAAAGGAAGAGAACTGCATAGGAATATACCTAAATGTGTTAAATGCTGAACGATGTGTGAGTCAAGATACCGTAATGACCAAGTTCAGAAAAGGAGTATTTTGGAAAAAATAAAGCCCAGCAATGCTGGGCTTAGTAAGTACTGCCTATCTCGAAGATTACTTCTGTAACACTGAAATATCTGCGATTTCTAAGAACAAGTTACGCAGCTTGTTCAGTAAGGTGAGACGATTTTTCTTAAGCGCTTCATCGTCTACCATCACCATCACGTTATCGAAGAATGCATCGACTGGCTCACGCAGTTCGGCAAGTTGAGCAAGTGCTTCGGTGTAATTGCTAGTGGCAAATGCAGGTTCCAATGCTTCCGCTAAAATTTCGACTTTCTCGGCTAACGCTTTTTCTGCATCTTCAGCTAATAATGCCAAATCGATATCAGCTGTAAGCTCACCATCAAATTTCGTTAGGATGTTACCCACACGCTTATTTGCGGCTGCGAGAGATTCTGCTGCATCCAACTCACGGAACGACGATACGGCTTTTACGCGTTGATCGAAGTCTGTTGGTTTGGTTGGGTGGCGGGCTAATACGGCTTGAATCACGTCGACACTAAAGCCTTCATCTTGATACCAAGCACGGAAGCGCCCTAACATAAAGTCAACGACATCGCTCTCAACATTTTGGTTAGTGAGCTTGCTGCCAAATAGGGACTTCGCTTTGGTGATTAGATCAATTAAGTCTAATTGATATCCGTACTCAACAATAATACGCAATACACCGAGAGAAGCACGACGTAATGCAAATGGGTCAGAGCCTTTTGGTGCTTGGCCAATGCCAAAAATACCGACGATAGTATCGAGTTTATCAGCCATGGCAATCGCAGCAGAAACACCGTTGCTTGGTAGGTCGTCGCCAGCAAAGCGAGGCATGTACTGCTCATAAAGTGCAACCGCGACTTCTTCATCTTCATTATCATGGCGAGCGTAGTGCATCCCCATAACACCTTGAGTTTCAGTGAACTCAAATACCATTGAGGTCATGAGATCGCATTTTGCTAATAGACCAGCACGCTGTGATTTCTCGACATCGGCACCAATTTTTTCAGCAATGTAACCCGCTAACTCAGTAATACGATCGGTTTTATCTTTGATGGTTCCTAACTGCTTTTGGAAAACGGCACTTTCCAATAGAGGAAGGTGATCAATTAGAGGTTGCTTACGGTCAGTATCAAAGAAAAATTCAGCATCGGCTAAACGTGGGCGAACCACTTTTTCATTTCCTTCGATCACATGGCGTGGCTCTTTAGACTCGATATTCGAGACAAAGATAAAGTTTGGCAGCAATTGCTTGTTATCATCGTAAACAGGGAAGTATTTTTGGTCGCCTTTCATGGTGTAAACCAAAGCTTCAGACGGCACTTTAAGGAATTTTTCCTCAAACTTCGCGGTAAGGACTACTGGCCATTCAACCAAAGAGGTGACTTCTTCAACTAAGTCATCTTCAAGATCGGCGGTTCCACCCACAGCTTGTGCTGCTTTTTGTGAATCAGCGATGATAGTGGCTTTACGAGCATCATAGTCGGCAATGACTTTGCCACGCTCTTCTAAAATTGCTGGATACTGCTCAGCTGAGTCGATAGTGAACTCTGCCTCACCCATGAAACGGTGTCCGCGAATGACTCGTCCAGAGCTGACGCCAAGGATTTCACCTTCAATGAGTTCATCACCCATTAAGATGGTTAATGTTTTTACCGGGCGGATAAATTGTGTTTCTTTATCGCCCCAACGCATTGGTTTTGCGATTGGTAGGTTGGCTAATGCTTTGGCAGCCAGATCGGTAATTACTGCTTTGGTTTGTTGGCCCTTTACTTCTTGTTTGAAAAGCAACCATTCACCTTTATCGGTGACCAAACGCTCTGCTTGTTCAACCGTAATACCGTTACCACGAGCCCAACCTTGAGCTGCTTTGGTTGGATTGCCATCGGCATCAAATGCAACCGAAATCGCGGGGCCACGC
Organism: Vibrio phycocola; assembly: GCF_053850235.1. Taxonomy (NCBI): domain Bacteria; kingdom Pseudomonadati; phylum Pseudomonadota; class Gammaproteobacteria; order Vibrionales; family Vibrionaceae; genus Vibrio; species Vibrio phycocola. Next base: position 45,337 of record NZ_JBSQDJ010000020.1, on the reverse strand, counting down.
TTTTCAACGACTTTATCTTGTTGGCTTTCGGCAAGCTCGGTGACTTTTAAGGCTAGACGACGAGGTGTCGCGAACCATTTTATGTTGCTATAAGCCAGTTCCGCTGTTTTTAGTTCTTTTTCAAAGTTATCTGAAAATGCTTGCGCGAGCGTGCGTAGTTGAGTTGGTGGAAGCTCTTCCGTACCAAGTTCAATTAAAAATTCTTTTGCCATGAGTCTATTCCCTTATGCCTTATCGTCTTGCTTTTTGCACATAGGGAAGCCCAAAGCTTCACGTGATGCATAATAAGCTTGCGCAACCGACTTCGTTAAATCTCGAATACGAAGAATGTAGCGCTGACGCTCTGTTACCGAAATGGCTTTACGAGCATCAAGTAAGTTAAAAGCGTGTCCCGCCTTTAGAATGCGTTCGTAAGCCGGCAATGGTAGTGGCTTTTCGAGTTCAATGAGTTGCTTACACTCTTTTTCACACTGGTCAAAGAAGGTGAAGAGGAAATCAACATCAGCATGTTCGAAATTGTAGGTAGACTGCTCGACTTCGTTTTGATGAAAAATATCACCGTAGGTCACTTTTCCAAGTGGGCCATCAGTCCATACTAGGTCGTAGACGGAATCAACGCCTTGAATATACATAGCGAGACGTTCAATACCGTAGGTTATTTCACCTGTAACTGGCTTGCACTCAAGACCGCCAACTTGTTGGAAGTAAGTAAACTGAGTCACTTCCATACCATTTAACCAAACTTCCCAGCCTAATCCCCAAGCACCTAGAGTTGGGTTTTCCCAGTTGTCTTCAACGAAGCGGATATCATGAACCGTTGGATCGATGCCCAATACAACTAAAGAACCTAGGTAAAGCTCTTGAATGTTGTCCGGCGATGGCTTAAGCACTACTTGAAATTGATAGTAGTGTTGAAGACGGTTAGGGTTCTCACCATAACGGCCATCGGTTGGACGACGAGATGGTTGAACATACGCTGTAGACATCGGCTCTGGGCCAATGGCACGCAGACATGTCATTGGGTGGGAAGTTCCGGCACCCACTTCCATATCAAGAGGTTGAACAATGGTACAGCCTTGTTGGGCCCAGTAATCCTGCAGCGCGAGGATCATACCCTGGAAGGTTTTAACGTCATATTTTTGCATAGTCGGGTTCGCGCAATTCTTGTCAATGAATGAAATAAAATAACGATAAAGTATACCGAGATATTGCGTGTCGGAGTAGGGGTAATATTGGTTAATTCAGGCTCAACGCGTCGTTTTAGTGCATCTGAACTCGGTTTCTTGTTTTTTATCGGGCTTTTGATGCTCAAAATTGTGGTTTTACTCAAAAAGGCGGCCATATTCATTTAATCGACACATTTATAAGGATGAAGTTTTGATAACCTGTGAATCCTAAATCGACGAAAAGGAGTACAGTTATGCTAACTCGTTACATGAATATGAGCGTGAAAAGTCAAAGCTACTTATTTAGCTTTGGTCTACTTCTTACTTTTCTTGGAATGGCTTTAACGGATCTGTGGCTACCGATGGTTGTGGGGGCGTTTGTACTGACGGCTTTAACCGTAGAGTCGTGGGTGCGGATTTTACATATTATTCCTATGCATCGAGAAGTTAACCGATTACGCGATCACGTTGAACAGCTCAGTAAAGAGATTCGAAAGAAGGAAGAGTAATTTACGCTTCCTTCATTCCTTTTCGAATCAGATACTGAAAAGGCAGTGTCTCTGTTTGAGCGGAAATGAGTTGATGATCCATAAAGCGACAAAAGCTGGGAATATCTCGCGTTGTCGAGGGATCATCAGCAGTTACTAACAATGTTTGCCCATCTTCCATAGTACGAATTGCTTTTCTCACCATCATTACGGGCTCTGGACAACGAAGCCCTTCTGCCTCAAGTTTCACATTCGCTTTTTCTATATAAGTATTCATTAGTGATAGCTTACTCACAAAAATTCATTTCAAGAGATTATTTTACCGTAAAAGACGGTTTGCCTCTTGATTTGTTAACGGTTGGGTAATATATTATTAACATATAGTTAACAATTACTGCTGGCTATATCAGTCTGAGAGACTTCTTATCATTCAGTTGAATCACAGACAGCTTCCATAGCACTCCTATATTACTCTATTTCTTGGGCTTCCCCGCTGATCACTCAGCGGGAATTTTTTTGCCTACTACTTTTTGATTTATGTTACTTAGATGTTAAATTTTAGTAACATTGGTGATTGAGTAAAGTAACATTCTTATTTATCAGGATAAGAAGAATTTGTAGGCAGGATTATCCGTTTCATCTTTATATTGATAGCCAAGTTCGACTAAATGAGCAGAGAAACGAGGTAGATTGTCTTCTGTGAGCTCAAATCCACATAAAACTCGCCCATAATCCGCACCATGATTACGATAATTAAACAGGCTAATATTCCAGTGAGTTCCTAATGTGCTTAAAAACTTCACTAGTGCGCCTGGATATTCTGGAAACTCAAATGCGTAGAGGCGTTCATTAAGCTGTTTGGACGGTTTCCCGCCTATCATATAGCGAATATGCTGCTTAGCCATTTCATCGTCAGATAAGTCTTCAACAGGATACCCACCCGTTCGAAGATCTTGAATGATGCTGTTTAACTCGTCTTGACCACCATTTAATCGAATACCGACAAACACATTGGCAAGTTGATCATCATTGTAACGATAGTTAAATTCAGTCACTGCGCGATCACCAATGATTTGGCAGAACTCGAAAAATGCCCCTTTGGTTTCTGGAATAGTAACCGCAAGTAAGCCTTCCCGTTTTTCACCAAGCTCACAACGCTCTGAAACGTATCTCAGGCCATGAAAATTGGTGTTGGCACCAGATAGGACTGCACTAAGCTGTTTATCCACCAGCTTATTTTGTTCTGCATATTTCTTTAGGCCGGCAAGAGCAAGTGCGCCAGAAGGCTCAGCAATTGCTCGAGTGTCTTCAAAAATATCTTTAACTGCAGAGCAAATTTCGTCGCTTGATACCGTGATATGACCATCTAAGTATTTTTGACAAACTCGGAATGTCTCATCGCCGATGCGCTTAACGGCAACACCATCAGCAAACATGCTTATTTGGTCTAACACCACTGGTTTCCCAGCATCAAGAGCCGCTTTTAGACAGGCAGAGTCTTCTGGTTCAACGGCAATCACTTTAACGTCAGGCATGAGCTGTTTGATCAATACAGCCACACCAGCCGCTAGACCACCACCACCAACAGGGACAAAGATATAATCTAAGTGGCCATTTTGTTGCAGCATTTCCATGCCGATAGTACCTTGCCCAGCGATAACCAATGGGTGATCAAAGGGAGGAACAAAGGTGTAACCTGATTCAATTGCTAGACGCTCAGCTTCTGCTTTTGCTTCATCAAAATTACGACCAAATAAAACCACGTTGCCGCCGAAACTACGAACTGCATCGACTTTTATCGATGGCGTCGTTTTGGGCATAACAATTGTTGTTTTGATGCCTAATTTTGTACCAGAAAGAGCCATGCCTTGAGCGTGGTTTCCTGCGGAAGCTGCAATAACACCAGAGTATTTTTGTGTGTCGTCTAGGCTGGTGAGCATAGTGTATGCGCCGCGCAGCTTAAACGAATGTACCGGTTGGCGATCTTCACGTTTGAGTTGAACTCGATTGTGAATTCGTTCCGCCAGGCGGGGCATATCTTGAAGTGGCGTAATTAACGCCACTTCATAGACAGGAGCGCGCAGTATTTGACGCAGATAATCCGCGCCAGTTGGTTTTGCGTCACCCATTTGACTAGCCCTCTAGTTTAGACTTGTCTCTTACCGCGCCTTTATCTGCACTCGTTGCCATGCTTGCGTAGGCTTTTAGAGCAAATGAAACTTCGCGCTCACGAGAGACTGGTTTCCATCCGAGCTTATCTTGCTCGGCACGGCGGCTTGCCATTTCATCTTCTGAGATTTCTAGTGAAATGCTACGGCCAGGAATGTCGATTGTGACCATATCACCATCTTTAACTAGGCCAATGGCACCGCCATCGGCTGCTTCTGGAGATGCGTGACCGATTGAAAGACCAGAGGTTCCGCCAGAGAAACGACCATCGGTAAGTAGGGCACACTCTTTTCCTAATCCCATCGATTTTAGATAGGTTGTAGGGTAAAGCATCTCTTGCATGCCTGGACCACCTTTAGGGCCTTCGTAACGAATAATAACCACATCACCCGCTTTTACTTTTCCACCTAAGATGCCTTCAACAGAATCTTCTTGGCTTTCAAATACGACTGCTGGGCCTTGGAATTTAAGAATGCTCTCATCAACACCTGCAGTTTTAACGATACAACCGTCGAGTGCAATGTTGCCGCTTAGTACTGCTAAGCCACCATCTTGGCTAAAGGCATTTTCTTTTGTGCGGATACAACCACCTTCGCGGTCATCATCTAGAGTTTCCCAACGACAATCTTGGCTAAAGGCTTTCGTGGTACGAATTCCAGCTGGTCCAGCACGGAAGAAGTCTTTAATTTCTTGAGACTCAGTCGTCATGATGTCGTATTGAGCTAATTGCTCTTCTAATGACATGCCAAGAACAGTGCGAGTGTCGCTATTTAATAAGCCAGCACGGTTTAGTTCACCTAAGATAGCCATTACGCCACCAGCACGGTGGACATCTTCCATGTGATAAAGTGGCGTTGATGGTGCTACTTTACATAAGTGTGGTACACGGCGAGACATTGCATCAATATCGGTCATAGTGAAGTCGACTTCGCCTTCTTGTGCAGACGCTAATAAGTGAAGAACCGTGTTGGTTGAACCACCCATTGCGATATCTAGAGCCATGGCATTTTCAAATGCGGCTTTAGTAGCGATGTTGCGTGGTAGAGCACTTTCATCATCTTGCTCATAGTAGCGCTTAGTTAATTCTACGATACGCTTACCAGCATTTAAGAACAGAGCTTCACGGTCAGCGTGAGTCGCAAGCATTGAGCCATTGCCCGGTTGAGATAAACCTAGAGCTTCAGTCAAGCAATTCATTGAGTTAGCAGTGAACATGCCAGAACATGAACCACAAGTTGGGCATGCCGAGCGTTCAACTTGCTCGCTTTGTGCTTCAGGAACATTAGGATCGGCACCTTGCATCATAGCATCAACAAGATCGAGCTTAATAATTTGGTCTGAAAGCTTAGTTTTACCGGCTTCCATTGGGCCACCTGACACGAAAATCACTGGAATATTAAGGCGTAAAGCCGCCATCATCATTCCCGGAGTAATTTTGTCACAGTTAGAGATACATACCATTGCATCAGCACAGTGTGCGTTCACCATATACTCAACAGAGTCAGCAATTAGCTCACGTGAAGGCAGAGAGTAAAGCATGCCGCCATGGCCCATTGCGATACCGTCATCGACAGCGATGGTATTGAATTCTTTCGCAATACCGCCCGCTTTCTCAATTTCAGCAGCAACCAATTGGCCCATGTCTTTTAGGTGAACGTGGCCAGGTACGAACTGTGTGAATGAGTTCACTACGGCAATAATTGGTTTTCCGAAATCTTCATCTTTTACACCTGTTGCGCGCCATAAAGCACGAGCACCAGCCATGTTACGACCGTGTGTGGTTGTCGCCGAACGATATTTTGGCATTCTCTATTCCCTCAATGATTTTGCTAATGGGTAAATTGGTAATGTAAAGCAGTGGCATAAGCTTACTTTACCCACTGTGACTTGGTCTACGTTACAAACGGGAAGTTACTTTGCAACTGTCCTGTTCATATGCGTATTAATTTCCTCAATGCACGGCAAAATTGTGTTTTACCTGCGTTGTTTTGTGTTGTTAACATTCAACATAACGGTAGCACGAGTAATACCGTTAAAAATTGAGCTAGATGTCGGTGATAAGAGGATTATCTTCGTTATTCAGAAAATAATCCTTGAATCTCAATTTTAACTAGGCACAAATCTTTTGTTGTAAGTTGTTGTTTGGTAAATCGTTGCTACTAATCTCTGTTACATCAACAGAGCGAATATCCCACAATTTTTCTATTTGATTGACCAGCATTGAAATAGAACGATCGCTGTCGACAATGATTTCGACGCTGGCGACTTTGCTTTCATGGTTTTGAGTCGCAGCAACCTGCTTAATGACAAACCCACGATGACGAACTACACGGAGAACGCGTTCTAATAGAACCGGTTTATCGTCGGCTTTGATGTCGAGTAGATATCTTTCCATTAGTGAGTTCTCCTAAGTATTTTCTAACATTTCGTTGTTTGCAGCACCAGGTGGTACAAGTGGCCATACATTTTCTTCTTCATCTATAAGTATATGAAGCATGTAGGCTGTTTTGCTTTCGAGCATCTCTTTAAGGGCTGGTTCGACTTCTTCTTTTGTAGTGATAGTTTTCCCTGGGATATCAAAGGCTTTCGCAAGCATGACGAAATCCGGGTTATCGTCCAAAATGGTTTCACTATAGCGGTTTTCAAAGAAGAGAGACTGCCATTGACGCACCATACCCAAGCGTTGATTGTTGATTAAGACCATCTTCACTGGGATGTTATAGCGTTTAAGGGTAGCAAGCTCTTGAACGTTCATCATAAATGAACCATCACCAGAGATTAAAATAGATTGATCGTCTGGGCGTGCTTTAGCGGCCCCAAGAGCGGCTGGTAAACCAAAGCCCATCGTGCCTAAGCCTGCAGAAGTAATAAAATTCTGCGGTTCGCGAGGCTGAATGTGTTGAGCTGCCCACATCTGATGTTGGCCAACATCGGTCGAGACTACGCTAGAGTCCGGCATCATATCTGAAAGTTGCTTTAGCATTAACGGCGCATAAATCAGATCACCTGGGTGGTCGTAACGCCATTTGAAACCACTACGTAAGCTTTCACTATGATGGAGCCACGGCGAAATATCTTTACTCATTTCAAGTTGAGGTAAAACGGTATTAATATCACCGCGTAGAGAAACGTTCGCAAGGCGTAATTTGTTTAACTCAGCAGCGTCAATATCAAGATGAATCACTTTCGCATGAGGCGCGAAGGTATCCAGTTTTCCAGTCACTCGGTCATCAAAGCGAGCACCGATAGCAATCAGCAAGTCTGACTCTTGTACGATAAGGTTTGCGGCTTTAGTGCCATGCATTCCTAACATACCTAGATAATGCGGATCATTACGCTCAATGGTTCCCAGCCCTTTAAGAGTACTTACCGAAGGCATTGGGTTGATGCGCAAGAATTCACGTACAGTATTCGTTGCTTTGCCAAGTTGTACCCCACCACCAACGTATAACACCGGGCGTGTACTGCTATTTAGGAGTTCTTGTGCTTGGCTAAGTTGATCGGTTGTAACTTGTGGTACTGGCGCTGGAGTGATCTCGGGGTTGCTCACCACTGGTGCCATTGCGAGTTGTACATCTTTTGCGATATCAACAATTACTGGGCCTGGTCGTCCTGAAACGGCGACTTCGAATGCTTCTGCTAATGTTGCTTCAAGTTCGTTAATATCGGTGACGAGATAGCTGTGTTTGGTACAAGAAAGCGACATCCCAATAACATCCATTTCTTGGAACGCATCGGTACCAATTAATGGGCTTGCTACTTGACCTGTAATGGCAACAACAGGGATTGAATCCATAAATGCATCAGCTAAACCAGTAACCAGGTTTGTGGCACCCGGACCAGATGTTGCTAGGCAGACCGCGACACTTTGAGTAGAACGCGACATGCCAATAGCGGCCATCGCAGCACCTTGCTCATGACGGCATAAAATGTGTTCGACACCGCATTCATACAAGGCATCATAGATCGGCATGATGGCTCCACCTGGGTAACCAAAAACGGTCTTAATTCCTTGTTTCTTTAGTGCTTCTACGACAAGCTTTGCTCCAATCATTGTCGCCCTCCAATGGCATAACGTTGAACGTTACGTGTTGTTCTGTAAATGCACGACATGTGCGGCTCCCGTTCTTTTCGCTTGATGTGATTAACTAATCAACATGCGAATTCTATTTTAATAGTTGTAAAAAAACCCCCGGACTTTTCAGTGCGGGGGTTTTGTGATTCTTTTGTCTATCGTTTATCCACTAGCCCCTGCGCGGTATCAATAATGACCACCACGACAATCAGGTTAATCAGTGCAGAAATGTAAACGCTAAAGTTCATTAAATTGTGAGCTCTTTTCGACATATTTGTTGGACATTTAATCCGATGCCGTAGTGGTACCATACTATTCCATCGTATGACAAGTAAAAACTCATTCTTTTTTCATATTTAGCCACCTTGAAAGCAGGGTATAAATATCATTCAAGGTTCGAACATGGTTGTATTTCAGCCTGATAATTCCACGTAATCAATGAGAAAGGAAGAATATGGGACTTGCTATTATCCATAGTCGTGCATGTGTTGGAGTGGAAGCACCGGAAGTGACCATCGAAGTGGATATCAGTCATGGTATGCCCGGTTTTGCTTTAGTCGGCTTGCCCGAAACTACAGTGAAAGAGTCACGTGATCGAGTAAGAAGTGCGATAATGCACTCACGTTTTGAGTTTCCACCAAGGCGTATTACGGTAAATTTAGCACCAGCCGATCTCCCAAAAGAAGGTGGGCGTTTTGACTTACCTATCGCATTAGGCATTTTAGTTGCTTCTGAGCAAATTCCAGCTGATCTTATTGAAGGATACGAATTCTTAGGAGAACTGGCATTGTCCGGTGATCTACGTTCTGTAAAAGGCGTCATTCCTGCTGCATTAGCGGCGCGAACCGCGAAACGAAGTTTAGTTGTTCCTCAAATGAATGGTGCGCAAGCTGCACTCGTCGGGAGAGATACTCATCGTTCTGCAGTAACGTTATTAGATGTTTGTGAAGCGCTTTGTGGTTCTAGTGAGCTGGCACTACATGAAGAGAGCCGCGTTGTGGTACAAGAAACTCACGGTCGAGATTTACAAGATATTATTGGACAGCAACAAGGTAAGCGAGCATTAGAAATTGCGGCTGCAGGTAACCATAATCTTTTATTTTTAGGGCCACCAGGAACAGGAAAAACCATGCTCGCTTCCCGTTTGCGTGATTTGCTCCCAGATATGAATGAAAACGAGGCAATGGAAACCGCTGCCGTGGGATCTTTGGTTCAGCAAGATATTAATCAACATAATTGGAAGCAGCGCCCTTTTCGTTCACCCCATCATTCAAGTTCAATGGCGGCGTTGGTTGGTGGTGGTTCTAATCCTAGACCCGGAGAGATTTCTCTTGCTCATAATGGGTTGCTTTTTCTCGATGAGACTTTTGTAGTCCCAATAATCAAAACACATCAAAAGTAAATAAGTTATTGAATTAAATCAATTATATTTTGTTTTTCTGTTCTTTTTTACATTGACAATAATCACTTTGATGACTAGGTTGTTATTGCAATGTCAATCTATGGAGTTTGATTGTGAATGTCAAAACACTAAATGAGCTTTCTTTATTAAACACTGCACTATCAGTCAAATACTCAAACTACCTAACATCTGCTGCGGAATCCTCAGTCCGTAATAAGACAATACAGCCAGTACTGAATCTTTATGCGGCATACTGTTACTTGGTTGAACAAACCAACTACACAGCATTTAAAATATTGAATGACTCAAACTCACTCAATGCACACTTCCAGTCGCTCGTCGGTTTTATTTATAGCAGTGATAGTATCACTATCAATCACAGATATACCCTATGCAACCAATTCAAATATCTTTTCCGTTACATTGCACAGGACAAGCAATTAACCCTTGATGAAGTGCAGTTATCAACCGCCAAAATTACAGAGGATGCTTCGAACTGTCTAGCACAGTTTCGAAAGCTTGAGATAGATAAAGAAAAAGCTGATTACGTAAAGGGTTGGCAAGTGTTATCAAAAGAAGGTAAAAGCCTTGAGGTTCATCTTGATACACTTTATGTGAATTTTGGCGAAGCGTTTACAAACAAAGTTCATTTGGCTCTAAAAAACTATGCTTATACACAGAAATCAACATCTCTGGCTAAGGCATTAGGAGCACTGAAAGTTCTTTTTTCCGGTATCTCTACTATTTATAACGAACGGGACGGATTGACAATAGAGGCACTTTTGAGCCGTAATCATGTGCAGCTCTTTTTCCACAAGGTGTTTAAAGTGCTATTTGTGCGCTCCCAAGCAGCCAAGCACTGCCCAAAGACTTTTCATGCTCAGTGGCGAAATACCATTAACTTTTATACAGAGTGCTTTATCAACACTGGTGTTTTCTCTGAACCCCACAAATCATTTATCGTTCCAGCTTGGAAAGACCCGAAAAATGCAGCACCCACTTTTTCAATTGGTGGCAAAGCAACACAGTTAGAAAGCAGCAGATGGTTTGCTAACATCCCACTCAAAATTAAAGATGAAGAGACTGTTTCAATTATTCAACAACGTATAGAGCGAGACATGGCGCACATCAGGCATATATGTCTCTTGAAGTTTGAGGAGCTTTTAAAGAAAGAAGATAGAAATAAAGCTTTTCGTAAAACAGGCTCAGTTAAACCACTGAGCAATAATTCACATATCTCTAAATATAAGAATTTTGTCGGTACAGACAACCTGGATAATACAGTAGCAACCTTTAATAAACACGGTATATGTCCTAATTGTTCAAACTATCAATCCTTTTTGGGGTTTCACGGTAATGCTAGCCAACTCCATATTGAGTTAAACTTACCCACCAAATCAACACTAAGTGCCCTTTTAACCCTTCTTGTGATGGAACACCCTCTGATAACGCCTTCTTGGTTGTCAAATTGGGTGCTATTTGATGTAAATGGCAATATGGTGGGCTACAAGCAAGTAGGAAATCAGCACATTGCGGTGAGTTACAAAGTACGCAAGGGAGCTACTAATGCACAACAAGAAGTTGTGCTCAATGAACTTTCTAAATCTATAGTAGATTTCTTGATATGGCATACTCACATAAGTCGTGAATACCTAAAAGACAGAGGGGATGTGAATTGGCGAAAGCTGATTTTGACCGCAACCGTTTCCAATGTAGTGTGCCCAAGTAACCTTAACACCACTCTACATTCGGCAAATGATTTTTATTATTGGCTTCAAGATAAATCGCTCTTTGATCAGGGCAGCGATATCACCCTAGTAGATGCTCAAGCAATTTCTGATATTCATTCATTACGCTCGATTAGACGACACAGAGGTTTTCAAATTTACTTGGAAACACGTTCAATGGATGCGGTTGCGGAAGCGCTTGGTCATGAAAAGAAAGATGCAAATTTACTGACATCTTATCTTCCGAAGCCACTTATGGACTTCTTTAATGCGCGCTGGATACGTCAGTTTCAGAACGCTATTTTACTTGAAGCCATGAAAGACTCAGTGTACCGACTTGATGCCGTAAACATGAGCACTCAAGATATCGAAGAGTTCTTAAAAAATCACGGTATCAGCAACATTCCAGATCATTCAGATTATGATTTTGTTCAGCAAAACTCTACAGATAATGAAGCTTCTGAATCTTTAGTATTTGACCATTTGACATACACTATATCCACCTCTCTATTACAGTTACTTATGGCGATACGCATTGTTGTTGAAAGTAGCGGTGATGGTGATTCTTTTTTAGATATTGTTTCTCACTGGTATCAATCAGCAGTGTTTGTCTTAGATACGCTAAGTTCAGGTAAGCATGGCGCTGATAATGATTTGATGGAAATGCTTGATATTGCGACTAATCACAAGCTGAATGCTGACTTAATTAAAGGAGCGCTGCTATGTTAAGTGTTGCAATCGACAATTCCTCCATTGCTAATCTCATTGAAGACATCGTGCTTGACCGTTCGAGGTTGAATGGCCTAAGTACTGAGACTCTTGAAGAGATTATAAATTTTTCAGTAGTTACTGATGACTATCGAGCATTAGATATCATTACACATATCCATACGGGTATCTACGGCTACGATGACAGGCAGCCCGAATGGTTAGAATCCAGTTTTTCCGCAACCAAATGGGTACTAATATTTGGAAAAACCCCAAAAACGATACATTGGGACACGGTTTATTTGGACGATGGAAAGAAACTAACGAACACAAAGCATCAAAAGTTATTAAATAGTTTCAAATACTGGATTACAGCGGCAGATAACCCACTTGAAAACGGTGGGAAAATTATCAGCCCAGTAACTGCTTGTCATAAAGTTACAAAAGTTATCGCCCTCATCAATGCTATCTTGCTGCACTCTAAGGAGTTAAAACTGGCAAAATATCACCTTCTGAATGTAAATGATGACTTTTGGTTGAACATTTTGATGAAATACGCCGAGCACGGAAGTTTCCACGGCGTGTACGAGATTGATAAGCGCACCCAAGTACTACTTGATACTGCTTCTCAAGGTGTTTCAGATGCAGATGTGCAAGCGTTTAAAGCTAAGTATCCCTACATTTCACAAAACAATGCTCAAGATGAAATTTGCTTATCCCTAGCTGATAGGGATAAGTCGTGTGCTTGGCTTTTTGAGCACGGTTATTATCGAACTAGAGAAGTCACTAGACTTGTTGGCAATAGCACTGTGCTGGGTGAATTGTTGTTTGATGGTAAGATGCTTTATCACGATATCAACTTACCCAATTACGCAGAGCTTCACCTCCAAGAGCCAAAACGAAACTCAGAGTATCGGGCTGTTGAGAATAGAGATACCTCAATAGGCACGAACCAAAACACAATCAAGGCATACATTGAAGCAATTCGATTGATTAATACTAATCTTGAACGTGAAGATGCTGCAAGTCCCTTAATTCCGTCCGAGCGTATCAGTGCAGGTCATATTGGTTGGTTAGTTAGTTTAAAAAAAACAGGACGTACTCGCACTTTATCGCCTAAATTTGTATTTAATTTAATTCGTCAGTGCTACGACTTTTCACAAGAGCATTTACCTTCAGAGGAAGGCGCTGTTACTTTACTAGACGAAACGTTAACTCTGCTATCTAAAGCAAGAAGTAAATCTACTAGAATATACTCCAATAATCTCCGTCCACACGAAGGCGCCTTAGCTTGGAATGAAGAGTTGCACAGAGAGATGTCTAGTACTGAGCGAGGTTATTGGTTTCAAACGGACGCAATCAATTGCTTAAGTAATGAATACATAAAAAAAGGAATAAAGCAGGTTCAAGGCTTTGTTGAAAGCACTGAAAAGCGCCACGAACGTATTCGAGCCAACGAAAGTTTGTTTGATTTGTTCTCTGTTCTGCAAGGCGCTATACAGGTCTTGGTGGGAGCAATCATGGCTCGGAGACAAGATGAGTTAGTCAAATTGAAATCTCATGGCAATCTATCACCCCATGTAGACCCTTTTTCAAAAGAAGGACTAAAGACTGAATACAGCTTGAAGTTTGAGGTAAAGAAAACTGGTTCAAAAGGCTTAAATGCTCCCGTAGAAAGACCGATCCCTTTATCTATTGCCAGGTTCATCTGGCAACTGGAGCAATTTAACATCAAAGCCTGTGAGTTAAACTTATCCAAAGGAAAGTTGTCTCTGTTTAACAATTTAGAATCACAGCGATGCCAGTTAAGTCAGGTAAATTCTAATACGCACAACGCACATATCGATGCTTTATGTGATTACTTAGAAACGGACTTAGTAGAGTACGACAACGGTGAGTACCGCCGGAATTATGTTCGTCAACACCAATTGAGACGCTTCTTTGCGATGGCATTTTTTTGGTCTAAAGGGTTTGATGGCATGGATGCTTTGCGCTGGATGCTCGGACATTCAGACATGGAACACCTATACCACTACATCTCAGAATCGGAGACAGGGACGGTACTAAATGGAGCTAAAGCCAGTGTAATTGTTCGTGGTCTTGTCGATACCACCTCTGAACTTGCGAAGCTCGAAGGAATAGAAGAGGTTCGCAAAGTGATTGCAGAGCGTCTGACTGGCGATAGTTTAACACCGATCACTATAGAGTCGGTGAGTGAAGCAGCAGAAGACTATGATGATGAATCTTATCTAACGGTCCCTCATATTAGTCAACTTCAAAAAGAGCAGGACATTGAAACGGAGGTTATCCATCTTTTAGAAGAGGGACGAATCACGCTTGAGCCCGAGTTCTTTACCGTAGATGATTGTGATGGGGGTGGCACTCAAACCTTTAACTTAATTCTAAAAATCAAAAACCTTGATTGAGGGGGGATAATGAAAGTTTTAGAGAAAAACCAAACTAAGGTACTTGAAACAGAAAAACTGTTAAGAGAAATTATTACATCCCCCATTGAGTTTAAAAGAGATGAAGAACTAATAAAAGCACTCAAGTCGCAATCGGCTATCGCTAAATATCGTAACCAAGAGCGGAACATAGCCTCATGCTCATTAAACACGGTCAAAAATATTTCAGAAGCACTTTTAGAGAGAGGCTTCTTATCCCTAGATGAACTGCGGATCAATGCAAAGCTGGCGGTAGAGGCTGTGCATCATGCTGAGAAAACATTCAAAGGTAACAAGCAAACCGTCGTGGGTTTAAAGCATAAAGTCGCAGAGCTTGAATCGGAACTGGATGCAGCGCAGCGCAGCAACTCTTTACTGACAGGTATGGTCTCTGAGTTACGCTCTAGGCTAAAGCAACTGTCTGTGCATGAAGGGACAGTAGAAGAACGGCAGGAGCTTAACCGAGAGTACAATAGGAAGATTGAAGCACAGATGAATTACACACTGAATGGGGAAGTGTGATGGCGGTTCGCAAGCTTAAGGATTTTGAACAATGGAGCCACCTAGGGTTTGATGGTGCGCTAGTATTTCGTAAGCCTTTGGACATCCCATTCGTAACCTACAGTAACCATGTGCCATGCTATGAAGCTAATGCATATATTCATAAGTTGATATTGAGAAATCTAAAAAGTGACACAATTCGTGGATATGCGCACGATATCATTCACTTGGTGCACTTTATTGAAAAACAGCCATTATTAAACCGATTTAGCCAGCTTACAGACGAAACATTTACCCTTTTTATTCAATCTCTACAAGCAGATAGGACAGCGCTCGGTGAGCTAAAACGGAAGAATAACTCCGTTATAAAGATCGCCTATACTTGCTTAGACTTCTTGCAGTTTGTCCAAGATTTTCATGATTTGAGAGCTTTTATTGGTAGGGATAAAGGTAATTCTATTCAGATACTTGAAAAGCCTTATAAGCGCAAGCAGGAAGGCCGAAGAGGGTTTATTGAAGGTGTCAAAGTCACTCATACGGCCGTGCCAACGAAAGATGAAATCAAGAAGCGTCACCCTGTATCGGGAGATGATGCCTTGCGCGTGTGGGAGTTTATAAAGTCTCAGAAAAACAAAGATAAACGCAGAAGAGACATGGCGTTATACACTTCAATGGAGCAATTAGGCGCTCGTGTATCGGAGCTTCATTTGATTAAAATGACTGATTATCAGGAAGCGAGACGCACAGGTATGCTCACTCTTACTAGCTTAAAGCGTAAAGACGATAACACCACTAGAAAGATTCCTGTGTCACACCTTTTACTATCTGTTATTGCGGATTACATCAAAATTCGCAAGAAAGTAATGAAGAAGAAAGCTAAGCATGACTACCTCTTTATCAGCTTAAAGACAGGTCAACCCTTATCCGCTGATTCGTGGACAACGTACATGAACTTATGGAGAAAAGAGCTTGGCATCGAAGGAGAGTTACATCCACACCTTTGGAGGCATGCATTTATTACAGACAAACTTAAGGAGCTTATACTGGCTACTAAAGAAGTGAATGATAAAGATGATTTTAGAAAACATTTGCTACACACACAAACGTTTAAAATGCAGCTTCAGCAGTGGACTGGGCACACAATACTTAGTTCGTTGGATGTCTACATTGATTTGGCTTTTGCTGATATTCATGGCTACACAGAGGTATACAATGCAGTTTCTCTAAAGTCGAGTGTTGACTTTGCTAAGCGTCAAATAGAGTTATTAGAAGAACAAATAGAAAGAAAAGAGCTAACAACTACCGGAGCCCTCGGTGAAATCAAAAGGTTGTTAGGGGCTTTTCAGACGGATATTGATAAAAGCATTATTTCCTCATGACAGTAGAGCTTTATTCTGTCTCAATTATAGATAATTGTAGTGTTAGTGGGTTTTCTAAATTAGCAATAGATGAATTGGTTTAAATGTAGATGTCGGTGGATAATATAGTTCGATCAAAACATATCTAAAATAAGACAGTTTCCATCTATAAAACAATAAAGTTTGATCATTTTATCTATTCTCTGTTCGAATGCTTAAGTTTATCAATCAACGACTTCTTATCATCATTACTGAGATTAGAAATCAAAACAGCTAGTTCTGCGCTTTGGTCATCTTCACAAAAAAAGTAGTTTAACGGTACGCCCAACTCATTCGCTAGTTTTCGCAAAGTATCAACATCTGGGAGATGTCTACCCTTTTCATAGTGGTTCATTCGACCACTCGCAGAGCCTTCATCCATACCGACTCTTATACCAAGTTCTTTCTGCGAAATGCCCATTTTCTTACGAGCTTGTTTGAGGCGTGCTGGAATTGGATTGTTATGCAACGTTTTATCATCTTATAATTCTCACATGCTTAGATTGTCTAAGTTTCTCTCAGTTGTGTATACTTAGCAATCCTAAGTTTTGTAAAAGTTGAGATTTCATAAAAAATGCGTCAAAGAGTTAAAATTAGTCAAAAGTTTAGATCTCTCTTAGCTTTAATAGAACACGACAGAATAAGCCGTGAAGAATTGATCCAGCTAGCACTGGAAACCACAAATTTTAATAAAACTCAAGCAACTCGATTGATTGCTCGGAATGTTCATGTATTGGTGAAACATGGATTGATACAACCGTTAGGAAAAAGAAAAGAGCGATATTATGATTTTTCTCAAGTCCGAAACGATCATGTAAATACGAAGATAATCGATCAGACGACTAGTGAATTAGTAGCAATTGAGTCTAGAGTTAGCGAGGAAATTAAAGTTTTAGATTCCGAAATAAAAACCTACAACGAGCTTTGGGAGAAATACCCTGAAAAACGTAGTCAAATTGATATGCTGTTGGAGCAGGCTAAACGAGAGCACTTTGCTCTAACTGGCAAAGAAAGAGCCTTGAAGCGTCTTATTTTTTCACAACAACAGTTATTAACTAAGGCTGACAAATAAGTTTACTAAACAGTGAAAACCTACCACTTACTACAAACTACTTTTTGTCATTGCGTCACCTGTTAATTTATGGGGTGATGATATCACCTCTAACTAGATGGCCAAATTAACCGTTCCACTACAGATTGTAGTTAAAAGGAAATAAAGGTCGTTTACGGCAATCGTCACAATCTTCAATACTTTACTCAATCAACACAACAACACCAATCATTGCATAATCTTATAGCTAATTAATTACTGAGAGAGTGTTATGGATACCAACGTTAATATTATTATCGAAATCGCCAAACGCATAACAACTAAAGACCCTAAGTCAATTTATCTATATAGCGGGCTATTGTTTGAAGCAGAAGGTAAAGCTAACAAATTAAATGACATGGGTACAATTTCGGCGATCACTTGGTTATGCCATGAAAGTTCATATATGAATAAACTGGGTTATTGTTATCGAGAGAAAGAAGTTATTGAGAGTTTGGTAATGGTAGAACTATCAAAGCTGTAATGAGTTACCCGGTATAGCGGGTGAGCTAGCGAGGTTCTGGACAAAAGCGATTTAGAGTACCTACACAAATTTCTACCACGTCGACTCTTCCATACAAGTTGCTAAAATCGCGACTACACGTATATCTACATTGAGAATTATATGAGTAGATGGTTAGTATAAGACTAAGCTCATATATAACTATTATTTCTAGGAAGTCAGTATGCTTAGGTTGAAACATTTAATTTGTGTTTTCCCATTATTATTTTTAACAGCTTGTCAAATTGAAGGAGATGAAGAGCAAGAGGAAGGTTCTACTGAATATGTAATTCAAATAGGCGATGTCTATATTGAAATGACAGAAGAAATCATCGAAGAGTTAGAAAGTGAAGACACCTTCAGAGGTCAACTTGGTATTATGTACGAAAATTTTGAGCCGCAACTTAACCGCGATGATAGTTACGTAGGTATCGATACTCTAAACAATGGAATTCGAGATGACATCGAAGCATTTATCGAAGGAATCCAAGCAGAAGAGTCGGCAAAAAGTGCAATGAAACAAGCTGCTCGTACCTTGCAAGATGTACTAACCATAGACTATACACAAGATGATGGAAGGGCCATCGGTTACGAAAAGATGAACGACATCTCAAAAGTACTCGCATGCTATGGCTATCTGGGTATAGCTGGTAGTGATATGTATAGTTTTAACATCATGCTTGAATCGTTAACATACAACACTAAAAATCGAATGACGCGCTATATGGACTTTTCCAAGGCGATAAGCGGAGGTTCATTTGGTAATCTAGATGACAAGGAGGAGTATTGTGAATAATCGATATATTTTGTCGATATTTTGTAACAGTTCAATAGTGACTCTCGAATCATGATCTGTATTCGCCGATATGTCTGACTCATTTTTGGACAAAAGCTTGCTAGCGCCTTTACTAAATTAGTAATTCATGAATAACAATAAGTATGGATAGTCACTTAGCTTAGTGTCCAGTATTGATGGGTCAGCCCACACAAAACCAACCTTGAACTCAGAATATCAAGCGTTGCGAATCTGATTAAATTTATTGTTAAATCTCTTATCGCCGCTTGTGCTCAGTTCTTGAGGCTATGTCAGGTATAGAGTCAGCAGGGCTAACTGAAGTTTGAACTTTAGCTCGATCTTTTAACCTCTTCTGAGCAACATAAGCAAAAGATTTCCCAGTTCGCTCTGCCTCTGTTTGTATTTCATAAATTTCCTCTCCAGAAATAGGGTTATCTCTCGCATCGATCATTGTCGAAAAATGATACGTAGCTTCATCCTCATTTTCCGAACGAGTTGCATGCTCGATAATGTCTTTTGGCTCAACACTTACTGCTTCCTGCATACCTGAGCCTATAGAGCCGAAATTTTGTTTGAACCAATCACCTTGCTCCACACTATTTTTTAGCACGAACAAGTCATGGTCATTAAACGGAACATGAAAATCATTAAAATTGATGAACTGCCGCCCATCAATTCTCATTTGAAAATGAAAATGAGGATAATCAATAGATGTACCATAATGCCCCTCAAAATCGTTCTTGGAGCAGTCAAATGTCCATTCGATATTTTTCCACTTAACGGTATATGACAATATTTTCCTATCTGCTTTCTCTTCTTCTAAGTCATTGATGTTGGAAAGCATACGCTCCTGATTCGCGCACCATCGAATGAATGCCGCGATATTTCCATATCCATATTTCGCGTAAATTTTAGGAAAATCTTTCTTTTTGAATTTGCACTGGCGTAAGAGCCAATGAAGGCAAGGTACGTCTTTACTGATTGTCTTGAAAGGTTTGTTACATAAATAACAAACGCCTCGTTCATAGCCAGCTTTAAACCCTTCGGCTTGTCGTTGATGCTCATCGTCATTCAGTCGGTTCATTTCTTCGATTTCTTCAGAGGACATTTTTTCAAATATTTCTCTGTACTTCTCTGTATCGTGTTGCATTCATACCCTCCTGAAATTTAACGCGTTACTAAATTGCTTTATATTCGTGATGTTGCGCATAGACATACAGCCAAAAAGTTGTAGATTGGGTATGTAAAGCTATTTAACAACAAGTAGTTACATGGAGTTATTGTATGTCTAACGAAATTCTTATGAAAGCACTCTTTGCTCAGCAAAGAGCCCAAATTATTTTTATGAAGTCTATGAATGCAGACCTTATGTCTAACGCATATGTTTACGCTTGGATGCATGGTGTATACCCCGTATTTCAAGACGGAGATAACAGCGTACCAGACAGACCACACGAAAGTTTCTCAGAGCACTTTGTGGTTTCCTCAGAATTTACGATGGAAGTAATAAAGTATTTAGATGATCTTTGGCTAGAAGACAATAGCCCTACTTTCTACGAGTTAGAAGATAGATTCGGTGGAAAAAGTAATCGATGCGAACTTTTGAATATTTGTCGTTACGCATATTTAGACGGACGCTTCGATGAAAGATTATGGGATGCACTTCTCACTAAAATGAAGCACCCAAGTGAAGCTAGATCTTTAAATGCAGATTTCAATGAAGACGACCTGTATATTATTTAGACTTCATATGGTTCTTTGGGATGCAGGGCACAGATTTCAATTTAACGCAGCAATAAGCGGCAAATGAACGTGTGCCATGTTTGAGCGTAACGAGTTCAGCACGCGTTCATAAAGCCGACTTAATTGCCTTGTATGGCTTAATTTTCAGACTTACTTTTAGTAGGTTCGGGTTTCTGTTGAGGCTTCATGTTTATAATCCCTTCAACGCTAGCTTCTTCTTTTCTCGCAGGACGAAGAGCCTCAAGACCATTGATTGAATCACCAACAGCGACATTATGAATAGTTTTATTTACTTCTTTTGTCATTTTCATTTCCTTTTCTATAAATTGATTAATGGCAGTAGTACCTCCAATGATCAGAGTTAGAATAACTCCAAACACAAATGAAATTGCTGCCGATGTGTCTAATGACTTCAATAAAGGATCATTTGTTTGTGTTTCAGTAACGATCCCCTCAAGATACTTAGCATTGCGTTTAAAAACAAAAAGAATTGAGACAACACAAACAAGAAAAGATAGTAGCGCCACAAAATACAGTACCAACCCTTCAACTGAACTAGCACCGACGGTTGTTAATAGCGTAACGAGTAAACCTATTGCTCCAGTACTTAACGTTAGCAAACTTTTATCCAGCTCAAATTTCGTATTTAGCCAAGCTCCAACCGTAGCGGCATAAAACTCTACTTCTTTTTCTTTATTGGACACTGTATACCTCTAGATCTT
This sequence comes from Vibrio phycocola, assembly GCF_053850235.1. Classification (NCBI taxonomy): domain Bacteria; kingdom Pseudomonadati; phylum Pseudomonadota; class Gammaproteobacteria; order Vibrionales; family Vibrionaceae; genus Vibrio; species Vibrio phycocola. The sequence goes on along the minus strand of NZ_JBSQDJ010000020.1, from coordinate 24,407 downwards.
GCATAGGGCCATGTAGCAGCATTAAGATGCGACGCACGCTTGCTAAACTGTGAGCGAAGCGAAACCGGCAAGCGTAAGGAATCACTCTTAAATGCTTATATACCATTTGTCTACGATGATAGTTCGCCAGTTTCTGATATTCTTACAAGTTCATTTAGTAAGCTATCGATGTCTACTGAATCTTCAACTTCAAGACCTAAATACCCGCAAAAGACTACTGCTAAATGCTCCATGTAGTCGGTCATGAAATCATCTTCTATTTGCATGTATGCAATTAGAAAAAGAGCAACGATACGCCTATTAATATTTGTCAAATACTCTGGCTCGGTTGGGGTTACAATTGACGCAATATACTCAAAAAGGAAGTATGTATAATAAAGAACATAAGGGAGTCGCGTGTACAAATAACGCTGTTGCGTATAGACCTGCTCAGGCCCAGAGAAAATAAAGTTTATGTTAAGTAGCTCTGTTTTTATGGCCTTATGCTCAGTAAATAAGTGAGTGGCTTGATTGCAAACACGATCGAAACTGTCAAAACTAGACTTGTTATAACGCAGCTCACCGAGATACTCTGGGCTCATAACTCCTTCTAAGCCAATCCGATTCAAAACAGTATTGATACGTTTCGCATGCCCTTCAGGCCCTCCGCCATTTTTGGGCCTTAGAAACATAGGATCTAGGGATAACTTTTCGACAAAATCATTTTCATCTATGACCATAGCTTCGAGGAGATAAAGACTTTCTTGAATAGGTTTTCTTAGTAGCATAAAAGCCACTGACATTTTCCCTTTTTCGGCAGCAGTCAAAGCTTCATAAATACAGTGCAACATATCAGATAACACGGCTGGTAATACGACGGTTCTGATAACCAAACTACGTTCATCATGCTTTTGTTTTTTTTCTAACCAATCGAGAATGTTTATCTCACCTTCAAGCGATTTAATCTCATGCTCTCCAAATGAAAATTCATGGCGAAAAGCGCTATTTTTTTCGCCTGAACGGAGGAACTCTACCATTACATCGTGCATGAACATGCATGCAGCGTGAGCATCTCTAAATTCTTTTGGAAGCTGCATTTCTTTCCTCATCCTATGTTCACTCACACATATTCAACTAAAGCCAAATTAAGATTTTTTCTTCGGTAAATTATCTAACAACTTACAAAATGCTCTATCCGCTGCACCTTGCCCTTCATAAATGTAACCAGTATCAAAAAACAAATCTCCACCTTCGTTACTTACCTGAATTCCCCAGCAACCATGCTCTTTCTCTGGATTTTCCACAATTTCTACAATAATTTTGCTCACAAGGTAATCTCCTTTATCTATGATTGTCACATTCAATGCGATCCCAAGTCATGGTACGAATTGCCATTAAGCCAATAGCCACGTTATTTCATATTAAATGCATTAGATGAATTAAGTCAAAGAGGAAGCTGTGGGAATGTTACGAGTATCTACTCTAACGCGGTTTGGGGCATAAATGCGTTTGGTTCCGATACAGTTCAACTCGACTTTGGGCTGAATTGTGTTAAAGAGTTCTTAAATTCGTATTTCTAGGAAAATGTCTAATATAGAAAAAATAACGCTAAATTAACTCGCGGAGACGAGATTGCGCAGGAGTTCGGGTACAGCGTTCTGCTAGCTGACTTTAATACAGTTTCACGTTTAATGTTTGTATAAGGCAATTGATTCTGTCGGTTCTCAACACATATTTACTTTTTTCAGACCTATCGATACACCTTAATGCATTTTTGGTCGCAAAATAGCGATCATAAGCCAATCCCCGCTCGCATCTAATCGAGTGAGTTGATTGCCAAGTACCACCCGAACCTGTGGAGACGCCAACCATTCTACATGCAGCCTTCATATAACTATCGAAAGCACTAGTCTGATTTTCAATCGCCCTCACCTGGTCTTGATCTTCAAGTTTGGAGTAAATAATATCCATCATATCTACTGTCAGGCTCTGGTATCTATCCCTTTCAGAAGCAAAATTGCTCCCGACTGACATAGCGCTTCCTTCAGGCCATACTTTTTCGTCGGCGAAAGACGAGGAACATATCATCATCAAAACTACTAAATAGCTAACTTTTTTCATAGTGTCCTTCTAGACATGTCATGCTGGAGCCATTTCGGCTTAAAAAAGCATAAGCGCGGCTTTTTCGCGTCCTATGCCTTTACTTGTTAACTCAGTGGAGGCACTAAGGTCCTGTTGTGTCCAGTTCTCTACTTTCAGTTCTTGGTTGAAAGTAAACTGACACCATCTTTCTTTACCGTTTAAGATCTGTTCAAGCCAATAACTATTGTCGTCCCACATTCTGTCAAATGGTAAAACAGTAATGTTGTGCCACTTAGGAGCAATTTCTTCAGACTCCGCAACTTTACCTACCCAGTGATGTGACAAATAAACAAACATGCGCTGATTCCAAGAGCTTGGTTTATCGACATAAGGGAAATAGAAATCGATAACATCACATAACTTCATATTGGAAGGAGTGACGAAAACTTCTTCCTCAAATTCTCTAATAGCTGCTTCAATTGGGGTTTCACCCTCTTCTACTCCCCCACCAATTCCCAGAACGTTCCCTTTACCGAACCCAGTCTTCTTTATACTTTTGCGAAGCAAAAATACCAAGAGTTTTGGGTCACCGTTAAGCGCCTTGTAATGCTACCTTTCTGCCATTGGATGATCAGGATTTAGCTGTAAAAGATCCCAAAGGTTTCCATATAAATCTTCAAACACTGCAACCGTCCCGTAATCTTGCTCCTGAGGCTCTCGAATGAAGTTGATACCGAGGGACTTCATTCGTTCAAAGTCTCGCCAAAAATCGTCTGTATTGAGAAATAGAAATACCCTGCCACCCGCTTGATTACCCACAAACTCTTTTTGTTCAGGTTTTGACGCCCTTGCAAGTAACAAAGTAACTCCGTGGGAATTTGGTGGTGCGACAACAACCCAGCGTTTATCTTGCTCTGGTTGGTAAGTATCTTCAATAAGCTCGAATTTGAGCTTGCCGACGTAGAAATCTATAGCCTCATCGTAGTCATTAACTACTAACGCAATATGTACAATATTCTGTTTCATTGCATTCCTGCCGTTTTGAATGGGTTAATTCTCTCGTACATGTATTTACTCTCGATTACAGCTAACGCCTTGTTAAAGCGCGCGTATTTTTGCGTCGCTTTTCAGCGACTTGTTAAATTGTAAATTCTCGCACTCGCATCTTATCTTGTAGAAATCTACGACCTTTTTACTTTCTTCCGATAAATCCAAGGCTCTAAGCCTGCGCTTACCAAGTCGAGCATCCAGCATAGCTAAACATCTTATAAGAAGATTACCTGAAGTAAGTGACGAATCGATAGAGTTATTGCAGTATTCATCCAATGAATCGTAAAATGTATACTGGTTAAACTTACCTTCAGAGGCAAGTTCGTCATAGGCGATTTTCTGTGCTTCGTATGGCGTAATATTCTCTCGCTCAACTATTTCATCAATTCGATCATACTCAACAGAATAAAATGATAGCGTGCACATAGTCCATATTTCATTCTTATCGAAAGTAATATAGCCTAGACCTTCTTCATCATGACTCCCACGATAATGCGTAGACCTGAGCTCAACTCTTCCTCGTACTAAATCTGAAAAAAAACCTTCTACTTTTTTCTTTCGCTTACTCCATTGCATAATTTTTGCCATTTAACGCCCGCATAATGGGCAAAAAGGGTTGGCTAAAATTGGCGACGAAGGAGCAAAAAGCCAACGTTTTTTGTCCCTATTAATGCGTTTGTTAGAGCTCTAGCGCTTAGGATGTGGCTCCCAGTTTAAATAGGCTTCATCTGCCACATTCAACATTGCCAAATCTTCTGCTGTGTCACCATAAGCATAAACTCGTTCGTATTGCTCAAGCTCAAACTTAGAGCCGAGAAATTTCGGCTTATTAGAACAACTGCAATCACCATTAACATAACGTCCAGATAATTTACCACTCTCAACTTCAAGTTCACTACAAACGAGGGCAAACCCGTTATGAGTACACCACGGCTTTAAATAAACGTCGAGAGATGCTGAAACAATAACGATTTGATCACCATTATTTTTGTGCCAGTTCAGCTTATTTAAGGCCTCTTCTCTAAGGTAGTTAGGCACAACATCCTCAGCATATTTCTTCCCAGCGGCTGCGACTTCATCAACCTTACGGCCAGAGAAAGCCACAAAGCTAGCAATGGTTCTCATTCTAGGAGCCGGAATAATACCCGCTTTATAAAGTATGAAAAATGGTGGCAACACTATTTTGGCCAGTAGTGCTCGCCGCCTTGTTCCAGAAAAGTGAAGAAACTTAGTGTACATATCTGCATTGGTGATCGTCCCATCGAAATCAAACAGTGCGATATTCAAATTATTCCCCGAGCTCTAACATTTTAATATCGTGCCAGCACGAATTCATCCATTCAGTATACCCAAAGAATCATAGGTAACCAATGGAATCATATGAACTTAATGTAGTATTATTATAAATTTCTAGTGAAAATTCATGCAAGCACATATTCCTACCTATTCAAGGCAGGTTATCAACCTGGATCTTTCCGTTAGTAGCTTATTATTCAATACATTAAAGGTGGTTGAGTATGGTATTCATGCGTAGTCATAATTAAAAAACCAGTCTATTTTAAGCCATAACCCTTGCAACACTCAATAAACTGTATGTATATACATGTTGAAAGCCTGCTGTCTGGCCAATATTTTAAGAATTGGAAAAAGAGAGCTAACTAGCTTTGGGGTATTTTCGTGTTTCATATCCCCCGTTAGTACACCTCTGGATATTAGTAATTTAATGTGGTGGTCATTAGTAAAGGGCAGCTCCAATCTCTCTCTGAATTCAGTGGCTGAATCAGTTGATTAATTGAATATTCATTCATGATGAGGAGCTAGATGAAGAAGTCAGATTGAATGGATAACATAGATATTTGCTCGATTAAATACAAAATGAATGACCTATCGTTTCGCTAGCATCTGAAGCGATGCGATCTACTAACTCTGATACCACTCAAAACCTCCCAAGCCTCAAATTGACAATATTTATTGCTCAAACTCGATATTAGGAAAATGCCTGAATTTGAACGTAAGGTACTGGATTCGCTTCGAGAGCCTTTAGAGTCTGGTGAAATTATTATTTCCCGTGCGCAAGGCAAAACGAGGTTTCCTGCTCGATTTCAGCTAGTCGGTGCGCTTAATCCAAGCCCTACAGGGTATTATCAGGGAAACGAAGCTAGAATTAATCCACAAAGCATACTGCGTTATCTAAGCCGTTTATCGGGTCCTTTGTTGGATCGGTTTGATATGTCGATCGAGATTCCGGCACTGCCACAAGGTACGTTGGCCAATGGCGGTGACCGAGGTGAATCAACCGAAGTGGTAAAGTTAAGAGTACAGCAAGCCAAGGAGAGAATGGAGAAGCGACAAGGAAAGGTCAATGGTTTATTAACGAGTCGAGAGGTGGAAAAGCATTGCTATCTAGAAAAACAAGACGCAGAGTTTCTTGAAGCAACCTTACACCAGTTGGGACTATCGATACGAGCATATCATCGAATTTTGAAAGTGGCGCGTACCATTGCCGATTTAAATGAAGATGTGATGATTCATCGGACACACCTTGCTGAAGCCTTGGGGTATCGTTCAATGGATCGATTATTAAAGCAGCTCAGCTCTCAGACAGTATCATTTTAGATGGGGTTGTTAGTGAAGGCTTTCTAATGGTTAGTGTTATTTAAAGTAAAAACTGAGAGCTTTATCGCTCTCAGTTTTAATTTTATTGTTCACGAATCTATCTTGGTGACTACAGAGTCAGGAGGTAGTTGACCAATGCAGTATATTTCTCGAAGGAATCAATATCCTGAGTAAGTACTTGATATTTACCATTAACAACAACAGAAGGTACGCCTCTTAAACCTGTTTCACTAAAGGCTTGATCAAAGCGACGCACCATGGAATCCACAGCAAAACCGTTAAACGTCGCATCAAATTTGTCGCCATCGATACCATTGTCGGTAAAGATTAGGCGTAACTCTTCAACATTGTTAGGTATTTGTTTCTTAACATGTATGCGGTCAAACATAACAGGGACCATGGTATCTTCAACATTCAGTGAAACCATTGTTGCATAGGCTTTACTCATGTTTGAGCCCATGTTGCCACCCATGAAAGATACATGACTTTTTTCTAACGCTGTTCCTTCAGGGAGTTCTTGCTTTAATTGTTGAATCAATGATTCGAATTGAAAGCAGTGTGGACAATAAAATGAAAAGAACTCCGTAACGAGAGACTTATCAGATTTAGGAAGATCTAACACATTGTAGTGCTTTCCTTCATCAAATTGAGCTGCATGTAATGATAGGCTCATTAGTAAAGTCGCGGCGAATGCGAGCAGTTTCGCTGTTACTTTGGTCATTATTTTCTCCATTTATATAATTATATTTTTATTTACCACTGCGGCAGCAAGCTTAATGGTGCTTCTTCTAGGGCTGCTATCTGTTCTTTAAATGCGAGTACTTGGCTTTCCCAATATTTGGGGTCATTAAACCAAGGAAAAGCATTTGGAAAAGCAGGATCAAGCCATCGCTTTGCTAACCAAGACATATAGTGGACCATCCTAAGACCTCGTAATGGCTCTATAAGTTTCAATTCAGTGGGATTAAAATCGCAAAACTCTTGGTATCCTTCAAGTAAAATATCGAGCTGAGTTAATTTATCATGTCTTTCTCCATGCAGCATCATCCAAATATCTTGTGCTGCTGGCCCATTTCTCGCGTCATCTAAATCTACAAAGATCGGCCCTTCACGCCACAGAATATTACCAGGGTGACAGTCTCCATGAAGCCGTATTGGCTGCCAGTTATCATACCAATGTTGCTCTAGTCGGGTTATCAATAAGTCCAAATCACTAAAAAAAGCGTTTTCTAAATGTGAAGGGATAAAGCTTGATGCTTGGAGTATTTCTCTTGGTTGATACAAATAGTCATGAAGGTCAACCGTTGGTCGCTGCGAAAAGAGCTCCGCTTGTCCTACTTTATGAATGCGCCCTAAAAACCGACCAACCCATTCAAGTTGGTCTAAGTTATCGATCTCAAATTGCCTACCACCGACACTATTAAATAATGAGAACCAGTAACCGTTATACTGATGCAGAGTTGCGCCATTGATTGAAACGGCCGCTGCAATGGGAATCTCTGCTTCGACTAACTGATTAGCAAAATGGTGCTCTTCTAAGATCTGCTCTTTGCTCCAGCGTTCAGGGCGATAGAATTTAACGACATAACGTTTCTTTTCCTCGTCAATGAATTGATATACTCGGTTTTCATAGCTATTGAGAGCAAGAAAACCTGACTCGGCACGGATACCAATACTTTCTAGTGCGTACCACATGCAGTCAGGAGTGAGAGCGTTGAAGTTAAAACTGGCTTCGGTCATTATAAAAAAAGGGCTCATTACTGAGCCCTTTTCCATTATTTATCGAGTTACAAGTCTTTAATAAATCGACTTTCGACTGCGATAGTAAATTGTTGGCTGTCTTCGAGTATAAACTGAATCTTGGTGACAGACGAATCGAGTTGATCGGATTTTATTCCTAGGCTTAATGGGAAGTTGAGAACTTCTCCAGGAGATACCTGTATTTGTTGCTTGCCATACCATGATACTCCTTCAATACCTTCAACGCTCAATTGATAGACTTGATCCTGCTGGGTTTTATTGATGATTTTTAAGTTATAGGTATTTTCTATCTCGCCTTGTCTATTTTCTCTAAACAGCTGAGAGCGATCTCGAAGGACCGATAACCCGACCGGCTCGACCGTCACGATTTGTGTAACGAAAAGCCCACACATAATGATCATAATCAGGCCATAGCCGATAAGCTTAGGTCGCATTATCTTAGTGCTTTTTCCAGCTAGGCGGTGTTCGGTGGTGTAATCAATAAGGCCTTTTTCATACCCCATACGATCCATGGTTACATTACAAGCATCGATACATGCTCCACAGTTAATACACTCATATTGTAAGCCATCTCGAATATCGATTCCTGTTGGACAAACTTGAACGCAGAGGTTGCAATCAATGCAGTCCCCAAGCCCTTTTTCTTTTGGGTTGTCTTTGCGTCCGCGTGGCCCTCGGGTTTCACCACGCTTCGTATCGTAACCAACAATAAATGTGTCTTTGTCGAACATAGCAGACTGAAAGCGCGCATAAGGGCACATGTGAATACATACAATTGAACGCATCCAACCAGCATTGGCATAAGTAATGATTGCAAAAAATAGCATCCACATAACGGGTGCCATGTCTGCGTTAAATGTGGCGATATTAACAACAAAATCTTTGATAGGGACAAAGTAACCAACAAAGGTTAGCCCCGTAATCAGTGCGATGCCAAACCAAGCTAAGTGCTTTAATGTTTTTCGCCACAGCAGTTTTGGGGTGAGTTTTCCTGAATCTTGCTTGCGGCGTTTATTCGCAGCTCCTTCTAGCTTTTCTTCAAACCAGATATACATGAAGGTCCACACCGTTTGTGGGCAGAGGTAACCACACCATACTCGGCCTAAAAACGTGGTAATAAAAAACAAACCGAATGCCGCTATCATGAAGAGCAGGGCCAATATCGTCAGGTCCTGTGGATAGAGAGTGGTGCCAAAGAAATTAAACTGTTGATTGCCAAGGTCGAGTAAGACTGCTTGACGTTCACCATAAGGAAGCCAAGGAATGGAAGCAAATAATACAAGAAGGAACCATGCTCCGTAGCGTCTAAGTTTTTGGTACGCTCCTTTTGCCGCTCTAACATAAATACGATTGTTGGGGTTAAAGCGATCGTCTTGGCCTTTATGAGTCTTGGGGTTATAAACCTTGGGCGTAACATCTTTTACATCGATTTTCTTGTGACTCATAACCCTTCCTTTGTATGTCTATTTTGTCGTGATTTTTATTATTATCGAATGAATAACTTTTATTAGCATATGGTGAAGTACAAGTATAACCGTGTTTGAGGTTAATTAACTTTACACTTATCAATATTTATCAACATAGATCACAAGCCTTTAACTCATAGTGAAAGGAGAGCTTGTTCGGTCGCGTTCGAAAAGCTCTATAAAAGATGAGTGTTATTTGATGATCCCACGAGCTCGAAGAATTGCCGTTTTAAAGTCGTCTTCTTGGTCTTTCTTTAGGCCAGGAATCATTTCATCTTTTGTGCTGTTACGCATCTTGAGGTGGTAGATCAAAATATCATCGGTTAAGTTTTGCAGGTTGCCTTCATACCCCGCCTCTTTGCTGAGTTTTACGATAAACTCTAGGAGGTTCAGTTCGGAATCTTTCTGCCATTCAGGTTCTAACAATTCTAGTAGCTCTTCGACACGGTGACATTTCATAGGTTTCTCCAATATTTTTATAGCTTGGGTGGAAAATAGCAAAATTGAGTCGAATACCAAAGTGAAATGACAGAAAACAGGCATAAAAAAAGCACGTTTAGCGCGTGCTTTTTAAGCATGATAGTTGTGATAAACAGTTAGGCAGCTTTAGATTTAACAGCTTCTTCTAAAGTTTCACGAGCATTTCTTTCGGCTGGAGTTGCTCCTGGAGAAAGAGTTTTGTGCTTACCGGCGGGAACAAAATTATTACGACGGCGCGAAGCACTACCATGGGTGTGCGAACATCTAGCTACAGTTGGGCGCATTTGTGGGTATTTTTAACCTATTGGTTAGACAGTTCCATTGTAGAATCTTAAACCTAACACAATTATTGAGCTAAACTTCACAAAGTAGAAATGCTCATATTGGCATATAGCCGTTCCGAATAATTGCTAAGGATTCGAGTATCATATTTGCACTACAAGTACCTACATAATGTGATCATTGTAGCAATTATGAAAATAAAGATCGATAGGTTACTGTTTGCACAAACCAAGAAAATAGTAAATAGTATCGCTATGCAATTGAGTTTTGTTTGGAAAGGGTATTACATTGCGGTAAGCAAAGGAGGTCGTTATGTCTTTTTTAAAGAAAACACTCGCAAGTTTTGGTATCGGTTCGGCGAATGTTGATGCGGTTTTGCAACATGAAGTGCTTTACCCTGGAGATGTAGCTAAAGTCACGATTCATGTTTACGGCGGTAAAACGGCTCAATTGGTGGAAAACATTGAGGTGCGATTATATTGTCGCTATATCGATGAAGAAACGGCTAATGGGGCAAGTGAGGGCAGTGATCGCACTCAACGCGTTCATCGACGTTATACTTTGGCTTCATGGTCATTGCCACAGTCGTTTACCATCGAGCATGGAGAAACTCGTGATTTCGAGTTAGACATCGAGATTCCGTGGAATACCCCTATTACTATCGGCGATACCAAGGTCTGGTTGGAAACGGGCTTGGATATCTCAATGGCAAAAGACCCCACCGATAAAGACATGTTGACCATTCGTCCCGATCCACTTCTTGATGCAATTTTTAGTGAATTTGAAGAGCAAGGGCTGAGAATTCGTCAAGTTGAGTGTGAAGCGGTTGAAGGGTTTGCTATGCCTTTTGCTCAAGAGTTCGAATTTGTTCCCACGGCAGGCCCATTTCATGGACGTTGGCGAGAGGTCGAAATCGTGGTTTATCGAGAACAAGACTCGCTTCAACTTTGGTTTGAAGTGGATCGAAATTTACGTGGTGTCGGTGGAATGTTAGGTAGCATGTTAGGTAAAGGACAACTAAAACGAACAATGACATTAGACACAAATACTGAGCCTACAGAAGCGGCGAAAAAAGTATTAGAGTTTCTTGATACCAGTTGTTGATCTAAGTAATAAAAGAGACACCTTGTTCTATTAAATTACCGTTTCCAAAAAGCGGGAAAAAATAGAACAAGGATAGTTAAAATTTCTAAACGTCCCATCAGCATTCCAAAACTTAATACCCATTTAGCCAAGTCTGGCAGTAGAGAAAAATTTCCTGTAGGGCCAATTAAATGCCCCATTCCCGGCCCAACATTGGCGACTGCTGTAATTGAGCCCGATATACTGGTTACGGGGTCCAAACCTAAGCTACTTAAAAGTCCGGCAATTGCGATAATTGTAATGAAAAAAGTCAGACCAAATGCCACCACAGAACGCACAATATCATCGTTAACAGGGCGGTTGTTGTAGCGTTGAACAAAAACTCCGGAAGGGTGAATCAGTTTCATTATTTGTTTATTCAGAAGCGTTATTGCTATTTGAAAACGAAATATCTTGATTCCTCCTGTGGTTGAACCTGAACAGGCTCCAACCATCATTAAAAAAGCGAATAACGTTGTGGGTAATGCTCCCCATGATGTAAAGTCATCCAGCCCAAAGCCCGTCGTAGTAACCACTGACACAATGTTAAACATCGAAACTCGGTATGCGTCAATCATCGCATAGTGGTTATGGAAGTGAAGCCAAAACGCCACAACTGAGCTTGCCGAGATAAATAAATAAAAGAATCCTCGAACCTGAGCATCTTTCAATAGCTCTTGAGGGCGACGTTTGTGTAGCGTTGAAACAAATAACAGAAAAGGCAGTCCACCTAGAAACATAAATCCGGTCGCAACCCAATGAGTAGAATTTGAAAATTGATTCATTGAACTGTCGGAGGTTGAGTAGCCACCAGTAGAAAGCGTAGTGAAGGCGTGATTAATTGCTTCGAACGCAGTCATTCCAGTAGCAATGTAGCCTAGACAGCATAAAGCGGTGAGAGTCACGTAAACACTGACAATATTCTTCGCCACGGTTTTTGCTCTAGGGCTACTTTTGTCAGACCAGTCTGATGATTCGGTTTGGAATAGCTTCATTCCCCCAACGTTGAGCATAGGTAGAATGGCAACAGCCATCACGATAAATCCTACTCCTCCAAGCCATTGTAGAATCGAACGCCAGAGCAGAATGCTGGGTGCCATTTGGTCAAGATTGCTTAATATCGTAGAGCCCGTCGTCGTAATGCCTGACATGGTTTCAAAGTAGGCATCGGTGAAACTAATATGGTTAATAAAAACAAACGGTAGTGCGGCGAATACGCTGGCAATTGTCCAAACTAAGCTAGTGATGAGAAACATATCTCGCACATTTAGCTTAAAGTTTGGTGTTCTACCTAGAGATAAAAATGCAAAAGCCGCGATATGAGTAATGACGACCGACTGGGCAAAGTCAATAAATCCAGGTGTGCCGCTAAGAAAAGAGACAAAGGTTGGAATGTACATAAACAGGGCTAACTTAGAAAGCACCAGCCCTAATACAAACAATATCGATCGATAGTTTAGCATTGCAAGTTAGTCGCTATAGGAAGAATGGACTAGGTTGGAATAGTGCTTCAACATCGGGCACATATTTCTTATTCACAAGGAACATAATCACATGGTCGCCTTGTTCGATAACCGTTCGGTCATGAGCAATGTGAACATCTTCTCCACGAACAATTGCCCCAATAGTCGTACCTGGAGGAAGTTTAATATCACCAACGGCTCGCCCTACCACTTTTGATGTCGCCTCATCTCCATGAGCGATGGCTTCGATGGCTTCGGCTGCTCCTCGGCGCAACGACGATACGTTAACAATATCAGCCCGTCGAACATGGGTTAAAAGTGCGGAAATTGTCGCTTGTTGTGGGGAGATGGCAATATCAATAACGCCACCTTGAACCAAATCTACATAGGCTCCACGCTGAATCAGCACCATTACTTTCTTTGCGCCTAAACGTTTAGCAAGCAAGGCAGACATGATGTTGGTTTCATCTTCATTGGTGAGAGCAATAAATACATCAACTTGGTCAATGTTTTCTTCTGTAAGCAATTCTTGATCGGCTGCATCGCCACAAAAAACGATGGTATTTTCGAGTTCTTCAGAAAGGTATTCAGCTCTAGCTGCAAAGCGTTCAATCAATTTTACGCGATAGTTTTTTTCTAGTCGTTTGGCGAGTCTGGCACCTATATTTCCCCCGCCAACAATCATGATACGTTGATAGTTTTTTTCGAGACGCTGTAATTCACTCATGATGGTACGAATGTGATTACTTGCTGCTACAAAGAATACTTCGTCATCGGCCTCGATAATGGTTGTTCCTTGAGGGCGGATAGCTTTCCCTTGACGGAAAATGGCGGCGACTCGGGTATCGATGTGTGGCATGTGATCACGCAGGGCAGAGAGGGCGTTACCTACCAGAGGCCCACCATAATAGGCCTTAACGGCAACTAAGCTGACCTTTTCTTCGGCAAAGCTGACAACTTGCAGTGCTCCGGGGTAATTAATCAAGCGTGCAATGTAATCGGTAACTAAAGCTTCCGGTGCAATAAGATGGTCTACAGGAACCGCACCAGATTTAAACAATTCGTCTTTTGCTGCGAGGTATTGTGGAGAGCGAATTCGAGCCACACGGTTGGGTGTATTAAAGAGGGTATACGCGACTTGGCAAGCTGCCATATTGGCTTCATCAGTATTGGTGACTGCTACTAACATATCGGCATCTTGAGCTCCGGCATCCCTCAGAACATCAGGGTGGCTCGCGTGTCCCGTTATCACTCTGAGATCATATTTATCTTGCAGCTCACGTAAACGATCACTGTCGTGGTCAACGATGGTAATATCGTTGTTTTCACCAACCAAATTCTCAGCTAGCGTTCCGCCGACCTGACCTGCACCCAGAATGATAATTTTCATACTTTAATCTCTTATTCGCCTTAGATTTTTCACCAAGGATATTCGATTAGTTGATTACGCTTTTTTGCTTAATACCGCGTAATAGAAGCCATCCATATCTTCCTCGCTCGGAATAATTTGACGACCTGGATTGTTTATATCAGAGTCCAATAACTGGGCATCAGATGTACGATTTAAAAATGCTTTTACTTGTAATTTGTTTTCTTGTGGTGTGATAGAGCAAGTTGCGTACACAAGGGTTCCACCTGGCTTTAGCTTTCTCCACATCGCATCAAGAATTTCACTTTGTAGTTGAGTCAGCGCGTCAATATCGTTGGCCCGACGTAGCCATTTTATATCAGGGTGGCGGCGAATGACACCAACTGCTGAACAAGGTGCATCTAGCAAGATTCGGTCAAATTGGTCACCTCGCCACCATTGTTCTGGAAAGCGAGCATCACCACAGATAACGTCGGCATGTAAATTGAGACGAGCGAGGTTATCATCGACCCGTTGAAGACGTGTCGGATCGCAATCGATGGCGACGACTTCAACATCATCTGTTCGTTCAAGGATATGCGCGGTTTTCCCACCCGGTGCAGCGCAACAATCTAGAATGAGATCTCCTGGCTGGGGGTTTAAATACTCCACGGCCAATTGCGCTGCAGCATCTTGTACCGATACCCATCCTTGCTCGAAGCCAGGAAGTAAGCTGACATCGCAAGGCGAAGCCAATTTTAAGGCGTCTGGTGCCTGAGAATGTAGACTTGCATCAATATTCTCTTGATTGAGTAATGCTAGATATTCATCGCGAGTGTGATGTTCACGGTTTACCCTAAGCCACATCGGTGCTTTTTGATTGTTTGCTTCAACGATGTCTTGCCACTGCTCAGGGTAACTTTCTTTTAAAAGCTTAAGTAACCAACTTGGGTGACCATATTTTCCGGCATCGTGACTCGTCGCTTGGATATCTAATTCTTCTTTTCGACGTTGGTAGTTGCGCAATACAGCATTGATTAATCCGCGTAGCTTTGGACCACGAAGATCTTTGGTGGCTTCTACGGTTTCGCCTACCGCAGCGTGGTCAGGGATACGCATGAAGAGAATTTGATAAATTCCGACAAGAATCAGGTGATGAAATACACGCTGCTTTCCTTTTAAGGGCTTATCCATAAGTTGGTTTGCGGTTGACTCAAGGCGCGGGAGGTAGCGCAAAACGCCAAAGCAAATCTCTTGCAACAGAGCATGATCGCGAGGGCGAATGGTTTGCTGAGCCATAGGTAAAGCAGAAGAAAGGGACTCGCCCTTATCCACAACTTGAAAAACGACCTGAGCAGCTGCAGCACGAACATTAGTAGTCACAATGAATTCCAAACATAAAATGAGCTAAATAAAAAAAGACCAGATTCTATCTGGTCTAACGAATTAGGTTAGTTGACTGCCGGTTTTAAACCAATCAGCGCGAGCATTGAGAATATCTTGCACTGGCATGGCTTTTTTCCCCGGAATTTGAATCTGTTCAAGAACAAGGGTCTGTTTTCCAGTCGCGACATAAATACCGCTTTTGTCAGCCTGTAGAATCGTACCAGGTAGCGCTTCACTAGTGCTCTCTTCTACTCGGCTTTTCCATACCTTTATGGTGTGTTCATTGACACTAAAGTGACTGACCGGCCAAGGATTGAAGGCACGAATGCAACGTTCAATATGATCAGCGTCATCTTGCCACTGAATACGAGCCTCTTCTTTCGACAATTTTTTTGCGTAGTTTGCAAGGGCATCGTCCTGAGGTGTGGCAACATGTTGATCGCTAATCATATCGCTCAAGCAGTCGATCATCGCACTTGGCCCCAATTCAGCTAGCTTTGAGAACATGCTCGCACTGGTATCATCAGCCTCAACAGGTAAGGTTGCGATATTTAAAATATCACCAGTGTCTAACCCCACATCCATTTGCATAATGGTCACGCCTGCTTCTTTATCTCCTGCCCAGATTGCTCGTTGAATTGGAGCTGCACCACGCCAGCGAGGGAGAATCGAAAAGTGAACATTGATACAACCAAGCCGAGGTGTTTCAAGGACAGACTTGGGCAAAAGTTGCCCATAAGCGACAACAATCATTATGTCGGCATTTAGTTGCTCGAGTTGTTTTTGAGCTTCTTCGGTTTTAAAGCTTTCTGGTTGTAAAACATCAATGTTGTGCTCAAGCGCCAGTTGTTTAACAGGGCTTGGGGTCAGTTTTTTGCCGCGTCCTGCGGGTTTATCTGGTTGAGTATAAACCGCAATGACATCATGCTCCGAAGACAACAACGCCGCCAAGTGACGGGCGGCGAAATCTGGAGTACCAGCAAAGACAATACGTAGTGATTGACTCAAGCTAACCTCTCTTATTTATTTTTGGCTGCAGCACGTTTGATTTTTTCGAGTTTATCTTTAATGCGCTTACGTTTTAGCGGTGAAAGATAATCGACAAACAGTTTGCCTTCTAAATGGTCTAGTTCATGTTGAACGCAGATAGCTAATAGCTCGTCGGCTTCAAAGCTAAACTCTTCACCATTACGATCAAGAGCCTTGACCACGACATGTGCGGCTCTTTGAACGAGAGCTCTTGAGTCCGGAACTGAAAGACAACCCTCTTCAATACCGTCTTCGCCACTTTTTTCGACGATTTCAGGATTGATTAATACCATAGGCTGATCGCGGCTGTCAGAGACATCGATAACCACTATTCGTTGGTGGATATCGACTTGCGTTGCAGCAAGGCCGATCCCCTCTTCGTCGTACATGGTTTCAATCATGTCATCGACAATTTTTTGAATTTCAGGTGTGACTGCGCTGACCGGTTTGGCCACTTTACGCAAGCGTTCGTCTGGGAACGTTAATACTTCTAATACAGGCATATACACTCGGAATGTTGAATTGTGTCGAAACAACAGTAGTAATTGGGGTCAATTCTAGACATTTTAGACCGCAAATGACAGCATTCTCAGGCGAATTATGATCAAGATTCTTATTTATTGTTGATATTGTTATAGCTTTCCTTGAGAAACCGCTGCGGTTTGTTCATTTGGAGAAAAAAAGTGTTAAGGCGAAGAGAATGTCCGATCCGACAAAAGAGTTAAGCCGTGAAGAGTTGATGCTTTGGTTGCGTTTATCGGCACTACCTAGAGTCGGCATTCAACATATGCTTAAACTTCTTAGTCGTTATTCTCTTTTGGAAATGATGGCGTTTTCACATTCTCAATGGGCAAATGTCGGGTTGACTGAAAAACAATTGAGCGTGTTATTTGATAAATCCATTGCTCAAGCAGAAGCTTCACTTGCTTGGTTGGATGAAAGCTCAACTCATCGTATTATCGCTTATTGCGATCCGCTTTATCCTCCACTTCTCAAAGAGATTAATTCCGCACCAAGCACCCTTTATACGATCGGGGATGCCAATTTACTGAGCAAACCCCAACTGTCGATTGTCGGCAGTCGACATGCTTCACGAGTTGGTTCTCAGACCGCACAACAATTTTCGGCCGATTTTAGCAGGCAAGGTTTAGTGGTTACGAGTGGATTAGCATTAGGAATTGATGGTCAAGCACATATTGGCGCGTTAAATGCAGACAATCCAACTATCGCGGTATTAGCGGCAGGTTTTCGTCACTTGTATCCGCGACAGCATATTTCTTTAGCGTCTCGAATCACTGAAAAGGGAGTGTTAGTGACTGAGTTTGCACCAGATATTCGCGCGCGTCCGGAGTACTTTCCTCGACGTAATCGAATTATTAGTGGGCTTTCGACTGGTGTGCTCGTGGTGGAAGCGGCAGAAAAAAGTGGTTCATTGGTGACGGCAAAATATGCTGCAGAGCAAGGGCGCGATGTATTTGTTGTTCCGGGCTCTATTCATCAGGCTAATTGCCGTGGCAGTAATGAACTCATTCGCCAAGGGGCTATATTGGTTCAAACCAGCGAGCAGGTAATACAAGAAATTGGAAATATCCTTAATTGGGCACAAGAGCAGGATAAAAACAGTCAGGGAGAACTTTTTCCTGTAATTAATACACAAGAAGAATTGCCATTTCCTGAACTGTTAGCTAACGTAGGAAAAGAGGTTACGCCCATTGATATAATTGCTGAGCGTACCAATATACCAATTCAAGAGGCGATGGTTCAATTGCTTGAGTTGGAACTTAATGGCCATATTGAATCAATTGCCGGTGGCTATATTCTAAAGGGGAGGGGCTAGCTATGATGATGGATATCTTAATGTATCTATTTGAAACATATATCCATAGTGAGGCTGAATTGCAATTCGATCAAGATGAATTGGAAGATGAGTTACTCCGCGCAGGATTCCGTCAGAATGATATCTATAAAGCGCTAACGTGGTTAGAAGAGTTAGCGGCACTTCAGCAAAGTGATGAGCAATCTGAAATTGCAAGCGGTGCGACCACATCTATTCGTATTTTTACCGATGAAGAGATGAAGCGAATTAACGTCGAGTGTCGTGGGTTCTTGCTGTTTCTTGAACAAATTAAAGTGCTTAACACTGAAACTCGAGAGATGGTGATCGACCGAGTTATGGGACTAGAGACGGCAGAGTTTGAGCTTGATGATTTGAAATGGATTATCTTGATGGTGCTGTTCAATGTTCCTGGATACGAAAGTGCGTACACTATGATGGAAGAGTGGCTTTATACTAAAGAGCAAGGTATTTTGCATTAATCGTTACTATCATTCTGTAGTCAGGTTGTATAACCATGAGTCGTAAAATCGACCATCAACTATTTAGCGCCAATGAGCACGCTTTAGATCAGGGAGAAGCGTGCCCAAAGTGCGGCGAGGCCTTGGTATTGCGTCATGGTAAACATGGCGCGTTTCTTGGTTGTAGCCAATATCCCACGTGCGAATATCTGCGTCCCGTTCATAATCATGATGGTCATATTGTAAAAGAGCTCGGGGTACCTTGTCCTGAATGCGCTCATGAATTGGTGCTACGCCAAGGACGCTTTGGAATGTTTATTGGCTGTAGCAACTTTCCTGAATGCCATCATATTGAGTCTCATGATCAGCCTCAACACAGTGACCAGTCTGAGAGTATTGGTTGTCCTGAATGCAAAAAAGGGAAACTGGTCGAGAGAAAATCCCGTTATGGTAAAGTCTTTTGGTCGTGCGATGATTATCCTAAATGTAAATTTGCACTCAATTATTTCCCGGTGAGCGGGCAATGTGCGGATTGCGGATTTCCGCTATTAGTGGAGAAAAAGTACGCGAGCGGAACCAAGCGACTCTGCGCTGATCGCAAGTGTTCAGCAGTGCAATCTTCTCACGATGATTGAGTTTGTTTACTGCATTATTTAAAAAGCCCACCGGCGAGATAATCGTCGGTGGGCTTTTGGTTTTCGCATCAAAAATGTATCACGAATAAACTCGAAAGAGCGTTATTTGTTCGCCTCCGCGTAGGCCGCTACAGCGGGGAATGCTTGGCTATCGAGGTACTCTGAAAGCTGACATAACCGTTCGGTGAGTTGTTGGTTATCAGCGGCACATACATTGATATGCCCCATCTTTCTTCCAGGGCGCTTTTCTTTTCCATACCAATGAACATGGCAGCCGTCAGTTGCAACAACGCTCTCTGGAACACTATCTTCACCTAAGATGTTAATCATACTGGTAGGTCGAATTAAGTTTGTGCTCCCAAGAGGTAAGCTACATACTGCTCGTAGATGGTTCTCAAACTGGCAGGTCTCTGCGCCTTGTTGAGTCCAGTGACCGGAGTTATGGACGCGAGGGGCAATTTCATTGACCAGGAGTTTTCCTTGAACATCAAAAAACTCTAGTGCCAGAACGCCAACATATTCCAAACTCTGGGCGACAGCAGTAAACATAGTTTTTGCTTGTACTTGAAGAGAGGTATCTTCGATTGCAGTAGATAAGCTCAAGACGCCATTAACGTGAACGTTTTCTGCAAGAGGATAAACTCTTACATCGCCATTTTTACCGCGTACGCCAACAAGCGAAACTTCGCGGTCGAAGGGAACAAACTCTTCTGCAACGATAGCTTGAGTTGGCGTTGCATCGATGCACGCTTCCATTTCAGACCAAATAGTCTCTGCATCTTGTGCATTTTTTAGGCGCCACTGGCCTTTACCATCGTATCCACCTAATGCACTTTTCAACACCATTGGCACGCCGACGTGGTGAATAGCCGCATCAAAATCAGCTCGGTTAGTGATTACCGCATATTTTGCGTTTTTGACTTGAGCATTATCGAGAAGCTTTTTCTCAATTCTACGATCGCCTCCAGCTTTAATCGCTTCGGTACTTGGGAGAAATTTACCACTCTGCTCACAGACATCGAGAATGTCGAGAGGAATGTGCTCAAACTCAGCAGTGATAACGTCAGCTTGATCAATTGCGTGTTGCAAGCCTTGCCCGAGTACATGCTGAGTTAAAGGGTGAACAATGTTTCCACTTACCACATCAAACGCAGTGGTTTCAATATTAAGTGGTGCGCCAGCTAATGACATCATTCGAGCTAATTGACCTGCTCCAAGGACTAAAACGCGCATTCGATTATTCCTCTGCAGGGTTTGGGTTAGCAAGTACTGTGTCGGTTTGACGTTGGCGGAATGCTTCTACTTTTTCCATGATCTCTTCATTATGAATACCGAGAATCTGCGCCGCTAAAATACCGGCATTTGCTGCGCCTGCTTCACCGATTGCTAATGTCCCTACCGCAATTCCTTTTGGCATTTGCACGATGGAAAGTAATGAATCCATTCCTTTAAGAGCGCGAGATTGAACCGGTACACCTAGTACTGGCACGCTAGTAAATGCGGATGCCATACCTGGAAGGTGAGCAGCACCACCTGCGCCAGCGATGATAACTTTAATACCACGCTCTTTTGCGCTGGTTGCGTAATCAGCAAGAAGTTGTGGAGTTCTATGAGCTGAAACGACTTTTGTTTCATACTCTACGCCAAATTGGTCTAGCATCTCTGCGGCGAGTTTCATGGTTGGCCAATCTGATTTCGAACCCATAATAATTCCGACTTTCATCTCGAACTCCTTGCTGTAGATTAGATTAAGGTATGCGATTGCATTTTCGCGGCATTATACGGGGAAATTAGCATGAGGAAAACGTTTGCGCGCGATTGGAACGCCACTGTTTTTGTTAAATTCAAAATTGACGTGGGTTTCAAGCACGATAATTTGTACACTAGCGAAAAAGTAAGGCAGATTTTGTAGGAAATGTTGTGAACAATTTTGAGTTAGTCTTGAATGCATTAAATGAAGATGCCGTCATCGCTTACCCGACAGAAGGGGTATTTGGTGTTGGATGTAACCCCGATAGCCCTACTGCAATTAATAAATTATTGAAGGTAAAGCAGCGTTCAGTAGAAAAAGGGCTGATTTTAATCGCGGCTAATTTTGAACAATTAAAACCTTATATTGCAATTGAGAAGTTAACGGATGAACAGTTGAACTTGGTTAACGCAACGTGGCCTGGGCCTGTAACTTGGGTTATGCCAGCAAGCGAACGTTCTAGCCGTTGGCTCACAGGTCAATTTTCGACAATTGCTGTTCGAGTGACAGACCATGCTTTAGTGCAAAAATTGTGTTTGGCCTATGGTAGGCCAATTACTTCAACAAGTGCCAATTTAAGTGGTCAGCCTGCTTGCATCACAGCAAAAGAAGTTGAAGCTCAACTAGGAAACCTCAACGTGAGTATTTTAGAAGGTGAAACCGGTGGCAGAAGTAAACCCAGTGAAATTCGCGATGTGCAGACGTTAGCCGTATTACGGCAGGGATAATGGATGATTAATACAATAGATAAATCTTCGGTCAAAGCATTTCTGATGAGGTTGCAAGACAACATATGCGCAGAGTTAGAAATATTAGATGGCAAAGCAAGCTTTAAAGAAGATGAGTGGACGCGAGAGCCTGGTGAACGTTTGGGCGGTGGTGGACGAAGTCGAGTTCTCACGTCTGGTGATGTGTTTGAGCAAGGCGGTGTTAACTTTTCTCACGTTACTGGAAAGGAGATGCCCGCCTCTGCAACGGCACATCGGCCAGAGCTAGCAGGTCGTCGATTTGAAGCTATGGGAGTATCATTAGTTATTCACCCTAATAATCCTTATGTCCCAACCTCTCACGCCAATGTTCGATTCTTTATTGCTGAAAAAGAGGGTGAAGATCCAATTTGGTGGTTTGGTGGTGGGTTTGATTTAACGCCGTTCTATCCTTTTGATGAAGATTGCCAACATTGGCACGAAACAGCGAATACTATCTGTGCCCCTTTTGGTGATCAAATCTATGCAGAGCATAAAGCATGGTGTGATCGATATTTCTATTTACCACATCGAGAAGAAACTCGTGGTATTGGCGGTTTGTTTTTCGACGACCTGAATCAATGGGAGTTTCAAACGTGTTTTGAATACATTCAAGCCGTAGGAGAAGGGTTTATGACCGCCTATTCTCCAATCGTGCAACGTCGCAAAAACCTAGAATATTCTGATCGCGAACGCCAGTTTCAATTGTATCGTCGTGGCCGTTATGTCGAATTTAATCTCGTATTTGATCGCGGCACATTGTTTGGCTTACAAACTGGAGGACGGACAGAATCGATACTGATGTCAATGCCTCCACTGGCTCGTTGGGAATACGGCTATCAACCAGAAGAAGGCAGTGCTGAAGCTAGGCTCTATAGCGATTATTTGAAGGCCAGAGATTGGTTATAAATTATTGGCTTAGCGTACTTGAAATGATAGGGTCATCTCAGATGACCCTTTTTATTTAATGGCAGGCAAATAAATGGCAAGTTCCCCTGATCAATATTTGGTGTTTGGTAATCCAATTTCTCAGAGTAAATCTCCCTTTATACATACTCTTTTCGCGCGTCAGACGATGCAGAATATTGAATATTCAAGTCGTGCTCCGGAAGTCGGAGACTTTCTAAAAGAAGTCGCGGCGTTTTTTGAATCTGGTGGCCGAGGCTGCAACATCACAGCTCCTTTTAAGGAAGAGGCTTACCAATTTGCCGATCGAGTGACGGAGAGAGCTGAGTTAGCGGGTGCGGTAAATACTCTCAAAAAACTCGACGATGGAGAGATATTAGGGGACAACACCGATGGTGAAGGGCTTGTTCAAAACTTATTGCAATACCAAATACCACTTGAGGGAAGTCGGATTCTGCTGTTGGGAGCTGGCGGGGCAGCAAGGGGAGTAATTAAGCCTTTGTTAGATCAAAACCCAAGTCAATTAACGTTAGTGAATAGGACTTATGGTAAAGCTCAGCAGTTAGCGGAGATATTTGCTAAGTTTGGTCAGGTTAATGTTGAATATATGGATAAAGTAGATAGACCGTTTGATCTGGTTATAAACTCTACTTCCGCTAGTCTTTACAAAACTGTGCCAGATATCAGCACCAAGATATTTTCTTCCACTACTATCGCGTATGACATGACGTATGGGGCGGGAGTGACCACCTTTAATCAGTGGGCTAAAGAGCAGGGCGTTGCTCAAGCTTATGATGGATTAGGGATGCTGGTTGGTCAGGCTGCGGAGAGCTTTATGTTGTGGCGAGGTTTGAGACCGGGCTCTAAGCAAATATTACGAGAACTTAGAAAAAACCTAGAAGGTTAATGATGAATCAGTCGATTATCTTCTCAGAAGACGCAATTTGGAATAACGAATTACGAACAGTAGAGTTTACGGCCCAAAATATGGGCAATTTAATCGTGTGCGTTATCCCGATAGCGACGCTTGAACGAATAAGTGGACGTCAGGTAAACGACGAAACGTTGGCTCTTGAGCAGTTCTCCCACTATCGATTTGATTTGGAAGAACTGGCCGAAGAACGAATAGAAGAAGAAATGTTTAACGAAGTAGGGCAAATCGTCTTAGATTAACTAAAGCTTAAAGATCGACCACATTCGTTAAGTAATTGTTCTTAGTCGCGACATAGTTGTCAGCCGATTTTTGTAAGAAGGCTATTTCACTGGCCTTCAATGGGCGAATTTGCTTGACTGGGCTTCCTACATAAAGATAGCCACTTTCTAGTTTCTTGTTCGGTGGAACCAGACTTCCTGCCCCAATCATCACTTCTGATTCAACTACGACACCATCTAATACAATCGCTCCCATCCCAACCAATACTCGGTCACCAATCACGCAGCCATGTAGCATAACCTTGTGGCCTACGGTGACATCGTTGCCAATGATGAGAGGGTAGCCCTCTGGGTTGTCGGTGTTTTTATGGGTAACGTGCAATACCGTCCCGTCTTGAATACTCGTACGCTGACCTATCTCAATGTAATTGACATCACCGCGGGCTGCGACAATTGGCCAGATACTTGAATCATCGCCGATTCGAACATCTCCAACCAATACAGAACTAGAATCAATATAGACATTGTTGCCAACTTGAGGGCTAATGCCTTTGTAGCTACGAAGAGAACTCATAAAATCTCCATTAGATAGTGAGAGTGAATAGCGTTTGAGCTAACAATAGTGGTAAAAATAAGCCTTTTGGGCAAAAAATGCACGAACAGTTAATAAAATAACGATTTTTATAAAAAGCGCTTGCGTCTTGTCACGCGATCCCTATAATGCGCTCTCGTTGACACGGCAGAGCGCTTACAAAGCGATGAAGCAAGTTTCAACAAGGCTCGAAAGCAAAAAAAGAAAATTCTAAAAAGTGTTTGACACTAAGAATTATCTCGCTAGAATAGCCGCCTCTTCAGTGAT
>NZ_JBSQDJ010000002.1:0-645240 GCF_053850235.1 Vibrio phycocola | reverse complement strand
TATTTTGCTTGGAGTCGTTTGTCGCGTTCTTTCTTGTTATCGGTCTCTCGATAGAGGAGCCATCGCTTAATCGAACTGCGACAAATGAAGGCTTTAGTTGCAGCTAAAGCCTGGGTCTCACTTTACCCTAAACTGGGAATAAGGTGTTATTAGGTGGGTTTATTGTCCATACAAGTTGCTTAAACGGAAAAATAACAGTTGGCCATCGCTTCGCGATTATATCCAACCGTTATTTTCCGCTTAGCAAGGCGTTGAGGCTGTAGGGTTTCTCTTTTTTGAGTTGATTTTTTAGTTTTTTCGCTGATTTACTCAGTCAGAAATTAAGCAGATACTGTGCGACCATGTTTGCCTTCAGGCGACAATTATAGAGGTTAGGAACGGTGTGTGAATTTAGCGTAATATTGGGTAAGAAATAGAGGGTTTACCTTCTATTTTAAGTGATTTCGCAGCTTTTCTATATAGTGTAGCATGCTGAACATCGCCCATTGGGCGTTCACTTTCTCTTTGCCTCTTAGCGTAAATCGATTCATTTGTTTGTTAACGGTAATGTTTGTTGCTCTCCGACGCTTCCCCATACTTGGCTATGAAGAATAATTTGATGTTTATCATCAGTGATGGCAATACCGTTATAGCCTTGAATCGTCCCTTTGGAGGTGGTCATTTTAGCGCTGTCGTTGTCGGTGATATTGCTTTTGATGGGTTTTTTATTGCTGCCTAACTTATCTTGGTTGTGCGCTAAAAACTGGGTAATTTTATCGGCACCTCTATCGAATTTTTCTTTTTGTTTTAAGTCGTGTTCGAGGAGGCTTTTGGCGATTGAGTCAAGGTGTTGATGACGTTCAAGAATACGTTTACTTGAACGCTCTAGTTTATCTTTTTTTCTTCTAAGCTCTTCGTGTGTTCCTCTCCATTCTTTACTCGCATTGGATGATATTTTGCAGACATCAATCGCAAACATATTTCGTCCGATTAAGCCTTGTTGGTCACATATAATGAGAACTTGAGTGAATAATGGCTCGATGGTGTCTTTCATCTGAGCGATGAAGGCTGCGATAGTGGTTAAATGCGGTCTTTCATCGCCAGGTAAGCACATGAAAGTAACATTGTTTATGCAGGCTCGTTCAATTCTCCGACTGGATAACATGCCGAGCGAGTAAGCGTAAAAGATAATCTTGAGCATGATAGAAGGAGGGTATGCGGCAGCGCCATTTTTATCATTGTGATATAAGGTATTAAACGGCGATAGGTCCAAGTGATTATCAACGATGTGCGCGATAGCGAACTCAATAGTTCAGGGTATTAATTGCTCATCGATACTGACAGGAACGAACATATTTTGATTTGAATAATCGGTTTTGAAGTTTGGCATGACCGCATCTAAATATGTGAATGATGGTGATTAGATCACAAGGAGTTAATGCATTCAAGCTCATACCGTGGTGAAATAGGGGTAAGATCAAAATCAAGAATGAGGCTAGGTAGAAATTCTACAGCCTCGTTATACGTTTTAGGCAACTAATCAATTAACTGATGGAGAATACGATGGGATTAGCAAGAGCATTTGTCGGGTTTAGTAGCACAGATATTCATAATTACAGGCTAATGCAAGCATGGAAAGCAAATAATAACATTGATTTTAACTTTGCTGACTGTCAACTTAGTAGTGCATTAAATTCACAAAATGAAGCGTACATAAAAAGAAAATGCCGTGAACGTATTAATATGGCTGGAAAATATGTAATGCTTATTGGGAACGATACTAAAAGTAGACATAAATATGTGCGCTGGGAAGCCGAAGTTGCAATTGAAAAAGGTTGCACAATTATCGGTGTCAATTTAGATGGCTCACGTAATATGGTCAGGGATACTTGCCCACCAATCATTCGAGATATTGGTGCCATTTTTGTACCTTTCTCCCCTAAGATAGTTGCTTATGCAATTGAAAATTACAGTATGCCTAATGATAATGACAATTATCATTACCTTGAACATATCTATAAGAATCTAGGATATTGATAGTGTCTGAAAACAACCTAAACGAAGATGATTTTCCTGCGTTATACCAATCGGCAGATCAAGCATCTTTAACAGCACAGTCAAATTATTATTTTGCGCTTAAAAGTTACCTGTTTTTACTTGTGATCGCAGCCTTAATTTCATTTTATTATCCGGCAGATTTAATTGGGGCTTTAGCATCTGCTTCACTATTCCTAATTACATTATGCATATTAATTTGGCTTAAAGTCCAAAAACCTGAAGATACTTGGTATAACGGGAGAGCTGTTGCTGAATCGGTCAAAACAAGGACATGGCGCTGGGTCATGAAAGCTGAGCCTTATGATCAAAATGTACCGGATGAGCAAACCAGAAAAGAGTTCTTATCTGATTTAAAAGCAATTCTTGATCAAAATAGGTCTTTATCAGCACATTTACAGTCAGAAAAAACTAATGGGAATGCCATTTCAACTCAGATGTTCAACATCCGAAATTTATCTTTAGAACAACGGTTGAGTATTTATAAAAATGAAAGAGTAAAAAACCAAGCTGATTGGTATGCAAAAAAATCTCTTTTTAATAAACGCAGAGCTAAGCATTGGTTCATTGTTTCTGTTGTATTACACGCAGTTGCAATAGCACTTCTGTTATGGCGTATCACAGCACCATCACTGTCATTGCCCATCGAGGTAGTTGCAACAGGAGCAAGTGCTGTTTTAACTTGGCTTCAAGCTAAAAAGCACAATGAGTTAAACTCATCATATTCACTCGCAGCACATGAAATAGTGTTAATAAAAAGTGAAGCTGAATCAGTTGCTTCAGATAAAGAATTATCTAATTTCGTAGTGAGCAGCGAATCGGCTTTTTCACGCGAGCATACACAATGGTCTGCGAGGAAAAATGGATAAAATTAATATCCATAAACTAATGATTAAATGTTCTTGGTTTATAGTTTGTTCAATTAAATAAAGGAGTATAAAGTGGCAAATAGAATCTTTGTTTCTTACAATTTTAATGACCGAGAAATCAGTCGTAGTATTAAAGGTTTTACGCAATCACATGGAGGTCCAGTAAGAGGTAATTTCCTTTTTGTTGAAAATGATGTTTCAGCATATGGGGATACAGCTATAGATAAAGAAATTAAAAGCGTTATGTCTGGCTGTGATTCTGCCTTTTTTGTTATAGGGAATAATAACCATAATAGCCCTTGGATTAACAGAGAAGTTGTTCTTGCAATATCTAATGGACTTAAAATTGTAATTTCTCGCTTTCCTAATTCTAATGGTGGAGTGCCAAGTCAGCTAAGGAATATACCTTATACTGAAGTGCAGTGGACACCTTCCGATATAGCTAAAGAATTAAATAAATAGTGTTGTGATATAAACGTATAACAAGTTAACCAACTGGACGTATAGTCTTCCCCCGCTTTAGTGGACACCTCCTCATTACACTGAGGAGGCTAAAATGCCCAAATATACCCAACCAAGAAAAACATGGTTCTATCCTGTTAAGTTCAAGATTAAAGCCGTCGAGCTAAGTTTAAGATAAGATGTTAAATCCAAGGATGTCGCTCTCGCTCTTGATATTCACCCATTTATGCTTAGCCGTTGGCGAAAAGAGCATAAAGACGGTAAATTTACTCAAACACCTCGTTATAAAGGCGATGGAGTTAAACCTCTAAAATAGCTCAACACTTGCACAATATATTGAACAAGATATACTTGTCTTATATTTTGTACATGTAAGGGCGAAAATATGAAGGTGGTTAACTTCTCCGAAGCTAGAAACCAGCTCAAAAGCGTATTAGACCAAGTAGTAGATGATGCTGACTATACGATTATCACGAGGCGTGATGCAGATGATGCCGTTGTCATGTCTCTAGATCAGTTTAATGGGCTAATGGAAACGGTTCACTTGTTAAAGAGTCCTGCTAACGCTGCTCATTTAAGCAGATCAATCCAGCAATATCGAGCCGGTCAAACTGAAGAGCATGGATTGCTCGATGATTGATATATTGGCATGGACCAAGGAGGCTTGGTCTGATTATTTATATTGGCAAGGGCAAGATAAGAAAACGCTCAAGCGTATAAACAAACTTATAACGGACACTCAGCGCAGTCCGCTTGAAGGAATAGGTAAGCCCGAACCCCTCAAAGAAAATTTAGCTGGGTTTTGGTCCCGGCGCATTGATGATAGTCATCGGTTGGTATACGCAGTTGACGATAACAAACTTACGATAATTTCTTGTCGTTACCACTATGAAAAATGATTTAACCAAGCAATCAATTTTGCTTCGGTAACCTAAATAACAAAAGCGCAAGGACATGCTCCCCACTAAACAAAGCATGCCCCAGACTAAACAACCCTTACCAATCCAATCCTTTCTGCGCTTTAACACCAATTTGAAACGCATGTTTTGTCGGTTGCACTTCTGACACGGTATCCGCTAACTCTACGATGCGGCGATGACACGCACGACCTGTGATTAATACATGCTGCATCGGTGGGCGGTTAGTTAACGCTTCAACAATCTCATCGAGATCGATATAACCATACTTGATCATGTACGTCATTTCATCCAGAAGCACGATACCCAATTCTGGGTTGGCGAGCATCTCTTTGGTTCTTTCCCACGCTTTTTGCGCTGCGGCGATGTCGGTGGCTTTACTCTGTGTTTCCCACGTAAAACCAGTACCCATTACGTAGTGCTCGATTGGGAACTGCTTCAAAATATTAAGCTCGCCGCACTCCCATTTAGTGCCCTTGATAAATTGCACGATGCCCGGCTTTATACCATGACCTAGCGCTCTTAAAACCGTTCCAAAACCTGACGTGCTTTTGCCTTTACCGTTACCTGTTATGACGACTAATACACCGCGTTCTTCCGTTGCGTTGGCAATACGCTTATCGACATTCTCTTTAATTTTTTGCTGTCTGGCTTGGTGCTTACGCTCTTCTTCGTCTGATATTTGGACTTTATCTTTGTTGGTGTTGTTGTCAGTCATATTAGTTCTCACAGAGTTATTGAAAAATACCGAGTGTCGATTACTCGTTACTAATCAGAATTAATTTACCGGTTTCAGGGTCGCGATAGACTTGACCCATCGACTCATAACCGGATTGGCTTTTGAGCTGTGGCCCAAGAGGTTCTTGTTCTTCAGAGTCGAACTGACTGCTTCGCCATGAACTACTCATGCTTGGACGACCGTTTCTATTGGATTAAATAGTCAAACGGTGGTGTAGAAATCAAAGTGAATCAGCAACGAGAGGATTGATGAGAAGGCCGTTTTGATAAGAGTAGTGAAAATATCCAGTTGTCTAAATACGCCATAAACAAAGGTATTCAGAGCGAACGATATTCAATTTATCATGGTCCATCATGCGTTACTTATTTCCCTCTGAATCACCGCCCACCGCAGTTGTCGAGTAGAGTTAGGCCGGTCTCCGGACTTCTGATCAACGCGTTTGCAACCCCTTCCCATATCGTACGCTGGTGCGCGTTACGTAATACAGTGGTTTGGTTGCCGCTCACAGTTACCGTTGCGGGGGCAGTACTGGATTTTAACCAGTTTCTCGTTTCACCATCATAGACAAAGAGAGTCTTGATAAGGCACCTAAATCGCGCTTGATATTACGTGAAATAGTTATTATTTACAATGTCAGAATAACAATGAACGTCACTAATGACTGGGTATTTCTAAACGTTTCTCGAGCATTCTTACCCCTTGAGAAACAATCAGAATAAGCAGTAAGTATTCCAGTACCAGAAAGGTGTAAATCTCAAGTGGCAAGTATTCATTGACCACGAGTTCATTAGCTTTGCGCGTTAAATCACTCAAACCAATCACACTAACGAGAGATGACATTTTTAGAATATAGACAAACTGATTACCTAACGGAGGAAGAATTTGACGAATGGCGAGTGGCAATATGATTAATCTCATTTTCTGCCAATAACTCAACCCTAGGGATTCAGCCGCTTCATGTTGCCCTGAAGAGATTGATTGAATTCCGCCACGAAACACTTCCGCAAGAAAGGCGCTCTCGGCAATGGATAGAGCTATCACACCCGCCCAAAAGTGATTCAGGCTAATATCTAAGAGAGTAGGCAGGCCGTAATAGACCCAAAGCAGTAAAACCAAGACGGGGATTGAACGAATGATTTCAACATAAACCCGATTGGTTACTCGTAGCGTCTTCGAATTAGACAGCGCAAGAAAGGCAATAAATAAGCCAATGATCATTGCAAAGGCCATACTGATTAACGAGATATTAATGGTGTCGTAAAACCCAGAAACCAAAAATCCCAAGTTCGCAGAGCCTTGTGGCGTATTGGGGTTCAAGACGTACCAGCCCCATTGATAATCGCTGCACCCAGTTAACAAAAACAGAGATAGGAAAAGAATTAACGATGTTTTATAAGTGAACTGCATGATTAGTCTCTAGATTTTTAGAGTGTAAATGATATGTTAACTACTACTGGGCGTAAATCTATTAAATACTCTTTACCAAAAAGGAATTACCATGAAAAAGTGGATCATACTGTTTTTCGCTGCAATGTTAAGTATAGGTAATGCTGCTGCCGAAACCAGCCGTTTACAAGAAATTCTAAATTCAGGTGTATTAAGAGTCGGCACTACTGGCGATTGGAACCCGATGACCGTGAAAGATCCTGCGACTAACAGCTACAAAGGGTTTGATATCGACATCACCACGGAACTCGCCAAAGATTTGGGAGTAGAGGTCGAGTATGTTGCGGCCGATTGGAAAACCTTGGTCAATGGTATCACCGCGAATAAATACGACATGACCGGAAGTGCGTCGTTAAATATGTCTCGTGCTAAAGTTGCTGGTTACAGCCAACCATATTTTTACTTAGCATTTGTACCTGTTGTACAAAAGAATTCGTTGGATAAATTTTCCGATTGGAGCGATATCGACAAAGCTGATGTAAAAGTCGCGGCTACGTTAGGAACGGTTCAAGAGAAAATGGTGAAAGACTTTTTCCCAAATGCAGAGCATATCGTTATTGAAGCGCCAGCTCGTGATTTCCAAGAACTGTTAGCTCGTCGTGCTGATGTCTCTGTTACGTCTAACGTCGAAGCGGCAACCTTGATTGAACGCTTTAAGCAGTTGGCTATTGTACCGGTGAAAGAAGCACGTAAACCAACGCCTATTTCTATGCTTCTACCTCAAAGTGACCAAGTTTGGATTAACTACATCAATCATTGGATTGAGTTAAAAACCACTCAAGGCTTCTTTGATGCGACAGCAGCGAAATGGGGACTGAAGAGTCTATAGGCGCAATTTAGCCCCAACATTAATCAAGACAGATTAAACCTTCGAGAAACAGAAAAATTCCGATACCAAGTTTTTGATATCGGACTTTTATTATTTGAGTATTAGAGTTCTAACACATCAATAGACATTGGTGAGAGCGGAAACTTACGAATTGGAGTCTGCTAACTCTTGTTTTACTTCCACAGTGTCTTCTTTTTTGTCATCAATTCTAGTAATTGTCCATCCCATGACACCAAATAGAATCGTGACAAGCGGAGATAACCAACAGAAGAATGCGAACGGAAGGTAAGCAATCGTTGCTACACCAAGAGTCGCTGCTTGGTACGCACCGCCCGAGTTCCAAGGAATCAGGTTCGCCGTTACCGTCGCTGAATCTTCAACCGCTCGTGATAGGTTTTCGGGAGCCAATCCACGTTCTTCATAAGCGGATGCATAGGTACGCGCGCCCATAACAATCGACATATATTGATCACACAGAATCATGTTTGACACAACGCCCGTCGCGACTGTTGAGGTGATCAATCCACCATCTGAACTTACTGAGGAAAGAACTTTATCGGCAATCACTTTCAATTGTCCAGTTCGTTCCATAACACCACCAAACATCATCGCTGATATCACGAGGCTTATGGTGTACATCATTGAATCCATACCGCCACGAGTTAGTAGCGAATCGACATCCTCGTTACCTGTTGCGCCTTCAAAACCATTAAATGCGGAATTCAAAAGAGACTCGTAACTTGCATCTTGAAGACCAACTCCAATGATTGCAGCAGACAAAACACCTAGAGTGATACCTGGGATTGCAGGCATTTGCTTGTAAGAAACAAAACAAACCAATAAAGCAGGCAAAATCATCACGATGTTTATAGTGAAATTTTCGTCTAATAAAGTTAATACTGTGTTGATGCGTTCGATATTGCCTTCAGTGCTGCTGTAGTGCATCCCCAAGAATATTTCGATAATTAACGTTAACCCAATCGAAACGCCGGTAGTGTACGACATGTGCTTGATATGGGTGAAAAGATCCGTGCCCGCAAGTGCTGGCGCCATATTCGTGGTGTCCGAAAGCGGTGACATTTTGTCTCCAAAATACGCACCGGATAACACGGCTCCTGCAACAATTGGAAGTGGAAAACCAAGACCAGAACCTATTCCCATCAACGCAACGCCGACGGTACCTGTTGTTCCCCAACTGGTACCCGTAGCAAGAGAAGTAATGGCACAAATGATCACTGCAGAAGGAAGAAAAATTGATGGCGATAAAATGTTGAGACCGTAGTAAATTAGGGTCGGCACAACGCCCGCTAAGATCCAGACACCAATTAGGATCCCAACGATAATTAGAATGATCGTAGCCGGAAGAGCATTAGTAATTCCTTTAACCATTCCGTCTTGGATGTGTTGCCAAGTAAAACCACAGCGCAAAGCTATGATTGACGCAACGATTACCCCCATCAACATAGGAATTTGTGGGTCGAGGCCATAAATAACGATTGAAACGACGATGCCGACGACAAGTGATAGTAACGACACTATTGCTTCCCAAAAATGGGGGGTTCTCGCGCCAGTTGGAATATCAGTATTCATATTTAACTCCCTTTAGAGTAATAATTAGTATCCGTTCATGTATATATCTGTGGTACTGAGTCAGCGATTTCGCTGGATTGTATTGCTCCTTATCTAGTTGATCATTGTTCTAAGTGCGGGTTCTTTTTCCAACAATAATCCTGCCCGAAAGCCGACGTTGACATGGTTATTTGGAAAAAGAATATATCCGGTTTCAGGTTGTACTCGATACTCATTCTCACCGTCAGTTGTGAGGATGAAATCTTTTGGAAAAGCGGTGAAGTTTTTAACGTCATCATCAACATTGAGCTTGAATTGAGGGCTTGATTTGGTCAGAACTTCTGCGACTCGATAGACCTGTAGCTCGCTACTGACCGCGTCTCGAGGAAGCACATCGCTAATTACGTCAATCAAGCCTTGTTCAATGCGGTTAAATTGGCGTAAATCGTTGGCCCCAAAAGGTTTCGCTTTTCCGAGTTCTAAGGTGCAACTTGCGGCACCAAATTCATTGCTGCTGAAATAGCTAAATGTAGCCGAAGGTGCATGATTAATGACGAGCGCTTCAAGCCCCATACTTTGTAATAAGCTCAAACTTTCAGCGCAGTAGTTCCCCTCACGTAGGTAGGGTAATACACCGAACCGTTGGTGATGAGAAGATCGAATTGCAGTATGCAGGTCAAAATGATGGCGAATATGTTGTCGTTCAGCTGAGTAAAAATCGGTCATTACTTGCTGAATCTCTTGCGCTCGTTGTGTTTCGTAGCAAGGCTTGTAACGTAAATAATGGTCGCTAAATAAGCGATTCATATCAATGTTTAGATAACGCTTCTCGCTGCGCATCGCCTCGAGGTTTCCAATAATAACCATCAATCGAACCTTGAGAGCTTGATGACCCGAAAGAAGGTTAGAGACGAGCGATGAAACAATTTCGATGGGAGCCGTTTCATTACCATGAATGCCCACGGAAATAACGACACTTTTACGGGTTGTTACGTTTGGTTCGAAGCTTATCATTCCGGGTGCTGGACGTGACCAAGTTAGGTATTCCGTTTGTCCCGAAGTCGAGCTCATTTTATCACCCGTAAGCGTCTCTGCTAGAAAATCAAACATGGTACGATTAACCTTTTTGGAATGAATAAATCGAACCCAATTTCATTATTTGGGTCAATTCGTCAAGTGCATTTCGGTTTTCCATCAATAGCTGCGGATCAGATAAATCGGACTCATGAAGTTGATCGCGATAATGTTTATTCACCCACGCGGTGAGAGTCTGATATAAATCATCGTTCATTAAAGCGTGCTGATTAACGGCTTGAAGTTCTTGGTTATTTAATGCGACCCGTAAGCGTAAACAGGCAGGCCCGCCGCCATTACACATGCTTTCACGCAGATCAAACACTCGCACTTCATCTATCGGTGAATTGCCTTGTACCAGTTCTTTGAGGTAAGCCCAAACTCTAGGGTTAGCACGTGACTCTTCGGGTACCACAATCATCATCTTGCCGCCTTGTTTGCTGAGAAGTTGGCTGTTAAATAGATATGTAGTTACCGCGTCACTCACGCTGACTTTATCGCTAGGTACTTGTATTGGTTCGAAATATGTACCGAGGTTTCTCATCTTTCGGTCAATTTCTGCGAAAGCAGAAGCGGTATCGAGAAACGCTTCTTGATGGTGGAACAAGACATTGCCATTGCTCACCGAAATAACGTCGTTATGAAATACCCCTTGATCAATCACATCGGGATTTTGCTGGACGAACACGGTTTTTTCGCCATCTAACTGGTGTAACCGTGCAACGGCTTCACTCGCTTCTCGGGTTTGACGAGCGGGGTACTTTTGGGGTTCAATTTGTCCACCAAAAGCTTGACGCCCGTAGACAAACACTTCGACACCGGCTTTGCCATAATCTGCACACAGACGGTTGTGGTTTGCAGCGCCTTCGTCACCAAATAGGCTTTGTTGTGGCAAAGCTCGGTGATGGGCGAAATGTTGTTCGCTGGAAAAAATCGATCTTAGGGAGTTGCTTGTCGTCTGCTCTTCAATCGCGCGGTGAAACTTACAATTGAGATTTGCGACGGTAAAATGAACCTTGCCGTCGCCGGTGTCTGCCGAAGGAGAAACCGTGGCAGCGTTGGCAACCCACATGGACGACGCTGAACTTACGTTCGCCAGTAATTGTGGAGCGTGTTGCGCGGCTTTTTGCAACACAACACTATCTTCACCGGTAAACCCAAGCTGACGTAGTGTTTCGATGCACGGGCGATCTTGTGAAGGGAGCACGCCTTGCTTAAACCCGAGATCAGTGAGAGCTTTCATTTTATCCAACCCTTGCAACGCCGCGAGCTTGGGATTCGCGACCGCACTTTTATTCGATGTTGACGCGACATTACCAAACGACAATCCAGCGTAGTTATGCGTCAGACCAACCAGTCCATCGAAATTTACTTCATATGCAGACATAAGCGCCTCCTTATTAATTAGTTAAAGTTTAAACCTGGGAGGTTTGTTTCTGGGCGCTGAATACGTTCGCTTTCCATCGAAGCCATTGGCCACGCACAGTAATCGGCGGCGTAATAGGCACTTGCTCTGTGATTTCCAGATGCACCGATTCCACCAAATGGGGCGTTACTCGAAGCCCCGGTGAGTGGCTTGTTCCAGTTGACAATGCCTGCGCGCGCTTCAATTAATAACTGCTCATAGAGATCGCGTTGCTTAGATATAAGCCCCATTGAAAGTCCATAACGGGTGTGATTGGCGATCTTTATGGCTTGGGTAAATTCTTCGTAACGAATTACCGTCAATAATGGACCGAAGTATTCTTCGTCGGGTAGCTTATCCACGTTAGTCACATCGATAATCGCAGGAGTCAACATCGCTGCGCCTTCTTCTACACGATTCATCTTAAGTAATGACGTCCCACCAAGAGCGCACAGAGAATCTTGAGCGGCCAGAAGCGTATCCGCTGCTTGATTAGAGATAACAGCACCCATGAAAGGCGCTGGCGTTGCGTCCCATTTACCCACGGAAATATCGCGAGAGACTTCGACAAGGCGATCGATGAATTGATCTCCGTCTTTACCCTTTGGAACAAGTAAACGGCGAGCACAAGTACAGCGTTGTCCTGCACTGATAAAAGCTGACTGAATTGTAATATTGATTGCGTCGTCGAGATTGTCATAGCTATCAATGATCAGCGCATTATTTCCCCCCATTTCTAGGGCGAGAATTTTCTCTGGTTGCCCTGCGAGTTGACGATGGAGTTGGTAACCTGTCCCCGCGCTTCCTGTGAAAAGAAGCCCATCAATGTCACTATGATTAGAGAGTGCAATTCCAGTTTCCTTAGCGCCTTGGATTAAGTTGATTACGCCATTAGGTAATCCTGATTTTTGCCAAATTTCTAAGGTGACTTGGGCGGTCCAAGGAGTCAGTTCGCTGGCTTTGAAAACGATACAGTTACCCGCAAGTAACGCAGGTACTATATGACCATTCGGAAGGTGGCCCGGGAAATTGTATGGACCAAATACTGCTAATACACCGTGTGGACGATGCCTCAATACCGCTTGACCATCTGGGGTTGGGGTTATTTTGATTCCAGTACGTTCGTGAAAAGCCTGAACAGAAATTTTGACCTTGTTTATCATGGCTTGAACTTCGGTTTTTGCTTCCCATTCCGGTTTACCGGTTTCTTGTGCGATTACTCGACCAACACGTTCCGCATCATTAGACAGGTTTTGCGAGAAGGTTTCCAAAACCTTGATTCGGTCTTCTAAATCTTGCTTAGCCCAACTAGGAAATGCGGCTCGTGCCGCTACTACCGCTAAGTCAACTTCTTGCTCAGACGCAGCATTACCAGACCAAAGAACGGCATTAGAACTAGGGTTAGTTTTGTCTAAGTGCTCGCCAGTACCTGAAAGCCAGCTTCCATTAATAAAGTGAGTGAGAGTGCTCATAATTCTTTTTCCTTTTCAAATAATGGGACGACGCGTATTGAGTCTTGATTACTTACATTGAGGACATCTGCTTGCTCTGAGGTCAGATAAATATATTCGTCATCGATAGCGGGCTCACCGATAATGGCGCGAAATGTTAGGTATTGTTCATTCCCGATTAATAGCGTTTGCTTACCTGGCGATAGTGTGTCGCTTGATTCATTTGCCACAATTG
The DNA here is from genome assembly GCF_053850235.1 of Vibrio phycocola. Taxonomy (NCBI): domain Bacteria; kingdom Pseudomonadati; phylum Pseudomonadota; class Gammaproteobacteria; order Vibrionales; family Vibrionaceae; genus Vibrio; species Vibrio phycocola. The sequence continues at coordinate 632,210 of NZ_JBSQDJ010000002.1, read as the reverse complement.
AGACGCGTCGTAATTCACTTTTTCTTACGATGCGTAGGTCATCGGTGTAGGCTTCGAGAGTTGGACCACCATCAAAGATATCGACGTATCCTTCATGGCGCAGTCCTTCGCTCTCGAGAATCTTTCGAGCAGGAATAGTATTGGTATGAACTTCACCTATCACTTGTTGTGCGGCTTCACTTAAGAAATCGATATAAATAGCGTGCTTTGGCATTAGCTCAGCAATAAAGGATTTATTTCCTATTCCGGTTTGATAGTCCACTTCGTCAAATGAAAGATTAAAGAAGTGTTTACCCAGTCCTTCCCAAAGAGGGGAGTTACCTTGTTCATCGGTATATCCACGCATTTCAGCAAAGAGTTTGTTTGAGAACAGTTCTTTAAACGCAGCAATGAATAAAAAGCGGCATTTTGACAGCAGATGGCCATTTTTATTCTTACGATAGTCGGGGTTTAGAAACAGAGTACAAAGCTCGCTATGTCCCGTATGATCATTGCTTAGGCTTAGCTTTTTCATCTTTCGGTAGATCCCGAGATCTTTTGAAGCGTGTACTTGAGTCCCTATGTGGAAGGTGTACCACGGGTCACCAAGGCCAATCGCGACTTCTATTGCACTTACGCCAACCATTTCTCCGGTTTCTGAATCTTCTAAAACAAATAAATACCCTTGGTCACAGAGTGGAGCAGTTCCTTGCTGAGTTGCCAGCATTCGATCGATCCGATTAGTGATGTGTTTTTCATCATGGGGTAACGAGGTAAAACCGGTGCCGGTTACTTCAGCCATCTGCAAAAGGGTTTGCGTATCTTGTTTCTCTATCGGGCGTATGAACATCATGATGTTAGTTCCTCACCTGATTGTGTGGAAATTCAGTAAGCGCAACGGCATGCACCATTGTTCCGACTGGAAGTTTAAGTTCGGTTAGATCATCAGAACAAATGTGAAGTTGGTCGCCTTCAAGCACGCCATTAATCAAATAGGATTTAAATCCATCTTCATGCTTGATACCGACCATGAATGTCTTTGGAGTGTCGGACTTTTCATTGGTTACTAACTGAACGAATTTCGTTTGTTGAGTTAGTAAAATATCTTTACGGCGGGCGGTTAGAATTGCCCCCGCATCAAAAATTTCGACGTAGTTGTCTGGGCCAAATCCCTGTTCAGTCAGCAGCGTATTCTGTAGAGCAGCACGCTCATGGATTAACCCAATGACGTCTTGCGCTTCTTTGTGCATTAGCGTCACATACAGCGGGTGATAAGGCATCATTTCAACGATGAACGTCTTTTCACGCGTACTGTTGTAATATTCGACCTGACTGTAGTCGATATCACAGAATTTACGGCCAACATGTTCCCAAAATGGCGCAACCCCGTGTTCATCAAAAATACCGGGTAACACCGCCATCCATTGGTCAGAAAACCGCTGTGGAGCGACTGACATATAGAGTAAACGCCCTAAGGTAATTACCGATGGGTAAAGACTTTCGGCGAATTCAGGATCGATATAAAATGAGCAGAGCTGAGAATGGTCGCTGAGATCATGATTAAGGATTAACGCTTTAACTCGATTGTTTACGTTGAGCTTTCGAGAAGCGTGAATTTTGAATTCTGTCCGATATGAATAAAATGGTGCCTGATTTCCCGCTAGGGCATTGATACCGCCCGTACCAAGAAGCCGCCCAGTGCTTGAATCTTCTAATACAAAAAGATACGACTCATTGCTTGGCGCGGTCACGGCTTTGGCAAAAGATTGCTTCGATTGCTCGACCTTGCCCAAAAGATGGGTATGACTTTCTGGAAGCGTAGAAACGAGAGGCCCACTAGCATTGGCGAACCGTTCTAGGTAACAGATATCATTTGGCTGTGCAGGTCGCAGAACGATCATTGTTGTGCGCTCCCTAGCCACGTGTCTAACGCTGTGGTGAATCGTGCTAATCCCGCTTCGATGTCAGATAAAGGAATGTTGAGTGCCGGAGCGAATCTCAGGATATCTGGTCCCGCAATTAGCATCATCACGCCTTGCTCAGCAACAAGGTTAGAAATTTCCTTAGACTTGCCCTTGTGTTCTTCAACGAGTTCGCAACCAATCAATAAGCCGACTCCACGTATATCTTTGAAGACATTTCGCGATTGATTAATTTCGTTGAGACGAGAGAAGAAGTAATCTTGGCGCTCGATGACACCTTGTAGAAATCCAGGCTGATTGACTTCATCAATAACGGCATTAGCCACCGAAGACGCAAGAGGGTTGCCTCCGTATGTTGTGCCATGAGTACCAACCGATAAAGTGGACGCTAATTTGTCAGTGGTGAGTACAGCACCAATCGGAAAACCGCCACCTAGCGCTTTAGCGGAAGATAATACATCTGGTACGACACCGTAGTGCATGTAGGCATAGAGGTGTCCTGTACGACCGACACCAGTTTGAACTTCATCGAAGATCAATAGCGCATCATGCTGGTCACACAATTCGCGCAGTCCTTGTAAGAATGTTGGGTCAGCAGGAACGACTCCGCCTTCACCTTGAACGGGCTCAACGATTACCGCACACGTATTCGAATTAATTGCGGTTTTAGCTGCTTCCAAATCGTTAAATGGAACGTGGTTAATCCCACCCGGTAATGGCGCGAAATCTTGTGAATATTTAGGCTGTCCGCCCGCACTGACGGTGAACAGGGTACGACCATGAAAACCACTCTTGAAGGCAACGATTTCATTTTTGGTTTCACCGTACTTATCATTGCCATATTTACGAGCTAATTTAAGTGCAGCTTCATTCGCTTCAGCACCGGAGTTGCAGAAGAAAACTTTATCCGCAAAGGTGTTTTCAACTAACTTTTTAGCTAGGGTCAACACTGGTTCATTAGTGTAACCATTGCCAAGGTGCCAAATACTGTCGGCTTGAGAAATGAGGGCTTGTTTTAGTTTTGGATGGTTATGCCCTAGGACATTAACTGCAATACCCGCGGTAAAGTCGATGTACTCTTTTCCTTGTTGATCGGTAATGATTGATCCTTCACCTTTCACAGGAATGAATGGAGCAGGTGAATAAGTAGGGACCAAATATTGATCAAAATCGCTTCGAGTTACTTCCTGTACCATGACTGTGCCTCTTAAATTGGTATTAACAAATCATTTAAATTAGCGCTGATGAAAACCGTTTCTAATGGAATATCAACACTGATTTTTCCTATGAGTTTGTAGTATGAATTCAAAATATTGGTATTGCTAGAGCAGGGACTGTGCCAAAAATAGTTGCTGATTCATTAAGTTAAAAAAACAATGCGTACAATTGAACTTTATGCGATGGAGAAGAAAATGCTGAAATTAAATTCGCGTTTAAACGATTTGATGAAATTAAATGCAAAAATAAATTTACATGATTTTGTGAAGTGAAACGGGATTGCGACTTATTCAAACTATTTTGAGTAGTGATGGTGCGCGTAAGCACTATTCTAGTGCGATCAATGTAGAGTTGTAATAAATACAGAAGGTGAAATGTTGTCATGCTTCCGCTTAAAGGCAGTTTTTTTTGTCCATGACAGTGGCATTGTTAAAAGAGCCAATCAAAGAAACTGGATTTAATTAATTTAGGATTGTAAGGTTAAAATAGGATAAACCACCGATGTAGTGATACGTCATTAATGAACGTAGAAAGATAACTTAATGAAAAAACTAGATAAAATAGATTATAAAATTATCGAAATACTACAAAAAAACGGTCGTGTCACCAATCAAGAGCTTGCGCGACAGGTCGATCTTGCTCCAAGTTCTTGTTTACTTCGGCTTAGGAGTCTCGAGGAAGAGGGGGTGATTAGTGGCTATCACGCAAAAATAAACCTTCACTCTGTATGCCGCTTTGTAACCTGTATTACCAGTGTCAATTTAAAGAACCATACCTATCAAGAGTTTCAATCATTTAAAGCGCTCGTTGAATCAATTCCCGAAGTGGTTGAATACTATACGGTAAGTGGGGAATCTGATCTCATACTGAAAATTATTTGTCGTGATATGGCGGCGTATTTGGCGATAAACGATAGGTTAATCAGCAGTAAGGACTATTCAGCGACAATTAATAGTTACGTTGTAATGGAAGAGAATAAAACCTTTTCTGGTGTCGACTTAGATACGTTGATCTAAATGTTACTAAAACTCCAATAAACCCACCATAAATGTCAAAAAATGTAAGCCCTCTATACTTGCTGTGATCGCGAATGTTAGTCTCGGGTTAAGTGAATTCAAAATATTTTTCAATTTTATGTAATATTCTTGTTTTAAGCACGTCTAACTAAGTACATAAACAGAAACCTTGGTTTAAGGAAATCAACATGAAGCAATTATCTAAATGGCTGTTCTCTTTCGGAGCATTATTGCCAATACTGGTTTTAGCTGTTATGCCGGATCGATCAGCAAACGCGGAAAGTAGTAATGCTATGCCAAAAGATAGCCAAGTTGCGACAATCGCGGGCGGTTGTTTCTGGTGTACCGAGTCCGACTTTGAAAAGCTTGAAGGTGTTTCCACTGTTGTCTCAGGATATGCAGGAGGGAGCGAAGAAACCGCGACTTACAAGCAGGTATCATCAGGAAAGTCTGGACATATCGAAGTTATTCAAGTCACCTATGACGGTGATGTATTAAGTTATGAAGAAGTTATTGATTACCTATTTAGACATATGAATCCTACCGATGGTGACGGTTCTTTTGTTGACCGTGGTCCTCAATATCGTCCTGCAATCTTCTATCATAACGCGGAACAAAAAACGATTGCAGAGCAGTTCATTCAAGATGTCGATGCAGCTAAGATCTACCCAGATCCTATCGCTACTGAACTGATCGAATATTCTGAGTTTTTCCCTGCTGAAGAGTACCATCAGGATTACTATAAGAAGAGCAGTATTCGTTATAAGTACTACCGTCATGCTTCAGGACGCGACCAATACCTAGATGATTTATTTGGCGAAGATCGCATTAAAAACCCAGTGACATTGCGTCAAATGATCGATCAAAAAAATCAATCATCAGCGGTAAAGCAATACGCTAAACCAACCGACAACGAGATTCGTAAGTCGCTGACTTCTTTACAGTATGAGGTAACTCAAAATGACGCAACGGAGCGTCCGTTTGACAATCTTTATTGGGATAATAAGGAGGCGGGTATCTATGTAGATATCGTGACGGGCGAGCCGTTATTTTCTTCAACAGACAAGTACAAATCGGGAACCGGTTGGCCAAGTTTTACTAAACCTTTGGACGGTAATTACGTTATTACCACCACGGATTACAAACTCTTTTACCCAAGAACCGAAGTCAGAAGTCGCTTTGGTGATTCCCACTTAGGGCATGTGTTTGAAGATGGCCCAGAGCCGACGGGATTACGCTATTGCATGAACTCTGCTTCTCTGCGCTTTGTACCTGCTGATCAGTTAGAGAAAGAAGGCTACGGCGAATATCTAAATTTATTTCAAGCATAAAAATATCCGTGACATTGATTTAATTTAAGCCATCTTAAATAGGTATTTAAGATGGCTTTTTACTCAGTTTTTCAACCACAAAATCAAGAAATACTCGTACTCTCTTCGGTTGATAGTCTCCACCTCGGAACAGAGCATTTATGGGGAAATGCAATGGTTCAAAGCCAATATCTAACTTTTGTAGACGACCAGATTTAACATAGCGCGCCGCGATAATATCGGATTGATAGCTGACTCCCATTGCCGATAACGTCAATTGTCGGATCAGGCGTGGGTTATTACTCCGAAATACACTGCGTACAGCCATGGTTGTTATTTCAGAATGTTGATTTAAACAAGAGGTAATAGGCCACCGAGCGGTAGGGTGAAGGTTGTTATCGATAAGACATGGGAGTTGCGCTAGATCAAGGTCGCTTTGACACAACTGCGCCAGTTCAGGTGCGGCATATAATGAACTCTGAGTTGTCATAATCTTACGACAGTTAAGGCTAGAATCGTCGAGCTCACTGGCGCGAAATGCAATATCAATTGCGTTTTCAACCAAATCGAGTTTTTGATTGGTGACGATAATATCGATCTCTACGTCGGGATAACGATGATGAAATTCGGGAATTATTGGGCTTAGTAACTCCTCTGCAAAACCTTGAGAAGCCGTGACACGTAATGGCCCAGAAGCGATGTTATGACTTAAATCGAGTTGGCTATACAATTTATCGACTTGCAATAATACCTGCTGTGCTTGAAGGTAATATTGCTTACCCGCTTGTTCAATAGATAGCTTACGAGTGGTTCGATTGAACAGTTTAGCTCCGATCTGTTTCTCGACTTGATTAACGTATTTAGACGTCAGCGATTTAGAAATACCTAAACGTTCCGCAGCAGCAGTGAATGATCCGGTTTCAATTACCGCAACCACTGTTCTCATTCCATCAATAGTGTCCATAGATTATCAACATTTGGGAAATTATCATTCCATAGTAGCGGGGTTTCTATTCATGGCAAGTTGTACTTTAATAGCCACAGGATAATTAAACAGGAAAATACAATGATAAAACTGTATTGGCACCCGATGTCTGGGCATGCACATAGAGCCCATATGTTGTTGAGTATGCTGGAATTGGATTTTGAATTGATTGAGGTAGACTTGCTCGCCGGCGAACAGCAACAGCCTGAATTTCTGGCGCTGAATCCTTTTGGTCAGGTTCCAGTGTTAGTGGATGGCGAAGCGGTTATTTATGATTCCAATGCGATATTGGTATATTTGGCCAGTGTTTATGACGAACAGCAGACGTGGCTTCCTCAGTCTCCAGTTGAGCGTGCGCATATTGAACAGTTTCTTTCATTAGCCGCGAATCGTTTAGCTGGCAATGTCGCTAAATTGCGCTGGGCAAATCTATTTGATCGTGACCTTGATAGAGAAACGTTAACTGAACAAGCCAATAAACTGTTCACTGAACTGCAAGGGTATCTGAAGAACCGAGAATGGTTGGTGGGTGATGTTCCTACAATTGCGGATCTGGCATTTTATTCCTATACAAAATTAGCTCCTGAAGGCGGAATCAATTTGGCGGATTTTCCACGAGTAGAAGAGTGGCTAGAACGAGTAGAAACCCTCTCAGGTTTTGTGCCAATGAATCTTTCAAACGTCGGGCTGCGGCACGAAAAATAGCTTAGTGGTGTGGGTTTAGATAAATAGTGAGTAGAGAGGTAGCAGTTAACACGCTACCTTAATCGCTTATACTTGTACGGAAACTATTACAGAATAGGAGGGAGTGAACGACTTGTTAGATCTAATTACATGGAATCGCTTTACGATTGGTCATTAAAACTGTTGATGAAGTGGATTGTTTCATCAGCGTTCATTGGTTTAGCAAAATAATATCCTTGAAATAGGTCGCAATCGCATTGTTTTAGAATTTCGTATTGCTCCTTGGTTTCGACACCTTCCGCGACACTTTTCATATTAAGTTGTTTGGCGAGTTTCAAGATGGTTTGCACAAGTGATAACGACTTTTGTTCATTCGTCATGGTCATAACAAAAGAACGGTCAATTTTGAGCTCGCTAATCTCGAGCTTCTTAAGTACCGATAAAGAGGAATAACCGGTCCCAAAATCATCTAGTGACAGCCTTATCCCATAGAACTCAAGTTGCTTACAAACCGGTCTGATATGTTGATTGTCGTCGATAAAAATAGATTCTGTCACCTCAACAATGATGGATGAACCACTAATACCATACTTCGTCATACCATCAACAATGAAGCGCAGAAAGCGTTTATCCGACAACTGCTGTATTGATACATTAAGTGACAACGATAATGGGCTAGATACATGCTCTTGAATATAGGAAAAGTCTCTAAATGACTTATCGATGATGAGGAAGCCCAAATCATTCATTTGCCCAGTGACCTCCGCTACATGGATAAACTTGTCCGGAGCAATCATTCCAAATTGTTCATCTTTCCATCTGGCAAGGGATTCTAACGATTGAACTTGTCCATGACGGTTAATCTGAGGTTGAAAAACCATAAAAGGAAGGTTTTCTTCAATGGCTCCACGTAATAGTTTTCCGATCTGAACTCGAGATTGATAACGCGCTAAAATACTTGAGGAGAGTGATGTTACGGAATTTCGAGACTTCTTGGCGTCCGATAAAGCAATGTCAGCCGACATCATCAAATCGTGATAGTCTTCTCCGTGTTCTGGGTAAGACACAATACCGACACTTGCCGTAATGGAAATGTGAGATGATTCGAGTAAATACGGTTCGGTGAGTATGGCTTGTAAGGAATCCCCATAACTCACTGGCGAGTGTTCTCCAATATCAGGTGTGATTAGCAAAAATCTATTGGCGTACTCCCGAACAACTAACGCATCTTTTCCCGCTTCAGACATGAGCCTCTGTGCAATTTTTATCAGAAGAGTGTCACCTACGGAGTAACCAAAGCCTTCATTTATATCTTTGAATTTATCCACATCGATATAATAAAGCGTTGCCACTTTATGGGTTGCTAACCAATCATTCAAATTGTTTTTCAAGTAGACTCGGTTAGGTAGATAGGTGATGTGATCGTGCTCGAGTTGATGTAATAGAGTGTCCTCATTTCTGGCTTCTATACGATTTATATATCGAGTCAAACCATAAAATATGATAAGCAAACCAATAATACCGAAGGTGAGTGGCAATTGTTTTTTAGCATAGGTTGCAACTAACTGTGAGGTTGGAATTGTAGAAACAAACCACAGGCGTAATTCTGGCATAAAAAATATTACCGCTTGATACGATTTGCCGTCTTTCGTTACGGTTGTAATTTCCGTTTGATGTCGATTGAATGAATTGTGACTAGAAATTTGATTGAAATACGACTCAGGGACTTTTTTGGATAAATCAGAATAGATGGATCGTATAGAAAACTGTAAATATTGGTCTTCTCTAATTATTTCATAAGAGTGGTACGCTTCATTACCTATTTTTTCAAAAAATAGCGGCATATTTTCAAATACAATCCCTGATGTTACGGCTAATAGAGGAGTGTTACTGTCCTTGATTCGACCAACATATCGTCCAAAAGGGATGACGGACTCCGTAGCGCCTTCGACTAAACTTACGTGACTACGCTTCATGATCGTGCCGTTGGGTAATTTGCTTTGTCTAAATAATTGAAGCGGATCGTCTTTATTTCGGTCGGGATGATGAGGAGTGAAGTTTGAGCTCGCGGCGATAAATGTACCATCCATCGTCATTACGGAAAGTGCTTTGATCCAAGAGTGTTGTTGCACTAGTTTGTCAATCAAAGGGTAATGAAAGTCATCTTCTGTAAGTTCAATTGAAATGAGATGCTCGCCCAATAGATCGAAGCTTGAGGAAATCTGAGAGAAAAATGCTGATGTAGAATCGGTAAATAGGGTTAAATGAGAATGTTGGTATTTTGCCGATTCCTCTTTTACCTGCTGCCACTCTTCTACCGAGTAAAATAGAAATGCGACACTCGTCGTAAGAGAAACCAGAATGAAAATAAGCCCAAAATGTTTTCTTAAGTTCATCATACCCGACTCGTTAGTTCAAAAGCTACTTTATAAACATAGCACGTTAAATGCGCGATACCATCTTAGATTCATATAAATGCTAACTTAGTTAAAACACTATCCAGCAACCCACACTGTTACCCATGACTCGAAGAAATGTCCAAGTGATAAATTAATTACTCTAATGAATGTTTTTTGCTTAATTCAAAAGATGTTTGTTTGCCTGTAGTGAAGACATTTAATTAAAGTTAAATAGATTTTTTAGATTGTTAATTTAAATAATTCTTATTACGAATATATATAGCTTCTAAGGAAGCTGGATATACCTTTTATTTATCGTATTCATTTAGCAATTTTTTCATTTAATGAAATCCAGATCATATTTCACTTATATATTTCGTGGTTTTATCTAAACTAAACCGATCGTTAACCCTTGATGACTTAGCGTTTCTATGTAATCGGATAAGTGCGTTTTTACGCAACATTAAAAGCCGATATATAAAAAGGTCACTTAATCTAATCGGAATATTTATTCACTTTGACACATGGAAACAACAGATGAATACAGAAGCAATCTCTTTAGATACCTCTAAACCCAAGCCGAGTCGTTTTAAATTGCATATTAAGCATAAGAAGCTGCTTGCGTTATACGCTATTTTATTAGTCATTCCATTTCTTGTTACTTTATCTCTCGACATGGATGGAAAAGGTTTCTACTTAAGTGCGATCAGTATTTTTAATGTCATCTTCATGATGGCGTTTTTCGTACAGTTCCCTTTGGGTAGCCGTGTAAAACAAATCTCATTATTCGCAAATATTGATTGGAGTATGTCCAAGCATAAAAAAATTGGTCAGTGGATTGGGATTTTCTTCTTTCTTCACCCTTTGTTTATTTTAGCCCCAAAATTCTTTCAGTCTGTCGATGATGGCATTCGAAGCGTTATTGAGATCGTTGTTGCACCGCAGATGCTAACAGGTCTTATTGCATGGGTTGCAATGATTTTATGGGTACTCACAGCTGTATTTAAGAATCGCCTTAGAATGAGCTACGAAACCTGGCGCCTGACTCACTTAGTCGGCTTTGTTGTCATTGCCGTTTTAGCTACTTTACACATCACCACCGTGGGCAGTCATGGTCAATTTAGCGGTGCGTTTAATGCGATTTGGTGGTTACTTTGTGTTTCTTCAGTGCTACTCGTGGCTTACAACCATATTACTAAGAAACGCATGATTCTGGCTAAGCCGTTTACCTTAGTCGACATAAAGAAAGTCAGTAGTAGAGATTGGAAGGTTGTATTAGAGAAAAATAGCAACGACGATTTCTCTTTTGAGGCAGGACAGTTCGTGTGGATTAATACTGGAAGTTCAGTGTTCAACTTGAATGACCACCCATTTTCAATCGCATCAAGCACCGATGAACTTCCTCGCTTTTCAATGGTGATCAGAGAACTAGGTGATTATACATCTCAGCTCAACACGCTATCTATTGGTCAAGAAGTGTTTGTTGATGGCCCATACGGAAGCATGGGTTTAAATGAAAGCAAAGATGCAGATTCCATCGTTCTTATCGCAGGAGGGGCGGGGATCGGACCAATGTTAAGTCTATTAAGCGAACTTGCCGCGAATAAAGATCCACGTCCGATACGTCTGATTTACGGTAATGGTGATTATCAACAGATGTCGCTACAGGATGAGGTTAAGAAACTGGAATCAGAGATGCCCGACTTTAGTCAACAATTGGTGTGTATGGAGGTCGGTGATGAACCCGATGTTCGCAAAGGTTTTGTTGATCAGGAATGTATCCAATCTGTCCTTAAAACGATTAATGGAACCAATCACAGTGTGTATCTTTGTGGTCCTGAAGGCATGATTGCATCGGTACAGAAAAGTCTTGAAGCAAGCGGCATTCCTACCGCTGACATTCACTTCGAACAGATCTCATTTTAAATACAGGTTTTTGAGGAAACGATATGCCAATTAGTCAAATATCAGGTTGCATAGGGTGTAAGACCTGTGTTGAAAGTTGTCCAACCGATGTTATTCAGTTTGACGAGAACAAGAAAGTTGCCGTGATCACTTATCCGGAAGATTGTCAGATCTGTCATTTATGCAGACTGTATTGTCCAGTGGGGGCGATAACCATCACTCCTGAAAAAACATTACCCGTTATGGTTTCTTGGAGGTAGTAACATGAGTGATAAAACAAAAATATCTAGACGCCAATTTATTGGTGTTGCCGGTGGTGTAATTGGTGCTTCAATGCTTGCATCTTCAGCTTTTGCAGCAGGTAGGCCAGTAGAAAATAAGCCCACAATCAAGGTAGAAGATTACACTCAAGAGAACCATGAAACTGACGTGCTCGTTATCGGTGGTGGCTTTGCAGGTCTGTTCGCTGCGGTCAAAGCACACGACGCCGGCGCCAAAGTTATGATGGTGTCGAAAGGGCGCTTAGGCAGTTCAGGTTTAACGCCATTTGCGAAAGGCTTTTTTACTTATGATAAGTCCAATGCCGAAATAAGCATTGATGAGTTTGTCGCGCAAGTGTCGGAATCATCGATTCAAACTAATAACCCGGTATTTACTCGTCAGTTAGCAGAGCATTCACAAGCCAGAGCTGAAGAGCTGAAATCGTGGGGCTATTTTGATTCTCCTTTGTATAATAAGTCGTTCTCTAAGCCAATAAACGAGCGCGATATCCCTCTTCAAGAACGCGTGATGATTACCCACTTAATGAAGGAGAAGGGTCGCGTCGTCGGCGCTGCTGGCTTCAGTATGGATGAGAACAAAGTCATATTCTTTAATGCGAAAACCGTAGTACTGTGCACCGGTTCTGGAGGCTTTAAACCAAATGGCTTCCCAATGTGCGACCTGACTCACGACGGCACCATTATGGCTTATGATATTGGCGCAGTTGTGACGGGTAAAGAATGGAACGATGGTCACCCAGGCTCATCAGAAAACTCAGGGTCTAGTTATGATAACTGGCATGGATTGTTTGAAGATAAACCTCAGCTTAATGGTGTTGTGGTTAAACATCACCTAGGTGTTGATTCGAACTATGAAGCGTATACAAAGGGGGCTCCAATTGTTATGGGACCACCGCCTAAGCCAGGGGAGGCGGCGCAGGCCGTAGCGGCTCCAAGTGAAGGACCATATACCCCAGAAGCATTCGCTGATAAGAGTTTGCCGGGCATGGGGGGACCACCTCCGGGTATTGCTAGCTTGTTAGCTATGTTTGGAGAACCGCCTCAAGAGGGGCCTCCAGGTATGGGTGGTGAACAAGTTGGGGGATCGACTGCAGGTATGGCGATTCACAAAGCAGAAGGTATCGTCCCTATTGATGAAACCGGCTTAAGTTCTATTCCGGGACTTTATGCGGCAGGTGATGCCTTAGGCTCATATATGTCAGGTGGTATTTATACTCAGATAGGAGGCTCGTCAGCGGGTTCTTGTGTTCAAGGTGCTATGGCTGGAGAAGCGGCTGCGAAGGCAAGTAAAGCCATCGAACAAATGGTCGCTAGTGATGCAAATAAAACCAAGATCAATGACGAAATTCTTGCTCCACTCAAAAGGGAGAGAGGGTACAGCCCAGCTTGGGTAACACAAGTATTACAAGGCGTGATGATTCCGAACTTTGTTCTCTATATTAAGAAAGAACGCATGATGCAAGGCGCGCTTGCTTATATTGAAGAATTGAAAGAGCATCATGCACCAATGTTGTTGGCAGAAGATCGTCACCAACTAAGATTGGCTCATGAAACCAAGAATATGATTCATACCGCTGAAATGAAACTAAGAGCGTCGATGATGAGAACTGAAAGCCGTTGTAGTCACTACCGCTTAGATTATCCAGAGGTGGATTATGAAAATTGGCAAGCTTGGATCAACATCCAAAAAGGTGAAAATGGCGAAATGGTATTAACTAAACAGCCATTCGACAAGTGGCCTGAGCTGGCTTAGTGCTCGATCAATAATAAAATAAAACGTCACCGACTTGAGGTGACGTTTTTATATCTCATAAATTCTATGCAATATTTCTTACTTAGCTTGGTCGGTGTGATGTTTTAGATTTAAAAGATCATCAACCCAAGACCTATGATAACCCCAGAAGCCAATAGAGACACAATGCAGTAACCCATAATATCCTTAGCACTTAATCCGGCAATACTTAGAGCGGGTAGCGCCCAAAAAGGCTGGATCATATTAGTCCATGCGTCACCCCATGCGATTGCCATAGCTGTTTTTGCTGCTGGGACTCCGAGTTCTAAGCCTGCTGGCATCATTATTGGAGCTTGCACGGCCCACTGCCCCCCACCAGAAGGAACAAAGAAGTTTACAATACCAGCACTTAAAAACGTAAAGAGAGGGAATGTCACGTCATTCGAAATTGAAACGAACATATCAGACATGGCTCCCGCAAGTGATATTCCATCTGGTCCTTTGGCAACCATCATCCCCATAATACCGGCATAAAATGGAAATTGAAGCAGTATACCTGTAGTGTTTTTGGTTCCCTCGGCTACTGCATCTAGTAATTTTTTAGGTGTTCCATGGAGTAAAATCGCAGTGAACAAAAAAATGAAGTTAACAATGTTTAAGTTGAGCGCGAAACCATTGTCAATAAAATAGCTGATGATATAAGTGAAGCCAAGTAAAGCTAACAGTCGATTAATCCAAGGGCTATGTTCGAGTCTTTCTGCTGGAGTTTTAGGAATATACTGTTCAATGTCTTTATCACTTTCGTTACTAAGTAGATGTGGGGGAATAGTAAAAACGTTTTCGTTAGTTGGATGCATGGCTCTATTTAAGATTGGAATTATAGCCAACATCACGAGAAGAATAACGATATTCATACCTGAAAATATAGTGTGATCCGTTGAAATAGCAGTAGTCACCACACCAGAAGTAACCGTTTCTAAGTTACTTCCACTCGCCAATGCAAGGGGTACAGAACCTGATAGACCCGCATGCCAGAATAGGAACCCAGTATAGGCTGAAGCTATAAGAAGTCGGTAATCAACTCCTTTGACTTTTACTGCTAGTTCTCTTGCGAAGATAGCGCCTACAACTAAGCCAAATCCCCAATTGATCCAACACGCTATTGCGGAGATAAAAGTTACAATTAGAATCGCTTGGCCTGGGGTTTTTGCAATCATAGCCAAGTTTGATAGCCCCCGTCTAAACACAGGAGCTGATGCCATCGCATGTCCTGTTACTACAACTAAAGCCATCTGCATCCCAAACTTTAATAACTTCCAAAAACCTCCGGCAAATGCATCAACCATTTGCAGTGGACTTTGGTTTGTTATTGGCATAGCTAATAGAAATACGATGAAGGTTAGAATGGCAGCAAAAAGAAAGGGGTCGGGTAAATATCGTTGTACTACTGTAGTACAGATAGAAGAAAAACCTTGTAGCAGAGTGGGGTTTGATTTTGGATAAGGTTGTGTAGACATGGTGGACTCCAAGTTTGTAGAAATACAAATTAATTGAAATAGTTATATTTACGTATTTTCATAATTCACTCAGTAGGAGTGTTGAATATTGAGTATTTGTAATATTTGTGATTGGTTCACGGGATCAACGTTTCGATTTTCAGCTTAAGTCTCATGTGAAAGCATATGCATTAAGTTTATGCTTGGATTTAGTTTGATATATCGATGTAAGTAGCGTTTATATTTAGTAGGCGTCCAATTGATAAGAAGTTGTTTTTCACTAGTGGGACAAGAGTTGATTGCGTTGTATAAAGAGGAGCAAATGCAGTTTCTTTATAACAATGCCGAATTTTCCATCGCAATTTAACTTACTACTTTGGTTATAATCAGTGACCATTCACACCACACGCGTGCTATTTCATTCTGTAATAATCAAAAAGTAAAAATTAATTACCAATATTAGGCGTTGTCGTGTTGTTTGCGTTGCTTTCTAATTAGGTATTCGAATACCTAAATACCTAAATACCTAAATACATAGAGGTAGGTGTGAATAGTTTAATTAACATCTCTGAAGGCACATCTTTGGCAATTCATGGACTGGGATTGCTCGCGGAAATGGCTCCGAAACGCGTCAGTGTAAAGTACGCCGCAATGCGACTTTCTGCTTCTGAAGCGCACCTAGCAAAAGTGTTTGGGACATTACATAAAGCTGGTTGGGTAAGTTCGACGCGGGGCCCATCTGGTGGTTTTGCGCTGACCGTATCACCTAGCGATGTAAGTTTTCTCGATGTCTATGAGGTATTTCAAACAAAAATAAAAATGAACAGTTGTCCGTTAGGGCGGACGAGTTGTCCATTTAATAATTGTATGTTTGATGACCGTATTCACAAGCTAAACCTGCAAGTCTATAACACATTGAAAAAGACAACGATTACTGAATTGAACTCAGCTGCTGACATACGGACATAAGCCAAATGATAGATAAACAAAGTACCTTATTCGAGATTACCGATCGTTACCCAGAAACCATCGCTGTGTTTGTGTCGAATGGTTTTCCGCAAATGAATGATCAAGCGATGCGTACCAGTATGGGCAAGAGTATTTCTTTAGCCAACGCGGTGATGATGAAGAAAATGGACCTCGATGCGTTTACGGGTTTATTGGAAGAAGCCATCTCAAGTAATTCAAATGAAAGCGATGTTACGTTGATGGAGAATAAAACCAGTGCGGCAGATGCAAGTTCGTTGAACGTAGTCGGTATCTTACCCTGTCCGATAAGAATTCAATTGATGGAAAAATGGAATTCGTTTTTAAAACAACGCCAAGAATCAGGCCAGCCAGAGATAAAACACGAACTCAAAGCGGCATCTATGGGGCTAGATTGGGTTCAGAAGAATATCGATGGCGTTAATGATCCCGACTTGCTGCCGGATTTGTTTCTGTCGGCGGGGTTTGACATGTTTTTCGACCAGCAACGTTTCGGTCGCTATCGACAGCAAGGCATGTTTGCAGACTTTACTGGGATTGATGACTACAATTCTGACTTTTCGGGATTAAATATTAAAGATCCCAAAAAACACTATTCCATACTTGCAGTTGTACCAGCGCTGTTTCTAATCAACACCGCAGAGCTTGGTGACAGACCAATGCCTTCTTCATGGGCTGACCTTCTAGACCCGCAGTTTGAAAACAGCGTCTCTCTTCCGGTATCCGATTTCGACCTGTTTAATGCGATTTTATTAAATATTCACAAAATGTATGGCGATGATGGTGTTCGTGCGTTAGGTCGCAGTTTACTTGAGTCAATGCACCCTGCAGAAATGGTAAGAAGTGAACGGCGTAAACAGCGCAAGCCGGCGATTACCATCATGCCTTATTTCTTTTCAAAAATGGTGAAAGGTGACGGACCACTGCAAGCGGTATGGCCACAGGATGGTGCAATCATCAGTCCTATTTTTATGCTGGCGAAGTCTGAGAAAGCCGAGCAGCTTAAAGATATTGTCGAATTATTTGCTTCAGAAGATGTGGGTGACTTGCTCGCCGGCCAAGGGTTGTTTCCGAGTACTCATCCGAAGGTTACGAATGTGCTGCCGGAAGCGCATCCATTTATGTGGCTGGGGTGGGATTATATCGAACAAAACGATCTCTCTTCACTTATCAGGCACTGTGAAACGTTATTTACAGCGGAAAGTGGTGCAAGTGCGCAGAAGAATTGTAATAGCGGAGGGTGTTGTAAGTGAATTTAGTCACTGTATCGGGTCCACCGTCGTCGGGCAAAACCGCAGTCATTGTTAAAACCGCAAACGCATTGAAAGCGAAAGGTTTAAACATTGGTGTGGTTAAATTTGACTGCCTCTATACCGATGATGATTTGGTGTATAAAAAAGCTGGGATTCCAGTCAAAAAAGGGCTGTCCGGGTCTATGTGTCCCGACCATTACTTTGTCAGCAATATTGAAGAAATCGTCAAATGGGGATTATCACAAGAGATGGATTTACTGATCAGTGAATCTGCTGGCCTATGTAATCGGTGCTCTCCTTATGTCAAAGAAATCAAAGCGGTATGTGTGATCGACAACCTAAGTGGAATCAACACACCCAAAAAAATTGGGCCAATGCTGAAATCAGCTGACATTGTTGTGATTACTAAGGGCGATATTGTGAGTCAGGCTGAACGGGAGGTGTTTGCGTCCAAAGTAAACTTGGTGAACCCAGCCGCGACAATCATGAATATTAATGGCTTAACCGGTCAAGGTTGTTTTGAGCTAAGCACGTTGCTCCATAGCGAACAAAGTGTAACAACGGTTGTAGGTAGTGAGCTTCGGTTTACCATGCCGTCGGCACTTTGTTCATATTGCCTTGGTGAAACTCGCATTGGTGACAGTTATCAGATGGGTAATGTGCGTAAAATTGATATGGAAGACAACTCATGATTGAACGTACTCAAGTAGAACATCGAAGTGTTGCGTCGTTGTTATTCGATTACCCATTTCTGACCACGTTTTTCAGTGATAACCAGCTAAAACTAAATGACGATGAACAACGCACTGTGTTGGAGTATTTGAATCAGTTTGACCAGATTGAGCAGGAGGATAGAGCAATCGATCCAAATGTTCTGATTGACCAGATGACGGACTTTATCAATCAAATGCTTCAGTTTTTAGGTCAAGATGATGACGTGCGCTCAATTACCTTACTGGCTGGAACCGATAAATCAGGTACCGATGAAGGCTTTACCTCGCTAACCATTAAAAGCGGCGAAGTCGTCTCTATTGTGGGCCCAACGGGTTCTGGTAAGAGCCGGTTATTGGGGGATATTGAATGGGTCGCTCAGGCGGATACCCCGACGGGAAGAAGAATACTCATCAACGGCGATATTCCTGATCACTCTTGGCGATTCTCCACAACTAAGAAATTGGTCGCTCAACTATCGCAAAATATGAATTTTGTTATGGATTTAGAAGTCCGAGAATTTGTGTCGCTTCATGCTGCAAGCCGTTTAGTGCAAGACGCGGATGAAATAGTCGACCGCATCATCGCAGAAGCAAACGATCTCGCGGGTGAACCGTTCACGCCGGAAACTCCAATTACCAGTTTATCGGGCGGACAATCTCGGGCACTGATGATTGCAGATACCGCGATTTTAAGCCGGACACCGATTGTGTTGATTGATGAAATTGAAAACGCTGGAATCGATCGTAAGCGAGCGTTAAAACTGCTGCTGGCTGAAGACAAAATTGTGCTGATGGCAACCCATGATCCTATTTTGGCGCTTATGGCTGACCGTCGATTGGTGATAAAAAATGGTGGTATCGCGCGTGTACTCGATACTTCGGACCAAGAGCGTCAACTACTCGGAACACTTGAGAAGCTTGATCAAACACTAATGGGATATCGCAACCAATTACGATTTGGTGAGTCGCTGACCCTAATAGATAACAATGATAACTAGAGGAAATTAAGATGCACGATGGATGTTCTGCAGAATTTGAAGACGGCAAAGCAGTTGTAGATAAAGTTAGAATGATGGGGTTTTCTGAACAATCGATGCCAATAGCGATGACCTTGGATTGCAAAGGCTGCCGTACTCAGTTTGAGATGGAGACATTTGAAGCGCAATGTCCGGAGTGCGGCGCAGTACATGCAGTAACACCTTGTCACGCTTTCGATCCTGACAATGTACAATCGGCAGGAGTCGGTTATTAAACGCTAGACTCTCTGATACCCGTTGATACAGGATAAGGAAATATCTTTATCCTGTTTTATCGAGCGAATTCCTCACCTCTGCCTACCTTACGTTTCTTTTGACGTCGTTCGCCTAATACACTCTAACAATATAAATACGAAAGAAATGCTCAACCCAAAAGACCAAGGCATTGCCTAGTTCGTCACCTCGGACAAGATATTTGCATTCAATCACGAAAAACTGTTTTGATTGTTGAGGAGTCGCGATATTCTGGAGGGTCGAAAAGGATTTTAGTTTGTTGGAACTTCACTATAGTTCCTTATTGGTAGGGAGAGTAATCAATGAAAAACACTACAATTCTAAAGGGAAACATTCTCTATACCGCAATCGCAGATAAGTTTGATGTCTATCCAGAAAGCTATATTGTTGCGATCGATGGCGTCATTAAAGGAATTTATCGCGAGCTTCCACAAGAGCATAACGATGATGTGGTGATAGATTATGGTAATCGGTTGATTATCCCAGGTTTTGTCGACTTACATTTACATGCAGCTCAATTTCCGCAATGCGGTATTGGAATGACTCACCAGTTACTGCAATGGTTAAATGATTATACGTTTAAGCTAGAGAAGGAATATCAGGATCCCGAATTTGCACGAAAAATTTATGCTCGCTTTGCTGATAAGCTAGTCGCGAGTGGGACATTAAGGTCGTGTATATTTGCTTCTTCTTCAACCGAAGGTACGGAGATTCTATTTGACGCGTTAAGGGACCGGGGTGTCGGAGCCTTGGTCGGGAAAGTCAATATGGATACCAACGCGCCAGAATTTATCATTGAGACAATTGAGGACTCGATAACAGGAACAGAGTACTTAATCGAGAAGTACAAAGACGAGGCGTTAGTGAAGCCGATTATCACGCCACGCTTTGCGCCAACGTCGACACCAGAGTTACTCAAACGGTTAGGTGAACTGGCGTTAAAACATAATTTACCGGTGCAATCTCATTTGAGTGAGAATCTAGATGAAGTCAACTGGGTTAAAGAACTATTCGAAGATGCAGAAAGCTACTCCGATGTTTATCATAAGCACCAGTTATTTGGACAAACACCGACGCTGATGGCCCATGCCATTTATCTCGACGATAAAGAGATCGAACTTGCTAAGAAAAACAAGGTGTTCTTAGTCCATTGCCCTGATTCAAATATCAATGTGCGCAGTGGCATCATGCCGGTTAGACAATATCTAGAAATGGGGATGAAACTCGGTTTGGGCAGCGATATAGCGGGTGGGCACAAACTGGGTATGAACGAAGCAATTACTCGAGCTATTCAATTATCGAAATTGTACAGTCTAGAACATCCTGAAGATCGCCCGCTTTCTATAGCTGAAGGGTTTTATTTAGGAACGAAAGGTGGTGGTGAGTTCTTCGGCAAAACTGGGAGTTTTGAACAAGGTTATGCACTTGATGCTTTGGTGATTGAAGATGATGATTTTACCGCTGAATGGTATTCATTAGAAGATAGGCTAGAGCGGTTTATTTATACCGGAGATGATCGCAACATTGTTGCTCGTTATGTTGAAGGAAATTCAATTTAAGTGTGGCTATCTTATTTAATGCTTAATTCATAACATCTTAGTATTTTTAATGTTGATGGATGAGAATAATAATATATCTCATCCATTTTTTACATTGCCTTCTGTTTTATATATATTCTTATCCCTTCTTATAATTTTAATGTTATAAAAACTTATTTTTTAATAACGTAATTACATTTCACTTATATCAAATGTTTTAATGTTATTGTTGAAAATATATATTTGGTTATATCAAGATCTATTTTGAAACTATTATTTAATAATTTTCGACTCTTAACGACCATGTTGATAATCGTTATCATAATCATTACTTATTATCTTTTAATTAATATTAAGCAATGAATGATTAGTTCATATCGTGATTATTATTAGCGTCTTATATAAGGGAAATAGATTTTGATATGTGCATTGAATTACTAATTAATAATATGACCATGACCACTTTATATTATTTATAAATAACCATACTAATGCCCCTGTTGAAAAGCATTTCTCAATACTTGTCTGTAAATCACTAAAACTATTTAATTTAATTACGTACAGGAGCATCAGTTATGGATGGCTACGATACCCTTGAGAGTAACGGAATAACGCGTCGCTCGTTTATGAAATTTTGTGCTGGTCTCGCGGCTACTATGGGAATTCATAATGCGTCTGCGGCTCAAAAAGTTGCTGATGCTCTCGTGAGTAATAAAAGACCTCCAGTAATTTGGATTGGTGCTCAAGAGTGTACGGGATGTACTGAGTCCTTGCTTCGCTCTACTCACCCGACGGTTGAAAACCTAATACTCGATATGATTTCACTGGAATACCACGAGGTACTTTCGGCGGCAGCTGGTCATCAGGTTGAAGAGAATAAACACCGCGCAATAGAACAATACAAAGGCGAATATGTGTTGGTGGTCGATGGTTCGATTCCGACAAAAGATGACGGTGTCTATTGCATGGTTGCAGGTAAACCAATCCTTAAACATATCGAAGAAGCAGCGGAACACGCCGCTGCGATTATTGCGATAGGGTCTTGTTCTGCTTGGGGTGGAGTGCCGTCAATTGGTGTAAATCCAACCGACGCGCGTTCACTTCAAGATATTTTGCCCGGCAAAACCGTTGTTAATATTCCAGGGTGCCCACCGAATCCACATAACTTCTTAGCGACTGTCGCACACCTAATTACCTTTAATCGCCTGCCAGGGTTGGATAATAAAAATCGACCAGAGTTTGCTTATGGCCGACTTATACACGAAAACTGTGAACGCCGACCTCATTTTGATGCTGGCCGTTTTGCCAAAGAGTTCGGTGATGAAGGACATCGTCAGGGCTATTGCTTGTATAAGTTAGGCTGTAAAGGGCCAGAGACTTATGGAAACTGCCCATCGCTTGAGTTTTGTGACATTGGCGGTGGAATCTGGCCGGTTGGAATCGGGCATCCATGTATTGGTTGTAACGAAGAAAATGTCGGCTTTAGTAAAGGCATTCATGAACTGGCGAATGTGACATTGGCTACGCCTCCAGAAGCGCTTCCTGAGGTTGATGTGGTGGTTGGAACAGGACCGACCCCGACTGCCACCGCTATTTTAGGTGGTATTGCCGGCCTTGCAGCTGGTGTTAGCTTGGTTACCGCAAGAGAAATGACTCGCCAACAGAGGAAGCGAGCATATTCATCTTCTGCTCCTGCTGCTCCGAAAGAAGAGGAGTTCTAATGGAACGAAGAGACTTTTTAAAGCTCGCTGCGAGTGGCGCGGTGATTGCTACCAGCGCACCTACAAGCGCTCGTGAATCCCATCCTCCTTTGCCTAATGCAGTCGGAATGCTGTATGACTCGACGCTGTGCATTGGCTGTCAGGCATGTGTTGTTAAATGTAAAGACGTCAATCATATGCAGCCTAGCCCTGATGGTGGTGCAGAGCAGTGGGAGATGAATGCCAATCTGTCGCCTTATGCATTAAACGTTATTCGTCGCTACGACTGTGGAGATGGCTCGGTAAAAGACGATCCAACCAATGGTTATTCTTATATTAAACGTCAATGTATGCACTGCGTCGAT
Organism: Vibrio phycocola; assembly: GCF_053850235.1. Lineage (NCBI taxonomy): Bacteria > Pseudomonadati > Pseudomonadota > Gammaproteobacteria > Vibrionales > Vibrionaceae > Vibrio > Vibrio phycocola. The sequence goes on along the minus strand of NZ_JBSQDJ010000002.1, from coordinate 609,456 downwards.
CCTAACTGTGTATCGGTTTGCCCAGTGTCGGCGATGACTAAAGATCCCGTTACTGGCATTGTTTCGAATGATCCCGATATCTGTACTGGCTGTCGCTATTGCATGGTTGCCTGTCCATATAATGTTCCCAAATATGAATATCACGACCCCTTTGGGCAAATCCAGAAATGCGAACTGTGTAATCAACCGGGCGTAGAACGTATCGACAATGGATTACTGCCTGGGTGCGTTGAAGTGTGTCCGACTGGAGCCATTATTTATGGAACGCGTGAAGAGCTTTTATCTGAGGCAAAAAGACGCTTGATGATGAAACCCGGCGATATTTATGAGTATCCACGCGAGACACTTTTCGCGGGCCTAGAACATAAAAAAGCGATCCCGAGCTACTACGATAACGTTTATGGCGAATTTGAAGGTGGTGGCACTCAGGTGTTGGCATTAACTGCGAGAAAACCTGATGCGTTAGATTTACCAGATTTGCCTAAACAAGCTTACGGTGCACGATCCGAAACGATTCAACATACGCTCTATCAAGGAATGATGTTGCCGTTTACTGCGTTAATGGGGCTTATGTATCTAACCCGGAAGAATATGTATAAAGAGCCGGGAGAAGATAAGACGCTAGATAACGGTAACAAGGAGGATCATCATGAATGATCATCATAAAATAAATCCGTTAGGTGGACGTTTGCTCACTCGGCCCGTCATCTTTTTTGGATTTTTCGCCTTCGTATGTTTTCTGATCATTATTAAACGAATGGTACTTGGTTTAGAAGACGTGACCAACTTAAATGGGGGCTATCCTTGGGGAATCTGGATCGGCTTTGATTTGTTAGTAGGAACTGGCTTTGCCTGCGGTGGTTGGGCTCTTGCGTGGATCGTTTATGTGTTTAACAAGGGTGAATATCATGCGTTAGTTCGCCCGGCGTTATTGGCGAGTTTATTTGGATATGCGTTGGGTGGTTTATCGATTCTGATGGACATGGGACGCTGGTGGAACCTGCCTTATTTCTACCATCCCGGTTATTTCAATGTGAACTCAGTGCTGTTTGAAACGGCAGCGTGTATGACGGTTTATATCTTAGTGCTTGGATTAGAATTTGCTCCCGCGTTACTCGAAAAACTTGGGCTTAAGATTCCGTTACGCGTATTGAATAAATTCTTATTTGCAGTGATTGCGCTAGGGGCTTTGCTGCCAATGATGCACCAGTCTTCAATGGGATCTCTCTTCGTTTCCGCAGGCCATAAAATTCATCCTTTGTGGCAAAGTTATGAGTTCTTGCCGATCTTCTCATTGCTTGGCGCTCTGATTATGGGCTGTTCCATTGTGATATTCGAAGGTGCACTCGTTGCCGCTGGGCTCAAAGATCGTATGCCTGATGAACGTCCATTGATGAATAAGTTAATCTCATTTATTCAAGTATTGGTCGGGATGTTTATCATTTTACGTCTTCATTCCACCAATATCGCTCATAAATGGGATTATGTTTTTGAAGGCGATATCTACAGTTGGCTATATATTGCAGAACTTGTATTGATCGCTTGGCCAGTCATCTTGGTAAAACGGATTAGAGATAACGGCGGGCTGTTATTTTTAGCTGCATTGAGTCTTTTAGTCGGTGCTGCTATGTACCGAATTGACTTGGCCATCGTTGCTTATCATCCGGGGCAAGGTTATCAGTACTTCCCATCTTTAGAAGAAATACTGCTTTCTTTCGGACTTGTTGCTATTGAAATTGTGGGGTACATCCTGCTGATCAAATTGCTGCCAATACTACCGGGTGCAGCAACAACCAACCGAATTAATCAAATTAAACAAACGAATAAAGCCTAGATGGCCTCAATCGATTTAAAGAATTTTAAAGGAACTATTCATGAGTCAACGAATTACTATTGATCCAATTACTCGTATTGAAGGCCATTTGCGCATTGACTGTGAAATCGACAACGGTGTTGTGACCAATGCTTGGTCTTCGGGCACGATGTGGCGTGGCATGGAAGAGATCTTAAAAGGACGTGATCCTGTCGATGCATGGATGATTACGCAACGCATATGCGGAGTTTGTACTACTGTACACGCTCTGGCTTCAGTTCGAGCCGTTGAAAGTGCACTCGAGCTCAAAATTCCCGTTAACGCACATCATATTCGCAACATCATTTCTGCGGCGCATAGTATTCATGATCACGTGGTTCATTTTTATCAACTCTCTGCTCTAGACTGGGTCGATGTCGTTTCTGCACTTTCTGCTGATCCGAAAAAGTGTGCTGAAATTATGGAATCACTTTCTACTTGGTCGTTAAATTCAGTACAAGAATTTACCAAGGTGAAGGCGAAGCTACAGAGGCTAGTCGATAGCGGTCAACTTGGTATTTTTGCCAATGGCTACTGGGGACATAAAGAGATGAAGCTTTCCCCTGAAGTTAACTTAATCGCTGTCGCGCACTACTTACAAGCTTTAGAACATCAGCGCAATGCTAACCGTATTGTTGCCGTCTTAGGTGGGAAAACGCCCCATATTCAGAATTTGGCCGTGGGCGGAGTAGCAAACCCAATCAATTTAGACTCCGAAAGCGTTCTTAATATGGAACGTTTGATGCTGATTAAGTCATTTATCGACCAACTTGATGAGTTTATCGAGCAAGTTTATAAGGTCGATGTGGCTATCGTCGCGGCGAATTACCCTGAGTGGTTATCGATTGGCAAAGGGGTAACGAACTATTTGGCTATGCCAGAGATCCCAACCAATGCAGAGGGGACTGGGTTTAGAATGCCAGGCGGTTATTTCGAAAATGCTGATTTGTCTACATTCAAATCCATCGATAGCCATCAAGATCAGTATTTAATCGATGGCATCGCCGAAGGCAGCAAACACGCTTGGTACGAAGAAGATGGGCCATTTCACCCTTGGGAAGGTAAAACCAACCCGGATTACACCGGTTTCGAAGATGATGGTAAATACTCTTGGGTGAAAGCTCCAACTTTCTACGGTAAGCCGGTGCAGGTTGGTCCTTTAGCGCAAGTGTTCTGTGCAGTTGTTGCTAAAGACGAAATGACGATTACCCATTTGAATGATGTACTTGGTGCGTATGAAAAACTCACTGGTATAAAACCAGAGCTAAGTCAGTTGCATTCTACATTAGGTCGCCATGCTGCGCGCGCGGTTCGCTGTGGAGTATTGAAAGACGTATTACACCAAGAATGGAAAGCCCTGATAGACAATATCGCTACCGGTGATACCGAGACCTATATCAAACCAGAATTCCCAGAAGGTACGATTAAGGGCGTTGGCTTCCTAGAAGCGCCTCGTGGTCTGTTGTCCCATTGGATCGTGATTGAAGATGGCAAAATTGAAAACTATCAGGCGGTTGTCCCTTCAACTTGGAATTCCGGCCCGCGTAATAACGATGGACAACTTGGGCCTTACGAGCATTCGCTAATCGGGACGCCCGTTGCAGATCCTGACAGGCCGCTAGAGGTGATACGCACTATCCACTCATTTGATCCTTGTATGTCATGTGCGGTGCATATTGTTGATACGCGCGGGAAGGGCATTATGGAAATTAAAGTGGTATAGAATGAAAGACTGCAAACCAAATATCTTAGTGTTAGGGGTGGGTAATATATTACTAAGTGATGAATCTGTAGGTGTCCATATTGTTGAACAGCTTGAAGACACCTTTGATTTTCCGAGTGGTGTTGAAGTCGTCGATGGCGGCACCGCGGGAATGGAGTTGCTTGATTACATTGCCAGTCGTGACCACGTTATTATTATTGATGCGGTGTTAACCGGAGCCGATCCCGGTACGGTTGTTGTTTTAAAAGATGACGATGTTCCAGCACTGTTTAACAATAAAGTGTCACCACATCAGCTCGGACTTTCCGATTTACTCGGCTCATTAAAACTCACTGATGAATCCCCAAACCATATCTATCTTGTGGGGGTGGTACCGGAGTCGGTTGAACCCGGCTTGGACATGACCCAAACAGTGATTAATTCAATGCCAACGATGAAAAAATGCGTACTCGATTACCTTACTGAAATAGGCGTTTACCCAAGAACGAAAACGAGCACCACATGTGTATAGGGTATCCAGCAAAGGTGGTTACCGTGTCACATAATGGTATGGCAGCAGTAGTGGAAACGCGGGAAGAGCAGCAAACCGTTAACCTGATGATGCTTGAAGAAGTTGTCGAAGTCGGAGATTACTTGATCATTCAAGTTGGTGGATTTGCTGTAGAAAAAATGGAACAAGATGAAGCACTCAACGCGATTGCTTTAATTACTGCCATTGAAGAGGGAGATATTCAACGTGCCAATGAACTCTATTGAAAACCCTAGTGTGGTAGTGAGTGAGGTATTCAACAGTATTTATCACACTGAAATGAAAGCTCTTCCTTTTGTTAACACGAACTTATCGGTCGAATGTATTGGCTTTGCTCTGCACGAAGAAAATTGGCTTGGGGTGCTGTTAACCCCATGGTGTATGGATTTGCTGCTATTTCCTGGGCCCGGTCGAGAATGGTCGCAGTCACTTAATGTCGGCGACAAAATGGGGCTGACGCTGGGTGAAAATCAATATACTTTTTTCGCCAGTTATCATGAAGAGTTGGGGCAATACTTGTCGTGCTCGTTGTGCTCTCCGGTAAAACACTTAACCACTCATTCGGCAGCGAGGCAGCTCGCAATCGATATTCGCCGCCTGATTGTCGCGCTTCCGCTTGATACTGTGAATGATAAGTCACGGCGTCAATTGTTTACTAAGTTGGTCAATCCAACGCCAGCGTTATAGCGAGGCGAAGTGACGTGGACGAGTTAACCAAACCCGAAATGCCAAACAGTGCTATTGCCTCTACAGGTAAGATAGAAATTGAGCTGCATTTAATCGCTAAGGGCTTATCTGAACTAAGACTGGTTGAGCGGTTAACGATTCAAAATAGCCGACCTCAAAACCTCGGTAAACTACTTGTTGGATTGACACCCGCACAAGCATTACTGAAGATTCCAGTGTTGTTTTCTTTGTGCTCACAAGCACAACAGGCTGCGGCTTATAGCGCGTTGGCCGGAGCAAGAAATATTGCACTCGAGCCAAATCAACAATCGATTTTGGTTGAACGTTGTAGCTTGGAATGGGTCAAGGAGCACAGCTGGCAACTATGGATGATGATGCGAGCATTAATTGGCGACGATTACGCTAAAAGCGAGAGTATCGCGATTACCCAACCGTTGCTTAAGCAATTACAGCAACAGCCGAATTTGTCATTAAGCTCACCGTTACCAACGTCAAGTGACATCGATTGGGAGGCGATTAAAGGTTCAATGACAGCTATTTTTGGCGTAATGCCGAGAGAATTTTTAACCCTTTCTTGGTCTGAGCTCATGCGCTGGGCGAAAACCAACGCACCTTATGCGACGTTATGGTCGTCAATGCTAGATCTAGGAAGTGTGCGATTGGGGTCATTTGAGCATTGGGATCCTCTACTTGAAAGTGGCCCATTGAATAGAGCACACCCACGCCATCCGCTTGTGGAACAATCATTGGCACTCTGGGGGCCAAGTGTTGTTACCCGCGTATTGGCGAAATTGATCGAATTGGCTCAAGCCTGTGTAAACCCACAGATTGCATCACCGATTGTTCAGGGACACGCTCAATCGTCGCGCGGTGAGTTAATACATACCGTATCGCTTGACCAAAATGGTGTGATTGAAAGCTATGACATAAATGCACCAACTGACCGACATTTTGGCCGAAATGGGCTAATGGCAAAATCGCTACTTGGCCAGACTATTTCGGAGAATCAACTTAACATGGTGAAACAACTAATTTGGGCAGTCGACCCTTGTGTTGACTTCAACGTGACGTTTCTATTCGGAAATAAAAAAATTCAGAGCTAATTATTTTATCGGGACTCAACCTATGAGCGAGCATCACTATGCATGAAATGTCACTTTGCGAAAGCATCATCCAATTGATTGAAGACCAAGCCCTTGCTCAGCAATTTAATCGTGTGACTAAGGTCTTTATTGAAGTTGGAGCATTTGCTGGTGTCGAAGTCGACGCAATGCATTTTTGTTTCGATGTTGTTAGCCGTAATACGCTGGCTGAAGATGCCAGCTTAATTATCACCGAATTAGCAGCACAAGCTTGGTGCTTTGATTGCTCGACTCAAGTGAGTGTAACCAGTCGATTAGATTTATGCCCTCTTTGTAGCGGTGTGAGTTTGAAGTGTGAAAGCGGTGATGAAATGAGAATTAAAGAATTGGAGGTGCACTAATGTGTACAACTTGTGGCTGTGGAGCTGGAAATACGAGAATTGAAAACATCGATAGGCACGACCATTCACATAGTCATGATCACGACCATCATCACGGCGAACACCATTCGCACCACCATGCGGAAGAGCATCAACATGATCATTCACACAATCAAGCGGGTGGCATCAATCAAGTGATCCATCACCATTACTATTATAATCAGGTTCATGTTCATCATTATCCATCGGCACCGAACTCTGTTGCGCCACACGGACATCATCGTTCTCATGCACATCACCATCCAGAAGCACATTCACACTGTGATCATGTAGACCACGAACACTCTGATGCTCATTCTCACCAACATACTCATCATCACGAAGAAGAACGGTTTGTACCTGAATTGAGCGGTGAAGATCTTCATTATGGAGAGGGAGCGGCGCACTCGCACGCACCTGGTATGACTCAAACGCGGATGGTTCAGATTGAACAAGACATACTGGCAAAAAACGATGCAATAGCGGAAAGGAATCGAGCATTTTTACAGTCTCGAAACATTAAGGCTCTCAATTTAGTTTCGAGCCCGGGCTCAGGTAAAACCACGCTGTTAACTGAAACCTTAAAGCGGCTCGACACCGATCAGTGTATGGTGATAGAAGGCGATCAACAAACCACCAATGATGCTGACCGAATTCGTGAAACCGGTGCTCAAGCGATCCAAATTAATACCGGTAAAGGGTGTCACCTTGATGCGCAGATGGTCGCCGACGCGATTGCGCGGCTATTACCAGAGCAAGATACAACTCTGTTTATTGAAAATGTCGGCAACTTAGTTTGTCCTGCCGCGTTTGATCTTGGTGAGAGTCATAAAGTGGCGATTCTTTCTGTCACAGAAGGAGAAGACAAACCATTAAAATATCCAGATATATTCGCTGATGCAGACTTAATGTTAATCAATAAAATCGACTTGATTCCATATCTGAATTTTGATCTTGATGCTTGTACGGCCAATGCAAAACGAGTCAACCCAGATCTGGAAATATTGCTGGTCTCGGCAAGTAGCGGAGAAGGTATGCAAGTGTGGCTTGACTGGTTAGGAGAGCGTTAAGTCATGTGCTTAGGAATTCCCGGAAAAATTATTGAGATCACCGATCCGGTTGAAATGCTTGGTCATGTCGAAGTGAGTGGGATTAAACGTGAGGTAAACCTGGCTTGTGTGGTTGAAGATTTACCAGAAAACTTAATCAATCACTGGGTACTCGTTCATGTTGGTTTTGCGATGTGTGTTATCGATGAAGCTCAAGCTAAAGAGACGTTAGAAGCGTTGGAAGCAATGAGCGCCTTGGATCACGAACTCGATGATTTTAGTCAACGTCAACAGAGTGAGAACGGCTAATGGAATATGTTGATGAGTACCGAGATCCAAAGCTCGCCAAAGCAATAATTAAGCAGATTGAACAAGCTGTTGCGGATATTCCAGATGCGAAGAAGCCGTTACAAATTATGGAAGTCTGTGGCGGACACACTCACACACTATTTAAATATGGAATTCTTCAACTGTTGCCGAGCAGTATTGAGTTTGTTCACGGTCCCGGTTGCCCGGTATGTGTGTTACCTAAATCTAGACTTGATCAATGTATCGCGATTGCCGAACAACCCAATACAATTTTATGTACGTTTGGCGACGCGATGCGTGTGCCGGGTTCGAATGGCTCGCTGTTTGATGCCCGTGCTCGTGGCTGTGACATTCGCATGGTGTATTCGCCTTTGGATGCATTGCAATTGGCTGAGACGAACCTCGATAAACAGGTCGTCTTTTTTGGGCTAGGGTTTGAGACTACGATGCCAGCGACAGCGATGACATTACGTCAAGCTAAACAACGTGGGATTCAAAATTTTAAACTGTTCTGCCAACATATTACGATCATGCCGACATTGAATGCGCTACTGACCCAAGATGATGTGCGTATTGATGGCTTTTTGTTACCAGGTCACCTTTCTATGATCATTGGCACCAAACCTTATCAACCACTAGTTGATGAATTTTCAAAGCCGTGTGTTGTTACCGGATTCGAACCGCTCGATATGCTCCAAGCCCTGTTAATGTTAATTAAACAATTCCGCGATAAGCGTTGTTGTATCGAAAATCAGTACGGCAGAGTCGTTAAAAATGGTGGAAACAGTAACGCACTTAAGGCGATGGAAGAGGTTTATCAGGTTAAAGCGCGGAGTGAATGGCGTGGACTTGGCTTTATTGAAAATTCCGGTAGTGAACTTACAACTGAATATCAACAGTTTGATGCTGAATTGTTCTTTAAACCAAAATCAAAATGCAGCAGTGATCCACAAGGAAGTCGCTGTGGTGATGTATTGTCCGGGAGATGCAAACCAACAGATTGTTCGTTGTTTGGCCGAGAATGCGTACCAGAAAATGCGATCGGAGCACTGATGGTTTCCTCCGAAGGCGCGTGCGCAGCCTATTACCATTATCACCGCCAACCGACTATGACCCCGACAAGTACTAATGAGGTTACAAATGGATAGAATCACACTTGCTCATGGTAGCGGTGGTAAAGCCATGCAGAAATTGATTGATGATGTGTTTATGCGCCATTTTTCTAACCCGACTCTTTGCCAGCAAGAAGATCAAGCGCGTCTTTCGTTGCCTGAATTGGTGAGCTCGGGTGGGCAGTTAGCTTTTTCGACCGACTCATTTGTCGTTGACCCATTGGTTTTTCCCGGTGGTGATATCGGTAAACTCGCCATTTATGGAACTGCGAATGATGTTGCGATGAGTGGCGCGAAACCCGTGTATATGTCGAGTGCATTTATCCTTGAAGAAGGACTACTGATATCAGAGCTTGAAGCTATTGTTTGTTCTATGGCTGAGGCAGCTAAAGACGCTGGAATAAAGATCGTAACCGGTGACACAAAAGTCGTTGCGAAAGGCGCTGCGGATAAACTGTTTATTAATACTAGCGGGCTTGGGGTTATTCCTAATGAGATTGATTGGGGAACATCCAATATTCAATCTGGCGATCGCATTATTGTATCGGGTTGTATTGGTGACCATGGCGCCACTATTTTAAATCTTAGAGAAAATTTAGGTCTAGATGGTTTGTTGCAAAGTGATTGCCAGAATCTGTATCCATTGGTTGAAGCACTTCTTCCTATATCTGGCATTCGTTGTTTACGAGATGCAACTCGTGGTGGTGTAAATGCGGTATTACATGAGTTTGCATCAAGCTCAGGTTGTGGCTTTGAGCTCGATGAATCAGCGTTACCTATTAATACCGAAGTTCGTGGAATATGTGAACTCCTTGGGTTGGAAGCGATTAATTTTGCTAATGAAGGAAAGCTTATCGTGATTGTTTCAGAGCACGATACCGACCATGCGTTAGATAAATTACGAGCACTTTCTGGAGGTCAACAGGCCGCAATTATTGGCGAAGTGAACGACTCAAAGCAGATAACCATGCGCAATTTATTTGGTGGCAGCCGGTGGATTGATCTTCCGTCAACAGAGCCAATGCCTCGGATTTGTTGAGTTGATTTTATGAGTAACGGCATTGCGATTCGAGTTAAAGGTAAAGTGCAAGGCGTCGGGTTTCGTCCCTACGTATGGCAGCTTGCTAACGCGATGAATTTACATGGCGACGTTATCAATGATGGAGAAGGGGTTCTCATTCGGTTATCGAGTTTGCAGAGCTCAACGACCTCATCTTCAATAAAATGGCGCGAATTCGAAAGGGCATTGATCTCTAAGCTGCCGCCTCTTGCTCGAATCGAGTCCCTAACATCAAGTTCGTTTGATTGGCGGACGTTACCCTGTCGCTTTGTTATTTCAACATCCCAATCTACAGTTATGGATACGCAGATTGTACCGGATGCGGCGACTTGTCCCGCGTGTGTCGAAGAACTGCTCAAACATCAAGATCGTCGTAGTCACTATCCGTTAATAAATTGCACTCATTGTGGCCCTCGTTTTACCATCGTGAAGGCATTCCCTTACGATAGAGCAAACACAGTGATGTCGACGTTTCCACTGTGCTCAGATTGCTCGACGGAATACACCAACCCAACTGACCGACGTTACCATGCACAGCCGATAGCGTGTCATCAATGTGGCCCACAAGTTACGGTTTATAATTCCAAAAAGGAGTTGCTTGATATTAATTGGTTGGATATTGCTATCGAGGCATTAACCAACGGTCAGATTATTGCGCTCAAATCGGTAGGCGGTTTTCATCTTTGTTGTGATGCGACCAACGCTCATGCAGTTCAACTATTACGCCAACGTAAACATAGACCAGCAAAACCCTTTGCGGTGATGGTGCCGACTCTGAGTGCAACCGCCGAGGTAGCAAATTGTACTAATGACGAGGGAGAGATGCTGGCAAGTCCGGTCGCACCGATCGTCTTGGTTAGCAAGAAAACCAACACAGATTTAGCGCAAAACATCGCCCCAAATTTAGCCGAAATTGGCTTAATGTTGCCGTCAAACCCAATACAACATCTGTTAGCTGATCATTTCAATAGACCTTTGGTGATGACGTCGGCTAATGGAAGTGGGCTTCCTCCGGCGATCGATAATCAGGATGCGTTAAGAGACTTATCACCGTTTGTTGATTATTTGGTGCTGCATGACCGCGATATCATTCAGCGTTGCGATGATTCGGTCGTTCGAGTAAAACCTGACTCAACGATCGAAGTATTACGTCGCTCACGTGGCTTGGTTCCAGACGTGATCAACTTTCCTCACGGCTTCCCAGATGCCGATGGATATCTTGCCTATGGTGGTGATCTTAAGAGTGCGTTCGCGGTTGGCAAGGGGCGTCAAATCGTCGTGAGTCAGTATTTAGGTGACCTCGCCAATATTGAAACCCAGCAACAGTACAAAAAGACCATCGCCGACTACCTCTCGCTGTATCAATTACGTATTAAAGCCCATGTTATTGATCAGCATCCTGGATATTTCACTCACCAACTGGCTCAAGCTAAGGCTTCAGACTCTAACGTCATTCAGGTTCAGCACCACCACGCACATATTGCGAGTTGTCTGATAGAAAACCAGTGGCGACCAAATCAAGGAAAAGTACTTGCTCTTGCACTAGATGGCCTAGGGATGGGAGAAAACGGAGAATGGTGGGGCGGCGAGTTATTTATCGCAGACTATAGCAGCTGCAAACGATTGGGTGGGCTGCCACCGATCGCTTTGGTTGGTGGTGATAACGCGGCTAAGCAACCTTGGCGCTCATATTTTGGTCACCTAAAAGCCTTTTCGTCACAAATAAGTCGCAAAGAATTAGCGGGTATTTTTCCTAACAAACCACTAGACCTGCTTGAACGAGCTATGCAGAACCAGATTAATACACATGTGGTGTCATCAACTGGACGTCTATTTGATGCTGTCTCCGCATCACTAGGTATTTGTTTTGATGAGATTGAATATGAAGGGCAGGCTGCTAGTCAGCTAGAAGCGCTGGCACTTCAAGAGCAAACGTTGTGTGACGATGAATTTGCAATTCCGATCAACGATCATCATTTGGATTTGTCGACATTTTGGACTAACTGGTTGTTAGTCGAAGCAACAACAGCACAAAAAGCTTTTCTGTTTCACCACGCTCTTGCTGATGCATTTGCGACACTAGTGCTCGAAGCCCAACAAGAGCATAAAGTTAATCACGTGGTATTAACCGGTGGTGTTTTTCATAATGCGTTGCTTACAAAACTGCTTACTCAGCGACTGAAGAATCATATCCAAATTCTACAACATCAATATTATTCATGTGGCGATGGCGGATTAGCCTTAGGACAACTCGCCGTCTCACTGTGTAAACCAACACTTTGATTTAAACAATAAAGGAAATCACTTACGATGAAAAAACGACTATTAGCATTACTTATTACTTTGCCAGAACTCGCATTTGCTCATACGGGGCATGGTGCTCATTCTCATCCAGAAGAAGTATATGGAGGCTTTATGTTAGTTGCTGCTGTAGTGGGAGCCTACTATATATGGAAGCGTTTTCGTTGATAAGATGATTGTGGGGTTGAACGGTGTTAGTGATTCGTTTGTATCAGCGCCGTTCATACTCAGTCTGTATCGTACTCAGTTTGAGTCTAGTATGGGTAAGTAAATTGGTAAGTGAATCACTGCTGTATATATCTATGATATAGTGAAGTTTAACAATTCTTATCTACTTCATTAGACAAACAGTACCATGAACGCGATTAAACAGTGGTGTTTAACGAATATAGAAGGCGTTGATGTTTGGTTATTCAGACCCGACGAAATATTAGACTTCGGGTTATTTAAAAGCCAATTTTTTCACCTCCTTTCTGCCGATGAGCAACGAAAGTTCGAGGCTATCAAACGAGAACAAAAACGTCGTGAATATCTCTTCACGCGGGTATTTGTGCGTCACGTACTGTCTCGATATTGCTCACTTGCGGCAGGACAACTGGTCTTTAGCAAAGAGAGTAATGGAAAACCTTATTTATCCACTCCTGAGCGCACCCCACATTTTAATCTCAGCCATACAAAAGGTTTGCTTGTATGCGCGGTTAGTGATCGCTTAGACGTCGGGATCGATGTTGAGAATATTACCCGTACGACTGACTTTGAAAGTATCGCATCGCAATATTTCTCCAATGATGAAAATAACCGTTTAAACACCAAAAAACTTCATGCTCGAAAAGCGTATTTTTATGAACTTTGGACATTAAAAGAAGCGTATCTCAAAGCGTTAGGGATTGGCATCTCAGTTCCATTGAAGAGTATAAATTTCTATGAAAATCAATCAAATGGAAATAAGAGAGTTATGATTGATGACAAGGGCAATACTCTATTTGAAGTGATGAAGTATGGTGAAGAGCACCTAATCTCCGTATGCGCTAGGCAAAACTCAACATTTGAAAAGGGTGTTTAACTAAAACTTAAAACCAAATGCAAGCGTAAACGGCACATCGATACCATCATTCGGTTGCTTTAGATTGGCGTTGCTAAAGTGGCGATATTGAAAACGAACCTGATATTTTCGCTGCGAGTCAAGATAAACTCCGCCACCCACCTGAGCCTGAAAAGCAAAATGAGAAGCTTGTTTTCGTTCGCCGAATTGTTTTGTACTTAAGTAGCTCGGTCCTAATGCTCGAACATGAAAGAAGGCTTCTTTTCCTGCAAGCGTTTTAAATAGCTTGAGCTCTGGAAAAATAGAAAACGCGACTAACGACTCTTCACCCTCCTGACTATCAGTGCCCATGTAAGTAATACTGGAACCTAAGCTTAAAATTTGTCTCTCACTTCGAATGTGATCGTACAGTATTGCATCGAGATAAAGTGTTTTATTCCAATCATTGGTGCCGAATTGAGGCCCGAGACCGCCACCGAGCATTAATTCTGATGCGTAGCTATAAGCAGACGACATCCCCGTCAGTGTCAATAGTAGTATCTTCGGGGTAGATAGCCTCATCGGTTGATCTCACGCGTTAGTTATTGTTTACGACAATGAATTAACGAATGGCCTAGGCCAATGTTATCGGTGACTGAAATTATTTGTAGTCCTGCTTTTTCGATGAGTGGTAAAAAGTCGTCACTCATGTAAAAGCGACTATTACCATTGGCTAGAGCGGTAAAATATAGACTTGTGCCATTTAGGGAGTAGCTAGCGGATTCAAATTCTTGTCGGTCTGGAAACAGCTCCATAATATAGACGTCAGATTCTTGATTCATTGCTTCAACAACCCGACTTAAAATACTGACAATTTCGGGTTGGCTGAAGCAATCAAGAAACTGGCTCATCCAATAAATATCTTTATTTTGGGGTAGCGTGGTATCGATGTTGAGTAAATTGCAAGGATGAGCGGTGACACGCTCAGAAAAGCCATGTTGCTCTACATTTTTCTGTGCGACGGCAATTTGCTGTGGTAAATCAACCATGGTAACAGTAACGTTAGGATTGAATTCGCAGCATTTAAGCGTCCATTTCCCAGTATTTGCGCCGATGTCACAAATGGTTTGTCCATTACCACTAAAAACGGTATTCAAAATCGTAGGAAAGCTTCGGTCAGAATAATAGTGGTCAAAATCAAACCAACTGCGTTTTTCCTGATCGCTTAAGCTCGATAAGCCTTCATAGATGGTCGACCATTCACCTAACGCTTCGAGGCCAGCAGGGCGGTTTTCTAATATGGACTCAGTAAGCTGCGCCATTCCTTGATAACACACGTCAGACACAAAGTTCATGTTTACTTTGGTCATCTCATCATGATTCACAAAATGCCCAAGCTTAGTAATGATATAACGATCCTGATTTTTGGTGACTAACTTGACCGATAGCCCCATGTCCAATAACACAGCAACCCCATAGCGACTGATTGTCAGTTGTTCAGATAACTCATCAACCGTTGCACCTTGTGATTTGAACTTAGATAAAATATTCAAGATACCTAAGTCTCGCAGTGATTTGGAAGCTTGGAATGCGATTGGAGCAAAAGCGAGCCTTTGAGCTTCTTCTTTTGCTTCAACGGCAGATAGGGTGTCGGTGCTATAAAATTTCATCGAATTATTATTCAGTTAATCAAAGTGTTGCTAGCCTATTTAAATTTATAATGAAGTGCAAGCCTCAAAATATAGGTTTTAATTATTCATATAAAAAGCAATGAGAATTATCCGGATATCGCTATGGTATCGTGAAAATTAGACTCTATAGAATGAGCTATACTTTTACTTTGCCATATTAAATATAGTGTTATAGGATTCACTCAATTGTTTGTAAAACAGCATGTACTACGTAAATAATGAAAATAGATATTAAAATATGCGTTAGTGGAAATCTCGATTCGTTTGATTCGCTTAGTGAGAATATTTCTTTGTGTAATTCGTCTCCAAACGTACCTAAGTCGATTCTTCGCCGCAGCAGTACACTAACAAAGAAAGTCCTTTCGTTTTCAGATTTTATTGTGTCTAGTAATACTAATTTCATGGTGTTTGCAACGCGACACGGCGAATTGAGCCGCACTTATAAGCTTTTACATTCAATCGCTTCAGGGCAGGAATTATCTCCAACTCAATTTGCTCAGTCGGTTCACAGTACCGCTCCCGGTTTGTTAACAATCTCCAATAAGAAAAATATCCCATTTACAACAATTTCAGCAGAACAAAATACATTTGTAATGGCATTAGTCGAAGCGATAACACATCTCAAAATTAATCCTACAGATGAAGTATGTGTCATTTATGCTGATGAATGTGTCCCTGACGAGATAGCTCCCTATATTAGTGATGATTGTGAGCTATCATTAGCAATTAAATTAAGAGTAGGAAATCAGTATATTGTTGATGTGGACACTGAAAATACGAGAGTATCTTCCACTGAATGTGATAATAGAGCTAACATCTTTAATATGATTAACCGATTATCCACATCGAATGAGTTTCAATTAACATCAACGTCACTAAATTTAATATGGACACGAACTGACAGTGATCGCAAAGCGTCTTAGACAAATAGGGTTTGGATTTTCATTTTTAATGTTCGGCATTGGTGGGCTGATGTTGTCGTACTTGGTCTTTCCGCTAATATTTATCTGTTATCGCGATAAATTAAAAAGACAAGATATATGTCAGTTTATGATTTCATGTTGCTTTGAACTGTTTGTTTTGATGTTGTCTTCGCTTCGAATCGTGTCGGTCGAAATATTCGACAAACATCGCCTAAACCCAGAGCAAGGTGCGCTCGTTGTTGCAAATCACCCAACATTAATTGATGTTGTGATTATCATTTCGCAACTGCGTCAATGTGATTGCATTGTTAAGTCATCATTGTGGGAAAACCCGTTTATGCGCCATGTAATTCAAATGGCGGGTTATATTCCCAATGAATCCCCTGATATTTTAGATATTTGTCATGAGAAATTATCCTCTGGACGGAAGTTGCTTGTTTTTCCTGAAGGCACTAGGACCGTTCCCGGCGAGCAGATTCGGTGTCAGCGTGGTGCGGCGCAATTAGCGGTTAGATGTGAAGCAGATATTCAACGTATTCTAATTCATACTCATCCAGCAATTCTTTATAAAGGAATATCTTGGTACAATGTGCCTTCCGAACAACCAGAAGTAAAAGTTCAAGTTATGGACGTGGAGTCGGTAACGACACTAATTGAGAGTTCTAGGTCAACCCCAATCGCAGCGAGGCGTCTTACTCGTTACTTTGAAGCGGCACTAGAACCGAGCAGTATTCACGAGTCATTAAATATTGAGGAATTCACAGTTGGAATCTCTAGAAAACAAAATTAAACAACTTATTATAACAACACTAAACCTTGAAGATTTGTCCCTCGATGATATTGATTCAAACGAACCTTTATTTGGCGATGACGACGGATTAAATTTAGATTCAATTGATGCATTGGAACTTGGACTTGCAATAAAGCAGGAATTTGGCGTGGTCATCAACGCTGATGATACCAAAGCTCGAGAATACTTCCGTTCGGTAGCCTCACTATGTGAATTGATCGAACAACAATCATCAATAGTGGAGTAATCGAGCATGGAAGAGTTAAAAGTATTCGAATTGATTAAAGACGCAATGGTTGAGTTATTTGAATTAGAACCTAACAGCATTACGCGAGATGCTCATATCGTTGATGATTTGGATCTTGATAGTATTGATGCTGTTGATTTAATCGTTCACTTGCAAAGACAGACTGATATTAAGATTAAGCCAGAAGAGTTTAAATCTGTTCGAACAGTGGATGATATCGTTAATGTCGTAATGAAACTCATCGATAAATCGGAAGCATAATTTTTTGGTCCGACTTCTCACAATACTGATAGTCATCGTTACAGTTTGCTATCCGGTACTCATTTATTGGGGAGTCACTTCAGGCAACGTGATTGGCGTTGCTTGGATGATGATATCTTTATTGTGTGTAAAACTTACCATTCAGGTTTACAAGAAATCGACACGTGCAAATGAAATTTTGCCTCCAATCATCGGGATATTGGTTTTAGCGTTTACGTTGATTAGTGAAGATGTTAGAGGGACGCTTTATTATCCTGTCGGAATAAATATCTCCCTGTTGATTACGTTTTTTCTTTCACTGTTTTATGGACAGCCCATAATTACAAAAGTGGCACAAATAACGACGACTTTGGATGAGGCGGGTCTTATATATACACGAAACCTGACTAAACTATGGGTGGTTTTTTTCGCAGTAAATGGGTGCATTGCTCTTATCACGACTCAATTAAGTTTTGAAATATGGGCTCTGTACAATGGCGGGATTAGTTATGTTCTTATTGGTAGTTTTATTTCGGGCGAATGGATATATAGAAAACGGGTTTTAGAGAAGTAATTATGCTGTCTAATTTACACCAACTGCTTTTTTCTGATCGAGACACGACAATCTTAGCGTACGATTCAAACGGTAATAAGTGCATTGCTGATTTGAAAAATGAAGTTAACTGTGTTGTCCAATTATGCCGGGACTTTACTGATCAATATTTTGTTATTGCTTGTCGCGAACCATGGTCACACCTCGTTGCTATGCTCGCAGCACAGCAATTAGGCAAAACCGCTATTTTTCCTCATAACCAAGCGACGCTCACTCTGAAGCAGTATCAAAGAGACGCGGTTCTTATTTCTGATGACGCCTCTGTTTCCCCTGATATCTTAGTAGACTCCAGAATGCTTAGTAATATCACTGAGTCAAGGCGCCCAATACAAGTTGATGCGGCAGCATGTAAGGTCGATCTCTATACATCGGGGTCTACCGGATTCCCAAAGAAAATAACCAAGTCACTTGCAGTACTTGAACGAGAAGCTGGAGTCTTAGATGACCTGTTTGGAACGATAACTGACGTCACTCATGTAGTCGGCAGCGTTTCACATTTTCACATCTATGGCTTTCTATTTCGAATTGTGTGGCCATTGCTATCGGGAAGAATCTTTCAACGTCAACTTATCACCAATGCAGATGTTCTTTCTAGATTAACCTCACCAACTACTGCATTAATTGCGAGCCCAGTAATGCTAGAGCACTTGGTTTCGGAAGGGGCAGAGTTTTCCGCAGGAATTGTGTTTAGCTCAGGCGGCCCGCTGCAATATAAAACGAGCCAAGAGACTCTAGCTCTATCGGGCTTTTTACCCATTGAAATATTTGGCAGCTCTGAAACAGGAGGGGTTGCTTGGCGCCGTCAAGCCTCACTTGAGCAAGATTGGGAGCTTCTGCCAGGAATCAGCTATCGACAGGACTCTGAACGGCTCAAAATCGTATCCCCATTTATTGATGAGCCAGGCGAGTACGTTACAGATGATTCAGTTTCTTCGATAGATGAAACTCACTTTCGCTTACTTGGTCGCCAGGATAGGGTGGTCAAACTTGCGGAAAAACGCGTCTCTCTTACCGCGATTGAACGTTCTGTTGAAATGCTACCCGAAATCGAATCAGCGGTGGTGATTACAATGCAAAATAGACACCGCCAAACCGTCAATCTTGTTATAACCTTGTCAAACGTTGGCAAGAAAATTGATGATATGTCAAATAGCGACTGGTGGAAAAAAATTAGGCGTCATCTATCACAAGATACAGAATCGGTAGCATTGCCTCGACGTATTCGGATAATTGATAGCATCCCTCGTAATACTCAGGGTAAAATAGATAATCAACAACTTTTGGAACTATTTCAGTCACATGGTTAGGCAGTTACCGTTTGTACAAAATGTCGAAATAACTCACGATAGAGTGGTGTTATCGATCTCGATTCAACCTGAACTTGAATATTTTTCAGGTCATTTTGATGGTTTCCCAATTTTACCGGGGGTCGCTCAACTTGATTGGGCATTGTATTTTGCCGCACACTATTTTGAAGCTCCCTTTGAGTTCTCTGGTATGGAGGTCGTGAAATATCAAAAACCAATCTCACCTTCAACCGCATTACAGCTAGAGCTTAAATGGGAACGAGAGAAGAATAAATTACAGTTCAGTTATTTTGATCGCGATAGCATTTATTCCAAGGGCAAGGTAAAGCTAAGATGAAGTATGCGATTCTCATCCCTTGCTACAATCACGGCCAAGCATTAATAGAAGTAATTAATTCGCTGCAAGAGACCGCGTTGCCAATTTTGATTGTTAATGATGGAAGTGACGCAAATACATCAAACATCATCGATGATTTAGCTTCGAAATTTGAGTCTGTTTCCCCACTGCATTTACCGGAGAACTCTGGCAAAGGTGGGGCCGTTATGGCTGGCATTAAGCACTTGCAAACTCTTGGTTTTAGTCATGCGATACAAGTGGATGCCGATGGACAGCATGATTTAAAAGCCATTCCTGAATTATTGAAAATCTCACAGCGCTCACCAGATAAATTGGTCTCTGGTGCTCCAATATATGGTGATTCCGTTCCTAAAGCTCGATTATATGGCCGCTACGCAACTCATGTTTCAGTTTGGATATCGACACTTTCGTTTGAGATTAAAGATTCGATGATTGGTTTTCGTGCTTATCCTATCGAAATGTGTTGTGCACTATTTTCTCGTAAACAGCTCGGTACTCGGATGGATTTTGATACGGAAATTCTCGTCCGACTTTATTGGCAAGGTGTTGATATTGAATACCTCCCTGTAAACGTACACTACCCAGAAAATGGGATCAGTCATTTCTCAGGGCTTAAAGATAATTTGCGAATCAGTTGGCTTCATACGCGGCTCATAACTGAAATGTTCATTCGCTCACCACAATTGCTTAAACGTAATTGGAAGCGCAATGTTCATTGGTCTCGTAAAAAGGAAAATGGCTCCATATTAGGGATGAAAGCCTTACTCTGGAGTTACAAGGTCTTTGGTCGTTCATTGTTTAAAAGTCTACTCTATCCGGTGATCTTGTATTACTACTTAACCGATCATAAATCACGTAACGCGTCAAAACAGTTTCAATTAGAAGTGGCGAAACGCAATAACGCACCCATCGCCAGTAGCTACCGACATCTTTTTAACTTCGGTGAAGCGATGCTAGATAAGCTCGCAGCGTGGATGGGGCAATACAGTGTCGATGATGTTGTGGTGCACAACGAAAGCTGTTTTGAAGAAGCGATTAAAAGTGATACCGGTTGCCTTATCTTGGGAAGTCATTTAGGCAACTTAGAAGCTTGTCGCGCACTCAGCGAACGTTATACCGGCCTAAAAATGAACGCGATTGTATTTACCCAACACGCTGAGAAATTCAATTCGGTGATGGAATCAGTAAACAAAGACAGCAGCTTAAACTTGATTCAAGTGACCGACTTAGGGCCTGATACTGCCATTCTACTTGAGCAAAAACTTAATGCGGGAGAATGGGTTGTTATCGTTGGTGACCGCACGCCTGTTACCAAAAATAAGCGAGTGGTTTGGAGTGATTTTATGGGTAAACAAGCTCCATTCCCATTAGGGCCCTTTATACTGGCCTCTATTTTAAAGCATCCAACATACGCTATGTTTGGGTTCTGTTTTAGCGGCAAAATTGAAGTACACCTAGAGCCACTACCATTCCAGCCTCTAGTAAGAGGTAAACGAGAGCAGGGATTGCAAACGAATGTCGCGATGTATGCGTCTATCTTAGAGCGCTATGCGCTACGTTATCCCTTACAGTGGTTTAATTTTTATGATTTTTGGAAGTTAGATAATGAGTAATATAGAGTCAGTGGTTTTCGGTTCTCAGTTCATAACAATCGAAGCGATTAATGCCATCGCTCATGGCAAAGCAAATGTTGCTCTTAACAATGAATCATCTTATTTGGGAATGATCGATAATTCTGTCGCGTTTTTAGAACGTTTGCTATCCGAAGATGGCGATATATACGGTGTCACGACAGGGTACGGTGATAGTTGTACCGTCCAAATTCCACAGCATTTAGTTCAATCGTTACCTTTGCAATTAACTCGTTTTCACGGTTGTGGCTTAGGTGATTACTTTAATGCCGAAGAGACCAGAGCAATTGTTGCTGCGCGTCTAGCATCACTAGCGATTGGTAAGTCTGGTGTCTCTCGAGAGTTGCTCTCAGGACTGACTCATTTACTGACTCACGATATATTGCCTCAAATCCCTGAAGAAGGTTCAGTGGGAGCTTCTGGCGATTTAACACCTTTATCGTACGTTGCGGCTGCACTTATTGGTGAGCGTGAAGTGACGTATAACGGAAGTGTTATCGATGCAAAAGACGCGCTCGAGAAGACAGGAATGGACGCAATAACGCTTCGCCCTAAAGAAGGGCTTGCGCTTATGAATGGCACGGCGGTAATGACCGCAATTGCTTGTTTAAATTGGCAACGTGCGAGTTACGTGTCGGAAATGGCGACGCGAATTACTGCAATGACTACACTTGCTATGCAGGGAAATGCCTTTCATTATGATGAGCGTCTTCACGCTGTAAAACCTCACCCAGGACAAGTTAAGTGCGCCAGTCGATTACGTGGAGATCTTGCATCAGAGCTGCCACCTCGTAATTCCGATCGTCTTCAGGACCGTTATTCGTTACGTTGTGCTCCTCATGTGATCGGTGTTCTAGAAGACACGTTAACGTGGACTCGGCAGTTAATCGAAACCGAATTAAACTCGGCTAATGACAATCCAATCATCGACGGCGAGAATGAAACCGTACTCCATGGTGGCCATTTTTATGGTGGTCATATTGCTATGGCAATGGACAGTTTAAAAACGGCGGTTGCCAATGTCGCTGATCTCTTGGATAGACAATTGGCACAACTGTGCGACTATAAATTTAACAATGGATTACCTTATAACTTAACCGGTGCTGCAGATGATATTTTACCGATAAGCCATGGTTTTAAAGCGGTACAGATCGGTGTATCTGCGTGGACGGCTGAAGCTCTGAAAAATACGATGCCAGCGTCGGTTTTCTCTCGTTCGACCGAGAGCCACAATCAAGACAAAGTGAGTATGGGAACCATCGCATCGCGAGATTGCCGTCGAGTGTTAGAATTAACCGAGCAAGTGGTCTCAGCGTGTTTGTTTGCTTCGGTTCAAGGGGTTGAATTAAGAGTGAAGGCACAGCAACTCAGCGATACAGAACTCAGCAGCGCAGTTACGACAACAATGAAAGAAGTACGAGAAATATCGTCACTGCTCGAAGGCGATCGTCCTTTGGAGGCGGAACTTCGCGAGTGTCTCTCGGTCATCGCTAAACGAGAATTTACTGGGTATTTAAATGATTAGTGCAAATGCGTATGTGACGGTGGCCTTTCAAGATTGCGACCCAATGCAGGTGGTGTGGCACGGTAACTATTACCATTATTTGGAAGAAGCTCGTCGAGCATTATTGGAGAAACTCCAGTTCACCTACGAATATATGGAGAGTAACGGCTTATCGTATCCTGTTGTCGACACGAGGATGAAGTTTACTTCTCCCGCGCGCCACGCCGACAAGCTCGAAGTTACTGCCACGTTATCGGAATGGGAAAATAGGTTAAAAATTAATTTTGTTGTGTTTAATCACACGACTCAAAAAACCTGTGTAAAAGCCCATACCATTCAATGCGCAGTCAATATGACCACCAATGAAATGCTCTATGCATCACCTCAGTGTTTATTAGATAAGGTCGCTGCATGTCTCGATTGATACCGTACTTATTGGTCTCTCTATTTGCTTTTTCGTCATTTGAATCCTTAGCAGACAAAGATGAGGAGATGCCCCCCGAGCTAACGAGTATCATTTCGATGGTAAGCAGTCAGCCTCAACAAATGGGCACGTTTTTGCAAGAAAAGAACATCTCTGGTCTAAGTCAGAAATTACTCTCCTCTGGTGAGTACTTTATCGAAGCAGGCGAATTAGAAACAAATAACGGAATTGTGTGGCAGCAAAATCAACCTTTTGATGATCTCTTAGTGGTCAAAAATCAGCAGCTGTATACCAAATCTGGTGATGGGCTCAAGCTTCAAAATGTCCCAACAAATGTTGTTAGCTTGATGACGGATATTTTCTCGGGCCTAATGACGGGGAATGTGACAAATCTGCAGAATCAATTCGATGTTGCGGTTAATGATAGCGACATACTTACAACTGACGATGCTGAATGGTCACTTACCCTAAAACCAAAGAGTACTCCACTGGACAGTATTTTTGAATTAATCACGCTATCAGGTAAAGACAGCGAGCTAAATAGTGTTAGATTACTAGAGGTTTCAGGTGACTCAACCAATATTGAATTGACCTCTTCATCGGAAGTCTCTGATATAGCAAAATGGTTGCGGAGCATAGAGTAATGCGTGACGTTGTAGCGCGTAGAAGTTGGTTCATTATTCTTATCGTTGCGCTTCTATTTTGTGCTATTAAGCTGCAAGGTAGTAATACAGTTCAAACCAGCGTGTTTGATATGTTTGCCAGTGAGACCAAAACACCCGCTTTGGATATCGCACTTAACCATGCTACTAAAGTGTTTGAACGTGATTTGATAGTGGTTGTTGAAGCGAACAGCGATAGTGAAGCTCGGCAAACCTCCCAAGCGCTAATCACAAGAATTGAAACATTTCCCACGATTGAGTTTATCGATAGCACTCAACGCGTAAGTTACCTCTCTGAACTGTTCTCACACCGCCAGCAACTTATCACAGAGCAAGATAGGGCGATAATTGCTCAAGGTCAGTCTGATCAACTTAGCCAGAATGCATTACGGCGCCTTTATTCACCCGCAGCGATTAATGGCCAGAGTTTTCTTAGTGACCCGTGGCAGACCTTTGAACGCTATCTTTTAGAACTGGTCGGTGAATCCTCATTTGAATATCAAGATGGGATGTTGATTGCGCATCTGAATAATAAAACACAAATAATGCTTCAACTGTCCTTGGTGGAGAGTGCTTACAGTAGCGAGGCGATAGAAGACATATCTCAGTTGAATCAATTTATCTTGGAACTTAAAACAGCTAAACACCAAACTTTTAGTACTGAGATTAGCTTAGAGGGTTCTGAAGGTGTTATTGCGAACCAAGAATTCAACATCTACCGAACGGGAGCAGGGTTTTATTCAGTTAGTGCCATGACATCGGCTCAAGCTGAAATTTCAATAATAGGCGGCGGTGCATTGTTGTTGATCATCGCCGTAGTGTTGTGGTTATTTGCTCAGTTTAAACCGTTGGGTATGACTATCTTGTCTCTGGGCAGTGGTGTTTTATTGGGACTTGCGGCGACATTAGCCTGCTTTGGTCAAGTTCATGCCTTCGCCTTGGTGATGGGAAGTAGTTTGATTGGTCTGGCGTTCGATTACGCGTTTCATTATCTTAGCTATCAGGTATGTTGTTCCGATCATACCCATAGCGCCGAGGTAGGAAGAAAACTTAGGCCTGCTTTAATTGTCGGAATGGTGAGTTCGATAATTGCATATGGCTGTTTGTTTTTTGCCAATCTTCCGATATTGAATCAATTGGCTGTATTTTCCGCATTTGGTTTGATGGGGGCTCTTGCCACTGTTTTGCTATTTTATCCGGCGTTTGGCCAAGTTAAACACTCTAACCGTGCAATTATCGTTGCTCATCAATTAACGCGTTTCGTTACACAGTATTTTAAACCGAAATATATCGGGGCTGTTGTCGCGTTATGTGCCGTGATTGCCGTGGTTGCCATGTTCCGTGGTTATTCGAATGATGATGTTCGAATTTTGCAGTCTCCAGAGCAACAGCTTGTTCAAGAGGAAGCCTATATCAAACAATTGTTTGGTTCGAAAAGCGGTTCAGATTGGATCATAACGATTGGTGACGACTTACAACAAATCGCACAAGATGAAGAACGTTTAACTGCGAATTTGAATATTCTTATCGATCAAGGAACACTGACTGGGTACACGTCATCAACACAATGGGTTCCTTCAATAAAACGTCAAACTGAAAATTGGAACCTTTATAAGGCGCTGCTTGATCAACAAGGAGCTTACTTAGCTACGCGAGCGGGAATGAATCAAGTTCCACAACTGATGCCGTTTGTTCCGCTCGATAAGCTTAATGACCAAGCAGGTATGCCTCGGTTGATCGGTGAATTACCAGAAGGTGGATTCTTTTCATTAACTATGCTCGACGGGCTCAAAGCAAATATTGATTCTGATGTATTGAGCGAGAATCAGTTCTACCTTAATTATGTTGATGATATCGGCAATCTATTGGGTGAATATCGTGAGCACGTAACCAAATTGTTGGGCGTTGCCATTGGTTTGGTGATCATTTTTATTTTTGGATATTTTGGGCGTAAAAACCTATTAAGGCTTATCCTTCCTCCCATATTAGCCGTCGTACTCGCCGCGACGTTGCCGGCTGCGTTAGGGTTACCAATTACGCTTTTTAATGTACTCGGCCTTTTTTTGATTTTTGGTATTGGGATCGATTACTGTGTATTTTTGCTTTGTCATGGCGAAGCAGAACATACTATTTTGGCGGTATTTATTGCGGGGATTAGCTCGTTACTCTCTTTTGGTTTAATGGCGTTGTCGAGCAACTATGCGATCTCCAGTTTTGGTATGACGATTGGGATTGGAATTCTATCTTGCTGGCTGGTTGCACCCATGGTTCTTGTCACTAGGAGTTCCAATGAAGAATAGAATAGTTAGCAGTATATTGGTTGGTCTTTTGTTAGGTCTTGCCGGATGTTCTTCATCTCAATCGACCTTTAATCAGACACTGTCATCGGATACCACAACTGAAGACAAGCTAGTACTGCTGAGTCCTGAATCATATCATGGAGAGCTAATAACTCAGCAACTAATGGACGTCGAATATGACGGTCAACAACATCGCTTGCGAATGATTCTAGAAGTGAATCCTAGCGGTGTTACATTGGTAGCATTGACCGGATTCTCGCTGCCAGCTTTTACGCTTTCTTGGAACGGTGAGGTGTTAGACCTCGACTCTAAGCTGCCGATTGAAGCGAAAGGAATCGATGCGCAACGAATCATACAAGATATTATGCTCGCACTTTGGCCTTCGACGTCTTTAAAGCCATTACTAACATCAAAAGATTGGGTATTAGTTCGTGATGGAGAAGTTCGCCAATTTGTAGGCGGTGACCAAAACCAAACCATGACGATAAAATATAAAGACCACCGTAATCAAAATGGAATCATTGATGTCTACCATCACGATGCAAATATTGGCTACCAATTAACAACACTGCAGTGGGAATCTAGGTATGAGTAAACATGTCTATATTGAAGATATGGCTGTGAGTTGTGCCATCGGCTACGAAAGCAATACTATTTTACATAACATGCGTACTGGTCTCGCCCCAGGTCTAAAGCCTTGGAAAGAAGTGTTGTATTCAGGAAGAGAAGCCTATGTTGCGACGATTACTCACGAACTCGATGATGTTAATGATGCATCAATTGTTAACAATCGCAATAACCAGTTAGCGAGTTTTTTATGCAGTGAACTCGAACCGAGTTTGACAAAACTTCGCCAGCGTTATGCGTCACATCGAATTGGCGTGGTCATTGGTTCAAGTACATCAGGTATCGAAAAAACAGAACAACAGATTGCTGAAAAAGTTAGAACTGGGGAGTTTCCACAAGATTATACTTATCAGCATCAAGAGATGGGCGATGTTTCTCAAGTTGTCGCCTCATTAGCAGGAGCAACGGGCCCGATTTATTCGGTATCTACCGCATGCACTTCATCTTCGAGAGCGTTCATTAGTGCTGCGAAATTGATTCAAAGTGGAATATGCGACGCTGTTATCTGTGGTGGTGTTGATACTTTGTGCCATCTTACCGTAAATGGCTTTGATTCTATTGAACAAGTTTCTAGCGAGCCTTGCAGGCCATTTGACCCAGATCGAAAAGGGATCAATGTTGGTGAGGGCGGCGCATTATTTATTTTAACCGCTGATAAGAGTGACATTGAACTTGCTGGTTATGGAGAATCGTCTGACGCTCATCACCTTTCGAGCCCACTACCTTGTGGATCTGGTGCGTACGATTCAATGCAACAAGCACTAGCTAATGCGCAATGTTCGACAGAGCAGGTGGACTATATCAATGCCCATGGCACTTCAACTCAACAAAATGATGCGATGGAAAGTAAAGCAATCTCAGATCTATTTTCAACGTCGATCCCCGTTAGTTCTACTAAAGCTTTAACTGGGCACTGTTTAGGCGCCGCTGGTGCTGTGGAGATCGCTATTGGTTGTTTAATTCTTAGACATCCCGACGAACCGTTACCCAAACAATGGCCTTCACAACGAAAGGTGGATATAAATATTCCACAAATTCAACTTGTTGAAGAAGAACTCATCGTTGAGCCAAAAGTGGTATTATCAAATTCCTTTGCGTTTGGTGGCAATAACGTCTCACTTATTATAAAGAAAACACTGTAGTATCATGAATTCAAAATTATACCCTGCGATCGAACAACTTCTTCCTCATAGTGCCCCGATGGTTCTATTGGATAGGGTCGTTGAACATACAAATACATCGATAACATGTGAGGTCATCATTAATGAAAGCAGTTTTCTTTTTGATGATGAACTCAACGGCGTCCCTGGCCAAGTTGGAATAGAATACATGGCTCAGTCGGTGGCGGCATTAGGCGGAATCGAAGCGTCTGCAGACGGTGAAAAACCACCAATAGGCTTTTTGTTAGGGGCGAGGCGTTATCAGCATAATTCTGGGTGTTTTACTAAAGGTAAACGATATCGGATTTGTGCGACTGAATTAATACGAGATGAAAACATGGCGGTGTACCAATGTGTTATTTGTGATGAAGCCGAAGAAACGATTGCATCTGGTCAGGTCAATACCGTTATCGCTTCAGATAGCATGTTAAGCGCAATGAATAATAATGAGTAATAGGCTGTTAGAGAATATGAAAAATGTGTTGGTTACTGGTGCAAGTAAAGGTATCGGTCGAGCTATTGCGATGAGATTAGCAGAAGATGATTTCATTGTTACCATTCACTATGGTCGCGATCAGCAAGGCGCTCAAGAGACCGCGGAGCTAATTCAAGCCAAAGGTGGTCAATGTCGTATTGTACAATTTGACATCGCTGATCAAGCAGAGTGTAAAGCGATTATCGAAGACCAAATTGAACAATATGGCGGCTATTATGGTGTGGTCAATAACGCGGGTATGTCTAACGACAATGCATTTCCATCTATGACAAGTGATGAGTGGCGTGGTGTTGTCCATACAAATTTAGACAGCTTTTATAACGTCATACACCCACTGATTATGCCTATGATTGGACTAAAGCAGGGTAGAATCATTACGTTGTCATCATTAAGCGGTCAAATCGGAAATCGTGGGCAAGTCAATTATTCTGCCGCCAAGGCTGGAATTATTGGGGCAACCAAAGCACTAGCATTAGAATTGAGTAACAAACGTAGGCAAATTACGGTTAACTGTATTTCACCAGGTTTAATCGACACAGGAATGGTAGAGCAGCATGTTGTCGATAGAGTCATGCCTCAGATCCCGGTTCAGCGAATGGGTAAACCAGAAGAGGTTGCAGAGTTAGCCGCATTTTTGATGTCTGAGAATGCGAGTTATATTAACCGTCAGGTAATTGGTATCAATGGAGGTTTGTATTAATGACGAATAGAGTTGTCGTCACCGGAATGGCGGGTGTTACAGCACTAGGCGAAGACCTTTCAACGGTATGGAATGGTTTACGTCAATATAAAAATGCTGTCGTCACGATGGATGAATGGGATAAGTACGATGGGCTGCAAACTCGCCTTGCTGCCCCAATACAAAATTTCGAACTGCCAAAGCATTATACACGTAAACGTATTCGCTCCATGGGGCGAGTTTCTTTGTTATCAACAAGAGCTACCGAATATGCCCTTGAGCAGGCGGGGTTGATTGGTGAAGATGTTTTAACTGACGGATCAACAGGGATAGCATTTGGCTCATCGACTGGTAGCACCGGCCCGGTATCTGCGTTTGCGACAATGCTCTTAGATCACAGCACTCGTAACATAAATGCAAACACTTATGTGGCAATGATGTCGCATACTACTGTTGTTAACACTGGACTCTTTTTTGGGCTACGTGGACGGGTTATTCCAACCTCATCGGCATGTACATCGGGTTCTCAAGCCATTGGCTATTCCTACGAAGCAATCAAGTTTGGAATTCAAAAAGCAATGGTTGCTGGTGGAGCAGAGGAGCTATGTCCAACCGAAGCCGCGGTGTTTGATACGTTATTTGCCACTAGCCAATACAATGATCAGCCTCACCTAAGTCCTAGACCTTACGACCAAGACCGCGATGGCTTAGTTATTGGTGAAGGTGCTGGCTCCCTTATTTTAGAAGATTATGAACATGCCATGGCGCGTGGAGTTAAGCCCATTGCGGAACTCGTTGGTTTTGCGACAAACTGTGATGCGGCCCATGTTACCCAACCAAGAGCGGAGACCATGCAACGTTGTATGGAAATGGCGCTTAAGGACGCAAACCTAAAACCTGAACAAATTGGTTATGTGAATGGTCATGGAACGGCAACGGAATTAGGGGATATTGCAGAAACTAACGCGACATTTAATGTCTTCGGTAGCCGTATGCCAATTTCAAGTTTGAAAAGCTATTTTGGTCATACATTAGGTGCATGTGGTGCTGTCGAAGCATGGTTGACCATCAACATGATGAATCAAGATTGGTTTGCGCCAACGTTAAACCTTAATTCGGTGGATAGTCGTTGTGGCGACTTAGACTACATTAAGTCTGAGGGCCGAAGTATGTCTTGTGAATATGTTATGACCAATAACTTTGCGTTTGGTGGTATCAATACATCACTGATTTTTAAACGACTATAACCGTGAAATTCGGCGTAAAGGGGAAAGTGAAATCTATACGAACAAACTAGATGAAGGCATTCATATTATTTCGTTCCCCAATTGTGAACCGTGTGCGCTTGGGGATCTTTTTCCTTCTGAAATAGCGGGTAGTGAAATTGAAATCCTCGACCAGCAAGGTAACTGGGTTAACAAAGATACCATCGAGCTAGAAGATGATAAACTCGTGGTTCCGGTCGCTTATAATATCATTCCTCCATTTCCTACTTTTAAAATTATTCTAAAAAATTCGATCCAATTAGCGTGGAAAGTTAAGTTAGAGCGTAACGGATTGCCCACTAAGATGGCGGTCTCTTTTGATAATAAGTTTAATTTTTTAGGCGCACTTCCTCTCGCCAAGCTTGCGTGTTTAATGTATTCACAAGAAGAAATGGTGAAAACAACGCTCGCACGTCATTACGATTTTGATACGTATTACTACCATTCAACAGCCAGTCATAAAGGGATGTTGAGTCGGGGTTTTTTGCATCAACTCTATGTTTATTTTAAAGGTAAGAAAAGTGTCGTCGACCTTCAGTTTTTGTATTTAAGTAAGATCGATAAACAAACCAATAAGCGTTTAATCGTTGTGGTGTTCCAAGGTTCAAATAAACCACAAGACTGGATGACAAATGCGACTTTTCAAGGGGTCGATTTCTTAAGTCGAGGACGGGTGCATCAAGGGTTTTACGGTGCTTTTAAACTGTTTTTTCGTTCTTTAAAAAGTAAAAAAGCGCGTTCAAACAACTTAATGTTAAGCCAACTTTTAAAAGATGTAAAAACCTTAAATGAAACGACAAAGATTGTTTTTGTTGGTCACAGTTTGGGTGGGGCGTTAGCGACACTTGCAAGCTGTTATTTACATGAGTTAGGCGTGAATCCTGATATTATGAAGGTATATTCGTTTGGTGCACCACCAATTGGAACTAAAGAGTTTTCCGACTATTTTTCCGATAAGATCGCGATCAATCGTGTGGTAAATGACTTAGATGTTGTTCCAAAGTTTGACTCTATCATCAATCTCTATCACGTCGGTGAACCTATTGTTATGCCGTCTAACGAGAACGAAATCCATTCATGCGATGGGTACGTTGATAACATCATTGATGCTATTCAAGCACAGCAAGATGAAGGCTTAAGTCGTTAAGTGTTAAAGAACCTTAGTTTACTTAAGCCCCTTTAATGAACGTTAAGATGCCTCAAAACTTGGGCATTGAGTCACTATAGCCGGTTCTCGTTTTAGGATTACGTCACCGTTTCTCACTGACCATAATACTTCAGACTGCTCTCGTATCACTTCGACGTCGTTAGCGCCTTGTAAGATGATAAAGTTAGCGGGCTTTCCAACTTCAATACCGTAGCTTTGGTCGATGTTCATCACCTTTGCGCCATTGTCGGTAATAAAGTCGAGGCCTGTTTTAAAATCATCGTAGCCCATCATATGACAAGCGTGTAGAGCAAAGTCAACTTGTCGCAACAGTTTTCCATTCCCCAAACTATACCAAGGGTCTTGAATTGAATCTTGCGCAAGTGCAACGTTAATACCTGCATTGCGTAACTCTTTGACTCTTGTGATCCCACGGCGCTTAGGAAAGGTATCGAACCTTCCTTGAAGGTGAATATTCTCGGTCGGGCAAGACACAAAGTTAATGCCCGACATCTTCAATAAACGGAATAATTTGGAGCAATAAGCATTGTTGTAGGAATGCATGGCAACCGTATGACTCGCGGTGACTTTTGATGTCATGCCTGTTTCTAATGCGGCTGTGGCTAATACCTCAAGGAAACGAGAGTTACCGTCGTCAATTTCGTCGCAATGGACATCAACGAGCTTGTTGTGTTTCTTGGCTAAATCAACCACCCAGCGCATCGAGTCGACACCATACTCTCTGGTGAATTCAAAATGAGGAATGCCTCCAACGACATCAGCACCAATTTCCAGAGCTTGTTCCATTAACTCTTTACCATTGGGAAAGGACAAAATGCCTTCTTGAGGAAATGCGACGATTTGAAGATCGATAAACGGCGCAAGTTTATCTTTGAGAGGAACAATCGCTTTTAATGCGGTGAGACTTGGATCAGTGACATCGACATGAGTTCTAACGTGCTGAACACCATTTGATATGAGTAGTTCTGCTGCTTTAAGAACACGTGACTGTACATCCGCTTCGTCCAACATCTGTTTGCGCTCTGCCCAACACTCAATCCCCTCAAATAGAGTTCCACTTTTGTTCCAACGCGGTTCCCCAGCGGTGAGTACCGCATCGAGATGAATATGAGGTTCGACAAATGGCGAACACATTAATTGTTGCTTAGCATCGATATCACATTCGTCATTGATGGTTGCAGATTGTGGTATGATGTTAGTGAAGCGTCCTTGTTCGCATTCTATTGTATGGAGTCCATCGGAATGACGTAAGCGAGCGTTAATTATTTTCATTATTATCCTTAGGAATCTATTGGAGTTGGAAACATCGCCCGTTCTATTAACAGCGCATTTTGAATGCCGAGGCGATGAGTTGCATCTGTCATAGAAAGCCCTGTTATAGCTTCAAAACGATGCAGACGAGATGTTACCGTGTTTCTATGAACATTGAGTACTGAAGCCGTCTGACGTAGAGCTCCGAGTTGTTCGAAGTAACATCGCAATGTTGTTTTTAGAGTAACACTGTCGATATCTTGATTTCTATAAAGAGAACCTAGATAACGAGCGCAAAAGTCATGTTTGAGTTGAACATCATCCACCGCGGCAAAAAGTTGCTGTAAACCAAAAGAGCGATGGTGGTAGACGCCATTTTGATTTGAATTGTTTGCTACATCTGCACACTGTCGAGCCTGATAAGTCACTCGATTGATATCGACGAGTGTACCTCCATCATTTAATCCTATAGAGACAATGAGTTGATGTTGCGATAAATCGTGCTTTAGAGCATGCCAAACTTCTAAGCCTTTTTCACTATAACTGGGCTGGTCAAAGGATTGAGTTGGCACAATCAAAACCCAACCGTTATGGATCTCTGTGATAGGGAATGGGCTTTTGTGACGGAGTAAAAATTCTTGCATAACGAAAACACTGCTTTCGTTGACAGTGTCATTTGGTAACTCCGTGCGCAAAACAGCCACCGTTAACTCAACATCACAATCTAAGCCGAGCGTGCGTGCTTGAGTTAATGCAATCGGAGGGACGTGTGTAGAGCTGTGTATCAGTTGTTGGATAAACCACTGTTTAGAACGCTGAGAGAATGTATCTTGAATTATCGCGTTAGACAGTCGCTCCGTTACGGTTACCATGGGCAAAGAGTAGGGTTGTTCAATTAGAGCAATTCCCGCTTGCTCGCAGATGTAACACCACGTTTTATTGAGTATTGGTATGTGAATTGAACCAGTAAGTACAACAATGGCCGGTGCGTGGCAGCGTAACGCAGTGTCTACTAATTGGCTAAATTGATGGTCTGTCCATTGTCGATTAATCCCAGTGACAAAAATGACTTCACCTCCCTTTAACCAAGGGCTTAAATTATGGTCTTCAGCGATATAGGGCCAGCGGATGGCCCTATTAACATTCTCGGATTTTGTCTGAATGACCATTGAATTTAATCCCTCAATTTGAGGGATATCTCGTACAGTTAGCATGAATTAGCTAGCGCTGACGGGTTGAGTAGAACGTGCAAAAATTTGAGTGAGTACAATATAGCTTATACTTGCCACAATCATTCCAATAATAGGAGGCATCCACGCAGAAAAATATGCCGCGCCGGAACCGAGTGCGTATGCAAGCAAACCTGCATAATCAAAACGAGGTAATGTAGTTTGCGACAGTGTTGGTGGGCTTGCTTTATGAACTACCCAAAAATTGGTCATAATAATCGCGCCAATTGGGGGAATAAAAGTGCCCAGTAAAATTAAGAACGGAATCAGATAATTATACATACCAAATATCGCCAATATTGTGCCAATGGCGGCGCCCACAATCGTAATTAAAACGCGTCGTTCTGTCCTAAATAAGTTGCATCCAGCAGCAGCGAAGTTATAAATTGTATTGTCTTGCGTGGTCCAGATATTGGCAAAGAGCATTAAGACGGCAGTAATCAAAAAGCCTTGTGCGACAAGCACGTCTACAATATCTGATTGTTGGTATATCATTGCTCCAAATGCTCCAATGAACACCATTAATCCATTGCCGATAAAGAATGCGCCGAGCGTTGATATAACCGCGATCTTGCCAGTTTTGGAGAACCGACTCCAGTTGGTTGCTTGCGTGCCACCGCTAATAAAGGTTCCTATAACAACGGTAATCGCAGCGCTAAACGCCATATTATCACTTGGCGTAATTCCAAAAAGCTCTACCATTCCGCCAATATCGATCACACCTTGGTAAATGCTTAATGCGATAAATATAAGCATTACTGGAACAGAAACTTTAGATAACAATTCCAGTGCGCGATAGCCAATCGAAGCGGAAACGCAAAAGCCAAAACCGAAGATAATCATCAATGGCATTTGCCAACTTTCGCTCAGCCCTAGAAGTGTGGTAAGTACAATGGCGATGGTGGCGACACCCCATGCATACCAACCGATTTGGGTGAAGCCGAGAACAAAGTCCGATAGTTTGCTCCCGATCTCCCCAAAACAATATCGACTCAGTAATACAGTATTGAGTCCTGTCTTGTAAGCAATATAGCTGAGTGCAGCAGCGTACGCGCCAAGTATGAGGTTACCAATAATAATTATGGTTAAGAGCTCACTCATTGAAAATGCGCTGCCGAGGCGACCACCAGCCCACATTGTGGAGGTGAAAAAAGTAAACCCGAGTAGCACAGCCATCATTGAGAACATGCCTTTTCTACTGCTATCTGGCACCTCGCTGAGAGGGTAATCATTGTTTCCTTGCATGATGTCATTCCTTTGTAGTGGTAGTAGTCAGGAACTAACAATCTTTATGCCATGTTTCCATGGGATGAAAATGGGATATTGGTACACTTCAGGTTGGGATGGTTGTGCTTTTTGCTATGGCGAGTGGAATTAGAAGGCCAATCATGCACTTAAATAGCCCAAGTCGAACCAATATAATGCAAGAATTTAAGGGTAATGGCGACAACCACTTTTTAGCTTGCACCTTAAATTAAGGCTGAGCGACGAATTAGTGATCATGTTAACAAATCACTAACTATTCGTGATATGAAGAACATCGATTTGTAGAAGTGTACAAAAATCTAGCACAAATGAGGGTGAATTTTTTGACAAATTACTAATGTCATACAAATTCTCTTGGTGCAATATCTATTGTAGACATTAAAAGAACTCATAATTGAATATATCTATGTTCATTTCTGAATTCATTAATCTAACTATTTTTATTTATTTCTAATCTTATTGATTGGGAAGGGGTTTAATCAACTTTAATAAATATCATTCTTACTGAAATATATTTTTATTTAGTAAGTTAATTTAAATTAATAAGAAGTAATAACGTTGAGTTAATTAAAGAGGATTTATGTTTTCCTATATTCTTAGACGATTTTTAATATCCATTCCTACTCTCATAATTATATCGATAGTATCGTTTGTTATTATTCAAATCCCACCAGGAGATTTTGTTGATGCTTACATATCTGAGCGATTGGTTATCGATGGGTCCATTAACGATGTTGATGCGCTAAGGGCGAGTATTCAGGCAGAACTCGGGATTAGTGATAGCATGTTTGTTAATTATTTTAAGTGGATAAGTGGGTTTCCACATGGTGATTTTGGCTATTCATTTCAACATCAGAAGCCTGTACAAGATCTTATTTGGGGTAAGTTGGGGTTAACATTTTTAATCACATTTATCACGCTGATCTTCACACTACTCACGGCATTTGTAACGGGTATCTTGACCTCATTAAAACCTTACACAATGTTTGATTATGTGGTGAGTTTCTTTGGCTTTTTAGGTTTGGCAATTCCTAATTTCTTACTCGCATTATTGCTTATGTATTTGTCTCTTAGTTGGTTTGGTTCACCTTTCTCCGGGCTATTTTCTCCTGAATATCTCAACGCACCATGGAGTATGGATAAGTTTTTTGATGCGATGAAACATATCTGGATTCCAGTAATAGTGGTCGGAACGGCCGGAACCGCAAGTAAAATTCGAATCATGCGCGCCACAATGATGGATGAGCTACATAAGCCATACGTTGATACCGCTCGTTCAAAAGGACTTCCAGCCTACAAAGTCGTTCTAAAATATCCTGTCCGTCATGCGGTT
The DNA here is from genome assembly GCF_053850235.1 of Vibrio phycocola. Classification (NCBI taxonomy): domain Bacteria; kingdom Pseudomonadati; phylum Pseudomonadota; class Gammaproteobacteria; order Vibrionales; family Vibrionaceae; genus Vibrio; species Vibrio phycocola. The sequence goes on along the minus strand of NZ_JBSQDJ010000002.1, from coordinate 573,148 downwards.
AACCCACTTGCGTCAACCATTGGGTGGATGCTACCAGAACTAGTCTCAGGCAGTGCCATCGTTGCAATTGTTCTTAGTTTACCGACAACAGGTCCATATCTACTAGAAGCGTTACGCAGCCAAGATATGTATCTAGCGGGGACATTCTTAATGATGTTAGCGGTACTCACGATTATCGGTACGCTGATCTCTGACATTCTCATTGCATTATTAGATCCACGTATTCGTCTCGCTTAGGAGTTACCATGACGTCCCAATCTCATTTAGATCCTAGCTCAGATATCGAACTAGATAATAGCTTAGCCGCACAAGTCGATGACCACGCAAGTGACATAGCTTATGCCTCTAAAACCAAGCTAATGTGGTTGCGTTTTAAGCAACACAAGATGGCGTTATTTAGTGCAATTATGATTATCGTGTTTTATAGCGTTGCCATATTTGCAGATGTTATTGCCGTCGCGGATATCAATAAATACGCAGCAAAATATAAATATGCACCACCCAGTGAAATTCATTTTATAAATAGTGAAGGTAGCTTTACTCGACCATTTATTCACAACTTAGAACGTGAATTAAATATGGAAACGTTAGAGTTTGAATATACTCAAGGTAGTGAGGAATACCCCATTCGTATATTTCACCGAGGTTATGAATATTCAGTGTTTGGGCTATTTAAAACCGACATTCATTTACTCGGGGTTGATGATGGTGCGGCACTATTTCTGATGGGCTCGGATAAGCTTGGCCGAGATATATTCAGTAAGATTGTGCACGGAGCGCGAATTTCACTCTCAATTGGTTTGATTGGCGTACTGCTGAGTCTTGTTTTTGGCGTTGTTCTTGGTGGTATATCGGGATTTTATGGCGGAAAAATCGACACCTTCATTCAGCGTTTGATTGAAGTATTGATGTCGTTTCCCTCAATTCCTCTTTGGATGGCATTGGCTGCGTCGCTCCCCCCACAATGGTCGCCCATATTCGTGTATTTCATGATTACCTTAATTTTATCGGTAATTGGTTGGACAGGTATTGCACGGGTAGTCCGTGGAATCGTGATGCGCTTAAAGGAAGAGAAATATACCGAAGCCGCGTTATTATCCGGCGCTGGAAATTTCTACATCATCCGCAAGCACTTGTTACCGGGCGCGACAAGCTTTGTTATCGCTCAAGCTACGTTAAGTATTCCAGCGATGATAATTGCGGAAACATCACTTAGCTTTTTAGGGATAGGCCTACGTCCACCAGTTGTTAGTTGGGGCGTTTTACTGCAAGAAGCGCAAAGTATTGAAGTTATCGCTAACTACCCTTGGATACTTTACCCATCGATCTTCGTCATCGTCACTGTACTGTTTTTTAACTTCCTGGGTGATGGCCTGCGTGATGCTGCTGACCCATATATGAATAGAGCCTAAATTATGCGAAACAAATTACTCGAATATAAGAACGTAGCAGCTCAATTTCATACTATTGAGGGCGTTACTAATACTCTGAACGATATTGACCTAACCATTTACGAAGGCATGAGTCTAGGCATTGTGGGTGAGTCAGGCTGTGGTAAAAGCGTGACCTCTCGTATGGCAATTCGTTTATTACCTGAACCGTCATTTAGAGTGACCAAAGGAGAGGTAACTTATCACCGAAATGGCACGCCTGTTAATGTGCTTAAGACTAAGAAAAATGGCAAAGAGATCAACAGCATTCGAGGCAAGGAAATCTCAATGATTTTCCAAGAGCCGATGAGTAGCTTAAGCCCAATACATACCATTGGTAGTCAAATGCGTGAGTTAATCATGCAACATACTGATATGACGAAAGATCAGGCAAAAGCACATGCCATTCATATGCTTGAAAGGGCGCGAGTGCCCAGAGCAAATGAAGTCTACGACGACTATACTTTCCAACTCTCTGGCGGTATGCGTCAGCGTGTCATGATCGCGATGGCGATCAGTTGCCATCCTCGATTACTGTTTGCTGATGAACCGACAACTGCGCTAGACGTTACCGTTCAAGCGCAAATTTTAAGCCTGATAAAAGATGTACAGCGTGAACAGAATATGGCGCTTGTCTTGATCACTCATGATCTTGCGGTCGTCGCAAACATGGTGGAAGAAATTGCCGTGTTTTATCTTGGTTACATTGTTGAGTATGGGACCACAGACCAGATCCTAAAAGCGCCTAAGCATCCTTATACCAAGGCTCTCATTGAATCAATTCCGACACTTCATACCGAAGATGCATTGAAGCCAATACGAGGCAGTGTGCCCGATCCATACAGTAAAATTACGGGCTGCCCATTCTGGATGCGCTGTGATAAAGCGACCGAGCAATGCCGTAAAGAAGTTCCTCCTTTTGTTTCACAAGAAAATGGCCATAAGGTCAGATGTTTCGAGGCGTAAATCATGAATTCTGAAGCAACTCCATTAGTTAAAGTGGACGGATTAAAAATGCATTTCAGTATGAAAGGTGGTGCATTTAGTCGACGCAAAGGTGTAATTAAAGCGGTTGATGATATTAATTTCGAAATTTATCCGAATGAAACATTTGGATTAGTGGGAGAGTCTGGTTGTGGAAAAACAACCGTTGGACGAGCAATCTTAAAAGCTATGGAGCCCACTGGCGGTAAAGTTATTTATCATAGTAAAACCGGAGAGCAGGTTGACCTTGTACCAATGACTCAAAAAGAACTTCGCCCTATTCGTCAAGAAGTTCAGATGATTTTCCAAGACCCATACTCTTCGTTGTCTCCTCGTATGACGGTGCAAGAGATATTGGAAGAGCCTTTACGTCTTGCAGGTGTAAAAGACAAAGACTACCTCTATGAACAAGCGAAAGATATGATTCAGCAGGTTGGGTTGCGAGCCTCTCATCTCATGCGTTACCCACATGCTTTCTCAGGTGGACAGCGCCAGCGAATTGGCATAGCCAGAGCACTGATCACTCGCCCTCGCTTTATCGTTGCTGATGAGGCGGTAAGTGCTTTAGATGTTTCGGTTCAAGCTCAAATCCTAGAGATTTTAGGAGAGCTTAAGAACAAATTTAATCTTTCATACTTGTTCATTTCTCATGATTTAAGCGTTGTTAAATATTTGTGCGATCGCGTTGGTGTCATGTACTTAGGCAAAATAGTCGAAGTGGCTTCAACAGACGTGTTATTCAAAAAGCCTTTGCACCCATACACCGAAGCATTAATGCATGCTATTCCCGATATCGAAGAGCGACAGATTCGCAGCGATATTTTAGGAGGAGAAATTCCCGATGCAGCGAATCCTCCATCGGGATGTGCTTTCCATAACCGATGCAAATATGCGACTGAAATATGTAAAACAACGTCGCCAGAATTACGACAATTTGCTGACACCCATAACGGCAAAGAAATCTTCCGTCAAAGTGCTTGTCACTTAGTCGAAGAGATATACCTAAAACAATAACAGGAGATAAACGTGAAACATAAACTCGCAGCACTTTCCTTGATGCTAGGAGCATTAAATGCCTGGGCATATCAGGAAGCGCCTATGTTGACCGATATGGTTAACTCAGGTGCGATCCCTGCAGTCGAAGAACGCATGCCTGAAAACCCTTTAGTTGTTAAACCAATAAATAATGTTGGGAAATACGGTGGCGAATGGCGTCGTGTTGAACCCAATTATCAGTTCCATGAGTGGAGTGCAGAGCCGCTGGTTGATCTTGACGACAACCAACAACGCGTACCAAACCTTGCAGAGTCATATTCCATTTCTGACGATTCTCGCGTTTATACTTTTACACTCCGCAAAGGCATGAAATGGTCAGATGGTTCGCCATTTACAACAGAAGACGTTGATTTTTGGTACAACGATCTGGAAATGAACTCTGACCTTGAGCCGAGTGTTAAGTCATTGTTTTTATCAGGTGGTGAACCTGCAACGCTAAAAATCATTGATGAGCAAACGTTTGAGCTTCATTATAAAGAGCCGAATCCTAACTTCATTGAAAAGCACCTTCGCTCAACAATGGAGTTTCGTTTACCGCAGTCACCTAAACATTACCTCAAAGAATACTTACCTAAGTATACTTCTGAAGCGGATCTACAAAAGAAGATCTCAGATGCAGGTATGACAGACTGGCGTCAGCTGTTCCAGAATCGTTGGAATACACGCTCGAATACCAACCCTGATCTTCCGGTTCTTTACACATGGGTCTATAACACTGACCCTCAAGAGCTAAAACAGAGTGCTGTACGTAACCCTTATTACTGGAAAGTGGATACTGAAGGTAATCAATTACCGTACATTGATTCGATGACCTGGCCGCAAGCAGCAGAACCTCAAGTGCGTATATTGAAAGCTCTTGCTGGTGAAGTGGATATCGACCGTATCTCTAAACTAACCAGTGACTTTACTGCACTGAAAAAAGGCGAGAAAGCAGGAAATTATAAAACTCGCCTTATGGATCTGAGCGACCACGCTAACATGTTGGTGCTAATTCCAAACCAGGATTACACCGGCGACGACATGGAAGTGAAACGTTTGATGCAAGATAAATCCTTCCGTCAGGCAATCTCGCTAGGTATTGATCGTGATACACAAAACCAGATCTTAGGGGTTGGGCTATCTGCTCCTGCTCAATCAGTAATTCTTCCGGAATCACCGGGTGGCAGTGAAGCAACGTCAACTAAATACACCAAGCTCGATGTTAAAAAAGCGAATATGATGCTTGATAGTTTAGGCTTAGACAAGTTAGACAAAGAAGGATACCGTTTAGGTTCAGATGGGAAACCACTCAGCTTCTTGGTTCACTTCCAAGCGGGGCGTAAAATTAGTGAAGAAGGTGCCATTCTGTTTAAAGCAGACATGGATAACTTAAAACTTCGCTTTATCATGCGTTCGGATGAAAAGAGTTACTTTAACCAAATACGTCGTGGTAGCGAATATCAGATGGTCTTACACAATAATACATCTGGTTTGAACCCACTATTTGGTGCAAATAACTACTTCCCAGTGATGTCTAATACCAACTTTGCACCGCTTCAAGCAGCATACTATCAGTCGAATGGTGCTAACGGTAAAGCGCCTACACCGGAAATGCAGGTTCTTGTTGATTTGTACGAGAAACTGACTCAGGAGACAGATAAAGCGAAATTTGCCGAAATGGTTAACGAAGTTATGGAGATTCACTCTGAGAACCTTTATGCCATTGGTATTTTACGTTACACCGGGTCACCCGCGGTTGTTCATAACCGAATGAAAAATGTGCCAGAGAAATTCTTCTCTGTGTATAAGAGCCCATTCTTCCATTATAAAGAGCAATACTATATAGAAGAGTAAAGCGTTCGGGACTTGCTTTACGGAGCAAGTCCCTATTTTAAACCTTAATGGATCTAGCCGATGTCAGTACAGAAAAAACATGGTGGTGAGTTAAGCGATGAAGAGTTTAGAAAGTTCACGCTTTATTGCCATAAGAGTAATAACTATCTAGACGATAATAAACGAGCTGAAATATTAGGGCATTTAGCAGAAGATGTCCGTATAGCACCTGGCGCAATTGTCCGCATTAAAGAAAATCAGATCGGTAAGAAAACGTATATTGGGTTATATAGCTATATTAATGGCAATGTGCAGATTGGGGAAAATGTGTTAGTTGGTCCTCATGTTAGTATTGTTGCAGGTAACCATCTCTACGACCCACAGGACGATTATTTTAGTGCTAGAACCGATGAAGGCAAAGTAACGATAGAAGACGGTGTTTGGTTAACCTCTGGTGTGGTTGTGACACCAGGTTGTCATATTGGTAAATGCTCCCTCATATGCGCCAATTCAGTGGTGACAAGTGATATTCCACCCTACGGTATTGCAGCAGGGACTCCCGCGAAAATCATTGGCAACATTGATCCTTTAACAGGTGAATATCAGTGGTTTCATAAGGAAAATAGTAATGCTTGATCTAGCAAGAACCCATGATTTTCAGATAAATTTATCTCCTAGTCCCGTATCGCCAGCGGCAGTTAACCCGCCTAGTTTTAACTGGCCAGATAGCGGAGAAAATACGCTATACAACCTAGAGTTAGAGAACTCTACAACCGGTGAAAAATGGAATTGGCAACAAGTCCAATCGCCTTTGCAGCTTGATTTTCTGCTACCGTTTGGAATTTATAAGTGGCGCTTAACGATAGACGCTAACAATGTCTCGGATTGGATTGAATTTGAAATTAACGACTCGCTTTCGAATTACATAGCGCCCACCGCGAGTGAGCTATTTGAGCAATGTAGTGGTCGTGAGCAGTGGTTGATGTACTTTAATGAAGATGTTTCTCCTATCAAAGAACAGTGTTTCGATATTTACCCTAAGTTGAAGCAAACTGCGCTTCAAGCTGTGCCAATGTCTGAAATTTATTATCCATCACATTATCAACGTGGGCTCGAAGAAGGAAAACGAGAAGCCATCGCCAATGTGAGAAAATGGATCGATCGGGACTTAGTGGTAAATGCATTATTGTACCGAATTTGGGGAGAGCAAAAGCACGGTAATGAAGCGTTAAGTCGATTATTGCAGCTTGCAGAATGGAGCCCAGAAGGCCCCGCGTCATTACTGCGTCCTTGTACGTGGGGAGATGAAGTAGGGTTGTCGTTATCTCGTAATCTATTCCTTGTTTATCATTGGTTAGCCCCGTTACTCAATGAATCAGAAAAAGCTTTTATTCGCCCGATGTTAGTCAGAATTGGTAAACAACTTCGTCAGCGACTTGAACAAGATAATTTTGCACAATATCCTGGCCATTCACATACCTCAAGACTCTCTGGATATTTAGGTGTTGCGGCATTAGCCCTGCATCGTGAACACGACAAAGAAGAGTGCGAGGAGTGGTTAAATTACTCAATCATGATTTATCGAGGTATCTTACCATTTTATGGAGGAATCGATGGCAGTTGGGTTGAAGGGCCATTCTATGCATCGTCGTATACGAAGTGGCATCATCCATTTTTCTTAAGCGTTGAACGGTTATCTGGGTTCTCTTTTTATGAACATCCGTTTTATAGAAACTTCCATAAATTCGCGCGAGATTTTATCACGCCTGAGCAAGCCATTTACCCATTTGGTGATGGATTCTGGTGTAAGCGTGATGGTAAAGAGTGGCCAGGGTTCTTTGCACAAAACCCGTTAAGAATCTATTCGGCGCGCTTTGGTGATTCGGTCGACTACCAGCACTCACTGCAATTAGAGCGACTTATCAATGATTATCAACTTCACTTGCTCGACGTTGTCCCTACAGCAACGCAATTGGAGTTTGAATTGAATGTAAAAAACAAGAAACCGACTGCGAAAAAAATAGAAGAACAACACACACTAAACCACTATTACTCATATGCAGGCCTGGGCAAACTAATGCGACGTAATATGTCTCTTTATTATCGAGCGAGCGCTTTCGGCAACAGTTCTCACCGCCATGGAGACCAAGGTAATATTGCATTTTTTGATCGTGATGTTGGAGTTTTAATCCCAACAGGTAGTTATGGATATCGCTTTGGTAGTCGCCATCATAGTGAGTGGACCCGACAAACCATCGCTCACAACTTACCCTTGGTTGGTAATTCCGGTCAAAAATTGGATGATCAAAAAGCGATTGGCGAAGTAGTAACGAGACGGAATGAACCGAGCTTCGAGATCGTCACATTGGACTTAAGTCATTCTTATGCCGAGCCAGTTAACCACTTTTATCGTACGTTGGTATTGGTTGAGGAATATGGGTTGGTGATCATCGATTCGATCTGTCTAGAGAGCGAACAAGTTTTAAACTGGCGTTTACATAGCCAACTTAACGCGACCTTGAGTTCTAGCAGCAGTACTATCTTGCTCACACATAATCGCCGTGATCTAGATTTATATAAGTGTAAGTTACTTAACCATTCCGATGCAGAATCGACCTTAGCTCATGGCTATTCAGAGGATATGGTCTTTCCTGCTCGGGAAATCGAAACTGATGCGAGCGAACGAGTCGTGCACCTAGATTGGCAGTTGCCTGCTCACAAAGCACACACTGTCGTTGCTTGTTGTATTCGTGAAGGCGTGGAGTTTCCTGAAGTTCGCATGACTACAAATCCGTCATCACAACGCGCTTCTATAGAACTCGAAATACAAGGGGAGAAAATAGTTATTCCACTTATTGAGGAAATTTTGAGTAATAGAGACGTGTAGTTGAAAAAACCTTCTCAATAAGCAAAATGCTTATTGAGAAGGTTTAGCGTTTAATAATTACAGAATTAGACTAAAATAAAGGCGACATTTATCTTTATAATCAGATAGATTTAAATGACAAATTTCTTCAGCTCGCTTAATACGATATCGTAATGTATTTGGGTGAATAAATAACTTCGAGGATGTTTTTTTAATATCACAATCGTGTTCATACCAACAAATTAATACGTCAATCAAACTTGGATCTGTCAATTCTAATAGTTCAACATAGTGATGAATTTTACTAAATTGCCACTCATTAAATACACCATCAAATAAAGCGGGTAATTCAAAATCGGAATATTGATAAAAATGGTTATCAGGTTTTAAACGTTTACCCGATTTCAAAACAGCTAGCGCACTTTCAAATGCTTTTGGCAGATCGATAATATTGTGGTAAATGCTACCTAAAGCACAGATGATATTACTTGGGAATGACTCTTCAAAGTAATTCTTTAACCCCTGCCAATCAGCCATTATATCATTAGAAAATCGGTCGCTATTTGACATTGTCATCAAGATAATACTCATATTATTCGTGTACTCTGCCATGATATGTTTCGACGACCAAGACTTCAAAATGTCGATATTATCTTGAATATCATCACCTATTTGGCTTTCAACGATAACCAAGGCAAAGGGCTCATCTAAGGTAAGTTTAAGCATTGAAGCTCGGTTTAATATGTGATTGGGAGGGGTTTCTGAATCGATACACTCGAGTAAAAACTCTTCTCCTTGGCGTTCATTCCAGCGAGTGGCGTCCATCATTGACATATACTCAACAACAAGTTCGGCCGCCATCTTAACCATTTCACCTAGAGGACGAACATCTTCCAAAGGTCCAGCAATTCCAATAACACCAATGGGTTCTTTATTAAATAATATCGGTAAATTGATTCCTGGTGTGACGTTGGGAAATTCAGCAAGCATATGCGATGAAATTTCAATCGGTTTTTGTTCACTAATCGCCAATATTGCTCCGCCATGTTTTTGATATAAACGAGCAGGGTTTGTTGACGCAATAATATAACCATCTTTATCCATAACACTTATTGGATAGTTGGTGATTTTATTTGCGCCTTCAACAATACGTTGTGCCAAACTTTCCTTGAGTTGAATATTCATCGATTTCTATGAAAATTTAAATTTTATCAATATTAAATTATTATAATATTTTTACTGAGAGCCATATCGCAACATAACAACAATCATTTAAACTTTTGATATTAATTATTAAGACAGGTATAAGTTTATGAAAAATATTATTTTTATTAAATTAACATGAAAAGGAATAAATCGGGAACTAGGCCGTTAGGCAATAGTGTTATTTTTGCATCTAAAATAAACCCAATAGAAAGCAATAGTAATTTAGTTGAGTATGAAGGGTATGTTACTAGGTTAATATTGATGAGTAACAAGCTGCGTATACAATCAGCATGGTGCTAGTTATCAACGCTAATTTTGTCAATAAAATAAAGTGAATTAAATCGCTCAAGTTATTTAAAGCAATAGCCGATAGGAAATTAAATTCATCGGGATATTGTTATGAGTCTAGTGATTAAAAAAACTGCCATTCTGTGTTTAGTGATATCGTTTCAAAGTATCGCGAATGATGCTGATCTTAGTGAAGTCCCATTGGCTACCATAAAGCCTCAGAGCCCCGAGTTTACGCTCGCGATTAACGTAGACCACACGGTTAGATCACCATTAGACTCATGTGTCGAGTGTTCCAATTCGCCTAAATATGAGAGAAGTCCAAGGGTGAAAACGAGCAGAGGGAAACATGATTCTTCTTTCTATTTCATTGGAACCTCATATTCTCCTGATAGTCTCGCCCATTCAGAAGGTACATATAGTTCGTATCACTCTTTATCTTCAAGCACTGTCGGATTGAGTAGCAATACCCTCAGCGCGATGAATGTCATCCAATCGATGATCGACGACCCAAGTAACTGGAAGACAGAACTTGAGAACGTTAAAGACGATCTCTCTTTTAGCGACAAGATAGAAGTAGCATCTTATTTCGGTGATGTATTTGGCCAAGATTATAACTACGAACGTGCAGATAATGTCGGTGACTCTGGAGAAGGTGTCGTAACGATAGAAGAGATGCTGGCAAGTATTTCAACCGATGATCCTGGCGGCGTGTGTCGTGATGTTGTGTTAGCTCAGGCGCAAATCTTAACCGCACTTGGCGTTGATAAGGACTCAATTTATATGGTGGGCTACTCCAAAGTGACGGGGAGCCACGCAGTTTTGGTTGTTGAAGATGAAGAATCAGGCAGCATAGCGAAATTAAACTACGGATACATAACACAAGAAGGCGATGTGAAAGGTGGAGCGGCGCTAACACAAGACAATTATTCGCCAGACTTTGGAATGTATTTTAGGGTTTACGATCATGAAGGTACTCCGGTAGCTCGTGTTCCTTCCGAGATTGGACAAGTGTTCAATGAGGTCACAAATGGTGATTACAGCAAAAGAGATATTTCAAAATCGTACGCCTTGCAACAAGCCATCGTTGATACCGCGTATGGACAAGGTTCACTATTCACAGCAGAAACTACCGCTGGCGACAGTGTCGTTGGTGTCGCGTTAAACCATACAATGAGATCAAAATATTCGTCAATGGAAATCGGTCTTTCAGGCATCACCCGAGAAGGCGAACGAACATTGGTCTCGATAGAGCAGAAAGCCCTGTATTTTAGGCTCAAATCAATTCAAAAAACGCCACGCTTAAACATAACTGACAACATCACGGTGAATGGTATTGGCAGTGGCGAGATTGAATTGATGTACATGAACAATACGGTGATAAGCAGTGATAACAGTCGAACAGAAGGTACCAATGACGAAGTCACATCCACGCTTTCTCTGGGCTTACAAAGTGCATGGTATAGCCCAAACAAACATACTTCTCTGAGATCAGAAGTTATAGCGTCGGGATATATAGACTACGAAAACGAGGTGAATGTATCCGAGGGGTATACCTTAGCCTTTGATAATATGAGGTGGAGCACAAATCTCGGCTTTCGGATTGGCGAAGATCTACAGCTAACAACTGATGGTACCGTTGTTTTATATAATGTCGGCACGTCTGGTATTTTGTCAGCAGAGTTAAAGGATAGATCGAGTCTCTGGGCAATCAATACGGCTTATCAGGCGCCGATAGGTGATCTTCCGATCTTCATGCCAGGCTCGAGTGCGACGGTTCAAGTTGGGCTGGAGAAAACCTGGGCAAATTCTAATGGTAAAGGACCGACCATGAGTATTAAATATACCGAAGACTTAGACTACTCTACAGGGCAAGCTTATATTGGTGCCGGGTGGAAGTTTTAGCAGTAACTGCTGTGTATCGCAAGACACGGAATTAATCGATAATCACATGCATGCTACTAGAACTCGATCTGTGCTAGTTCCTTTCTATTAGGCCGTCGTTGGTTTTCCTACCATTTACACTTTTTTCATGATTAACCTTTCTCTTTTTGTTAAATTGTCGTTACATTTTTCATTTTGGCGTAACAATAATGCCACACCTATCGCTGAGATAAGCCCTGTAGGTACTACATTATTAAGGGACGAAGTAAAAGCTTAGCCCGAATGAAGGTTATGGGATACAGAACATGTTTCATTAGTTGCCTTTTATATTGCTGAATGTACACTTACCGCCTGTTTAAGCTTACATGTGTAAGCCAAAGGTAGAAAATATGACCAATTTAGATTTTCATGTTGTTACAACTGTAAGAAAACAAGTTACCAAAGGCGGTGACCGGATAGCGCTTCGTCAAAAAGATGAAGGTGTTTGGAATGGCATTAGCTGGACTCAATTTGGTCAGCAACTTGATGCCGTGTCGCTTGCATTGTTAGCACATGGGATAGAGTCACAAGACAAGGTCGGTATTTATTCTAACAATATGATGAAGTGGACGATCGCTGACATTGGCGCATTACAGGTTCGCGCGATCACCGTTCCTATATATCCTACAAATACCGCTGAACAATCAGCGTATGTTCTCAACGATGCTGATGTGAAAATTCTCTTTGTCGGTGAGCAAGCTCAGTATGATTCAGCGGAGTCCATTTTTGAATCCTGTGATGAACTCAAGTTGATCGTTGTTATGAGTGACGAGGTTATTCTACAGGAAAACACCCATAGCCTTTCTTGGGATGCGTTTATAGAAACCGGTGGACCTGCATTTCAATCTCAATTCGAAGAGCGCCTAGACCAAGCCAATAACAATGATTTATTCACATTAATATACACTTCCGGTACGACTGGGCGACCTAAAGGGGTAATGCTCGATTATACCAATATGGGATCACAGTTAAACGGCCACGATCAACGAATGGTAGTGACTGATGAAGATATCTCACTCTGCTTCTTACCTTTATCACATGTCTATGAGCGCGCTTGGTGTTTCTATGTCTTGTATCGCGGTGCGACCGTTTGTTATTTGCAAGATACAATGCAAGTTCGTGACGCATTGAGTGACGTTCGTCCAACTGTGATGTGCGCGGTACCGAGGTTTTATGAAAAAATATTCTCAGCGATTCATGAAAAAGTGTCGCGAGCTCCGTTTCATCGTAAATTGGTATTTACGTGGGCGGTGAATATGGGCGCTCGTATTTCTGCATGTAAGCAGGAAGGACGAAAACCTTCGTTCCTATTGAAACAGAGCTACAAACTCGCTGACAAAGCAGTACTAGCCAAATTAAGAGCATTACTTGGTGGAAATATTAAGTTTATGCCATGTGGTGGTGCCAAGCTTGATACGACGATAGGGCGGTTTTTTCACGCAATCGGAATTAATGTCAAACTGGGTTACGGAATGACAGAAACCACTGCAACGTTATCATGTTGGAACGACGATATATTTGATCCGGACTCAATTGGTAAGCCAATGCCTGGAACCGACATTAAAATTGGGCCTGAAAATGAAATATTAGTCCGTGGCCCAATGGTAATGCGCGGATATTACAAAATGCCGGAAGAAACTGCGGCGACATTCGATCAAGATGGCTACCTTAAAACAGGTGATGCAGGAGAGTTTGACGAGCAAGGTAACTTATTCATTACTGACCGAATTAAAGAGTTAATGAAAACCTCCGGTGGTAAGTATATTGCACCTCAAGTTGTTGAAGGAGCAATTGGCAAAGATCACTTTATTGAGCAAATTGCAATTATTGCAGACACTCGTAAGTTTGTATCTGCGTTAATTGTGCCAAGTTTCGAATCACTTGAAGAATATGCCAAAGAGCTCAACATTAAATATCAAGATCGAATTGAATTGTTAAAACACAGTCATATCGTTGAAATGCTAGAAAAGCGAGTAGCTGAACTGCAAAAAGATCTTGCTAAGTTTGAGCAAGTGAAAAAATTCACCTTGTTGCCAAAGGCATTTTCTATGGATAAGGGCGAACTGACTCCGACACAAAAGCTTCGTCGTAAGGTGATCAACCAACGTTATGAAGTCGAAATTGAAGATATGTATTGTGAGAAACCTAAAAAGAAACAAGATGAGTAGCCTCTAACTTAATCTTGTATGATGTCCATTTATTTTTAAACCCCTAAACCATCGTGTTTAGGGGTTTTTTGGTTTCTGGTACTCTGCAATCGCAGGCGTATAGAGTTCATGAATTTTGGATATTCGACGGAGCTCGTTTGTTGTAGCGGTCAAGAGGCAAGGTTGAGAGTTAATGACTATAATAATAATTAAAATACTTAAGTGTAGGCCGATACATCATGAACCCATTACAACAGCAACTGCTTAACACGATAATGATGAGTAAAGTTATCGATGGTGGTTTGTTAGAAGAAGCGAGCGAGCTGATAGTAACAAGTTTGATTACTGGGCTTGAAATTCAGCGAGCTGGTATTTGGTTAGATGGTGATTCAGAACGTAGTTATCTTCATTCTCAGTTAGTGATAGATAAACAGCACCGAACTCGAGATACCGAGCTTCAACTCAACAGAGACAATTTTCCTCGTTATTTTTCGGCGCTTGATGACGAGATCGTGATATGTGCCAATGATGCGGTTAACGATCCTCTGACGTCAGAATTTTGTATTGGGTATTTAGACGTCCTGAATATCAAATCAATGCTGGACGCACCTATTCGCCGAAACGGGGCCACAGTGGGCGTTGTTTGTTGTGAGCATATGAATGAAGTTAGGACTTGGACAGAAGGTGATATTGTCTTCACTAGTGTATTGGCGGATCAGTTTGGGCGGGCGCTGGCTGCAGCCGATAAAATTGCCCAGTTTGAACAATTACGAACGACATCTCGTGAATTGGATGCCCAAACCAATCGGCTTACAGCACTGCACAAGAGCCTGAATCATTTTAGTCTTATATCGACTACTGATGCGCAAGGTGTCATAACAGAGATTAACGATAATTTTTTACATATCGCGAAGTTCACGCGAGAGGAAGTTATCGGACAGACCCATCGAATTTTTAAGAGTAAGCATCAATCACCTAAATTTTATGCTGACATGTGGCATCAGTTAATAAAGGGACAGGTATGGCAAGGCGATATATGTAATCGAACCAAAACTGGCGAACTATTTTGGCTTCATAGCACTATAACTCCGGTTAAAAATGTACTCGGACAAACAGAAGGTTACATTGGGTTCGCATATGATATTACCAAGGAAATCGAAGCGAAAAGTCAGTTAAATGAAGCTGAGAAAATATCGAAGCTGGGTAGCTTTCGTTGTCATCAAACGACAGGACAATGGGTATGTTCAACCAATTTCCTTGAAATGCTAGACTTAACATTAAATCAATCGGTCACTTGGTCTTATTTAGCGAGTGTCATTACAACACAAGACTTTGAACCATTAAAATTGGCATTTGATAATCTTGGCAATGGAGATGAAATAAATACCGTCGTTTGTTTCGATGTAGATAAAAAGCGCTGGTTTAGTGTCACAGCTCTCTTACAAGGTGAATGGGTAATTGGGAGTTTTCAGGATATCTCAACGAGATATTTACAAGATAAACAACTAAATGAGATCATCGCACTTCAGAATACTATTCTCGATTCGGGTAACTTTACAATTATTGTAACTCGGCCTGATGGCACGATTACCCACTTTAATAAGACGGCCGAACGACTGCTTGAGTATCGTGCTGACGAATTGATTAACTGCGCAACCCCACATATATTTCATATTGAAGAAGAGCTCGTTCAATATACGAATGAGTTAAATCAAGAGCTAAACACAACGGTAACTCCTGGATTTGAAACACTTGTTTTAAAACCTAAAATGGGGATCGTTGATGAACGAGTATGGACTTATGTAACAAAAAACGGCCATCGGTTTCCGGTATCTGTATCAGTTACGTCGATTTTGAATAAGTCAGACGAAATTATTGGCTATATGGGGATAGGTAAAGATTTAACCAAACAAATGGAAGTGGAAAAATATTCTAATCAACTACAGCAGATTATGCATACTGCTGGCGACATTGCGCTCTTTTCTGGATTTTTATACGAAGTAGGGAACGCAGAGTTTTTTATCACAAATGATAGCTTTCGCAATACTATCGACGAGAGCAATTCAACTGGCTCTCTCACTTTAAATCAGATTCTTGATCTCTTTCCAAACGAGGAGAAACTTCGGCTAACGCAAGCGTTAGAAGCTGCAATTTTGTATCAAACTAAATTTGAAATTCAAGCTAAGGTGATTGAAGATACTACGCTCTCCACGACGTGGTTACAGGTTGTAGGTACACCGCAATTAAATGAATCAAATCAAGTCGGCTCTGTGATTGGGTTTATTCAAGATATAACCTCTCAAAAGGAATTAGAAGAAAAGTTATCGTCTTTGGCTTTGACTGATGAGTTGACCAAAATCCCAAATCGAAGGTCACTAATGGCGAATCTGACAGATGAGTGGAAACGACATAACCGTTATCAAACGATGGCATCGATACTGCTAATTGACGTCGATAAGTTTAAAAATGTGAATGATAAGTGGGGACATGATGCAGGGGATTTTGTCTTAAAATCAATAACATCAATCATTTCATCGCTGTTGCGTGAATCCGATATATTTGGCCGGTTTGGAGGAGAAGAGTTTTTGATCTTGGCTCCAAATTGTGATGAAACCGAAACATTTCTATTTGCAGAAAAGTTACGTAAAGCGATCGAACAACACACAATTCACTATCAAGCACCAATGCAACTTTCTCCGGTTGATATAGACATTACGGTCAGTATCGGAGTTTGTGCTCTAGATGGCAAAATACATTCTTTAAATGAATGGTTGGTTTCTGCAGACAAATCATTATACGTTGCCAAGAAAAACGGGCGGAATAGAACGGTTATCTATAGTCCATAACAAGTCGTGTTATTTCTCTTAATTCGTCCGATTCTCTTAATCTCCTTTGAACACTCGATTTAACACGTCTAATTCCGCTCAGGCTATTCTCTCACGGCCTTTTTTGAATCTAAGTGTTAACATCGATGACCGCCAGTTGGTTCTTAAAAACTCCTTACAATATTGTGTGAACGGCCGTTCAATTTATTATTGAATCGTACATTTCTTTGAGTTACATTGGACGCTTATATTTGAACGATCATTCAAATATATGGGTAAGTTGTGGTTTCATATACACAATCTGATAAAAAGCTTAGTTTAATCAACGTCGAAATAGCTCAATATTTGGTTGAAAGAAATACTAATGCTCTACATAAGTCGCTATTAAACGAGGAGATTAAATGATGAAAAATGTTAGTTTATTGCTGTTGCGAGTGTCTTTAGGTTGGTTAATGGTCATTTGGGGGGCTGATAAGGTTTTCAATATTGAACATAGCCTTATCGTCGCCAATAAGTTCTATTTTGGATTGTTTACTTCAACCAGTATTGTACCGGTTCTTGGGGTTTTACAGATTCTCATAGGTTTGTGCATTGTCGTAGGATTTGCACGTAAATGGACTTTCCCTGTCCTTGCAGTATTAAATGCTGGATCGTTAATGGCGGTATTTAAATCTGTACTTGACCCATGGGGATGGTTTCTCGCGGGTACAAACGCGTTGTTCTATCCATCAATTATAATTTTCGCTGCCAGTCTTTTATTGATTGCACTTCAGGAAGAAGACGCTTGGGTCTTAGATAAAAAATAAAACGATAGTCTTGTTCAATTCTATATAAATTAAAGAAGGTGATTTATGGCAAATTCAATAAAACTAACAACTGGTGATCGATTTCCTAGTGTTTCCGCTCAGTTACTCGATGGCACTGCGATTGAATTAGGAAAACCTTTAGGGTCAGCTGACTGGCAAATGGTTGTGGTTTATCGTGGCAAGCATTGTCCTTTATGTGTTCGATATTTGAATGCACTTGAAGAACATAAAGAAGCTCTAGAATCGATTGGAGTGAGTGTGCTTGCAGTATCAGCAGATTCTAAAGAGCAACTCACTGAGATGATGGACAAACTGACGGTGAGTTTTCCGATCGCTTACGGTTTGACAGAAGATCAAATGAAATCTTTGGGTGTATATATTTCTCAGCCGAGAACAGAGCAGGAAACTGATCATAACTATTCTGAACCTGCTTTGTTTATCATAAATGAAAAAGGCAATCTTCAAGCAGTCGATATCTCAAATGTTCCATTTCTTCGACCTGAACTAGATGTGATTGTGAAAGGGGTAACATTTGTACGTAGTCAAGAGAATTACCCAATACGCGGTACAGTTGCTTATTAAGTGAGTGACAGATTGATAAAACAAAACTCGATATAGGGTGATGTAAAAAAGCCAAGAAGGAATCTTCTTGGCTTTTATTTTATCTAGTGCGAACAGATTAAATGTTCATGTTGCGTTATTAAGATAGCGCTTCTTGAGGGTTCTCTGTTTTGTTATCAACGGCTTTAACCAATAGTACACCAACACCACCAACGATCAGGCCACAAAGTATAAATACTAGGCGTCCCCACATTGGGTTAGGTAGTAGTGCCATAAAGCAGATGAATACACCAGCTACTGCGATTAGCTTACCAAGCATTCCACGTTGTTTGTTGTCTAGTTGCTGTTGTTCTGCAGACTCAGACACAAGTGGAGTAGATAGATTTTCAAAGAACTTATCTACGTCAGCTTGACGCTTACCAGTTAACGGTTTGTAGAACAGTGTTGATAGGATGAAGAAACCACCTGTGAAAGTGATGTGACCCATCAGGCCAATTGCGACTTTAACGTCTGACCATTCACGTTTAGTTAACTCTTCAAGTCCTAGTACTGATGACACCATTTCTGCGTTAATAACGAAGCCAACGATGTAAGAAACAAGAGCACCAACAACCAGTGTACCCCAACCAGCCCAGTCTGGAGTCTTCTTAATAAAGAAGCCAAGGAATGCTGGAATAGTCATTGGGAAGCCGATAAGTGCACCAACATACATCATCGTATCAAACAGGCTCAACCCTTTAAGAGAGTTAATGAACTGTGCAATTAAGATGATAAAGATACCGAATACAGTTGATGTGATCTTAGAAACGGTAACCAACTCTTTTTCTGATGCTTGATTCTTACGAACGATGTTTTCGTAGAAGTTCTTAACAAAGATACCAGAGTTACGGTTAAGGCCTGAATCCATTGATGACATGGTTGCGGCAAACATAGCGGCTACAAGAAGACCAACCATACCTGCAGGCATGTATTCTTGTACGAAGTATAAGTATGCGAAATCGCCTGCTTTTTTACCTGCGTCCGGGTAAGCTGCTGCTAAATCAACGCCTTGACCGGCAATGTACCAAGAAGGCATAAACCAAATAAATACACCACAAAGCATTAGCACACACGCTAGAAGCGCAGCTTTTTTCGCATTTTTAGAGTCTTTTGCCGCTAGGTAACGGTAAGAGTTAAGCATGTTGTTTGTGATAGAGAACTGCTTAACAAAGATGAAAAATGCCCAAATACTGAAGATGCTTAAGTAGTTAAGGTTGTTGCCCGATACGAAAGTACCTGATTCGCCAACAGGGAAGTTGTTAACGATCTCGCCAATACCACCACCTTGAAAGTAAGCCACAACAGCACAAGTTACGGTCACAGCCATGATGATAACCATCTGCATAAAGTCAGATGCGATTACCGCCCATGAACCACCTGTTACAGACATTGCTAAAACAACCAGACCTGTAATCCAGATCGTCATTGTCATGTCGAATCCAAAAATACCTGATGCAATGATTGCAAGAGCATTAAGCCAAACACCAGCAGAGACAACACTGTTAGGCATTGAAGACCAAGTGAAGACTTGTTCGTTTGCAGAACCAAAACGCATGCGAATTGCTTCGATAACGGTAACTACACGTAGCTGACGGAACTTAGGAGCGAAATACGCGAAGTTCATAAAGTAGCCGAATGCGTTGGCAAGGAATATTACCGCAACCGCGAAGCCATCGTTATAGGCTTTACCAGCAGCACCGGTAAACGTCCAAGCACTGAACTGGGTCATAAATGCAGTAGCACCTACCATCCACCAGAGCATGTTACCGCCCCCACGAAAGTAGTCACTTGTGTTACTTGTAAAAGTTCGGAACATCCATCCTATAGCAATTAAGAAAAGGAAATAGACTCCGACAATGGTGGTATTTAGATCAAGTTCCATCGTTTTTTCCTATATTAAAAAGTAAATACAACGGTGCCATCATAACCATATTATAATCGTATTGTACTACAATAGCGCAATTGCGTGACCTAGGTCATCTTTCAGTGTGTTATTTGTATGACAAGTTGAGCGTTATAAGAATAAATGCTTCGTATGATGAAGGTATCGCTCTAAATATCGTACGTAAGACCATTTAATTCTATTGCTAAATCGCGTTGAAAACAGACATTGTTAGTCATGGGCTAAAATATTATTTTTATTGTCAATGTAATAAAGTTTTAAATTTTAAAGATTAATTTGAAAAGTTTACTAAATGACTGTCTTTATTGAAATTGAAAATCATATCGATTCTATTTGTACAATTAAATTGTGATTTAGGTCATTAAAAATTATTAATGGTACATTTGTTTTTAGTGTGGTTAAGAAGTATTCAATATGATCTAATTCAAATTTCTATCAGCAACTAGTTTGGTGCGTAACATTCATTATTTACGAGAGGCCATCGGGTTGTTACAAAATGATAGGCTGATGTTGTTCGATGTCTTTGTTGGTTGGCCTATAAAAGCCAAGATTAAGAACGATAATGCGCTTTATAATTAATACTACAATAGCTATTTACGCTGAGCTATTAGTGAGAGATGCATCACTCAAATGTTGTTCGATAGTAACTAAAAGTGATGTCGCATTTTTGTTTTCATACTTGAATAATTCAATCGTTGTATTATTAAACGACTAGATTGATGTTTAAATTTAATATTCTTGCCATTGGAGACAACGGCTTTAATCGCTTGAGAAAAGCCGTTGTTTTATTCAGTACTAATCACCTTGTGGAGACAAAGTAGCTGAAATCGTATCGGAAGAGGTCGATTCTTCGGGTTTATTTTTTGGTAACACTAATGTCATCACGATTGCAGCGATCCCACTTGTTGTAACGGCTGAGCCAAATACACTCTGGAGAACCTTAGGCAATAATTGGACTGTTTCTGGTACCATCATGACACCCAAACCAATACCAAAAGATACGGCTAAGATCATTAAGTTACGTCGATCTAACTCTTCTCGTGCAATGATCTTTATCCCTGCCGCCGCAACGGTACCAAACATAACCAATGTCGCACCTCCAATTACTGGCTTCGGAATGGTTGTTAAAATAGCTCCTACTATTGGAAATAGACCAAGTACGACAAGAATCAAGGCGACAAAGTAGCCTACGTAGCGACTGGCAATTCCGGTTAATTGAATGACACTATTATTTTGGCTGAACGTGGTGTTGGGGAAGGTATTGAATGTAGCAGCGATGAGAGAATTAACGCCATCTGCCAGAACACCGGCTTTTATACGTTTTAAATACGATGACCCTGTTACTGGTTGCTTGGTAACCATGCAGTTTGCGGTAATATCGCCGGTAGATTCGATTGCGGTAATAGTATAAATAACCGCGATTGGGACAAATGCTACCCAATCAAATGAAAAACCATACTTAAATGGAAGAGGGACGCTAACCAGTGGTTGATTAAATATACCGGCTAAGTTAACCAGTCCCATTCCTGTCGCTACGATATAACCTACAAGCATACCTATCAGAATTGATGAAAGGCGAAGCATAATATTAGGTGAACGATTTAAGCCAATGATGGTGACTAATACAATCGAACCTAAGATTAAGTTTTGTAACGAGCCAAAATCTGGAGCGTTAGCACCACCTGCTAAATCTGTCATGCCTACTTTAATTAGTGAAATACCAATTATCGTCACAACAGTGCCCGTAACTACCGGGGTAATGATGCGTTTAAGCTTACCAATAAACTGCGAGAGAGCAATTTCGATAAATGCACCAAAAAAACAGACACCAAAAATAAGTGCCAATATCTCATCTGGCCCCCCACCTTTAGACTTAGCGATAAACCCCGCGGCTAATACTGAACTTAAAAATGCAAAGCTCGTTCCTTGAACACATATCATACCGGCACCTACAGGGCCAATACGTCTTGCTTGGATAAATGTACCAACGCCCGATACAATCAGAGCCATAGAAATCAAATAAGGGACGTTTTCACCTAGTCCAAGCACGCCGCCGATAATTAATGTTGGGGTAATAATACCGACAAAGCTTGCTAATACGTGCTGTAAACCTGCGTACATCGCCTTTCCTGTAGTAGGGCGATCTTCAAGCTCGTAGACCAATTCACTGTGTTTTGGTTTAGACATAATCACTTCCTTGTGTATGTTTGATTAATAATTAAGCAGCAACTCACATGCCACATTTCTTGTTGAACAATATGATATAAAATCAGAGTGTTAAGTTTTTGGGTCACCGAGTACAACTAGTTAAACGATCACTTTTAGTGCGAACATATGTAACTTTGGCTTTCAAATATCGTTAAAGTCCTAATTGTGCTGTATTTGATTCAAAGCCTTGAGCAACAACGCACGCTCTTCATCCGTCATGTCTGTTTTATTTAGGAAAGGCATGTCTCGAGTTTCAACGGTTCTCGCAATGATTCGATCTTTCCATCGTTGTATGTCTTCCCAGTTATCGAATATTGCGCCACTTGGAGCGATCGTAAACACATCATCATTAGGGGTGGAACTATGACATTGTGTGCAACGAGCTCCGATAATATCGATCGCACTTTGCTTTGCAGCGATGTTAGATGGCGTATCAACTGAACGCTTATCATTGGTAGCCTCAATTGCCGTAGTGTCGTGAACTAAAATGCGTGTAGTTTGTTTAGGTATGCTCAATACTATCGCGAGTACAAACATAGCGGTGATACCCGACACGAGCACGGCTGGCTTATTTTTTCCAGAATGTTTTAGGTTGAAATAGTGGCGAATATAGGCACTCAGTAACATCACGACTGAACCAACTAACCAACTTTGAGCGTGCTGATAAATCATCGGATAGTGATTACTTATCATTAAGAAAATCACGGGCAAGGTGAAATAGTTGTTATGAATAGAACGTTGTTTACCTTCTAAACCCGGTTTAGGATCAATGGCTTCACCTGCCTCGACCTGCGCCACCATTTTCCTTTGTCCAGGAATGATCTTATGGAAAACATTATTCACCATGATGGACCCAATTAGAGCACCCATGTGAATAAAGGCACCGCGGCCACTAAATAACTCTGTGAACCCATAAAAGAATAGGGTGCCAAGTACGATGATACTGGTAACGAAAACCTGAGAGTTGTTGGCGAGCGGTGAACGCATTATGAGTTCGTATATTAGAACGCCTAACATAATACCGCCAATACCTAAACTTATCGCAGCGGGGGAAGAGAGCTCCATTATACGTGGATCAATTAGATAGGCTTGTGCATTGAAATAGTACATCCATACCATTAAGACAGAACCCGTGATCCAAGTGGTATAGGCTTCCCACTTAAACCAATGTAAGTGTTCGGGCATCTTCTCTGGGCCTGCTTGATATTTAGCAACTTCATAAAAGCCACCGCCATGAACAGCCCATAGATCGCCTTTTATTCCTTTTTTCTTCTTCCAATCTGGTGGCGTTTCTAAACTATTATCAAGCCAAGTAAAATAGAAACTTGCCCCAATCCACGCGATCCCACAAATGACATGAAACCATTTGATGAACAATGCAATCCATTCATAAAAGTGTGGCCACATAACTTTAAATCCTTTTAACGTATGTTGATGAATAATTGGGCCGTAATACTACGTAGCGCTTTTACGCTGTGTCTTCATTAACTGCCGCGATAACTCGAAAACGAGTAGGGCGACAGCAATAATGGAATGTGATAATTACGCTGACCGTCGACGACAAAGTGAATATCAATCATGGGAAAAAACGCCTCTCCAAAATGAGTGGTGCAATAAGGAGCGACCATAAAGCGCAAAGTATATTGGCCGGGACACAAGTGGAGAGTGTCAAAGAATGCTCTTCCGTCATCGTTGGTTGTTTCTCGAGCTAAACATTGAGAGTCGTTCAATCGTAAAAGCTCAACATCAACCCCCATTGCAGGCATACCACTGGCTGTATCTAAAATGTGGCAACTCAACTGACTCATAGATATGCCTCCATACGAATTTTGCTAATTTTGCGTTGTTCAAATGCCGCTTGAATCAATTCCTCTTGTTTGGAACGTAGAAACCTAGCTTTTAAAATCATTAACATCTCCTCTGCACTCTTTCCGCTCGCACATACGATAAAAATAAACCCAAATTTGTCTAAGTAGGCGTGGTTGTATTGCAATAAAGCTCTCAACGTAGAATCCGATGCTTGCTCAACCAAGCCTTGCTCTTGTGCACTGAGCGCTTTGCTCGTTTTATATTTCTGTTGCAAGGTCGAGAGGTCGCCAATCATTGGATGACCTGCAAAAGCTTGAAGCCAATCATCGTCACTTAATGAGTTGAATGTACTTTCCGCTAAAGTTTCAAAGTGAGCAAAGTTGTCAAAAGGCATGGACTCTTTCATTCGTGCAATCCATGTTGAACTGCTGCAAATATTCATTAACTCTGTTGTATCAAGTATTAACGGATAAGTGGTTGCCATCATTCGTGGTGCTCCTTGATGAACTTCCTAGTTTCATTACACGCTTCCCACCCCGATTGTTTACAAGTAGTAGGCTCTGCGGCCGCTGACTCCCACAAAGTAGACAATTGCGCAGCAACAGAAAGTGCCACTTGCATCGGAAGCTTTCCTTTTATCTCTGGGTGTCCTATAGGACATATTAATTGTGCCGCTAGGTTAGCGTTGCTTAGTTGCTCGTTCAGTCTAAAGCGAAATCGCTGGCTCTTTCCTTGAGAGCCAATCAATCCAATGTAATTGAAACGTTGTTGCTCTAAACACAAACGCGTGAGTTCGAAATCAAGTATGTGGTCTTGCGTCATGATTACGATGTAGGAATCGTCTGGGATGGTTGATATCGTTGCGCATGGGTCTGCGTTAACTATTACGTTAATCCCACCTATGGCTTGAATCGACTCGCTCCAATTTGTGCGATTATCGATAACGGTTGTGTGACAGGGTAATGATTTTAAAATTGTGCATAACGCTTGACTTACATGGCCTGCGCCAAAAATTGTTACGTGGGGCACTTGAGTGAGAAAATACTCAAACATGATTTGCACAGCGCCTCCACAACATTGGCCAAGATCAGCGGATAGGGCAAATCGTTCAATTCGGAGTGAACTTGCATGTTGCTTTAAATCATGACGTGCAGACTTAATGACTTCATATTCAAGGTTTCCACCACCGATTGTGTCAAACTGTGCACTTTGAGTGATAACCATCTTAGAACCCATTTCTCGAGGTACTGAACCGACGCAAGCAACAACGGTTGCGATCACATAGGCCTCGCCTGACTGTTCTAACGAATGGCATGCTTCGAGCCAAGATAATTGCGTCATATGAGTTAGATGCGTCAGAGGTGTCATATTATTCCTCCTGATTGAGTTGGGATAGTTGGTGTTCACAAGCCGATAAGATCGCCTCACCTGTTGCTGGTGCGTGAAGCAATGGAGGGGTGGTGTGACCGCTTACCGAAGCCACAGCATCGTAGATTGCGCACCAAACACTGATTGCGTGCATAAACGGCGGTTCTCCGACTGCTTTGGACCGATATATATTGTATTCAGGATTTATTTCGTCAAATAAGTGAATATTAAGAGACTTCGGATAGTCGCCAATCGTTGGGATTTTGTAGTTCATAGGGCTATTGCTCATCAATTGCCCGTCATCTTTCCACACCAACTCTTCAGTGGTTAACCAACCCATTCCTTGAATAAATGCGCCTTCTATTTGTCCTTCGTCTATCGCTGGGTTTAAGCTTTGTCCGACATCGTGAATAATATCGACTCGTTCTACAGAAAGTTCTCCGGTAAGTGTATCTATTGTTACTTCAGAGCAGGATGCGCCGAGCGCAAAGTAATAAAATGGGCGTCCTTGTGCTTTATCTCGATCGTAATGAATTTTAGGTGTCTGATAAAAGCCGGTGGTGGATAACGATATACGGTTCATGTACGCCTGCTGTATCAGCTCAGGCCAAGTTAAATCGATATCTAAACCAATCACTTTTTCGCCTTCAATCTGGAGTGGCTTGTCGGTATTGTGGAATGAAGAGATAAACTCCAATAAGCGAGTTTTGAGGGTGATTGCCGCATTGTGCGCAGCCATGCCATTGAGATCCGCACCGGATGAAGCGGCAGTCGGTGAGCTATTAGGAACTTTGTCTGTCCGTGTCGAAGTGACTAATACTCGTGAAAGATTAATACCAAGCGATTGCGCTACGATTTGTTGTATCTTGGTATGTAAACCTTGACCCATTTCGGTTCCGCCGTGAGAAACTTGTACAGAACCATCGGTATAGATATGGAGCAGTGCTCCGGCTTGATTTAAATGTTTAGCGGTAAAAGAAATACCAAATTTTACTGGTGTTAAAGCGAGACCTTTCTTTAATATTGGGTTAGTTAAATTCCATCGCTCGATTTCTTCACGACGTCTACGATAATCACTTTGCTGTTCCAGATCGCGCATGATTTTATACATTGTCTCGGTTTGAGTTACCTTCATCCCATACGGCGTGGTATTACTGTCGGCGTTGTACAAATTCAAATAACGTAAATCTAACGCATCTTTCGCAGTAGTTATGGAGAGTTGCTGCATGGCTTTTTCGATGATGATCATCCCTTGTGGACCACCAAACCCACGAAAAGCGGTGTGGGAAACGGTATCAGTTTTTAGTCGATGCCCTTCAATATGAGCATCGCCAAGGGAGTATGCGTTGTCGGTATGAAACATTGCGCGATCGACGATTGCATCGGAAAGGTCAGGCGAGTGACCACATAAGCCGTTAATCTCGATTTGCGAGGCTAAAATTTTGCCATGTTGATCGGTAGCGAGATGATAGCGTTGATAGAAAGGGTGCCGCTTTCCTGTAGAGGTCATATCGACACTTCTAGGCAAGCGAATTTTGACTGATTTTTTTGTGTGATAAGCCCCCAACGCTGCAAGGCACGCCCATTGACCTGCTTGACTCTCTTTTCCACCGAATCCACCACCCATTCGCCGCATATCAACGGTAACTTGATTAAAGTCTATTGCTAGCACTTCGGCGACAAGCTTTTGTATTTCAGCTGGGTGTTGAGTTGAGCAGCGTAGAAATATTCCTCGGTCTTCTGTCACCTCTGCAATGCTAATTTGGGTCTCTAAATAAAAATGCTCTTGTCCTCCGACCCATAAATCACCTTGGACTTGATGGTAAGCACCATCAAATATTGAGTTTGAAATCGGTGTTCCCATTTGATGCGGTGGCAATAAAACTTGGTTGTCATGAGCATTGCTTAGGTGATTGGTGGTGACGTTGTCACTATTATCGTACTCTACTTTGGCTAATTGAGCCGCTTTCCATGCGGTGTTGTGAGAAGTGGCTAAGACCACTGCAATAGGTTGTCCGAAATAATGCACGATATTATCTATGGCAAGTAATGGGTCACCTTTGTAGATCGCGCCAATATCTTTTAAGCCAGGTATATCCGATTCATCCAATATGCACACCACACCATCGCACGCCTCGACATCGCTTAGATCTATTGACGTAATGACGCCTTTTGCAATGTTACTTGTAATAACAGCGGCGTGAAGCAGTGCTTGTGAGTTAGGATAATCATCGATAAATAACGCCTCACCTGAAACTTGCTTGGTGGCACTTTCATGTTGAATAGGCTTCCCTACAGGTTTGTCCTCAAGCGTTATTTCCGAAGGAGTTAGTGAGGTCAATTTACGCATGATGCACCAACCTTGTTGAAATTCTCTGTGTCTCGTAGAAATATCGCTGGATTAAGTTTTCGACTAATTTAATCCTATATTGAGCACTACCACGTACATCGCTCATGGGCTGGATTTCGTGACTGACATGACTTTTAGCGAGATCGATAAGCTCTTGATTGAGTATTTTTCCTTCAAATATGTTTTCTAGCCTTGTTAAACGCAACGATTTCGCCGCAACACCACCTGCCGCTTATCACGCATTTAGAAACACGACTATCTTCATCAACAACCATATTAATCGCGAGGACTACTGTCGCGATGTCATCTTCATAGCGTTTACTAATCTTATAAATGGCGTGATTATGACTTTTAGTGAGCTTCGGGATATGAATTGCGCTTATCCATTGGTCGGGATTTAAAGCGGTGGTTCGATAATCGAGGATATAGTCCTCTGGAGCACAAAGAACTTTTTCGATCCCGTTATCAAGCTCAATGGTTCCTCCTAGACTCATTAACAGAGGTGCAATATCGCCTATCGGTGACGCGTGACCAAGACTGCCACCTAATGTCGCTCGATGCCTAATGGTTAAACTACCAAGGCGTTGGATAATTTCTGTTGTTGACGGGTAGTGATCTTTCATAAAATCATGGACTTGATATAAAGGTACCGCAGCTCCGATTCGGCATCCGTGTTCGCAATTCTCTATGGTCAATAAGTCATTCACCTTTGAGACATCGATTAATTTCTCAAGCTTTCTGTAGTGCTGGGTAACTTCTAACGCGAGATCCGTTGCCCCTGAGATCAACTTGGCGTCGGGGTGCTGTAAACGTACTTCACGTAATGACGCTCGGTCGGAAGGTGTGAAATAGTTCGGGTGTTTAAGTGAATCAACAGAATCCATCCATTGAACAACGTCATCGCTAAATAGATCCAAAGGGTCGTTAATTGGCGTTTTTGCAATTGCATTCGCGCATTTGATTAACGGGCCATAGCCAGTACAGCGACATAGATTGCCTGCAAGATACTCAGTTGGATCCAGATGTGAATTAGCCTGTTTTGATAGTGCATACAATGACATCACAATGCCTGGAGTACAAAAACCACACTGGCTACCGTGGTTATCGACAATCATTTGCTGTATCGGGTGAAGGGAATCATTCTGTTTAAGGTGTTCGACGGTAATGATCTGTTTACCATGTAATGCGTGAAGTGGGGTAATACAAGCATTTATTTGCCGATATCTAAGCGAGCCTTTTGGCGTATCTTTATCTACCAACACAACGGTACAAGCGCCACAGTCGCCACTCGCACATCCTTCTTTTGTTCCCGTTAAAAATTTTTGTTCACGTAAATAAGGGAGAAGCATATCGTCTGCGTGATTAGAAGAGAGTTTGAGCACTTCCTTATTCACCATGAGTTCCAACATAATGACCTCCATTTATTACATATAAATATTATTTTTTAGTTCTTTAACTCTAATTAGCAAAAAGCTGACCAATTGGACAAAAAATATAAAATATATTATTTATTATTGTAAAACATATAGTTATGTTATTTTCGGATGATGATTATATGAAACATGAGTAACATGTTAAGGTAAGGTTGCGATGTGTTAGTGCTTTGTTGCACGCTTCAGGCGCAATAGGAGTGGCAAGGTTTTAAAGACCGAAAATATGCCTTTGCTATAGAGAGGATGAAACGCACTAGTAGCAAACTGTCACAGCATATTTATCGGTTCGATCAATTATTTTTCGGTATTGATTAGCAGTAACGTAGCTTCAACGTTTCAGCCACTCGTTGTACCGCTGTATTCAGTTCTTCGCTACTGGCATTTGTGTAGTTAAGTCTGATGGCTGGATCAGCGTTATAGCTATCAGGATAAAATACCGGGCTCGGAACAATCGCGATGTGTTGCTCGAGCATTGTTCGTGCGAATTCAAATGGATCACATGGCGGAAGCGTCACCCAAACAAACATACCGCCTTGGGGAGCGTATATTTCGCATTGCTCCGGTAAATGTTGCTCCAGAGCATTGACTAAGGCGTCACGCTTCTCTTTATATTGATGACGTATGCTCTCAAGGTGTAGCGAATAGTGAGGGTGTTTCAGCAAGCCTAACAACATCGCTTGTGGTGGAACGCTTGAATGTAGGTCGGCTCCTTGTTTTACTTTGATTATTGGTACGAGGTACTCTTTTGTTGTGCTGATCGATCCCACTCTTAACCCTGGTGAAGCGATTTTTGAAAAAGAACGCAATACGATGGAAAGGAGTGGACATAAATCTGAAACCATTGGAAGCGTTTCGCCACTAAAGCGAAGTTCTCGATAGGGCGCATCTTCAATAAGCGTCACGTTATATTGCATACATAAATTTGCTACTGCATGACGTTTTTGTAACGACCAGCACACACCTGTTGGATTGTGAAAATCAGGTACACTATAAAACAGTTTAGGTTGTTCACTCCTAAAACACTCTTCTAACTGATTGATATTTGGCCCATCTTTTTCTTGTGAAACAGTCACCAAGTTTGCACATGCGAGATTAAATACTTGCATTGCACCAAGGTAACACGGGGCTTCCATCGCAATAGTATCGCCTGGGTTAATATAAGCTCTGGCGATTAAGTCCAACCCTTGTTGGGATCCCGTGGTGGTCATTACTGAGTGGGATTCGGGTAATTCGTAGCGTTGATGTAAGTGATCCAACAGTGGCGGATATCCCACCGTGCCGCCATATTGGAATACACTCGGTGTGCTCAACAGTGAGTCTATCGTTGGCTTCATTAATTCTAATGGAAAAGTTTGCTCATCTGGTAATCCCCCCGCAAGCGAAATGACATTGGTGTCACTGGCTGCTGCGAGTATTTCTCTAATGTACGATGGCTTGATCCCTTGAACTGATTGTGCAATTTCCATGGTAATTCCTGTGTCCGTGATTAGCGAAGTCAATTGTTCGCGTCATAAAAATGGTGAGTTAATCGTAAAGGCACTTGGAAATAAATAATTGTCCATATATGCTTACTAATATGTCCATTTATGCTAATAGTAAAACGATGAATACACTGCACCAATCGAGAATTAATGATGTTCTGTTTTATATACACCAAGACATTACTCGAGACTTGTCCGCTCAAGCCTTGTCAAAAGTCGCGGCTTATTCAGAGCAACATTTTCATCGAACCTTTAAATTGGTGGTGGGTGAGTCGGTGCATCAATATATTCGGAGAATTCGAATGGAATATGCCGCCAATCAGTTTATGTTTGATCCGCAAACGCCAGTCATAGATATTGTGACCAAAAGTGGGTTTAGTTCAGCGTCGTCATTTAATCGTGCGTTTAAAGCCACCTTTGGCCTTTCTCCGCGAGATTGGCGCAAACACGATCTAAATATTTCAGACAAACCGTATTTAAAAGATAAAGAAATAGCGTTGGGGTATCAACGAGTTGCTAAGCAGCAACTACCGACTCCCAAAATTCAGGAAGTTGAACCACGGAAAGCCGCGTATGTACGCCACACTGGTTACAATCGTTCGATTACAAATGCATGGCGGTTATTAAACGCATGGGCGAATAAGGAAG
This sequence comes from Vibrio phycocola, assembly GCF_053850235.1. Taxonomy (NCBI): domain Bacteria; kingdom Pseudomonadati; phylum Pseudomonadota; class Gammaproteobacteria; order Vibrionales; family Vibrionaceae; genus Vibrio; species Vibrio phycocola. Next base: position 542,005 of record NZ_JBSQDJ010000002.1, on the reverse strand, counting down.
GACGAGACTTTACCGTTCAATATGGATTGCATCACTCGAACCCTGCATGGGTTGAATTAGATGAATGTCGTTACGTCGCGTGTATTGAAATAGAAGAGCCGATAAAACTGCATGGCATCGTTAACCAGCTCGTCATTCCTGGAGGTTTGCACGCCGTATTTACGTTGAATGGCGTATATGGCGATTTACTTCCCCAACTAAGTAAAATCTTAGAACAGTGGCTACCAAGTTCCGGATTTAAACTGCGTTCAACGCCCGCTTACGTTCACTACCACAAAAACCATTTCTTGAACGAGCAAGAAGAGTTTGAATTAGAGTTTTACTTGCCTATAGGCTTCTTTTAACTCACGTTTCATTAATTTTAATTTGAAGAGGCATCTAGCTTGCTATGCCTGTTTGCAATCAACCGTTTCCCGAAGACATTAAATGTTAATCCAATGGCAATGACTGAGACACCAACGCCTTGTAACAGAGTTAAATGTTCATCCAAAATAATCATGGCACTAAACAAACCAAATACAGGGACAAGCAGAGATAATGGTGCGACTAATGAAGTTTCGTAGCGGCTCAACAAATAGCTCCACCCACCATACCCAACGATGGTTGCAAGGATCGAAAGGTATCCAATAGCAAAGATATTATGCCATTCAATATGAATCAAAGAATCCATGATCAACGTCGGGCCTTCAAAGATAAATGAGCTGATGAAAAACGAAATAGCCGGAACGGGGGCGCTCCATATAATCAGAGCCATTGTTGGCACATTATAGTTTTTCATGATCACTTTGTTGGTGATGTTACCCATAGACCAAAAGGAAGCAGCACCAATAACTAACAGCAAAGTAAACCAAGTTAAGCTTGCTTTGGTTTCTCCTTGCGCCGAAGCAAGTATGTAGATTCCAATCGCAGCGATAAACATCGCGATGACGTTATGAGGCTTAATCGTTTCTTTTAGAACAACAACCCCCATAAGCAGAGTAATAAAGGCTTGAGCTTGGAGTAATAATGACGCTAAGCCTGCCGCCATTCCGATCTTCATTGCCCAGAATAGCAACGCAAATTGCCCAAAACAGATGGTAATACCGTATAAAAACAGCCAGCGATAAGGAATATCTGGGCGCTTGATAAAGAATATAGCGGGGAGGGCGACTATAACAAATCGCATACCTGCCAATAGCAACGGTGGAAAGCCTTGCAAGCCCACTTTAATAACGACGAAATTAATGCCCCAAAGCATTACGATTACGAGCGCTAAAATACGATCACGCAGAGTCACTTAATAATCCTTAATAAATCGAAATGCTGGGAATATCTTATCGATGTGCTCAATAAAATGATGACAATTAGAAATGATAGAATCACAATTGTGGAGAATGCCGTATTTATTAAAATCTAGCAATAATTACATTAAGTTTAGCGTTAACTTAGGATGTTATCGCTAAACAATAGTCAATCACTAGTCGATTATAATGCTAGCTGGCTAACGCCACAGTTAGTGCTTTAACTAAGCGTTGATTATCTGAATGTGACTTTATCGCGACGCGGTAATAGTGGTTGTCGAGCCCTGGGTAGTTAGCACAACTGCGGATAAGAATACCGTGCTGCATCAGTAAGTCCTGCAAATCAAGCAAAGCATTGTGACATCGAAAAAAGAGATAGTTGGCGGTACTTGGCCAAACTTCTAACTGACTAAATGTATTGAGCTGGCTATAAAGATAACGATATTCATCTTTTAACCAATCATGGGTGCGATGTTGGTAGTCGTGACAATCAAACACCGTTTCGCCTGCAATCACTGCAAAAGCGTTAATGCTCCAAGGCTCGCGCTGCGAGTGAATGGCTTCGATTAAAGCGGTGTTTGAGGAAACCATATATCCTAGGCGAATGCCTGGAATCGCATAGAATTTGGTTAACGATTGCAATACCGTTAAGTTTGGGTACTCATTTATCCAACCAATCGCAGATTGCATATCAGGCGAAAAGTCGATGAATGATTCGTCTAGCAACACCGCAACATTCAAGGATAAACATTTTTCGAGTATGCGTGTTAATAGGGATTGAGGAATTAAAGCACCGGTTGGATTATTAGGTGAACACAAGACTAACGCGTCTAAACCCTGATGCAATTCATTGAGAATCGACTCGTTAATGATGAATTTTTGATCGTAAGTAAGTTGGTAAGTTACTATTGATGCGTCATTTAACGTTAAGGCGCGTCGGTATTCAGCAAACGTCGGCTCTACGAGTAGCGCGCATTGAGGGTTAATGTGTTTTACCCAAAGATAGATAAGTTCCGTTGCTCCATTTCCTGCGAGAACCTGTTCTGGTGCACAATGGGTCGCAAGTGCGATGGTTTTGTGGAGGTTAACGTAATCTATGTCTGGATACAAATGAGCGTCATCGAGTTTATTAACAATTGCTTGCTTTAATTCAGCGGGCATCCCTAAAGGATTAATGTTGGCACTAAAATCTACGATATCTTGTGTCTCGAAGCCATATTGCTCGGCTTTTTCGCGTACATTTCCACCGTGTTGGCCACTTTTCATACTATGGTTCATATCAATCTAATTAATCTAAAAATCCGCGCCTGAGTTTAACAGAATGATGTTATAAAACGACAATGATGTAACTTTTTTACTCACTATCTCGTTGTAATTTATCGAGAGTCGCACCAAAATACCCTGTTCTTCTTTGTAACCGGAATTATTGTAAGCAACATGATGACACTTGGGCTGATTATTTTTGCGTATTTATTAGATCGTTTTATTGGCGATCCACCAAGTTGGCCGCACCCAATTCGTTGGATTGGCTCGCTGATATCGAAACTCGAACGCTGGATTCGGAGCCGTTGCCACACCGAGCGTCATTTGTATATCGGTGGGTTTGTTCTTTGGTTTGTAACGGTTGGACTGACATGGTCAGCAACTTGGCTTTTGATAGTATTCAGTTATCAGGTAACGATTTGGTTTGGCGTTGTTGTTCAAATTTGGCTCGCACTCACAGTATTGGCGAGTCGAAGTCTTAATGACGCAGCGATTGAAGTCTATCAAGCTTTGAAATACGGGTCATTGGAGGAGAGTCGAACGAAATTATCGTATATCGTCGGCAGAGATACGACAAACTTGGATCGGAAGCAGATTCAGCGTGCAGTAGTGGAAACGGTTGCAGAGAACACCGTAGATGGTGTCATTGCGCCGCTGTTCTATTTATTTATTGGTGGCATTCCGCTTGCTATGGCTTATAAAGCGGTGAACACCCTAGACTCGATGGTAGGGTATAAAAACGATAAATACGCCCAGATGGGGTTTGTGTCGGCTAAAGTTGATGATGTCGCAAACTGGCTTCCCGCACGTTTAAGTTATTTCTTTCTTTCCTTAGCTGCCTATTCTATGAAACTTGATTACAGTGCTGCTTTGAAGGTTGGGTATAGAGATAGAAATAACCATAAGAGCCCAAATTGTGCATGGTCTGAAGGCGCTGTCGCCGGAGCATTAGGAGTTCGTTTAGGTGGGCCAAATGTGTATTTTGGTCAAACGGTTGAAAAGCCATGGATTGGAGATGGGTGTCGCGACATCGATATTGAAGATATTAGAACGACAAATCAATTGATGTATCGTTCTTCGACAGTCGCGTTGGGCGCCTTTGCTCTAGTGCTTTTAATAGTGACTTATCTTTGCTCGTAAATTCATTATTTTAAATAATAGTTGGTAAGTTCACCGGTGAGATTAACAATTTTACGCTCGTAATAGAATTTAACCATTTGCATATCCAAATCAGGAGCGTACCAAATCGACAATGCTCGATTTTTAACTTGAGTTTGTTCTATACGAAAGGTTTTAAATTCCCCGAATTTGGTTTCTATTATCTCTTCATCTTTCACTTCAAAAAAGTGATGGTCAATCCCATCAGAGGTTTGCATGTAGAAGTCGAACGCTTTTTGGCCATTCATTAAACCAGCTCTAACTTGTAGAAACATCGCGTTGAGTTCAGTAATTGGACCTTTTTTGGTTTCATAAAACGAGGTCTTACCTTCGAACTCTACTGTTGAACTGAGAGAATCATCGCTGATTTTTGCCTTAACTCTTTTAGTGTCAAATCCTTTTGTTTTGCGATCTAAACTTATCGCCTTAAACCATTGCTTATCTTCTTGCCATAATGCCGTTGAGTTTTGGAAGCCGCTCAAGTTCAAAAATAAAAAGGAGAGGTCGGCCGATAAACTAAGGTAATACCGATTGTTATTATGTCGTTCATCACGATCGATCTTACCGATTTTGATACCACTATACGAGACTTCATAAACGAAATGCTTATGAGTGGACTTTGCGACATCTGTGGTTTCTTTAACAGTTTGCTCATCCGCATAGGATAAGTGGCTAAATGCGGCAATTAAGATTAGTAACTTAAAGATGAGTTTAATCATTCAGTTCTCAATATAAATTCGTGTTTCAATTTTTCGCAGTGGTAAGAGTATACCGTATTGAAATGTATTACGCATAAAAGTCGTATCAAGGTATTTTGAGGGTATAAAAAAACCATGTGAACAAAGTCCACATGGCTTAACGTGATAATAAACAGATTCTAGTTCGTGTCTGGTTTAAATCTTATAGCCAGGCTTTGAGACCGTAATCAGCCTCTAGCATACCAACGGCAAGCATCGCTAATAGACAAATCACTAATACACCACCAGGGATAATGACTTTATCAACGAAAGATAGACGCTCAGCACGAGATTTATCACCAATTAGTCCGTTGTTATCAAGGAACATTGTGATTGCCCAAGCAAGTACTGGATTAACTACCGCACTACCAAAGATACAGATACCTGCTGCTTGAGATGATGTTGATGACTTAATCATCTGCATACCAGCTTCAAGTAGAGGAAGGAATACACCAACTAAAAGTGCAATGCGCATTACTGGAGGCCATACAGCAACATCCATTGGGAAGCCTAGGATCGCGATTGCAATTACAAGCACACCAAGAATGATGGCTCCGCCTGGAATTGGACGCTTGGCGATTGCGGCAGGAATCATGTAAGTACCCCAAGATGAGGTTATGTTACAACCACCAAGAGACGTACCTACCATTTGACGGATTGAACACATGGTCATGGTGTCATCAACATCCATAAGCACTTTTTCAGTCTTTTTAGGGTAGTTCAGTTCTTGGAAAATACGGTGACCAAGGAAATCTGGAGACCACATTGCCACAGCAAGAATTGCAAATGGGATCGATGCAATCATATGAGATAGGTTTGGTAAGCCAAGCATCCAACCTTGTTCAGTGCTTCCCCACCAGTAAACTGGGCTTAGGTGAGGTAAGCCGGTTTGAGTTTCAATCACTAGATCGAAACTTGCACCGCAAACCAATGCAATCGCAAGTCCAACCATGGCACAGATTGGTATTGCTAACCAACGCATGTTGATTTTCGCCAAATACGCGTAAAGTGCGATATTGGTAACCAAGACAATAAGTCCGATATACCCCATGCTACCAGCAACGACATCTGCGCTTTCTAGGCCCATAGCCCAGTTTTGGATAGACGTTATTTGACTGATGGTGCCGGTAAAACCGAGATAGATTAACAAACCACCGGCGGTTCCTTCGGAGGTGAGGTTAACTAACTTGGATCCTCCTTTAAAATAACTAAGGATTAAACCAAATACCCCAAGAAGTATCGCGAGCGCTAGTGGGTGAGCGCCAGCAAGAGCAATCGAACCGATAAGTGGAATCATCGGGCCATGGTTACCCGCTAAGTTTGCTCTTGGGTTAATAAAACCAGATGCGAGAACACAGAATAAAAGCGCTGGAATTAACATTTCAACTCGAGCGACTTCGATTGCAAACTCTTTACCAAGTTGAACATGATCCCATGCTTGAGTTAGCCCTTCAGCCCAAGACATCGAGACAGCCGAATACATTGCGATAATACCAATCGTACCCGCAACGGCTGGAACTAAATCTTCCAGTTCAAAACGAAAGTCACGTCCAGGAAGGTTCAGCCCGTAACGGCGTGGCTTCATTATTTGAAGTTCGTTGTTTAGATAGTCAGCGCGGGTTTCAAATTCAGATGAAGGACGGTGAAGCTCTTGATAGCTTTTAGTCTCAATATCTGATTGCCCTTGATTTAACTTACCTGGCATAGGTTCCTCGTTATAAAAAAGTTAATAATTCTGTTTGTCTATTGCTCACATTACGGAAAAATATCTTGAATAACACCCAACATTTCGCCGCAAAGAGCACAAATTTAGCTGACAGAAAGAAAACGTCAATAAGTGGCGAGTTTAACGTGCTTAAGACGATATATGATTGATCTTGATCAGTTAATTAATATTACTGTAATTTAACAACATTTACTATGAGCTTATGTGCGTAACGTGTCGACGTGGTAAGTAACATCAAATATGACCGGGTATTTGGTTGGTTGTTGATAAACCTAACAATTATGTTAAGTGTTGCCATGAGCAAGCATGATGACCCTTTTGATAGTCCAACGTAATAAAATAGGTATTTTAGTTACACCTTGCTCTTCGCTGTATTTTGTTATTGCCAATGCGAGATCAGGTTTAGCGAATTTTTTTAACACTTTCGCTACGACTTTTTTTGGTGGTATAGGGTGGTCAAGAGGAATTCGAATGATTGACTTAAAAAATTCTTCATAGCCGTGGTTATATAAATAGTGCTCAATATCTCTGTCGGGTAGCTCTGTAAGTCGGTGACGTTCTTGTTCAATACCGAGTTGACTTCGGGCTGTTGCCGAATATTTTTTACCAGCGGGGTCACCATCGGTAACGACATGCCAATCAATGCCAAAGGTTTTCGCGACTTTGATTAGTGACTTAAGACCCGACTGAGCAAACTCGATAATTTGTACTCCCTCGGCAGCAAGGTTATAACCACATTGGCGAGAAAGCTCGTTGAACAGCCAAACTTCTGTTTCACCTTCAACAAGCAACCAACAACGTGCAAATAGGGCACTTGGCCGATGAAAGCGTACATGAAAGCTTACACGGCGTAATTCGTCGTGTGAAAGAGCGTTTGTGGATAATGATAGCGCGTTGGTACGGTCTGAATTTCGAATCAAACGACGAATCGAATAAATAGGTACTGAAGCCAGTAAATCACCACTATTAGTGGTGAGGATTTTCTGCATCGGTAGCATCTGGATAAGATTCCATGCTCTCGCTAAATGGGTTGGATGTAGCCTGCCTTCTGGATCTTCTAAAATTAGGATCGGTCTAGCTGTGCGTCTTAATTCATTTGGCCCCATCGCCTGTAGATAGGCATTAAGTAAACCCATAAATAGCATTTTTGTCTGTTTACTGTGCGGCTTCGCTAAAAATTGAGCAAATGAGGTTTGTGTCGTCGAGCCGCTAGAGCCCAAGTTTGTCCGTTCATATCGCGGATTACGTCGGATATGATCTTTGTGTGAAAAGTAGTGCTCAACTAATGACGTCATCGAGTTTATGCTACTGCGTATCTCACCTTTATTTACATGCCCAGGCGTAGCTAAGAGTCGACGGTATGTATTGTTTATACGTCGTTCAATTTTTGCATTCTTACGATTGGTGTAGTTGCTATCAAACGTACGTTCAAAACGGCGCGAATCTTTAAGGTGAATGACAGGATGAAGTGAGCATAATTCTAGAGCGAATTTTTCTATAGAATGAAAGTTAAGGGGCTGCCCACTAGAATCCAGAAAACCGTAGTTAGTGGTCACATTAAAGTCATCTCTTGACGCACTCACTCGATAAATAAGGCTAGCTTCTTCTCTTTTCGCATTATTTTGCCAAAGAGGTTTGAGTTTTCTATATCGCCCAGAATTACGTTCTTTCTGACTTGTTGATGAAAATCGAAGAATTATCTGAAGGTGCTGGGTCTGTGGAAGTGCAATAGCATAATCAACATGGAAATCTTGAACTGTAAATTGGTAAAGTGTTGAGTTCGACGGCAGGGCAATATTAAGTGCTTCTAACAATGAAGATTTACCCCAAGTATTCTCACCAATTAAAGTCGTTAATTGCTCGAAATCTAACGATAAACGACGAATTCCGCGAAAACCTGCGATCTCTATATGTTCAAGTTGCATATTCTCATCCTTTGTACTAAAAGATATTCATAGTCGTTAGTGACGATTGTTAAAAGTTGATATACCCTCACTATAAGCAAAAAATTCCGATTATCCAGCATGTTAGACATAGAAAGTGATAGGCGTTGATATATCAATATGTACGCAGTCTTGCTCCAGTTATTGGTTAGGCAAGTAACAATAAAATGACCTACTATTATATTTTTAAGGTAAAACAGATTTGATCTTATGACACCTCATTCCCCATGCAGCATTACTATCGCCCATATCAATGATACTCACTCTTATTTTGAACCAACCCAGGTTACTTATGAAGCACTCGTATCTGACGAAATAGTGAAGGCTCAACCATCACAGTTAAGTATTGGTGGGTATGCGCGAATCAAAACTAGAGTTGATCAATTAAAAGAAACTGCGGCTTTAGCCAAGCGTCAGTTTTTATTTCTTCACGCAGGCGATTGTTTTCAGGGGACTCTGTATTTTTCTCTGTTTCGAGGGCGAGCTAATGCTGACTTACTTAATCGCCTCAACATTGACGCTATGGTGGTGGGAAATCACGAATTAGATTTGGGCAATAGCGTATTAGCCGAATTTGCTAACAATATTGATTTTAAATTATTAGCGGGTAACTGGGATCTAACAGCAGAAGATAACAATAAGCCAGTACGTTTATCTAACAATCCAAAAGTCTTGAGTTATTGCCCAGTATTACAATGTGCCAATTATATGACCATCCTTTGCGATGGAGAGAAAATAGCAATATTTGGTCTTAGTCATAATTTAATGGGCGATATTTCCAATCCTGATTCCGATACTCCCTTTGTCGATGCTTATATTACAGCTCAAAATACCATTGATGAAATACAACGAAAAGGCATTAACAAAATTATTGTGTTGAGCCATTTAGGCTATGAAGGTGATAAAAAGCTGGCGAAACAATGTAATGGAATCAGTTTGATTATCGGAGGACATAATCATGTACTTCAAGGTGATTTTCAATGGCTAGGGCTGCCGTATCATGACGATTATGGTATTGAAATTAATGGAACGCGAATCGTTCAAAGCGGGTGTAACTCGATTGGTTTAGGGCATTGTCATATTGACTTTAATGCCGATGGTTCAATAGCTAATTTCAATGGCAAAAATGAATTATTGGTTGGTGAATGCAATTTAAATACTCCGACCCAAGAGACGTTAGTAAATCTTCCTGGTGTTTGTTATACAAAGAAAGATGACGATATACACCAACACCTTTTGGCAACGTATACGAATCAAGTTCGTGAGTTGGAAGCTAAGAGAATCGCGTATTTTCCAAAAAAATTGCGTCATGTACGAGTCCCCGACCAACAAGGTGACAGCGAAATAGCGCCATTGGTCGCGAAATCGTTTCGCCATACTTTGAACGAATTGGGCATGGCGACAGACTTCGCAATCCATAACTCTGGAGGTGTTCGCTGTTCAATCGAAAGTGGAGATATTACTTGTGCTGATATAAGCGGTAAGTTATTGCCATATACCATCCCAATTGGCCGATATCAGGTAACCGGTAAAATATTGGCTCAGATATTGGAAGGTGCAATTAATAATGCGCTTAATAATAGTGTAACTGGTACGGGGGAAGGGAGTTATCCATATTGCGATGGACTTCGTTTCGACTATATCAAGGAAAATCCGATAAATGAACGCATCATAAATTTAGAATGCAATAGAAACAGTAAATGGGAAAAAGTAATAGAAACAGAGTATTACTATGGTAGTTCCTCACTTTATACAATGAGCGGGAAAGAAGGTTATCAAGCGATTCATAATACAGCAAAGCCGAATTTCATTTCGAACGTTAGTATGGCCGATGCATTTATAAGTTGGTTAAAAATATCTAATTATTCTGTGTGCAAATAGAATTAATCCTAACGTCTTTATATTGGTATGTACTTTGCATAATAAAATATGTGACAAGCTGTGAGGTACTTTAAATTATGAATCGTATATTAAACCGAGACTGGATTGATTTATTTGTTGTTATTGGATGGATAATGGTTTGGACATTATTAGCTTTCTTTTATCCATTAGCCGATATCGTGATTAATTAAGATCACGTTTATGTATAAACACCGATATAAATTTAGCAGAGTGATCATTCATAACATATAGTTTAAAGAGTTGTGGCGTCTATTAATAGAATGAGCTCTTTGGTTATGGATCAAGTTAACTTTAAAAAATACCAACACGTACTAACAGAAATAATGAGTGGCGAATTTCAATATGAGCCAGACAATTCTAACGAACACACCCAAGAACAACGTAATTTTGAAGCCGAATTAGCGAATTTGGCTCGGTGGGTTAAAAAAGAACTCGATCAGTCAAGGTTAATAAACAATACTCTCGCAGAAATTATTGGCGGTATGACGTTGGATGAAGTGTTGACCCTGACATTTGATAATTTCAAAACGATCATTCCTTTTGACCGCATTGGTTGCTCGCTGGTATCAAAAGATGGGACTAGCCTGAGCCAATATTGGGTCCGAACTAAGTACGAACCTTCATTTAAGGCAAGTGATAGCTTTTCGGTTCCTATTGAAGAAACAAGTCTGGGAGAATTAGCAAACCAAAAGCAACCCCGTATCATTAATGACTTAGCATTATATGGGCTAGAAAACCCGAATTCAGTCATGACCAGAATGATGTTAAATGAAGGGGTTCAATCCAGCTTAACATGCCCTCTAAATGTAGATTCTAAGTTGGTTGGCTTCTTGTTTTTCTCGAGTCGAACTCCTAATACTTACAAGAATGTACACCAAGAGTTTTTCGTTGCCGTTTCGAGAAGTATTGCACTGCTAGTGTGTAAAGGGCATATGTACGAAACAGTAAAGAACTTGAATGAACAACTCAATACAGCACTGGAACAAGTCAAATTACAATCGTGCTATGACTCACTAACCGAAGTATACCATCGTGGTGTTGTTATGGAGTTTCTCACCAAGATACTCCGTGCCACAGCAAGAAGTCATTCTCCCGTTTCCGTTATTATGCTCGATCTAGACTATTTTAAAGCGGTCAATGATATTCACGGTCACCAAACCGGCGATATAGTTCTTAAGAAAGTCGCTCAAACAGTAACGGAGTGTTTGCGTGATTCTGACTGCTTTGGGCGTTATGGTGGAGAAGAGTTTTTAATTATTATTCCTGAAGCGGACCGTTCAGGTGCTTTTATCGTGGCAGAGCGTATTCGTCATCAGATATCTCACCTCAGTTTTGTGGGTTCCAAAGACAATTTTAGTGTTACGGTCAGTATGGGAATAGCAGTATCACAGGATAAGAAAGTCGTTAAGAGCGAGTCGGCATTGATCGAAGAAGCGGATAAAGCCTTGTACCAAGCGAAGCGCACAGGACGAAATCGAGTAGTATTATTTGATGAGATTCTTTCACAAAAATAAACTATATTTCAAAAGAATAACTTACTCACCAAAAGAGAAGGGAGCCATTATAAGGCTCCCTAATTGATTTCGATTTTGTATTTCTTATTTCTTACGACAATATTCCGCAATCAAGTACATTGATTGTCCGTTAGCTTTGCCAGAAATAAGTTTTGGATCATCGCTGAGGCTAATGCCACGAACGACTGTGCCTTGCTTGATGACCTGAGAAGAACCTTTGACTGGAAGGTCTTTTATTACTGTTACGTCGTCACCTTTTTTAAGCTCAACGCCGTTTACGTCACGTGGTTTTTCTTCATCATCGTCCATGCCGATTTCAGCCCATTTCGCCACATCTTCTTCCATGTACATCATGTCGAGCAAATCGGTCGCCCAAGCTTCGCTTTGTGAAAGAAGCTTAAGTTGACGCCATGCCATAACCTGAACTGGTGGCACTTGACTCCACATGCTGTCATTCAGGCAGCGCCAGTGGTTTGCGTCAACCGGTGTAGTCTCTTCAATTTGGTCGCGACAGGTTTGACAAATCATCACCGCGTGATCGACAGTAACCGAAGAGTGAGGAGTGACAACAAAAGGCGTTAATGACGAATCAGCAGAACAGAGTTCGCAAGTGGATTGGCAGCGTTCAAGTAGAGTAGCTTCAGTAGACATATAACATTTGACCTTAAGAGTTAATTTAAGGGCGTATTATCCACTATACGCCCAGAAATTAAAGGGTTTTGATAAGGTAATCTTATATTTGAATTGTGCCACAGTTTGGCTTTGTCACTTGACTGGCCGGTAAGGTTCTTATCTTATCATTGAGATCATTAATTCGAGTCGAATGTGATGGGTGCGTCGAAAGAAGCTCGGGCTGCTGTTGACCATTCGATGCCGCGCTCATGTTTTTCCAAAGCTGAACACTGGCATTAGGATCGAATCCTGATTTTGCCATAAGCTCTAGTCCTATAATATCGGCTTCAGACTCTTGACTGCGTCCGTAAGGTAAGACAACTCCGACTTGAACACCAACGCCTAGTGCTGCCATCGCGACATTATGATATTGAGAATATTGACTTGTACCGATGACAAGTGAACTGATTTGAAGTCCGGTTGATGCCAGTGAGGTTTGAGACATACGTTCGTTGCCGTGAGAGGCGATAACGTGTGCAATTTCGTGCCCAATCACAGTTGCAAGCTGGTCGGCCGTTTTTGCTGTTTTCAATAACCCTGTATAGACACCAATTTTGCCGCCCGGTAACGCAAAGGCGTTAATTTGATCGCTATCAAAAACAACGATTTCCCATTCGCTGAAGCCAGTTTTGGTTACATTTTGTGTTACTGCATCCGAAACACATTGGACATATTTATTTATACGCGGATCGTTATTTACGGCTTGAGACTTTTTCATCTCCTCAAATGACTGCGCGCCGAGCGTGTTCATCTGGCTATCGGAAAATAAAAGTATCTGATTTCTTCCAGTAGGTGAGGCGCTACATCCTACTAACACGGATGCCAGTAGGATCGAGAGTGTCCGAGTTTTCCAATTCATCTAAATGTTCCTTTGAAGGTTAAAAACAAACAATGCTTTGCCTGCTGGAATCGAATCAATTAATGTAATGTCTAATTCTACTATATGTCTAAAAACGTTCTTTGTTACTAATAATATTTCTTATTGCTATGAGTGTCACTAATATGAAAATTTGGAAAAAAAATATCGATCTCGAAACCTTGAACGCGACTTCAGTGAATACGCTTATAGAACACCTTGGAATCGTATATAGCGAGTATAGTGAGAACAGTCTTACTGCAACCATGCCAGTTTGTTCTTTTACACATCAGCCATTTGGTTTGTTGCACGGCGGGGCATCGGTTGTTCTTGCTGAAACGCTGGGGTCTGTTGCGGCAAACTTTTGTGTTTCAGAGCAATATTACGGTGTCGGTTTGGATATTAATGCCAATCATATACGTGCTGTTCGAGAAGGGTACGTCACTGGTGTTGCTTCGCCAGTGCATTTAGGTGCGACAACGCAAGTCTGGCAAATAGCAATTTCAGATGAGCGTGATCGTTTAGTTTGTACCAGTCGACTCACTGTCGCTATCATGAAACAGCGAATTAAATAGCACGTCAATTCAGGATTATTTTATAAAGCTACACAATATCTATGGATGTGTTTAAAATGAGGAAATGTTCGTTAATTAGTACATGAGAAGTTTTCCTCTTTATGAGTAGTCAGCGTTTACGAGTCCAATTTGAAACCTTGTTTGAACACTTTCACGGAGCTGATGTGAATGTTCAAATAGAAGAAATTACTGATATTTTTTCTTGTACCCGCCGTAACGCTAGGATGGTCTTGAATAAACTTGAAGAGCAGGGGTGGATAGAATGGCATCCGTCTGCAGGCCGCGGTAAATCATCACAGTTAGTTTTTAAGCAAAGTCGAGATGAAATAAGTCATCATCTTGCTCGGCGCTATTTAGAAGATGGCAACTATGCTTCAGCATTAACCGTTTTAAAGTCTGATTCGTCAGAGCTGGATCAAGTTCTACTTGATTATTTTGGTGTTCATATTGATGACGAACTACCTATTGCACGTTTCCCCTATTTCAAACCTGTAGCAACGCTCGACCCTATCAAAGCGCGATCTCGAATGGAACAACAACTGATAGGGCAAGTATTTAATGGATTGGTAAAATATGACGTAAATTTGGGTGTTAAAGCAGATCTGGCATATAAGTGGGAAGCAATTTCAAATACACATTGGCGTTTCTATTTACGTACAGGGGTGTACTTTCACAACGGTCAACGCTTAGACAGTTCTCATGTTGCTCTCTGTATATTAGATTTACGTCGTTTTTCGTTTTACAGTCATATCGACGATGTCACTGTAGTTTCTGATAATATTGTAGATATATTGCTGACATCACCAGACATTCATCTAGATAGAGCATTGGCTGAAACTTGTGCAAAAATTCGGTTGTTGCGACACGAAACGATCGATGAGTCAAAAGTCACCACATCACAGTTGATTGGTACAGGTCCGTTTAAGCTTGAAAAATATGACGACGATAAGTTGGATCTCGTTATTCATGATACCTATTTTGGCCAACGTCCTCTAATCGAGAAACTTGAAATACAAATACTTACCAATGCGCCATTCGCGTTGACTTACCCTTCGTTCGATTGCCCACGTCGTAAGAGGGAGCATAAAAATGAAGAAGCTTATTTAGACTTTGGATGCAGCTATCTAATGGTAAATCAACGTTCGGGAGTTGCTCAAGATAACGATTGGGCGCGTTATTTAGCTACGAAGTTAAATTCGTCTGCTATTTTCCGAGAGATTTCCGAATCCTTAATGGTTAATTACCACTTATTACCCGCTTATGGAATGAAGTCTGGATGGTATCATACGAACCAAACATCGGATGTGGTACCACCGAAATCGAACAACACAATTACCTTGGCTTACTGTGAAAGACACCCTTATTTTCATTACTACGTTGATGCGATTATCGCCATATTGGCAACGGATAATGTTGACGTTGAAGTGGTTAGTATTCGTGATCATATCGAGGGTGGTCACGACGTCGATGTCGTTTTAGATTCAATAGACCTAATTGATAACAATATCGATTCGTTAGTGAGTTGGTTATTTAACTCATCCCACTTAGAACAGTTTTGCACACCAGAGCAATTTACATATCCATATTCATTGTTTGAACAGTGGCGTATCGGTGATGTTATGGACTTCCCAGTCAAATCGTTAAGTAAATGGTTTATTCAACATCATCACATTATCCCACTATCACACCAGTGGCTAGGTTGTGAAGAAAATTCTTATCAGCATCATATACCGTTAAATGACGCACTTGCAGTGTAAATTACTTGTTTATCTCAAAATTGCCAATCAAAGAGGCCAACTAAATCGTCGAAAAATAGTGCCAATCGATCATGATCGCTATTTAGACGAATTAATCGCCACTTTGGTTGTACTATGACCTCTGTTAGTGCATTATTGCCGCGCTGGATGGTTGGTGAAGACTGATCTATAAACTTGAACGTCACTAAATGAGTAAAGGACAAATAATGGCACTAGCGTTAATCCTCTTTTTCCTAGCCGCTGCATTTTGGATGCTGCGTCAGGAACGTTAATATTTCGGTCTCCATTCTTCAAAAAATTGAGTCGTAATGAAGTAAGCCTCTCCAAATAGTAAATCAAGATCTATTATTTGAAGAGGCTTTTTATATGATCTAATTTAGCTCCATACTCATATCAGCGGTACCATCTTCAAATTGAACATCAATGGAAAACCCCATTTTTTGTGCTAGTTGTAACATTCCTCGATTTGTTGGCATTGTCATACCTGACATTCGTTTGGTTTGTTTAACTTTGCAGTACTCGATAATTTTATCCATAAGTAGATATCCAAGTCCCATTCCCTTCATATCCGAACGAACTAAAATTGCAAACTCGGAGTCTTGATTGTCTGGAGAAATCAACGCTCTTGATACACCTATAATTGTGTCTTGATGGTTTACACCCATCACAGCAACAAATGCCATTTCACGATCAAAATCTATCTGGGTTAAATTCGCCAGAGCCTCGTGATTAAATTCGCCCACTTCCGTAAAAAAACGGCGGTAAAGATCTTCTTTCGATACATGCTTAATAAAATCGGCGTGCAGCGGTTCATCTTCTGGAAGAATGGGGCGCAATAAGATTGTTCGTCCATCTTTTAGTTCAGCCTTGCACTCTAATTCAGAAGGATAGGGGCGAATCGCTAGTCGTTTTTGGCGCGGACCACTGTAGGCTCTCAATGTTATGTCAGCATCCAACACGGTAAACTTATTGTTGTTCGCCAGTAATGGATGAAAATCGATTTCATGAATTTCTGGGCATTCGATGATCATTTGGGAAACCTTGACCATTAAGCCTGCTAATGCATCGATATCGATAGTACCCGGTTGTTGCTTAAGACGGAGCTTTCCATTTCTAATCGCTTTAGTTATCACGTAACGGGCTAGTGCATTATTGAGTGGCGGTAACGACGCTTCCGCATCGAGTGCAATGTTCCATTCAGAACCACCTTGCCCAATTAATATTACAGGCCCGAAAACCTGATCATTTTTAACTTTTAAGCGCAATTCTTCTCCGCCTGCTAATTGTGCCATCGCTTGTACGACAAGGCTTTCAATTCTTGCGTCAGGATAATTCTGTTTAACACGGTTAATGATGGATACAGCCGCATCCTCGACTTCACTCCGGTTGTGTAAGTTAAGCACAACACCATGTACATCTGATTTATGAGCAATGTCTGGTGATCGCAACTTAACCGCTACTGGATATCCAATTTTATCAGCCACATTTCCCGCTTCAATATGATCGGCTGCTAACCATGTTGCTAGAACATTAAAGTTAAATAACGAGAGTAGTTCTCCAATTTGGTGTGTATCGAGATGATGAGCGTTCCGATCAAGTGAATGTTGGATCCAGGCTCTCGCTTGCTTGAGTTTGATCTCTGGAATTGACGACTCGGATGTTGGTGTTTGTATTAGTTGCTTTTGGTTTCGCTTGTACTCAACCATGTGCATTAATGCAATTACAGCACTTTCGGCAGTACGGTAGGTCGGAATTTTAGCTTTATTAAATAAAGCACGCGCATTTTTGGTCGTCGTTTCACCTGCCCAATTGGTTAATACGTTAAATTGTCGCGACTTTGGGTGCGCTTGAAGGGTGTCAATAATTGCTTGAGCGGTTTGATCAGATTGTGCAACAGCAGAAGGGCAATGCATGACTAAGATAGCATCAGCGATATCGGAATCTAACAGCAGGTTCAAAACTTGCACATAGCGCTGGTCATCTGCGTCACCAACGAGATCAATTGGGTTACTGTGTGACCAACTTGAAGGTAAGATAGCACTAAGTCTATCACGTATGTCATCATCCAATTGTGCCAGTTTTCCACCTCGATCTAGCAAGGTGTCAACAGCCATGATTGCTGGTCCGCCGCCGTTGGTAATGATGGCTAAGCGTTCACCGCGAAGTGGCACCGAGTGAGTCAAAGTCTCTACCGCGGCAAACAATTCATGAGTATTTTGGACTCGAAGCATTCCACTACGACGAATTACCGAATCGTAAATGATATCCAGAGATTCTATACCACCGGTGTGTGCATAAGCGGCTGCAGATCCTTCAAGAGTTCTACCGCCTTTTAAGACGAGAATTCGTTTATTGCGTGATGCAGCACGAGATGCAGAAATAAAACGCCGCGCATCACGTATTGAATCGATATAGAGAAGGATGGAGTCGGTATGGGTGTCGGTCGAAAGAAAATCTAACAAGTCGGCGAAATCTATATCTGAGGCATTTCCTAATGAAATGAAAGCCGAGAACCCAATTTGCTTTTCATAAGCCCAGTCTAAAATGGTTGTACAGACCGCTGCTGATTGAGAAATGAACGCTATATTCCCACGTAACGCAGAAATAGGAGAAAATGATGCGTTGAAATTTTGCCATGGTAGCAACACCCCTAAACTATTTGGCCCGAGGATTTTAATCCCCGCTCTTGCTGCTATTTCTTCACATTGTTGCTGGATTGACTTTCCTTTTTCACTTTCTTTATTCATATCGGACGACAAGATAATGGCAACGGGGACTCTGCATTGTGCCAGTTGCTCGAATACCTCAACATTGTGCGAAGCATTGGTACATAAAATTGCGACATCGGGAACCAATGGGAGAGCATTTACATCGGGGTAGGCTAGAACGCCACAAACCGCCTTATATCTCGGTGTGACCGGCATAATAGCACCAACAAATTTCGACTGTAAAAGGTTGTTCATGACGACATTTCCAGCACGAAGTGGGCGATTTGAGGCACCGATGACTGCTACAGATTTTGGTCTGAAAAATGGAGTTAATGTCGACATACTTATTTCCCTCTTCACATTTTTAGTTATCGTATGTCTAATACGAGACAAATGCTTGTTCTAGCGATAAAAACTCATATATAGTCTGGCCTTATCTAGTGTTTTTGTGTTATCTGTCACATCATTAACTAGGGTATGCACGACATGAACTTGATTATCACGAACTCTGTCGGCATAGTTAGAAAACCGTTTTCTCAGGATTTTATTGATTATGAATACTAAATTTTTGCTATGCGCATCCGTGTTTTTAACCGCCTGTTCATCAGGTACTTATGTTACGGATGTTAAAACGGAAGGCTCTATCCAAGACTACAATGTAGCCACAATCGAGCCTGTTATAGCAATTGAAGAAGCAGCTGTACCATCTCTCCAAGATGCGAAAAACGAAACAAAAGAAAAGGCGACAAACTTATTTGGTACCGAGACCACAGCGGAACAATCGACAGCGACTATTGTCGATATAAAACCACCAACAGAGAAACAAATGAAGGCAGCCGCTAGATTTGGTTATTCAATACAAGTGGTTGCTGTCTCAAATGAAATGGAAGCAACCAAGTTTGCGTCACAATTACCTCAACAAGTCGAGCCAATTTGGCAAAACTACAAGCAAGTCAATGGCACCACTTGGTATACGGTCTTGTATGGAGATTATGCGACAAAATCTGATGCAAAACTTGCGATTAAAGACATGCCTAAAAATATCAGAGATTTGAAGCCATTTGTTAAAAGCATCGATGAGATTAAGAATTCAGCATATCCAATGTTGAAAAAACTAAACTAATGTTCTTTTAAAATATGAATACGCTTGATAATTAGGCAATTAGAAAGCGTTTATTATAAATTTTTTGGATATAGTCGGGTTCTTAACTATGATAGAGCATCAAAAATACACAATACGGAACAAGTGATGGATCAAATTAATATACTGTTGTTGTGTGGTGGTACTTCCGCTGAGCATGAAGTTTCGGTTGTTTCCGCTGACTATCTCTATGATGAACTAAGAAAAAGTCGTCAGTTTAATGTTATACGTGTCGAAATAAAATCAGATGGTTGGTTTTTTGAAAATACCGAACTTGCGTATTTAGACACGAATAATGCAACGATTAATAGTAAATCGAGTAGCAACAAAATTGATTTTGTCGTTCCTTGTATCCACGGTTTTCCTGGGGAAACCGGCGATATCCAATCAATGCTTGAGTTAGCCGGTATTCCTTACTTAGGATGTGGTCCCGAAGCAAGCAACATCAGCTTTAATAAAATCACTTCAAAACTTTGGTACGATGCGCTTGATATCCCTAACACACCTTATATGTTTTTATCCGAAAACTCACCACAAGCAATTGAAAAAGCGAAAGACTTTTTTAGTACTTGTCAAAATGGAGTGTTTATAAAAGCTGCTTGCCAAGGGTCATCCATAGGGTGTTACAAGGTCACAGATTCGAATTTACTAGGGGATGCAATTGATAAAGCATTTGGATATTCGAATCAAGTGTTGGTCGAACTCGCGGTTAAGCCTCGAGAATTGGAAGTTGCTGCTTATCAAATCAATGGTGAGCTGCACATAACCAAACCCGGTGAAGTGATCGCTCCCGATGGAGCATTTTATACTTATGAAGAAAAATATAGTTCATCAAGTCACTCACTGACTAAAATTGAAGCTAGTGATCTCACTTTGTCGCAGCGTGAAGAAATTGAGTGTTATGCTCGCAAAGTTTTTACACATACAAAACTGCGCGATCTATCGCGCATTGATTTTTTTCTGACTCCAGAAGGTGACGTATTCTTAAATGAAGTAAATACATTTCCTGGTATGACACCTATATCAATGTTTCCAAAAATGTTGGAAAACAATGGTCATAAAGTTTCAGAATTTCTTGCAAGTGCCATCCTATCTCGGATCAGTTAATTTTATTGAAAGATTTAAATATGAGTTTTCCTTGTTCTGCCAAATGAGTTTTTCCTAAATACAGATTTGGCATTACAGGGCTATTCCAACGTCCAAAACTTTGAATGTCCTTTATGTTATAACCTTGACTAAAGAGCTTCGTGACGGCACCAACCCGAGCTGATTGACCGGAAAAACTTAAATGTTCCGGGAGTCCAAGCATTGTTGAGGCTTTTTTAAGAATTCGATAAATAGATGAATCATTCAAAACAGCATTATTTATCTGCTGGTGACGATTGATTGAGCGGAATACGGGACCTTCTAACTTATCTAGTAACAAGAACCAACGATTAAGAGCCTGGCTTGTATCGCAGGATAGTTGATATGACTTTTCTGATATCTGAACGATTATATTGTCATCTTCAGATGAGCTATTTGTGAATTGGCTAAAATTAAGTTCTCTTACTTCACTTCTTTTCAATGCGCATTCAAACATAATCGAATAAATGGCTAAATCTCGGCACGCTACAGGAGTAGAATCAACAATCAGTAGATCGCGGATTCGTTCTAAATGATTTAGTGTAAATGAAGGAGTTTGCTTCTCATCGCCGAGCTTTTCAAGTTTCAATCGATTAAGTAGAAGGCTAACTTGAACTGATGATGTAGGGTCTTTATAGGATAAGATGTTATGAATATTTGATATTGTGATAACGTAACGTTTTAACGACGAGAACTTACGCTTATGACTCATCATCGTTATAAATTCTAAGACGGTATCCACGGAAGCTGGTAGAAAGGGACGCTGCTTTAACTTCGCATAATCGGTAAAACTCAACCAATCTTTGCGTATTGCCAATAGTGAGTTACGAGAATATTGTTTCTGAGTCATCATTTGTAATTGTTCGATCGAGATGTACTGAGATAAATAACGACAATAGCGGTCTTTATCAAATTGACTTTTTACGATAACGTTTTTTTTCATTCTAATGCACTATAACTGAGTAACTATATCAATAATAATATCATAAATTTCACACGCTATAAGATAAAGCCAACATAACAATTTCAATAAGATGTGATAAAATCAAATATTATATTCGCTAGCATACATGAGTACCTCCCATGACATTAGTATACTCAACCGAAACTGGCCGTATTAAGCCAGAAGCCGAAAAAAAACAACGACCAATTGGTGATGGTATCGTCCGTATTCAACGGGTAACAAAGGGCCGTAAAGGCAAAGGCGTTTCTATCATTACTGGACTAGGCTTAGAAGATGCGCCACTAAAATTACTGGCTGCAGAATTAAAGAAGAAGTGTGGCTGCGGTGGTGCAATCAAAGACGGTGATATCGAAATCCAAGGAGATGTACGAGATAAATTAAAGCAACTCCTTGAACAAAAAGGTTATAACGTTAAGCTTGCAGGCGGCTAATTCATAAACAAATTGGTTTATTCGATATGATCACGAGCGATCTTTTTCGATCTCTTTTAATTTTAGTTATCCATTTACCGTAAGGTGCTTTTGCAATGGAAAAAATAGTTCTGCTCGTCGATGTACAAAACGTCTATTACACAACCAAACAAGCCTATAAACGTAACTTTGATTACAATGAATTTTGGCGTCAGGTGACAAAGGATCGTGAAGTCGTACAGGCAATTGCTTATGCAATCGACCGTGGAGATGAAAAGCAACGTCAGTTTCAGAATATTTTAAGGGCGATTGGATTCGAAGTTAAACTAAAGCCATTTATCCAACGTAGTGATGGAACCGCAAAAGGTGACTGGGACGTAGGCATCACATTAGATGCTATAGAATATGGGCAGCAAGCTGATACCGTCGTTTTAGTGTCTGGAGATGGCGACTTTGATCTACTGCTACTTAAACTTTACACAAATTATGGTGTAAAAAGTGAAGTTTATGGTGTTCCTCAACTTACCGCCTATTCTTTGATTAATTCGGCAAGTCAGTATATTCCAATTGAAGGCAATCTCTTAATGTAGTGCAAGCCCATATGTTGCATATGTAAAATAAATAACTTTCTTGGAGCATTGATTGTTATTTTGAGGCTTTAACTCTTCAGAACAAAATTTCCGTTAGTAGGGATTAACACCGTTATCGTATTAGGGGAGTGACATGATTTCACAACCAAGTAATCTTAACCACTTCGTAGAAAATAAACTCGTTCATTTCCCAATATCATTGTTCGCGATAATCATGGGCCTAAGTGGGTTAACGATTACTTGGAGTGTCAATAGTTGGTCAATCGCATATCCAATAAGCTTACTGTTAGCCACATCCACATCATTAATTATGCTCATATTCTCAGCGTTTTATCTATTTAAAATCTTTAAGTTTAAACAAGCCGTATTGCATGAATTAAAACATCCAATACGAATGAATTTCTTCCCAGCTTTCTCAATTAGTTTATTGCTGATATCAGCTATTTGGAAAGATTACGCTACATTGTCACTGATATTGTGGAGTGTGGGAACAATCGTGCAATTTACATTAACTTTGTATGTAATGACGAGCTGGATACATCATAGTCACTACACAATATCTCATGTAAACCCAAGTTGGTTCATTCCAGTCGTCGGCAACATCATCGTACCGATTTCAGGAGTAACGTTAGGATTTATTGAGTTAAGCTGGTTCTTTTTTAGCATCGGAATCGTTTTTTGGATAATTCTACTCACCGTATTGTTCTATCGCCTGTTTTTCCATGACCAACTTCCGCCAAAACTGTATCCAATGCTGTTTATCCTTTTAGCGCCGCCATCTATCGGTTTTATCTCTTATACACACATCATCGGTGGCATTGATAATTTCGCACGGATACTCTACTACACCGCCATATTTTTAAGCATTTTGCTTTCTATTAATATCATTAAATTTGCTCGTTTACCGTTCTACTTAACCTCTTGGGCGTATTCATTTCCAAGCGCGGCACTGGCTACGGCAACCGTTAAAATGGCGCATTTGATAAACAGCGATATATTAGCGATATTGGGTCAGTTGTTAACATTAGGCACAACGGTATTAATTACTTGGTTAGTAATCAACACGATAAAACTAGCCAAAACGGGCGGCATTTTCGTATCAGAATAAAAGTCTAAAAAAGGAATCAAAATTATGGCTAAAAGCTACAAAGAACTCAATCAATCGCTGCGCGAGCAGGGGATGGAATACAAAAATTCCAGTCCAGCGACACTCAATGCCTTTGTTGCATTGCGCAAAGCGGTCATGGTCAAAGGCGAGGTGAGCATTAAGAATAAAGAATTGATCGCCACAGGCATCGCCATTGCCGCCCGTTGTGATGGTTGTATTGCTTCGCATGTGTCCGCAGCGTTAAAGGCAGGAGCTACACGTCAAGAATTAGTCGAAACCATTGATGTCGCTGTATTAATGGGAGGCGGCCCCTCAGTTACATACGGAATCCAGGCACTTGCGGCTGTTGATGAATTGTCAGCATAGCTTGAATCACAATAGCGATAAATGATATAGCTATGATTTAACTACCTGACACTTCTTTATATCGCAAAATCTAGAGATGTGTTATCACTACGTTTATTAACATTATTAATGTTAATAAACGCGTTTTTCAAACATTCTCAAATGTAATATAGCGCTTCCTCTCAACTTCTAAATTCTTGCCTTACATAGTCCTGCATATATACTAAAAGGATATGTTTTTATTTAGTGTGTAATTTATGAATTTTAGATATGACATTAATGGGTTGAGAGCAATAGCTGTTATTGCTGTTGTTATTTTTCACTTTAATCCAACGTGGGTTCCTGGAGGCTTTGCTGGTGTAGATGTCTTCTTTGTTATTTCCGGTTTTTTAATGACTGGAATAATTTTTAAAGGACTAGAAAATAACGATTTCAAATTGTTTAACTTCTATACCGCTAGAGCTAACCGGATCATCCCAGCTCTTGCTGTTCTATGTTTAGTCCTTTTAACGGTTGGTTGGTTTTTCCTAACACCAATTGACTACAAACCGCTGATTAAACACGTTGCAAGCAGTATCAGTTTTGTATCTAATTTCATTTATTGGAAAGAAGCTGGGTACTTTGATGTATCATCTCACGAAAAATGGTTACTACACACTTGGTCACTTTCTGTAGAGTGGCAATTTTATATCCTATATCCAATAGTCCTATTAGTATTAAAGTCATTTTTATCAATTAGTAACCTAAAGCGCCTAGTCGTTATTGGTACAGTATTTGGTTTCATTGTAAGTGTTTACGCTACAACCAAATGGCCAACTGGAGCTTATTATTTATTTCCAACAAGAGCTTGGGAAATGATGTTGGGTGGCGTTGCTTTTCTTTACCCTTGGCATATCACTGACTCAAAACGAAAAATCACAGAATGGTTAGGGCTCGCTTTAATTATTTCAGCATATGCACTTATCTCTGGCGGAAATGCTTGGCCCGGTTATCTAGCTGCTATACCGGTAATTGGCGCATATTTGATGATTTCTGCAAATCAACAAAGCAGCATCGTTACTAACAACATCATATTTCAATATATAGGTAAATGGTCATACTCAATATATTTATGGCATTGGCCAGTAGTCGTTTTAGAACATTATCTAGGGTTTGAAAATTGGATTGTCTACGGAATATTTATATCCATTACACTTGGGTTTTTGAGTTTTAAGTTTATAGAGTCATTTAAATTTTCGAGTTTAAAGAAGCCGACTTTGATTATATTTATGATCTCTAAACCAATGATCATATTCTACTGTGTGTTTTTAACCTCTTTGGTACTCCAGTCCACATCAACGCAAAAATTAATGCCCACATATGGTAGTGAGGCACATTTATATATGGACAGATATCGCTCGGAAGAAGTTGAAACCTTAAGACATTCGTATGAATATTTTGCCGACGAATGTAACTTTTTTGATTATTTCTCCGGTACGTTTGAAGTAGTAAGAGATAGTGTCTCACCTAGGTGCTTAAATTTCGACCATAATAAACCCAATGTATTTATTTGGGGAGATTCACACGCGCAAGCTATTGGTCAAGCAATTAAAGAAGATGATTCATTAAATGTATCTCAAGTGGCATCTTCGAGTTGTAAAGCTGAATTTGGACATGAATACAACAAAGTATTACGAGGTGTAAGAGGTGAAGCATGTAAGGTCTCAAATAAATATGTTTTATCCAAATTAAAATTGATAAAGCCTGATATTGTGATAGTTGCTCAGCACGATAAACATGAAAAAAGCGATTTTGAACAACTTGCTATCAACCTAAAACAACTTGGGGTTGGCGCATTATTTGTTGTTGGACCAACACCTCAGTGGAGTGATTTACCTGTCGTAATATCGCGCACTTATATGGATAAGGCAATCACTATGCTACCAAAGAAAGGGATGGCACAATCAATTCTCGCTACAGATAAAATCATGTTATCTAAAGCACACAAAAATTATACATATGTATCTATTCTGGATAGGCTATGCAATAGCGACAAATGTTTAGGCAAAATTGATGATCAAAACTCAGCGTTGCTTTTTGATGATGGCCATCTAACGAAAGAAGGCTCTTATTACTTATATAACTTATTCTTAAAAGAAGAACTATATAAACTCATCGAAGAAAATCATTAGACAAAACTCTCACTCAATCGAATTTAATATCGTTAAGTGCGTATTGGATTCGATTGAGTAAAAACTTACAAATATAGGCTTCGAAGTTGATAAAAAAGTTCTAATCATGATGAGTCTTCAGATAGGGGAAATATTTTAGTTTACATAAACACTATTTAACATAACGTACATAATGCGTAATTTACAAATCGCTAATTTGACGTGTAATTCGATAGAAGATTTCCAAATTGTAGTTGATCGTGCTCTGAACTCTGCATTTATATTTCAGGCCATTACTCTAGATAAACGTCACCTATTAAGCTTATGCAATTAACAACTGCTTAACAATTTTCTTAATTAGAGCTAGACTGATATTCCTCATTAAGCTCATGACTAAGGATGGAATTATGATATCTAATCCCGTTGGATGGTTTGAAATTTATGTTGATGATATGCCTAGAGCTCGTAAATTTTACGAATCGGTATTAAATGTAAAATTGGAAAAATTAGAAAGTCCTGCAATGATAGAAATCGAGATGTGGTGTTTCCCAAGCAATATGGAACAGTATGGTGCGAGTGGCGCATTAGCCTATATGAGCAATGTTAAAGCCGGTGGTAATAGCACCCTAGTCTACTTTTCATGTGACGATTGTGCTGTCGAAGAATCTCGTGTGTTATCGAGCGGTGGTGAAATACTCGTTCCCAAAATGCAAATCGGTGAACATGGGTTTATTAGTGTGTTATGTGATACCGAGGGCAATACCATAGGCCTGCACTCAATGAAGTAACCAACTAAGACCTAATCAAAGCAAATTGGCTGCATCACTATCTTTCACTATGGCATTAGGTGATCAGCCATTCTACTTTTTACTCTTATTCTCGATATTAAACATTGCCACCTACTGCTAACTTACAATCAATTAAAGGTGTCATAAATTTTTCTCTCTGCTTAATTGCACTACTTAGCGCTCTTAATTTGACTCAATATCACCATTCAATAAACCGCTAAAAGAAATTTCTCACATAACTATACTTTTCTTTCAGCATTTACAGTTCCCCTTAAAAAAACGTATATCTCGTCCAATAAAACCGTAATTGTATTAGTCCTCCTGCCACAATACATTTAGTTATAGTGCTTTAGACAATACGATCTTATATTAGATTTTTTGACTATATTACATAGATTGTTAGATATGGGTTACAGTGTTTTATACTGCCAATAGATCCTAAATAGATCTAAATTCTTTACTTATTTCACGACAAACATTAAGCTGATGAGTGAATGTTTACTTACGCCAGAACTCCTAGTATTTCAGGCATAAAAATGCCCGCATATGCGGGCATTAAAATAAATTAGGCACTTTAGAAGTTAAAACGTACTTAAGAAATTGATATAAGCTCCTTTAGAATCAGGACCGGAGTAGCTCACCGCCAAATCAAGCTCCACTAAACCCAAGGGCGAAATTCCTACACCCGCTGTCCACGTCGGATCTGTACTATCATAAGCAAGGTTCTTGTTGTAGCCAGCTCTAAGCTTTAACTGGCGCAGCAAGTCAATCTCTCCTCCTACTCTGATCATCTGTGTATTATCATCAAACCCAACGTAGTGAGACTCTTCTTTTAGATCATAATCCACACTGAGTGTTGCATAGTCAGCCACTAACCCAAACCCGACAGTATATTGAGGTTCCAGGCTATAATAGTATTGGTTACCATTAACGGACTGAGTTTCTATATCCTTAGAAATTAAATTCATCGCCGATAAACCAACACGTAGAGGCCCATAAAACCATACCGCCCCCGCATCCACGTTAATCATCGACTCTTTTGTTGAGTTATCTCCGACATCCAGGATCGAGTAATCATCAAAGCTAGCGTTATAGACAAAGGTATAAATACGTTGAACTTTAGGCGTTATTCCAAGTGCAATATGCTGTCCAAGATAGTGAGAATACTTTGCTAGTGTCAAACCTGCTTCTGCAATCCCAACAGACACTGCATTTATAGAACTATTTTGAGCGTTATTAATGGTGTTTGAATCTGACGTATCAATATCCGAAGTGACATAAGTTTCTGCATATACTTTTCCATATGCCGTCATAGAGACAAATGAATTTGGAATCCCAATCGCGACTACTGCGCCTAATTCAGACTTAAGTTGCTTACCTTGCATATTTTCCAAGGCAGTTTCAAGCTCGCTTTCCAATGCTAAGCTGGGACTAGATTCCGCTTCTTCAATTAAATCGGCCAAATTTTCTATCGCATCAACGAATTGATCGGGATCTTCATAACTTCCACCGATACTCGGTAGGATCATACCAGCATCATCGTTACGTCGATAAATAGCCGTTAAAGCGGGATTATAAAATGGGGCTGTTAGATAGCTAGCTGATACGACCCCAACTCCGCCCATCGCATCACCGCGAGCTTCTATCGCATACGAGGCAGAGTGAGATGACATTGATACAAATGCCGTAGCTAAAGCCAAAGTTTTAAGTCGCAGTGCCATATTAGATAAATTCCTCTGTGGGTTTTTACCTATAACGGCAGGATGAACGGTTTCTTTACTGTTTTTTAATCGTCGGTAACATCATAAGTTTTACTAATTACTTGAGATTGCTCGATTAGAATCGGGCCTTGCCATCGTTGATAATTCATAGAAACCGCTAAAATATATCGGCTTGGCGCATTTACGTTACGCGGTAATGATAATGGGTAATCAGATTCATAAGCTTTATGCCAGATTTCAACGTACTTACCTTCATCAAAACTGTAGAGAGAAACATTCAGTTTCGGTAACGGACAATAGGAGTTCGGCAACGCTGATTTTACGACTTTCCATTCATCTTGGGACACCCAATGAACCGAATGATTTGCTTCTGGTTCTTCCAAAATGATCCACTGACTCCATTCTGATCCGTCGAGCCTAACAGCACTGACACGGTATAAACCAGGAGTAAGTTTCTGTGGTATATTGTAGCGGCGGATATAGTTTGTTACATCGTCACTTTGAATTTTTGATAACGTGCTTTCACCCGATGGCGCTTTATCTACCCAACGTCGAATATACACTTCTTGTATTTCTTCTGTTGATGAAACATCGAGGATAAATTGATAGGCGTCGCGACCAGGGCTTTGAATCTCAATTCGTCGAAGCGTTACCGACTTAATCCACTTCGGTAACGGTTGTGTGGTAAATCCCTTACCACAATCTAATTCCAATCCCTGTAAGGCTAATGCATTTAAATGCTCAGATACATCAGTCGAGTCTGCGTTCTGCCATACTTCAACCATAGAATCAAACATCCCCGATAATTCACCGGTTAATAGATGTTGATGAGCTTGGGCTAAAGGTGTCGTTCTCGCAAACCAATCATTTTCAGCATAAACCGTGGGTACCATCATAAGCGCACCCAACATAACAGCAATTTTGTTCATCAATTAAGCTTTCATTTTGTAACCAACGCCACGGAGAGTCTCAATTTCGAGTCCAGGCAATTTTTGACGTAGTTGCAATACATGAGTATCGACAGTACGGGTTGTTGGAAAATGATTATATCCCCACACATGATCTAGTAATTCATCTCGCGTAAATACTCGGCCTAAATTACTTGCTAAAAAGAGCAATAGATCAAATTCTGTTCGAGTTAAGGTAACAGCTTGGCCATCAAACAGCACCTCACGGGTAGCTTTATCAATCACTAAGTTTTCCGTAACCACTTGATTATCAGACATACCACTTTCTGGTGTACGCAACTGAGCACGGATACGCGCAAATAATTCAGCTTCGGCGAACGGCTTAGTTAAATAATCATCAGCTCCTGAATCCAAACCGGCGACTTTATCTTTCACCGTAACTAAAGCGGTTAACAAAATAACCGGCACATCTTTAATTCTTTTCCAATCAGGTAAATGCGAAACTGAATCACCATCTGGTAACTGACGATCTAGAATCACCAAATCCGCTTTATCCCAATGTTGTTTCACCTCTGAAATGCGTTCTGCATGTAATACGGTATAATCAGCTTGTTCTAAACTTACCAATAATCCATCCGCTAGGTTTTTATCGTCTTCAACTAGAAGCAACGTCTGTTTCACAGGGTATCTCCAAAATAAATGTTGAAGGCGGGCCGATTAGAGACATACTGCCACCCATTCTTCCCACCATCGATTCAACAATTGTCAATCCAAGTCCTAAGCCACTTTCACTCACGAATGCTTTACGCAATTTTCGCCAATGTTTTCGATTTAGACATCCTTGGTCAATAACTTTAAATATGACCGAGTCTCTTGAAGTAATGACTTCCAATTTTACGGGTGCAACGCCATATTTAAAAGCGTTGCGTAATAAGTTATCAATACACGTCCATAACCAATATACGTTCAGTTTTGCTGCAATATCTTGGTTAATAACAAGTTCAATATCTTCTTTAAATTCTTCAGCTACTTTAAATTCTAGCCATTCTTGAATAGACGGAACCCAATCAGCCGCAAGTGATTGATTATCTGACTGTAAATAATCTTTGCTCGCTTCAGCCAATTGGCGCAACCGCCTTGAATCTTCACATAATCGACGAAATTCTTCATACAACGATTCAGGAAGAACCTCGAACTCACGACGAAAACCTTCGACAGTTAAAGATAAACTAGCAATAGGGGTACGCAGCTCATGAGTCAATATTTGTAAGACCAACATACGACTCTTAAGTTCCTTACGCTTAGAATTCCCTCGATAGATGAACCAACTTATAATTAATAAGAAATTCACTACAACCAGCCCCACCATAATGTAGCGAAGTAGCTCTGATTGATCTTTTAAATTCCAACACAAGTTCCCACGTTGAACAAAGCAAGTCGTGTGATCTTTAGCAAACGAGTATGATAGACCAACGCTATCTGCCTTGTCGGTCCATAACTTTTCGTTAAAAATAAAATATCTATCGCCTTTTCTTAGCCAAAATTCATTGTTGGAGCTAAACATCGTCGCTCCGCCCAATAAAGCATTGATAGCGGTATATTCCATCCTCTGAAGTCGTCCTAAAAGTGTTGTAACAGGACGAGTTGGACGTTCTTGAATGTGTGTGTATTTTAATAGCTGTTCACGTGTATCTGGGTGAACGGCAATATAGCGCTCTGCGTATGAGCCTCCACCAGGGTGAATCATAGAGCTTCTCGCAAACCAACGCGCTGTAAGTTTTGTCCCATTACACATTGCCCGTGTAAAAACGAGAGGTTCGGTGATCAATGGGCTTAATGGAATTGAACCAGTACAGTTAACCGCCAGTTTATACAACTGTTGAATATCTTTAATTGGATAATTAGCCGTTTGCGGTAAGAGAGATTCTGGTGTTAAAAGACGTGTTGGATAATCGGCTTCGATTGTCCGAATATCATAAGTTACTGTAGCATTTTGATAGTCAAATAAACGAACAAATTCATCGATTCGTTCAGGCAAAGATTCTGCAAATACATTAGCCGATATAAACATCAGAAAAATCAGTCTTAACTTCATTCTATCGCTAACTCTGCCTTTATACTTCACCATTTCACTTCTAGCCATTATGTCGAGAAGTGCGTCCTAGATGTTATATTGTTGTCAAGAATAGGCTTAATGTACAACAAAATAGCCAGCGAGAATATCGCTGGCTAATTGTCTACTGATCTATCATTAAAAATCTATAACGCTTTTACAATATCATCAACGCTAGATTTTGCATCACCAAATAACATTTGAGTGTTTTCTTTAAAGAATAAAGGATTTTGAACTCCGGCATAACCAGTACTCATGGAACGCTTAAATACAATCACGTGTTGTGCATTCCATACTTCAAGTACAGGCATTCCAGCAATTGGACTATTTGGATCATCTAGTGCCGCTGGGTTAACCGTGTCATTCGCTCCAATTACTAATACTGTGTCAGTATCAGAGAAATCATCGTTGATTTCATCCATCTCTAATACAATATCATAAGGAACTTTCGCTTCAGCCAATAACACATTCATATGACCTGGCAAACGCCCAGCAACTGGGTGAATACCAAAGCGAACCGTTATTCCCATTGAACGTAGCTTTTCAGTCAGTTCATAAACAGGGTACTGAGCTTGCGCTACTGCCATACCGTATCCGGGAGTGATAATAACCGATCTAGAGTTTTTCAAAGTATCCGCGACTTCATCAACAAACACTTCTCGGTGTTCACCCTGCTCTTCATCACCTGAAATAACAACTTCTTGGCCAAATCCGCCGGCGATCACACTTACGAAAGAACGGTTCATTGCTTTACACATGATGTAAGACAAAATCGCTCCTGATGAACCAACCAATGCACCTGTTACAATCAGCAAGTCATTTGCCAACATAAAACCAGCAGCAGCAGCGGCCCAACCAGAGTATGAGTTAAGCATAGACACGACAACTGGCATATCTGCACCACCAATAGATGCAACCAAGTGGTAACCGAATGCAAATGCTATTAACGTCATCACGATCAGAGCAAATAGACTTCCATCTACATTCACAAAGTAAATTAATAGCAATGTAGATACGACTATCGCCGCCAAATTCATTTTGTGTTTATGTGGAAGGTTCAGTGCAGAAGAATTAATCACACCTCGTAATTTCCCAAAGGCGACTATCGAACCAGTAAAGGTTACCGCGCCAATGAAGATACCCAAGTATACTTCGACTAAATGAATTACGTGTTCAGCATGAGTCGCCATTTCGGGCGCTTCGATATAACTATTGTAACCAACTAAAACCGCCGCCATACCCACAAAGCTATGGAGTACAGCTACCAATTCTGGCATTTCAGTCATTTCGACTTTTTTCGCCAAATGCATACCGATTGCACCACCAATAACCATCGCAAGGATAATCCATGTAATCCCCGAAGTGCTTTGGCTAAATATGGTAGCGATCAACGCAATCGTCATCCCTGTAATACCGTAATAGTTACCTGCTTTTGCAGATTCCTGTTTCGATAACCCAGCGAGACTCATAATAAAAAATAAAGCAGCAACAATGTACGCTGCTTGTACTAATCCTGCAGACATTCGCTACTCCCTTAGTTCTTACGGAACATTTCAAGCATACGCTTGGTAACGGTGAAACCACCAAATATATTGATACTCGCAATTAATATCGCGATGAAAGACAAGAACGTGACAACGCCACTTCCTTGACCGATCTGCAACAATGCACCAATAACGATAATGCCTGAAATTGCGTTCGTTACTGACATTAAAGGCGTATGAAGAGAATGGCTCACATTCCACACCACGTAATATCCGACCACACATGCTAAAACAAATACGGTAAAATGACTTAAGAAGGCGGCTGGTGCTACGGAAGCTATCCACGCAAACACACCTAACCCAACGATTAACCCGCCAATTTTCTTCGCGGGTGAAACTGGCGCTTCTTCTTTAGGTTCGGCTTTAACAGGTTCTGGTTTCGCTTGAGGTTGAGCAGAAACTTGTATTGGTGGAGCAGGCCAAGTCACTTCGCCTTCTTTAACCACGGTGACACCACGAAGAACAACATCATCAAAATTGATATCGATATTACCGTCTTTTTCTTTACAAAGAAGTTTGGTTAAGTTGACAAGGTTAGTAGCGTAAAGTTGCGAAGATTGCGTTGGTAATCGCCCTACCATATCGGTATAGCCAATAACCTTAACACCGTTATCCGTAACCACCACTTCATCGGCAACTGTATATTCACAGTTACCACCATTGGCTGCTGCCAAATCGACAATTACACTGCCCGCCTTCATGTTATCAACCATTTCTTTGGTAATAAGCTTCGGAGCTGGACGACCTGGAATCAATGCCGTGGTAATAATGATATCAACATCTTGTGCTTGCGCTGCGTAGAGTTCTGCGGCTTTTTGGTTGAACTCGTCGGACATTTCTTTTGCGTAACCATCTCCCGATCCCGCAGCCTCTTCAAATTCAACTTCTAGAAACTCAGCACCCATTGACTGAACTTGTTCTTTTACTTCAGGACGAACATCAAAAGCTCTAACGATTGCCCCAAGGCTGCCAGCGGCACCAATAGCGGCTAACCCAGCAACGCCTGCTCCTGCAATAAAGACCTTAGCAGGTGGAACTTTACCTGCCGCAGTAATTTGCCCAGTAAAAAACCGACCAAACTCATGTGCTGCTTCTACAACTGCACGGTATCCGGCAATGTTTGCCATAGATGATAATGCATCTAATGCTTGAGCACGTGAAATACGAGGAACACAGTCCATCGCCATAACATTAATGTTTTTAGACGACAGCTTCTCCATTAATTCTGAATGTTGAGCTGGCCAAATGAAACTGACTAACGAAGCACCATCTTTAAGGTAAGAAATTTCGTCGTCCGAAGGGGCATTTACCTTAAAAATAATGTCTGCATTCCACGCTTCTGATGTAGACACCACTTTCGCCCCTGAGGCTTCGTATGCTGAATCATCAAAACTCGCTTTATCTCCTGAGGTAGATTCAATAATTACATCAAATCCAAGTTTAATTAACTGCTGTACCGAACTCGGTGATGCAGCCACTCGCGACTCTCCCGCTAGTGTTTCTTTAGGTACTCCAATCTGCATTTCAAATCCTTGACTATGGGCCCAAATAGATTATTTATTTATAATATAACGACATGGATAAGTATGATTTATTATAAATAATTTGACATTGTTCTTCGAAAAAACAACGATTTATAACGAATCAATTCTAAGATGTTACCTTGCCGGTCGCACATTAAATACTAGTTATACGCTTGTGTAAATATTCTATAAAAATAAAGCCACAAGTTTAGCTACTTGTGGCTTCTATCAATATGATATCTATCAATGATTTTGCTTTACTGGAAGATATTCTCGCCCATTTGATCAATAAATACTTTGGCTTTATTTATCATCAAATCATTTGCATCACCTTGTGACGCTAAAACATCGGAGCGAACGAATCTGTGAGATAGTAATTCGTTATCAACCATTTTCTCGATTTTCCCGGCAACTCGATATTGACTACCTTCCTTTATCGAACTGGCATATATCGAAAAACCATTGTGTTCCACCGGTTCAACTTTAGCGTACTCATCTTTCGGCGCCTGATCATCAGAGCCACCAAACAAACGGGATAAAAAGCCCACTTAACTCCCCTTACCTACTATTAGTTAATTTTATTCACGATCGGTTTTTCATACCATTCAAGTTCTAGATCTTCGCTGCGCTGGCTTGTAATAACAACCGGAATATCGGTATCTCTGCGTTTTCTTTGGTCATTAATAATCATTGATTCAGCAGCCAAGACGGCATCATTTGCATATTGCTTTAAAGTATCCATTTTCCCCAACGGGAGAGCCGCTAAAAAGTCGATATCGTGACGAATATACACAGGTCGCAATTGACTTAAGGCCAAACACGCCAGATCTGCCAATTGTTCGTCATTGTACTTATCAACGTAACTTGAACCGGCTAACAGCTGCCCAACAAGAACTTCCATATAATTATGAACATCTACACTGATTTGCATTGAATCTCCTAACTTTACAATTATGCTTATTGATTAAGAATAATACGTCAATCAACAAATTGACCATTTCTTTTACAAAAATTATTCAACTTAGTGCTCTAAATCGCAAAATCAAAGACTTAGACTAAACATAAAAATTAATTTTTCCCAAAAAACTTGGAAATTTGATAATTCAAAGTATGCTTAATAAATACTATCATCTAATTAGCACGTGTTCAGCGAATTATTAACTTATGTCTAGCTTACTGCTTAGCACACCTTGGGTTCGGTTTACTTTACCACTTCTGCTCGTAGTAGCGGGGTTGTATAGTAGTCAGCATCACCTGTTAGTTGATGCTAACAATCAAGATCTGATCCAACACCTACCCTATATTTTGTTTGTTATCTCGATTTTTGTCGCCCAGATCTTCAAGCAAAGTCGCATGGGTATGTTGTCGTCGGTCATGCTAGTCAGTTACTATATTATCCAAACACGTCTTCAAGTACCTCTGTCGTCGGGAACGACCTTGCTAGAGTTAACATTACTCAGCTTACTTTTACCGATTTCTATTATTCTGACGTATCTTTTCAAAAATACCGATTTGCTAAATAAAAGCTATTTCTTCTATTTACTATCCCTTGGTGCTTTTGTCCTTTGGGCAAAATTAATCGTGAGTTATGCAAAAGATACGAATTTTCTCGTCGAGCAAAGTACGCTGTTAACCGCGATACCTTCAATATCACATTTACCATTTCTATTAACTCTTTTTCTAGTCGCAATCATTGGCATTACAGCAATCTATGTATTAAACAAAAATCGAATTATCGATAGCTGTGTGTACACGACAATTCTTTTATCAAGTAGCACGTTTATTCTTTTCCATATTGATTTTATCTCTTCTATTTTGTTTAGCTTGGCTGGCGTTATGTCAATTATTTACCTCATTGTCGCAGGGCAGCAAATGGCCTTTAATGACCGTTTGACCAACCTTCCCGGTCGCCGAGCATTAGAAATAGACATGAAAAACCTTGGTCGTAACTTCTCTATCGCCATGTTAGATGTCGACCATTTTAAAAAGTTTAATGATACTTATGGTCATGATACGGGGGATGATGTACTCAAGTTAGTAGCAAGCCGAATTCAATCCGTACGAGGAAAAGCAAAAGCGTATCGTTATGGTGGAGAAGAGTTTACGATTATATTTAAAGGTAAAGATGCACAGTCCGCACAGCCCTTTCTAAATGATTTGCGTCAAGATATCGCTGACTATGAAATGGTATTACGTAATGAGGCATCTCGTCCTAAAAACGATAAAGTTGGTGCTCTTAAGCGTCGACGCAAAAATGAAGTTGAAAAAGTGAATGTAACGATAAGCATTGGGGTTAGCGACAATCAAACCAGTGGCAAGCCAAATGAAGTGTTAAAATTTGCCGACAACGCATTATATAAAGCCAAACAAGCTGGCCGTAATCGCGTTGAAATCAACCAAATCATCGCTTAATTATTTTTTGCTATTAGAGATTCGTTTTTCACATCTCTTGTAAGTTTTAACATCCAAAACTCACAGCCAGCCCGCATTGGTGTTGTCGGGTTTCCCCAAGCACCGCATATAGAAACGGGCTTATCCTTTGCCCGTTCAAATTGACGACAATTGCCACATACCATTTTCATATCTCTAATTCCTCATCATTACAATTAAGCGTCTTTCTCACGCTTATGTTTCGGAACATAATTAAGAATCGAAATAGGTACTTCTTTCCTTGGTTCAAAACCTTCAATAACTCGCCTCTCCAACAGGTGACCTAACCGACTTTCTATCATGCATAAGTTTTTGAAGTTATCTTTCGAAACTAAGGAGATTGCTTCACCCGAGTTACCAGCACGTCCAGTTCGACCGATACGGTGAATATATTCGTCGGCAGGATAAGGCAAATCGTAGTTAATAACACAAGGTAAGGACTCAATATCAATTCCTCGAGCCGCAACACCTGTTGCAATCAAATACTTAACCTTCCCTTGCTTAAATTCTTCCAATACACGTGTTCGTGACGCTTGATTACGTCCACTGTGTATAGCTTCCGATGTAATACCACGTTTTTCCAATTGTTGAACGAGTTTTGCAGCACCATGTTTGGTTTCAATGAAAATCAATGCTTGTGACCACTCTCCTTCATCCAATAAGTGGGCAAGCAGCGCTGATTTCTTATCTTTATCAACCGTGACCAACCACTGATTAATGGCCTCTTTAGATGCATCAAATTTCGCAAGGACTATTTCGTGAGCTTGAGATATGGCAGATTTGGCTAAATCTCGGATAGGATTAGAGAGGGTTGCTGAAAAGAGTAAAAATTGAATCTGTTCAGGTAATCGGTCAAGTACCTTATTGATATCTTCAATAAATCCCATATCGAGCATACGGTCAGCTTCATCGAGGACAAGGACTTCTACTTCTTCAAAATGAATAGCATGCTGACCATATAAATCGATTAAGCGTCCTGGAGTTGCCACCACAATGTCGACACCATCGATCAACGCTTGTTTCTGCTCTTTATAGTCAACACCACCATAGATGGCAAACGACTTCAAGTTACCGCCTTCTCCGTAATTCGAAATACTACGATTCACTTGAATCGCTAGCTCACGAGTAGGCGTAAGAATAATAGCTCTAACTCGCTTTTTACGTTGGGTTTCCGCGTGAGATAGTCTTTCCAAAATAGGTAAGACGAAACTGGCGGTTTTACCTGTCCCGGTTTGCGCAGCCGCGATTAGATTTTCACCTTTCAGAGCTATCGGAATCGCTTTTTCCTGAATTGGCGTCGGCTTACTATAGCCTTGCTTTTCCAATGCTAATACTAAATGCGTTGATAATTCCAATGATTTGAATGACATGTGATCTCTAACTTTTTGTTCAGGTAAATTCGCTACGCAGTGTACTCTTTTTATAACTTTACGCCTACGTAAAGATGACAGCGACGATAAACTCGTGGTAGTTTAGTGCTCACGGTTTCATAATTTTGAAATCGGTTTTTAAAAAAACTGGAATATCGGTATCCCACAGATATAATGTTGGTAACTAAAGTTATGAGTAAAGAGTGATGGAAAAATCAACCCAACCTGAAGCTGTCTCGTCAGTATTAAAAGTGTTCAATATTCTCCAAGCACTCGGCGAGCAAAAAGAGATCGGGGTTTCGGAATTATCGCAACGTCTGATGATGTCTAAGGCCACGACTTACCGCTTTTTGCAAACCATGAAATCACTTGGTTACATCGCTCAAGAAGGCGAAGCCGATAAGTATTCATTAACTCTGAAACTCTTTGAACTCGGTTCTAAATCCCTAGAATATGTCGATCTTATTGCCATTGCTCACAAAGAAATGAACCTCATCTCTGAACAGACGATGGAAGCTCTTCACTTGGGCACTCTCGATGAAAATGCGATTATCTATATTCATAAGATCGATTCAAAATATAACCTATGTATGCAATCTAGAATCGGGAGACGCAACCCACTCTACAGTACTGCCATAGGAAAAGTATTGTTAGCAGAAAAGGATGAACCATTCATTCGAGATACCTTAAAAGATATTGAATTTATTCAGCATACCGAGCGAACCATCAAAGATATCGACCAGTTACTCATAGAATTAAAGACCGTTAAGGGTAACCATTTCGCTCAAGACAATGAAGAACAAGAATCTGGCATTCGTTGTGTTGCTGCGCCAGTATATGATCGCTTTGGAACAGTGATTGCTGGTCTATCAATCTCTCTCCCGACCCTTAGGTTTAATGACGATAACTTGAGTCATTATGTCAATCTACTTCACAATGCATGCCGAAATATTTCACTGCAAATGGGATTTGATAACTATCCCGTTTAAGTGAACCTATGTCTTATCGGTCGTAATAACATTTTGTTTTTTACCTGGGAATTTAACTAATGGATATGTGGTTTGCGCAAGCCTTGGGGTTTGTGAGTTATGGCCTTGGAATGTGGGCTTTCTACCAAAAAGATGACCGCCGCCTAAAGATGATTATGTGTGCGTTTAACCTTAACCATATGATTCATTACTTGTTACTTGGTTCGACGGTATCAGCGCTTGCCTCCTTCATTTCTGCGTTAAGAACAGGAACTTCTATTTATACAAGCTCTAAATATATTGCCATCTTTTTCATCATTGTGACATTGTCACTTGGCCTATATCTGACTGAATCGTGGTGGCAAATATGGTCGGTTATGGGCGCGACAATTGGAACATTCACTGTCTTTATGTTGAAAGGGATTGCAATGAGAGTCGGATTTCTTCTCGCTTCATTTTGCTGGTTAACTAACAATATCTTAGTGGGATCGATTGGCGGAACACTGCTAGAAGCGACATTAACGGCGATGAATTTATTCACAATATACCGTTTATATCAGCAAAATAAATTATTGGCAGAAAACGCTACGATATAAAGCGTGATTAGAAAGCCTCCTAGCGACTTCTACACTCATTATTTTTCGTAATCCACTAACATCCTCTCTTTGATTCAGTTATTTCGTAAAGATTTTCATCTTTAAAGTTACAACGTCACCATGGCAATTGTATTGTTTACATACAATAATGGATTAAAGTAACCATTTGATTAAACGAATAAAATTAAAATGAAGTATGAATCTAATTATTAGAGGGAGAAGATTTCCAGCGGAGAATGAAGATAAACCTAACTGCAGTCAAACAATAACAAACAGTACTGTCTAACCACAGATAGGTTTTGATCGAATTACTTCTCTAGTTTAGTGAAGTAATCGAAAATTACAGGTACGTCATTTTGGCCAAGACCAGCATCAACACCAGCTTGTAGCGCTTTAGAAGTACCTTCAGCAATTGGAGACTCAGAACCTAAGTCTGAAACCATTTGCAGGAAGTAACCTAAAT
Source organism: Vibrio phycocola (assembly GCF_053850235.1). Taxonomy (NCBI): domain Bacteria; kingdom Pseudomonadati; phylum Pseudomonadota; class Gammaproteobacteria; order Vibrionales; family Vibrionaceae; genus Vibrio; species Vibrio phycocola. The sequence continues at coordinate 501,657 of NZ_JBSQDJ010000002.1, read as the reverse complement.
CTTTGTTTGCGTTTGCTACAGAGAAACCTAACTTCTCTTCACCATCTACAGCGTAGAATTTAGTGAACTGCATGAATGGTGAGTTAGATGGACCAGCAGACATGATGTCAAATAATTGCTGACCGTCAACACCAGCTGCTTTAGCAACTGCGAATGCTTGAGACATAGCAGTAACAGTTGTCATACCAATGAAGTTATTGATCAACTTAGTTGTATGACCAGCACCTAGTGCACCAAGATGGAATACGTTTTCACCTTGCTCTTCTAGAAGTGGTTTAACTTTATTGAAAGTTTCAATTTCACCGGCAGCCATGATGTTCAATAGACCATCTTTAGCGTGTGCAGGAGTACGACCTAGAGGAGCATCGATCATACCACAGCCTTTTTCGGCAAGAGCAGCACCAATTTTTTGAGTAGAAGCAGGGATAGAAGTACCAAAGTCGATTAAAGTTGAACCTTCTTTAATACCGGCTAGAACACCTTCTTCACCGTAAACAATCTTTTCAACAACAGCAGAAGTTGTAAGACAGAATTCAACAACGTCACTCGCTGCTGCTAATTCTTTAGCTGAAGTAAATTGAGTGGCATTCCCACGAGCAAGAACAGCATCAACTGCATCTTGGCTAAGGTCCATTACGTTTACTTGGTAGCCGCGTTTCTGTAGGTTTTCAACCATATTGCCGCCCATAAGGCCAAGGCCGATGAAACCGATGACTGGTTTAGTCATGTTTAACTCCTAAATGTATTATTATATGTCCAAAGTACCCGAGTAGAATATACCTGAACACAGGTTTTCGCAATCATTGAGTGCCCTAAAATGGCACTTACGTGTGCATTATGTGACTTGATCACAAATTAATATGCGTATTTATCATGCAAATACACCTCACTATATGCGCTTCGACCCATTTAAAGTGATAAAACATTGAAAATCGGGCTAGTCATAAACTTACTAAGCGAAAGTGTTCAAGCTGGAACGACAAACAATGTTTAATGATGCTATGAGACTTTACACTTATGTATTGTATTATAATAGAAGAGTAAGTCATGCTCAGACTTGACGCTTTCCATTTATCAAATATCGACGAATAGTCGTTGCTTTTAGAACACTTATACGACTCTATATATTCAAATTTAAGCCAAAAAAAAGACGCTTCATCGCACGATGATTTTCATGCGAGAAACGCCTAGTTTTTTCAGATCAAAAGTTAGCTTACGCTATCTGCTCTGGTTTTGTTTCGGCTTCGTCAGAGTCAGAATCAGAAAGAACTTCAGCAAGTGTACTTCTGTCCAATTCACCTTTCAGATTACCGTCTTCATCAACCACGGGTAATGAATAATCGCATTCTAGCGTATCAGAAATAACACTTTCCAATAATGCATCAGGTGCAATCGTCGATACTTCTTCATAAATATCATTATCAAACGCATCAGAGCCGACTTGACGTGAGGCTTCTTCTAGCGCCTCTTGTGTAATCAGACCTTGGAAACCGGCTTTCGTTACGTGGTAACCGTAGTCATCTTTAACACGTTTCATCTGCGCTAGAGCTTCATCAATACTGTCAGTTGTGATACGAAGTGCAGGTGGCTTCATCACAGTTTCAACTGTCAATGCACGAGCTCGGTTCACATCCTTAACAAACGCTTCTACATAATCATCTGCAGGGTTAAGCAATATGTCATCAGGTGTGCCCTGCTGAACCATTTCTCCATCTTTCAGAATCGCAATTCGATCACCTAGTCGCAGTGCTTCATCGAGATCATGTGTAATGAATATAATGGTTTTATGTAGTTTCTGCTGCAATTCAATTAGCTGATCTTGCATTTCAGAGCGAATCAATGGATCCAATGCTGAGAAAGCTTCATCCATCAAAAGGATTTCAGCATCAGTACACAAAGCTCGAGCTAAACCGACACGTTGTTGCTGGCCACCGGAAAGTTGAGCTGGAAACTGCTTACCATATCCACCTAAACCTACAGTTTCTAACCACTCATTGGCTTTCTCAAGACGTTGAGACTTAGGTATGCCTTGTACTGCAAAACCATAAGCAACGTTTTCAATAACATTGCGATGAGGTAATAATCCAAAACGTTGGAATACCATCGACATTTTTTTACGTCGAAAAGTTTCTAGTTCTTTTTCATTGAGCTTCATTACATCGGTGTCTTCAACCAGAATCACACCTTCTGTTGGATCAATTAGGCGATTGAAGTGACGAATCAGCGTTGATTTACCAGAGCCAGAAAGCCCCATAATGACAAAGATTTCGCCTTTATTGATATCTAAGTTGATATCTTTCAATCCCAATGTATGACCAGTCTTTGCTAGAATATCATCCTTGCTCATACCTTCATGAACCAACGGCATATATTTCCGAGGGTTACTTCCAAACAGCTTATAAAGCCCTTTAATTTGAATAAGTGGCTTAGTCATGTTGGTTTCCTCCCAAATGAGCTTGGGTACGTTTAGCATACGCTTGTGACGTTCGATCAAAAATAATAGCTAAAACCACAATAGCCAAACCATTTAAAAGTCCGAGAGTAAAGTATTGGTTAGTAATAGACTTCAGAACGGGTTGCCCTAACCCTTTGACTCCGATCATCGAAGCAATAACGACCATAGACAAAGCCATCATAATCGTTTGGTTGATACCCGCCATGATATTTGGCATTGCTAGAGGCAATTGAACGCCAAGTAGTCTTTGTGTCGGACTCGCACCAAATGCTGTAGCCGCTTCCAATACCTCTCGGTCTACAAGTCGAATACCAAGGTTAGTCAAACGAATTACAGGTGGTATGGCATAAATAACTACCGCAATTAAACCAGGGATTTTACCGATTCCAAGCAACATTACGACCGGGATAAGGTAAACAAAGGCTGGCATCGTTTGCATTAAATCAAGAACAGGTGTGATTAACGAACGCATTCTGTCAGAACGAGCCATCACAATACCAATAGGAATACCAAAAACGATCGCCATCAAAGTACTGACGGTAATAATACTCATGGTTCTCATCGTGTCTTCCCACATACCGAAGTAACCTATCAGCATTAAGGAAACCACCACACCCACACATAATTTCCATGAGCGACTTGCCAAATATACAAGACCGGTGACACAAGCAATGACTAACCACCAAGGTGAACTAAGCAACAGTTTCTCGAACCAAATCAAAAAACTTAACATAGGGTCAAAAATTGATTCAATCGCTTCTCCATACTCTCTAGAAAAGCTACGATAAGCTCCATCTAGAGTCTTACGGATTGTGATCAAATCAGAGCGATCCATCTCCGGAATCTGACTTAACCAGGACGCATCCGCCATAATAAATTACCTCTTTTAATTTACTTTATGATCATCGTTTTATAACCAAAACAATGATTTTTCAGAACTTTTATGTAGCTAGAATAATTAACTTAAGATCTTCACTGTTTAATACAATGAATAACTCAATAAAAATCAAATCGAATAAACTAAGAAATTGATGACAGCAATGAAATAGGCCAGCAAATGCTGGCCATTCTTATCATCTATAGCGCTGCTGCGACTTTATCAGCAACTTCTGGTGCCAACCATGGGCGCCAGATTTCTGGGAATTCAGAAAGGAAGTGTTCCATTGCTACTTCGCCATCAGCTTGGTTGTCTTCCATCCAAGCTAAAAGACTGTTCATTTGTGGGTTTGTAAATGAACGCTTATTTAGGTAATCCATAATCATTGGATCTCTAACAGCAAATGACTCAGTTACAACAGTGCTAACGATCGAAGGTGGGTACATCGTCACTTTAGGTGACTCACAATCTATGCTTGATGTACAAGTAAGGAATTCTTCCTTATCAACACCCGTGCCGAAATCGACTTTAACCATTTCATACTTACCAAGGATCGCTGTTGGTGCCCAGTAGTAACCAAACCAACCTTGGCCACGTTCGTAAGCTTTAGCGATAGCACCAGCAAGACCAGCACCTGAACCTGGATCAAGAAGTTCAAAACCGGCTTCTTCCAATTTCAGCGCACCGAATAAGTTTTCTGATGAAATTTGACAGTTCCAACCAGCAGGGCAACCATAAAATGCAGAAAGCTCTGGATCTTCTGGGTGTTTAAATAGGTCGGCGTGTTTGATAACACCTTCGATAGTGCTCATCTCTGGGTATTTATCGACAAGATATTTAGGAACCCAAAAACCTTCTTCACCACCATCGCTCAGAGACTGACCAGCAAAGCGGATACGTTTATCAGCAACGCCTTGATTAAGTAAATCTGTAACCGCATTTGCCCACATTTCTGGAACTAAATCTGGTTCATTTTTTTCGATCATAGAAGTACTAGTTGGCATTGTGTCACCAGGAACCAGTTCAGCGTCGCAACCAAAGCCATTTTCTAGAATGAAGAGGTCGACATTTGCGATAAGTGTTGCAGACGTCCAGTTCATGTCTGCGATAGTCACTTTTCCACATTCCTCAGCGGCATAGGCCGACTGACTGGCTACAGCAAGTAGCGCTAAAAACTTCAATTTCATTTTCGTCTCCGTTTCTCTCATTAGATATCAAACGGAATGATCATTTGAAAACACAATTAACATCGACAAGCTACAACGGTCGCACAACAAAACCGACTGCCTATAGTTTACCTTCGTTGTTAACCCACTGACGCGAATTAACGACAAAACCTGTCCAAACCACCTACTAAGTGACTTTTATGGCTTTGACTTTTCTGTTCAAACCTAATTGAACACATTGCGTTTGTTCGCAACTATCCCGACAAGTCAAAGCGATGAAAATCTCTGTTTAGTTCAAATAATTACTCCATAGCACTTATTTTTAACTTTATTGAATCACTTACCTTACGTGAAATAACGAATAAGGTCAAATTCCTCGTCCCTTGTCCAATAAAAGTAAAAACATTTAAGTAACTGAAATTTAAATAAAATAACTAAAATAAAGAGCCAAATAGCTATCGTCCTAGAATATCTAAATTTAAATTATGTATCCAAATATTGCCGTAGCTTATGATCAATAGTCCTTTGCAATGGATATGGATTAATCATTTAAACAAATAGAATGCTTCCAAATACCAATATCAAAGAACTCTTGAGTAAATTAATAATGCAAACAGTGGCAATAAAACTGCCTACACTATCGTATTTCACCATTCATGTTATTCGTTCAAAATGAAGATCCGATACTATATATGAAACAATAACATGATTAATTAGCCCAATTTGGATTACACCCAAAAATGTAGGGAGTTCGCTGACATTCATCATTTCAATTATATTAGTTGCAATGATGATACTTAATCGAAACTGAAGATCGTAATCCAATAAAGTAATTAATGATTAATTGAACCAAATCGTAATTTTGCGGCATCTTGTAAATCGGCGATAATTCTAAATGCGTCTTTTAAGTGTTGTCGCTCAAAACTGCCAAAGGTATTTGGATCAATATAATTATTTGCAATCTCTCCCTGTTTCAACTGTTCTACTTGTTGGCTATAGCGAAATTGTGCAATAAATTGATATGCCCCAATAATATTTTTATAAGCATCATTACTTAAAATCCCAGCATCCATTGCTGAATGGAAACGCTCTTGAGTACTTGACGATGGACATTCAATTGCCAAGCCGTAAATACGGGCTAGATCAATAATTAAATTAATCGCATATTTTTTAATATTAAGTACTTTGCTTTGCTCGCCATTTTTTTCCAAAACAAAGCTATTAAATATTCCAAGTGGTGGGTGTGTATTTACTGCATCACGAACTAACGCAGGTAAGAAGCTTTCATTTAGTTTAATATTTTGGTGAAGTTCATCACGCAATATCACAGTATATTCAGAGTTACCATATACCGACCTTATTTCTAAAAAGACACTTATATTTAGTAGGCACTCATATTCTGGGTTATTCACCCACTTTTTATAATACTCTTTCCAAACGGAAACGGTCTGACACCATTTAGGTGTTGCCGCCATATATTTACCACTACACAGTGGATAACCACATTGGTCAAGTCCATTAGAAACATAAGATGCTAATTGACCAAAATATACTTTATCACCTTTTGTCGCATCATCGGATAATACTAAAGCGGTGTCCTGATCCGACGTAATATTCAACTCATTCCGAGCATGAGATCCTGCTGTAATCCAGTTAAAATCGCAAGGTGGCTCACCAAAGCGGTCAATCGCCATCTGAATTAATCGACGCGTGTAAGCATCCATAATCATAGACATGACTTTACCAATAATATCCGGTGCGACTTTCCCCTCAACTAAAGCCTCAAAGATAACTTGGCGCTCAGAAGTTAATTCCGCTAATTCTGCAACACTATCGGTATACTTAATTTTTTCGATCAAGAAAATGGCCTGCATTCTGTGATTTTGCACAAGATGCGATGTTGTTAGTAATCCAATAGCATGCCCGTCTTTTACCACCGGAATATTACGAATATTGTGCTCCATCATCATAGAAGCCGCTTCCAAGATTAATGCGTCTGGACTTACAATAAATGGATTTGGAGTCATCACTGAACTAATAGGGTCAGAAAACGGTGCCTCATTGGCAATCACTCGTTTTGTCATATCTCTATCTGTAATCAAGCCGACAATTTGGTTATTTTCATAAATAACGGCGCACGATGAGCGCTTAACGACTCGCATTTCATGAGCGACATCTTTTATCGACATATCTGAGGTAACCACCGCGATAACACTACTGGCTACTTCCCCCACTCGCTTTATAAATAAGCCTTTCTCTTTATTCGACCACACAACGTCATAGGCTGTTTTCAAACGGATTTGTGCTCTAGAGGCAAAGAATTCTGCATACTCGGGTTTACGTTCAAATAATAGAACTAAAGCAGTTTGAGGAATCAGATACAGTAGGGTGTTTTCGATTGCAATCGCAGTATAACGTCGATCTTCCGTCGTATCTCCATCTAAGAATGTGAACCCAAAGATATCATCTCGACCCAACCTTGCACGCAATTGCCCATCTAATTTTCGCTGCTCCATTGCGCCGGTTCTGACAATGTATAAATACATCTCTGAATCATCGCAAGGATCAATAATTTCACCACGGCGAAGGTAGGTGATTTTAACAATAGCGGCTAATTCCTTGATTACTTCTGGCGGTAAATTATTAAATGGCTCAACAGCAGAGATATACTGTTCGATATTGACAAGCAATGAGTCGTCCATAAACCCTCATAAATAATATTGTAATATGATAGCCAGTATATCGTAATTAATGTTTAGGGCAAAAAAAAAGCAGCTGAGTCAAACTCAACTGCTGAATATTACAAAATTTGAATTCGCGCGATATTAGCTTAGAGGAGGAAGACGATGCTTCACTTCTTGTAAATGACTTGCAGAACATTCACGTGCTTTATCAGAATTACCAGCCATGATTGCTTCATAGATATCACGATGTTCTTGTAAACATAGGCCACCATCTTGTGATGAATGAACAATGAAATTTTTGTACATCGTCATTAAAATATTACCAAAAGGAAGGTAGAAATCATTGCCAGTTGAGTTAAAGATCAAGTTATGGAATTTCATATCAACAGAAGTCCACTCATCTTGGTCAAAGCCATTAATTTTAGAATCTTCGGCAACTTCACACATTTTGTGGAAGGTTTCCGTTAGTTCAATACGTTGCTCTACAGTCGCCGATTTTGCCGCCAATGCGCAAGCTTCTGGTTCAATAGCTCGACGTAACCCTAAGAATTGATGGTAAAATTCGGCACTATCAATAATACCGTCCATCCACTCGATTAATTGTGGGTCTAAGAAATTCCAGTTAGAGCGGTGAACCACACGGGTTCCGATCTTTGGTCGAGACTCAAGCAAACATTTTGAAGTAAGCAGTTTTACTGCTTCACGTAGTGCGGTACGACTTACTCCAAACTGCTCACATAATGCCATTTCACATGGGATAATAGACCCTTGAGGCAATTTCCCAGATAAGATGCCACGTGCAATCTCGCGTGCAACTTGCACATGCAAACTTCGTTTCGAACCGCCGATTAAATTAAATTCACTGTCTTTCATAAGGTTATTATTCTTCAAATTTGATTTTTGTAATATTTAACTACATTGTACCATTATTATGCCAATCCTCCACTTATTTCGGATTAACAACTATTTATATAGGAGAAAGGCATTATCCTCGCTATATTTATTGGTAATAAATGCAGCGCTCTTACTTAGATTAGAGGTCGATCACATAATTATAGATTCTTATCAATTCACATCACTCCTTTGATTGACGAATATAGGTATTATTGTATTATTTACCTACATTTATAATTCTATTTAACATTAAATAATTATAATTTTAGTTATTTATCTCACCCTTGTGTTAATACCACGATATGCATGATACCTGTCAAGCTTTTATATATCTATATCGAGTAATTACACAATATGAGATGTTTTTGCCAGTCATTTAACGGCCTTCTTATGAGTACATAACAATGAGCGACGATACATTCTCTTTTACTCCGATGACCTATAGGCTCAATGTCTATATCGCCCAGCAAATCGCCACTCAAATTATCAATGGGCAGTTACCAGTTGGCTCTAAACTTCCCAATGAACTCGAGCTTTGTAAAACATTTGGTGTCAGTCGCACTGCGCTAAGGGAATCAATCAAGCTACTGGCTTCTAAAGGCCTCATTAGCTCCAAGCCTAAAGTTGGCACCTTTATTCAGCCTCGTAAACATTGGCAGTTTTTGGATAGGCAGTTACTTGAATGGCTAAAAGATGGTGAAGATCCACAACACTTTTTGGAACAATTTTTAGGGTTACGTAAATCAATAGAACCTGAAGCATGCGCATTTAGTGCATTGCATGCATCCGAAGAGCAACGCGAACGTTTAACGCTTCACTTTAACAGTATGGAGAGTGCAAGCAAAACTCAAGATGCGGATGCATGGACCGACGCTGACCTTAACTTTCATTGCCTCATTTTCCAATCAACGGCTAATGATTTCTTTACCCCTTTTGGTAACGTGCTCACTACGGTTTACCGTAGTTTCTTCGATCATACCTCTGTTCGTGGTCACTTCTGCATAAAAGAACATCGCGCTGTATATCAAGCAATCATGAATAAAGATGCGGATGCAGCCCGATTAGCCTCAAATATCTTATTGAAAAATAACCACGAGTTATTATCTCTCAATCCTGCTTAATGCTATATATTTTCTCGTAATAAAGTTTAAATATATCCAGATAAATTAGGAGCCTATTTCGCTTATCGAAAAATAGACTCCTAATTTATGTTATCGTAATCATGTTAATATCATCAATAAATAATTTTCTAAATAAATTGATTGATAAATAAAAGCCGAATTACTAAATTAGTAACTCGGCTTTTTATATGAAATCAATTTACAAACAATTGCTAGTTAAATTATAACTGTGCCGTTGCGCCTATCCATTGGTATTTAACACCGTCAAATTCAACACAATGTTCACCTACTGGGTTATTCTGATTCGAAATACCAAATACATATTTTTTACCCGATATTAATGATATTTCAACCACACTACCAACGTTATTGTGGCCGATAACACTAACACTTGTTACCAACCCACGAGCATCAAGCGAAGCTTCAATAGATTCATTAAAGTAACCATGAGTTTCCAATACCGATGCGAACACATGATCTTTCGCATTCTGACGCAATATCAGAGCAGGTTCACTTCGTAGATTAAAATCAGGATCGTTTGCGCCAGTACGAGTAAAAATAACTTCGCCAGATGAGTTAGCAGGTACACTTGATACCAATGTGTAATAGCTGGAATCATGAAGCCATGTCACGAGAGAGCTATTCTCAACCGTGGCGGAACCCAAATTCCACAGATGTTGGTAACCGTTACCCTCACCGAGTGGGCGTAGCTTACTTTCCACTTTATAATCAAAGTCGGTACGAATAATTTGCCCTTTATAGTGATAAGGCAAATCGTATTGATGTTCAGCATCTGCGGTAATTCGATAGACATCTATAACCAACGGTTTTTCAAACTCAGCTAATTCAACCAATAAAACACTTCGTTGCATATCGATGCCATCGTAGTATTCCGAAACCGTACCACTCATCGCCTGAAGCGATGGGTCATCGGTCAAGAAGAAATGTTTCTGACCAAATTTCGACTCTGCCAATGCAGTATTGAAATTGTTCTGAGTTTTCTGATCAACCACCACAGTGTTGTGGGCAACGGTCTGCTTACAGTAGGACTTGTTTTCAGGAATATAACGGCCACCAAATTTTGGCTCAACGTTAACCCAACGACCATATCCATAATCATGCAGCACTTCGTGACCACGGTTAAATACACTAAGATGTAGACCGTCATAATGACCATGATCCAAAGCAGAGTGATATTGATGATCCGATCCATGCTGACCAAACCAAATCAATGCCATCGTGTCATCATCTTTTGCATCACGGTGACGCAGAATACTCACCCCACCCTTTTCACCTTGTGGACCGTCTGTCATGAACAGACTGCCCCAACTAAATGGCTTAATTTCATCTGCTTCTTCGACGGCTTTAGACAAAGTTAAGCCTGCAGTATGCACCCATACATTCTGTTGGTGATTAGCCATACCTAATAAAGTTTCAGACTGTTCATAACGGTGATAACACACCGACGTTGCCATGATGACACCTTCATCATTAATGCTGATGGTTTTCGATGAATCATTCAACGCTGGCAAGGTGCCGTCTGGGAAAGCAGTTTTGAACACAGCGTAAGAAGTTGTCTTGATCACTGAATCGTTAAATTCATAAATCTTAAGCTCTGGCTGACGACGCTCAATGGATTCTGCAAACAGGTAGATCGGGCGTAACGAAAAACGGTGATAATACGGACCTTCCATATAGTAACCGTCAGGCGAGAATAACTGATCGAGCTGCGCAAGGAAGCCACCGCTCACTTTATCCATTTTCAGCCCATATAATGCTTTATCTACCGACTCTTGGTCGTTGATAGCGTAACCACAGATACCTACTGCAGCAACAGCCCAAAGTCCATGGTTATGAACGATGTCAAAATCGTGACCATACGTAACGACAAACATTTCGATCATATGTTTGAAGAGATCATCTTCAATCTGGCGTTTTTGGGATTCCTCAAGCGTATGGTAAATACAACTATACGCACACGAAGAGTACAACATCCACATGTTCTCGTTCAGTGTTTGGTGAAAGAGTTTTCCTGGAGGGTTAGTATCACGACTCACATTGCTTTCAAGCGTTGGATAAACGGTTGCGTATGCCGTCAACATATCAACGATATAATCACGATACTTCTGCTCACCAGTCACCAAGAACAAACGTCCTGCGAGATCCATATGAATATAGTTTTGCTTATGGCGGTTGTGTTCATAACCACCACCTTCGCCGTGCCCAGGTACTTCAATACCGACTTGAGTCATGTATGAATCGGTAGCCAAAATATCACGCGCGAGTGCTTTACCAAGTAGGCTATCTTTTCCCAATTCCTTGGCCAGCTCAGCGGCTTCATCAAAGTTCATTAACAGTGGTTGGTAACTCATTATTTATTTCTCCTGATAGCCTTAACTTATTTTGCCTGAACGTCTAGCGAATATACGCCTGTCCACTGATAATCTTTGCCGTTTGCTTTTACTAGGTGATTCGTACTTTCGACGACACCTTCCTGGTTACTCACCATGAACGTCACTGTCGAATCTAGAGTCTCTATCTCTACTACTGAACCCGCCTCAGAGTGAGCAATAACACGAATATCTTGAACTTTGCCACGCGCATTCACAGATTGCTCAAACTCTTCATTGAAATAACCGTGAGTCTCAAGTGCAGAAGCAAACAAAGTAGATTGGCCTTTAGCTCGTAAAATAAACGACGTTTGACTGCGTAAGTTAAAGCTAGGATCGTTCGCCCCAGTACGAGTGAAGAAAAGTTCACTCTCTGTATTTGAGTTTGTACCAAGCCACGTGTAGTAACTGTTGTTTTGTAACCAACTCACCAATGCAGAACCCGATACTTTGCCGCTCGCTTCATTCCAAAGGTGTTCGTAGCCGTAGTCATCACCTAATGTGTCTAGTTCCTGATGCGCACTATATTCAAAATTTGTGCGAATCACTTGACCATCGAACTGATGTGAATAATCAAATTGGTGCTCGTTATCGTCTTCGACATTTAAACGATAGAGATCAAGCAGTAATGGTGCTTCTAGTTCGGCTAGCTTGAGCATAAAGACACTGCGTTGCATGCCTAAGTCATCATAATGACCATTTGCAAAAGCACTCATTCCATTAACCGTAGCATCCTTCACTTCAAAGAAATGTGGGATTCCATGAACACTATCGGCACGCTCAACACTAAAGTAATTTTGACAGGTTTCATCAACGGTTATCGCATTGTGAGCAATGGTCTGGCGAGCATAGGATTTGTTTTCATCTAAATAGCGGCCACCAAATTTAGGTTCAACGTTCACCCAGCGACCGAATCCGTATTCACGTAATACTTCTTGTCCACGGTTAAAATAGCTAATACCTAGGGTGTCAAAGTGACCGTGTCCCATACCATGCTGACCGTAATTCATCACTAATTGGAAAACATCTTTGCTGTCGTCTTGCATGCGGACAAAGCCTTGAGCGCCTTTATCACCTTCTGGGCCTTCATTTAGCTCAACGCTTGGCCAAAATGGCATACCGATCGCTTCACCACGATCGTTTTCGGCTTGTTCCAATGCGCTAGACAGTTCCAATCCACAAGCGTGCATCCAAACACGATTTTGAATCTTAGCCATCCCAAGAAGATTGTCATCAAGACCGTAATGTTTGCTGTATAAGCTTACTGCTACCTGAACACCCATATCGGTGATACCCATAGTGTGAGAAGCGTCGTTTAACGCAGGAAATTCTCCATTTGGATAGGCGGTAGCCAATAATGCTTGGACGGTATTGCCAATGACTTTATCTTTAAAGTTGTAGATATCTAACTCAGGCATGTGACGATGCAAAACTTCGGCAAACACACACAATGGTCGAATAGCAAAACGGTGGTAGTAAGGACCTTCAATATAATAGCCAGATGGAGCAAACAGTTTTGAAATTTGTGCTAAGAAACCACCTACACCCATTTCTTTTTTGCCAGCACGGTAATTATCTAGACCGAATACTGACATTTCTAAATATTCACGCTTTCCAATAGCTAAACCACACACACCAACTGCGGCAACTGCCCAGATCCCGTGATTATGAATACGATCAAAGTCATGACCATATTTTTCAGTAAACATATCCAACATTGGTTGGAAAAGGTTATTGACCACGTGTTCACGTTCGGTCACTGACATAAATGATTCTACACATGAATACGCCAAGCTTGCGTATAACAACCACATATGTTCATTTAAAATTTGGTGAAATAGACGCCCTGTCGGGTTGGTGTTTTTTTGAACATGAAAATCGAACTGAAGATATTTATCAGCATACATGGCTAATAATTCTGCGACAAAACGAGCATATTTTTTATCGTTCGTCACCAAGTACATCCGACCAGCAAGATTCATATAATTATAATTTTGCTTATGACGGTTATGCTCATAGCCTCCCGCTTCACCATGACCAGGTACGTCGTACTCTAAAGCCATAAACGCATCAACATCTTTCTTAATAGCCGCAATGGTTTTACCCATTAAGCTGTCACGCCCTACTTCTTTTTGCAGTTGAGCGATCTCTGCTCCATTCAGTAAAATAGCGGATATTTCATTCTTCATCTAACAAACCTCAGCGACAAAACAAATTTCAACTGAGTATAAAGTAATACAATATGGCTTGAGTTTCATCCTTCTTATGACCAAACGCAGAACTAAATCACATAAAAGATTGTTCAATAAAGCAATCAAACGCACTGAACCATGACAAAATTCGCAGTAGACGCTCCATTTTTAATCACTTTGAGTAAGATTATTTTTGACTTACATCACGAACAATTGGAACTATTGTATTACAAAATGAATTTTCAGTTATTATTGTGATAGAATCAGGGTTATCGCATGGAGCGACTGTGATTGAGTAAGATATGTTCATCACTGTCCCTATATTTTTTAAAACTATGCCCTATCAATTAGGTGATCAAATGACGACATTTAACATTGCAGTGATTGGCGAATGCATGATTGAGCTTCAACAATCTGGCGACTTTCTAACCCAGCGCTTCGGTGGTGATACTCTCAATACTGCATTGTATCTTTCCCGACTAACACAAAACACCGCAATCAAGACCAATTACATCACCGCTCTTGGTCAAGATGGTTTTAGTCAAAACATGCTCGATGCATGGTCAAAAGAAGGCATTAACACCCAACATATTTTACGCTTAGATAACAAGCAACCAGGAATGTACTACATTGAAACCGATGACACCGGAGAGCGCTGTTTCTATTATTGGAGAAACGACGCCGCTGCGAAATATCTGTTTGATCAAGATGAAAGTACAAAATTAATCGAAACATTATCAGGCTTTGATGCTGTATACCTAAGCGGTATTACCCTTGCTATTCTTACTGAAAATGGCCGAAAGCAACTGTTTTCCGTATTAGAAAAAATTAAAGCTAACGGTGGCAAAGTTATTTTTGATAATAATTACCGCCCTAAGTTATGGACTTCACTTGAAGAAGCTCAGAAAACTTACTTGCAGGCGTTATCCTTGACCGATATTGCACTACTCACGTTTGACGATGAGCAAGATCTTTACGGTGACGACAATATCGAACAATGTATTGAACGCACTCAAGGACAAGGTGTGCAAGAAATTGCCATCAAACGTGGCAGTAAAGAATGTGTAATTATTGAAGCCGACAATATTCAATACGTCCCGACTAAAGCAGTTGAAAATGTAGTCGATACAACAGCAGCTGGTGATTCATTTAGCGCGGGCTATTTAGCTCGCCGCTTAAACGGATACAGTGCGAAAGATTCTGCATTATCGGGACACATAGTCGCAGGCACAGTGATTCAATATCAAGGTGCAATTATTCCAACTGAAGCGATGCCAGACATCGGATTATAATTTTTTAAGGACTAAATATGTCAACACTAGATCAACAACTTGCTGACTTAAAGGTAATCCCAGTAATTGCTCTCAACAAACTTGAGCATGCTCTTCCACTAGCAAAAGCGCTGATGGACAATGGCATGCCGTGTGCTGAAGTAACTTTTCGTACTGAAGCTGCAGTAGGTGCAATTAAAATTATGCGTGAAGCATACCCAGATATGCTAATCGGCGCGGGTACTGTTTTAACGCCTGAGCAAGTTGATCAAGCTATCGACGCTGGCGTTGATTTCATTGTGAGCCCTGGGCTTAATCCAACAACGGTTAAATACTGTCAGCAAAAAGATATGCCAATTGTACCTGGCGTAAATAACCCTAGCCTTGTTGAACAAGCAATGGAACTTGGTCTTAAAACCGTTAAATTCTTCCCTGCGGAACCATCAGGTGGCGTAGGTATGTTGAAAGCTCTTACCGCTGTTTATCCAGTGAAATTTATGCCTACTGGTGGTGTAAGTCTTTCAAACATCGACAACTACCTTTCTATCCCTGCTGTCTTAGCTTGTGGTGGTACTTGGATGGTACCAACCAATCTTATTGATAATGAACAGTGGGAAGAGCTTGGCGTATTGATCAAAGATGCAGTTGCGAAAGTAAGCTAATTTTCATTCTACGCTCTCCAGCTTAATAGCCCCGACATTCGTGTTGGGGCTTTTTTGTTAAACTGAAAACACTTTTCTCATGCAGTATGAGAATCTTATGCACCGCACATAAAAAAACCACCTAGCTCTATTTGGGGGAAATATGCGAACTAAGTGGCTTTGTTTTGCAAAAAATTGTTAATTCAGTTCAAACTAAAGGGATTAGATACCCAATGCTTGACCACCACCAATTTGAAGTGTTTCAGCAGTGATGAATGAAGCATCTTTACTTACTAGGAATGAGATAACAGAAGCGACCTCTTCTGGCTCGCCAAGACGACCTAACATAATGCTGTCTTTCCAAGAAGCAAAGACTTCTGGTTTAGTCGCTTTAATTTGAGCGTGGAAAGGCGTATCGATTGTACCAGGAGAAACTGCATTTACGCGAATACCAGCTGGTGCCAACTCTTTTGCTAAAGCGCGAGTTAGAGTATGGACTGCACCTTTAGAAACACCGTAAATACCAGCGCCAGGGCCACCCGCATTCCAACCTGCGTTAGACGTAAAGTTAACGATTGAGCCACCTTCCGCTTTTTTCAAGAATGGAATTGCAGCACGTGATACGAAGAATGCGCTGTCTAAATTTAGCGCCATGACAAAACGGTAGAACTCAGTCGTCATCTCTTCCATTGGGCTACGACCACCAAGACCACCAGCGTTGTTTACCACAACATCAATTTTTCCGTATTTTTCGCCGATAGCATTAATGTTTTCGGTCACAGCTTTATCGTCAGTTACATCGAAACCGTAGTATTCCGCTTCAATTCCTTCAGCACTAAGCTCAGCAATACGCTCTGCGCCTTTTTCATCTTCAATTCCGTTTAATACGACTGTGTAACCGTCTTGGCCAAGGCGCTTAGCGACTTGGAAGCCAATTCCACCAGTAGCACCAGAAATAAATGCAACTTTATTACTCATTTTCTTACTCTCTTTTGGTTAGTTAGCCTCTACTAAGAAGTAAAAGCGATACTCTTAGCTCTCACATCTAATAGTATTGTATTATAATAGCATAATAAATAAAACCATTTAGCATTTGCCAACAAGTTAAAATGAGATCTGTAACTCATTACATATATATTCAATCACGCACTTATCGATTTTCTCTCCATAACAATCTTAGATTTCTTCATAACCTATTGAAATGATCATCAACAATAATTTCACCACATTGATGTGTTTATACTTCAAGTTGCACATGTTAAATCGTAAAATCGTTAAATTCCACACAGTTATCAACAAATTTATTGGCATAAGCAAATAAATAAAGTGCATCTACCAAAATAGGGTCTATATTTAGCATATAATGATATACAGCTAAAAAACCTTCAATAGAGCAAGTCAGCGAGAAGGCATTCAATATAGGAAGTCAAAGATGGCTATTTCGAGAAGAACCATACTAAAAGCAGGTCTTGGTATAGGAGCATTGGGCGCATCCGGAATTGGTTATTCACATATAAGTAAAATACCGACCAAAGCAAATATTGTCATTACCGGTGGTGGGGCTGGTGGTATTGGACTGGCGAACATGCTAATGCGTCATCTCGACGGGGCAAAAATTACCATCGTTGAGCCTAGAGATTTCCATTGGTACCAGCCTGGTCAAACTCTTCTGCTTGCTGGCTCATACCAACAACGCTCCGATGTTATCAGCCCTATCGAAAAATACCTTGATGCTAACATCATCCATAAAAAAGCGACTGTCGAAGAGTTTTTACCCGATACGAATACGGTGATAACTAGTAAAGGTGAGCGTCTGCATTACGATTACCTAATCGTGTCGACAGGAATCGAATTGCGCTATGACATGATAGAAGGTATGGATACAAATCTAATTGGCAAACAAGGTGTTACGAGTATCTATCACAGCCCTGAAGCGGGTATGGCAAGCTATCAACAGGCGCACCAATTTCTTAGCCAGCCCGGCGAAAAACGGGCAGTATTTACTCGACCGCAAGGCGCGATGAAATGTGCGGGTGCACCGATGAAAGCAACAAACTTAGTTGAGTATTTCGCTAGAGAATCCGGACGACGAGGTGACGTTACATTCGATTACTATACATCGGAAGAGAAGCTATTCGCGGTAAAATCATTCGACCAAAAATTAAAAGATGTCTGGCAACGTCGCAATATTACGCCAAATTATGAGCAAACCTTAAGTTCGATTGATATCGCTAGAAATGAAGCAACGTTCACATTGTCAGATGGAAGCAGTAACACCGTTGGTTGGGATTTTATTCACGTAGTTCCTCCAATGACCCCACCAAAGGTTATCAGCGAATCAAGCTTAGCAGACAAAGAGAAGTACAAAGGCTATTTAGAAGTAGACAAATACACTATGCAACATAGACGCTACAATAATGTATTTGGCTTGGGAGATTGTGTTGGCACACCGATAGGTAAAACGGCCGCATCTGTGAAATCCCAACTTCCGGTAATTACCAGCAACCTCCGTTCGATTATTGAAGGTAAAGAGCCAGTGGCGAAATGGGATGGCTATACTTCTTGCCCAATGATTCTTGATGTCGGTCATGCGATGTTATGGGAGTTCAACTATTCACTTGAACCTGTTACTGCGCTACCGTTCCAAGTTGTTGATCCATTATCAGAAAGTGCATTAGCGTGGACCATGGAAGAGACCTTCTTACGGCCAGTTTATGACGTCATGCTCAATGGGTATACGCCTATCTAATCGATTGATTCAATTCATTTTGCGCCCGACTACATATTTGATTATTGCTAGGGCGTTTGCTTCACTACTTACAAGTTACATCTTCTCAAGCGGTGAGTTGCAGGAATCTCGAATCACCAATTCACATGGCACAATAACTTTTTTGACCGCTTCCGTCTTAGCCTTGTCCGCCAACTCCTTTAATAGCATGTTTGCCGACTCGTACCCAATACGATAAGAATCTTGCTGAATCACGGTTATAGGAACTTTAAACATATCTACCATGGGAATATCGTCAAACCCAACAATAGAAACACGCTGAGGTACGTCAATACGATGCTGATTACACAGCTTCAGTAAGTCTGTTGTAATGGCTAAGTGTTGGGTAAAAAAAGCGGTCGGAGAATTATCGCTATCTAAAAGTTCTACAGGCGAAGACTCAAACCCTTGGTCACGATCCCAATACTGAATCAACTCGTCATCATAAGAAATATTGTTAACACTCAATGCATCAAGATACCCTTGATAACGCTCTTTACGCGAGCGACTGCCTCCAAAGTGCTGTGTCATAAAGCCGATTCGTTTGTGTCCAAGCGAAATCAAATACTCCGTCGCCTTTTTCGCCGCCGTGCGGTAATCGGACAACACCATATTGGTTGGACAGTCGTTGTACTCTAATTGAAACTGCACCACCGGATAACCTGAATGATGATATTGATTAATAACATCGGCATTTTTCCCTGACGACGTAATAATAATGCCATCAATACACATCTGTTTTAAGGTTTCGAGAGAACGGCGCTCTACATCTGCATCAAAATCCGTGTTGTAGATTAATACGTTATACCCTGCCTTCTTACAGCAATCATCGATCCCTCGCAAAACTCGGCTAGTATTAAACCCTGTAATATCACGAACAATCACGCCAACGGTTTTGGTCTTATCACTTTTTAAGCTACGTGCAATTGGATTTGGCACGTAATTCAACTCT
Organism: Vibrio phycocola; assembly: GCF_053850235.1. NCBI lineage: Bacteria > Pseudomonadati > Pseudomonadota > Gammaproteobacteria > Vibrionales > Vibrionaceae > Vibrio > Vibrio phycocola. Next base: position 482,247 of record NZ_JBSQDJ010000002.1, on the reverse strand, counting down.
TCCACTGCACAACGAATGCGCTCTTTCGTAGCCGAAGACATATGCCCAAATCGGCCATTTAGGTACTGAGATACGGTACTTTTAGATACACCAGCAAGAGTTGCTACATCGACAATTTTGATTTTAGTCATCTAAATATTATTTTTGTTAAACCGATCAATTAGTGGATTTGACATTCTATCTTGATCGTTTAACCTAAACAAGTAAATCGATTTACTAAACCGTTTTACTGGCTTGGTAAACATCGTATATTTCACTGGAGTAAACAATGAAAATCACTGACATCCAGGTATTTGTCACCAACCCCGGTAGAAACTTTGTTACCGTAAAAGTGACGACCGAAAACGGAATTTATGGTTTAGGCGATGCCACGGTAAATGGACGCGAACTCGCCGTTGTAACTTACCTTGAAGAACATGTTACCCCGTGTCTTATTGGACGAGATGCCCATAATATTGAAGACATATGGCAATATTTATATAAAGGTGTCTATTGGCGTCGAGGCCCAATCACTATGGCTGCGATTGCGGCGATTGATATGGCATTATGGGATATTAAGGGAAAAGTGACAGGGTTACCAGTTTATCAACTTTTAGGTGGAAAATGCCGAACCGGTGTCAGCCTATATGCTCATGCGAATGGTGAGAATATTGAAGACACATTAGATAAAGTGCAAGAGTCAATCGACCAAGGTTTTAAGGCCGTTAGACTTCAGACCGCTATCCCCGGTTTATCTGAAACCTACGGCGTGCTAGGTGACAAAAAAGACTACTTTGAGCTTCAGGGAAACCGCCCACTTCCACCAGAACAAGATTGGTCGACGCCGAAGTACTTCAAATTAGTGCCGGAGTTATTTAAACAAGCCCGAGAGCGTTTTGGAGATCAAGTTGAGTTTCTTCACGATGTTCATAGTCGTTTGACTCCAATTGAATCAGCAAAGCTTGGCAAGATGCTCGAAGAATACAATCTACTCTTTTTAGAGGATGCCTCTATTGCCGAGAACCAAGAAAACTATAAATTAATCCGTCACCATACGACGACCCCACTAGCAATTGGTGAAACCTATAACACAATTTGGGATTGTAAAGATCTGATGCAAAACCAATTAATTGACTATATCCGAGTAGCCGCGACTCATGCTGGTGGGATTACTGGTGTGAAAAAAATCTCCGATTACGCTGACGTACACAATATTCGCACCGCACCACACGGTGCTCCTGATTTGTCTCCTATCTGTTTTGCCGCACACATGCACTTAAACATCTCAACGCATAACTTTGGTATTCAAGAGTTTGTCGGGTTTGGGAATGATGAATGTCGTTCGATTTTTAAACATGATATGCGTCTAGAAAATGGCATGATCATGGTGAGCGATGCCCCGGGTTTAGGTGTTGAATTTGACGAAGAAACCGCAGCGAAATACTCATACAAACGTTCTTACCTTCCGGTAAGTCGGTTGGAAGATGGCACTCTTTGGCACTGGTAACCGCACAGTCGTATCAACATTCCAGATAAAAACATCAAATTTAAGAAAGGAATAACAATGAAAAAAACAGTATTAGTTTTCGGAACTGGTTTTGCTGGTCAAGGGCACGCACTCGCGTTTCGTGACGCTGGTGCAGAGGTTGTTGGCATCGTTGGGCGTAACCCAGATGTGGTTAAAAGTGTCGCTGAAAAGCTTAATATTCCCTATTTCGGCACCGATTGGCAAACAGCATTAGAAACATGTAAGCCTGATATTGTTTCGATTGCGACGCCGGGTGGTGCTCACGTTGAACCCATTACTCAAGCAATCAACTTTGGTTGTCATGTCTTTTGCGATAAACCGATGACAGAAAGCGGCCAAACAGCGACTGAATTGTATCAATTGGCTCAACAGAAGGAAGTAAAAACGGCATTTGCTTCTAGCTTCCGTTATATGCCTCATATCATGCAAGCGAAGGAACTTGTCGCTCAAGGATGCATTGGTGAGCCTACAGAAGTTGAGTGTATTTCTCATTTCAATCTCGATAGACATATTCCATTTGGTTGGTCGCACACCAAAGAAAATGGTGGTGGTCGCTTAAACAATAACTTCACTCACCTTCTTTCTATCGTGACTTCTGTTATTGGCGAGAACGTGTTATCGGTTCAGGGCGAAGTTCGAAACGATATGCCGAAAGCCCCTGTCGTCGATGGCGTACACAACTTCATGGAACGACGTAACTTCATTCCAAAAGACATAGAAGATCCAAAACTAGAATGGAAAGAGTGCGACGTTGAATGGTCTTATACGGTTCTGATGAAACTGGAAAGTCGTTTACCTGCAAAACAACCCGTTTCAGTTCTGTTTAAGCATGGTGGACTCGTTCCTCGTTTCAATGAAGACCATATTGTATTCCATGGAAGCAAAGGATCGATTTATATCAAAGGTCATTATGGAAGTGGGCCGTTGTATTTGTGGGATGAGAAAAAAGTTTGGACTGAAATCGATCTACCTTCTGAAATTGCCACATCGCTACCAGATATCGCCGATGATACTCAACGCAGTTGGACCCACCTTGCCACTGAATTTGTTAAGGATATCGAAGGTAAATCGGTGGAACCCTATCAAACCTTCAAAGAAGGGTCGCAGTATCAAAATATAATCGACATTATTCGTAAAGATGACCGTTGGGTCGATTTATCAGTTCTCTAAACATCAACATTGGTTTCTCCGATTTAAACCGAAGACTAAAATGCCCCTAGATGTATGATCACTAAGGGCATTTTTAAACGCGTTCTCATATTTCCTACCCGCTCTAATCGACGAGTAACACGTTTACACTTCACTTGCAGTCATCGAACCTTTAACTCGAGTTACAGGGTTCGAAAAAATAATGTACCCATTTTGTAGGTCTTTTGATTGGTACATTGCATTATCAGCCGCGGTCATCACTTTTTCAGCGTTTTGACATTCAGGATCAATAATATGAATGCCAATGCTGCCAGTAATATTAATGGTACCCTCTGCAAATTCGAACGGCTTTTTAATCAATTCTTGCAAACGAGAAGCTAATGCCTTGGCTTGTAATTTCATATTAATTTCACTACTACTACCAAATGACAGCAACAATGCAAATTCATCTCCACCAAGTCGAGCCGCTAACTCATCTTCACGAGTAAATGTTTGGATACGACTCCCCAACTCACTTAACAAGAGGTCGCCAACATGGTGACCGTATTCATCATTCACTGGTTTGAATCGGTCTAAATCCAAATAAATTACCGCGCCATATTGATTAGTACGTTTAAAGTGAGCCAACGAACTGGATAGCGCCATTTCAAACATACGTCGATTCGCGAGCCCAGTTAAATGGTCGGTATTAGATTCTTTCTTTAAGCGAAGTTGGGCTTCTTCGGTATAACTTAGCAATGAAAACACCCCAATAACCGCGCAAAATGCCGGCCATATAATTTGAGTATATATACTTGATTTAGCGAATAACTCTGGTGATGTTTCCAATAATATTGAACGGCCTAAAATAACAACCGCCATAAAAATAAATGCGTACCCCAATAATACATCTGAAGGGTGTCGTTCGGCTTTTAATTTAAGAAACATATAAGAAATGGTAAAGAATGCAATCGGTAAAAATACAGCGCTAACATGAAGATAAGCAGTCAAATCAGCTTGTAAAATGGCATAGATTTGAGCTGAGCATTGAAGCGTAAAAAATATTGCTAGTACCGACATTGGAAACGAGACAAAACATCGCTTAGAAGCGAAAGCAACCATCCCCCAAACAAAAATCGAGGCTGACATAGCCCCAACTATTTCGAGTGCCTTATTCATTTCAAATATATAGACAAACCAACTCACAAAGTAAGCAAAAAATGAAACCATGAAGAACAATATAGAGTTCGAGTTTCCTTTATGTTCTTTTACTCGAGTTCCAGCAAGCGCAAAAACCAAATTGATCAAAGCAACACTAAAAAAATAGGCTTGTTCTACGCTCATTTCACTCTCCATGTGTAGTAGATAGTGCGAAGTATCACACGTAATAGATATCTAATTCAACTCAATGTCTAACCGTACTCGATGCGGAAAGCTCTGACATTTGTACTGAAACATAATTTATCAAATAATCGAGCAACAAACGCAGTTTCTTTGAGCTTGCAGTACCGGGGGGATAAACCGCATACACATCTATCTGGTCGGTTTCATAATCATCCAGTAATGACTCTAGTGTGCCACTTTTAATTTTTGGAAGTGCATCGTAAAGCGGAATTCTTCCCACGCCATGCCCTCCTTCGATAAACGCTGTTCGAGCGGCGGAATTATTGGTGCTAACACTTCCTTTCATTTTAAAACTAAACGTTTTAGTTCCCTTTTTTAAAGTTAATGTGGACGGTCCGGTTGTGTATATTACCCATTCGTGAGTCGTTAACTCGTCCGGTGTCCGTGGTCGACCATATTGATTTAAGTATTCACGTGATGCGCATAAACAAGTCTGTAATGTTGCCAGCTTAGTCGCTTGCAATCCAGAGTCTTTCAACGACGCGCCGCGAATAGCAAGATCATAACCGTCTTGAATAATATTAACGACTTCATCAGTGAGCACAATATCCAGCTTTATCTTTGGGTACAGTCGCTTAAATTGGTTTAGTGCGGGGACAATCGAGGTTAATCCTGCATTAACCGGGCAAGATATTTTTAATGTCCCTTGTGGTTCTTGATTCAGATTTTCCATCTGTAATTGTGCGGCGGTTGCTTGCTGAGAGATATTTCGACAGTGTTGATAATACTGTTCTCCAGCTTCTGTGAGGTGTAGGCTTCTGGTTGATCGATTAAGTAATTTAACGCCCAACTTCTGTTCTAACTTCTTTACGTGATAGCTAATCACCGCCCGAGAAAGCTCCAACTGCTTCGCTGCAGCACTTAGGCTACCCTGCTCAACAACTTGAGCAAACACCACCATACTTTTCAACTGTTCAAAAATAACCGTCACTTACGACCTCTTCAGTCTAAACCGATACTATCTTCGCTGTTATTGTATCAATAAATTAAACATTGTTTTCATTTTTATCTGCATTGTCTTATTTAGCTGTACACATTAGACTGCAAATATTCAACTTATGCTCAAGGTACTTACCATGCTTAATTTTAGTTTCCAAAACAGTACAAAAATCAATTTCGGCACAGAACAAATAGCGTCTATTGCCAAAGAGATTCCAACCAGTGCCCGTGTACTCATTACGTATGGTGGTGGATCAATAAAACAAAACGGTGTCTATCAACAAGTTGAGCAGGCGTTGGCGAGTCACACATGGCAAGAATTCTCAGGTATTGAACCAAATCCAAAGTACGATACTTTGATGAAAGCTGTGGAACTCGTCAAAGCAGAAAAAATCGATTACCTTCTCGCGATTGGTGGTGGCTCTGTCATTGATGGTACTAAATTTATCGCTGCAGCAGCTTTATATGAAGGCGAAGATCCATGGGATATCATCACCCAGCGTCTTCCTGTCAAACACGCACTTCCAATTGGTGCAGTTCTTACGCTGCCCGCAACTGGATCAGAAAGTAATATTGGCTCAGTCGTCACTCGCGATGGTCACAAACTGCCATTTTTAGCCGAAGCAGTTCGCCCTAAATTTGCCGTACTAGATCCAACAGTGACATTGAGTTTATCTCCTAGGCAGATTAGTAATGGTGTTGCCGACGCATTTGTTCACGTAGTAGAGCAATACTTAACTTATCCTGTAAACGCCAAAGTACAAGATAGATTTGCGGAAGGTTTGCTACTAACGCTGAAAGAAGAAGGCCCAAAAGCCATAAGCGAAGAACAACGCAATGACCTTGATGTTCGATCAAATATAATGTGGGCAGCAAGCCTAGCGTTGAATGGTTTAATTGGTTCAGGCGTCCCACAAGATTGGTCAACGCACATGATAGGCCATGAGCTTACTGGCACTTATGGTATTGACCACGCTCGAAGCCTAACCGTCGTACTTCCTGCATTGCTTAGAAATCGAACTGATGCGAAACGCGCTAAATTACTTCAATATGGTGAACGTATCTGGGGAATCACCGAAGGCTGCGAAGATGAACGAATCGAACAAGCCATTTCAGCAACTGAAACTTTTTTCCGTCAAATGAAGATGCCCGTTCGCTTATCAGAAATCAATATTAGCAAAAGTGATATCGACATCTTAGTTAATAACTTAGAAGTACATCAAATGACAGCACTCGGAGAAGATCAGCAAGTTACGCTCGAGGTGAGTCGTAAAATCCTAACTGAATCTCTTTAAGTATTTATAATAAAAAAAATAATATAATCAATGCAATATAAGGATCATTATGATTACTGTTCATCACCTAAACCGTTCACGATCTAAGCGCGTTATATGGTTACTCAAAGAGCTTAACCTACCGTACGAAATCGTACATCATCAACGTGATGCAACAACGCAACTCGCCCCTCAAAGCCTTAAAAAGGTACATGCGCTGGGTAAGGCCCCTGTCATTGCCGACGGTGACATTATCTTATGTGAATCTGGAGCGATTACTGAATACTTACTTGATCAAGCCAGCGATGCGAATTCACTTCGACCATCACAAGGTACGCCGGCATATTATCAATATTTACAATGGCTGCATTTTGCGGAGGGTTCACTAGCAATGCCTGTGATCGCTAATATGATGCTGGCAGGCGAGCAGCGAGAAGAACCGAAATTGATCGATCGGTACATGAATAAAGAAATACAGCTAGATATGGACTATATCGAAGCGACGCTTTCTCACCAAGCCTATTTCGCTGGTGATGAATTTACTGCCGCGGATATCATGATGGCGATAACACTTGAGTTCGCCGCAATGCAAAACCTTCTGGCAGGTTACAACGCAACCCTAGCCTATCTAGCTAAAATACAACAACGTAAAGCGTATCAAGCAGCATCTGAACTTGGATAGCGACATATCATTCTTAACACGATTCATTGTTTTAGACTCGTTATTTGACCTACCAACACCACGATGGTGGTAGGTCAAAAAACACGCGAATATTACAAAATACCAAAAAGTAATCCATTACATTTCATCATTATATCAACAAGTTGTAAAAAATAGGTTTTTTGCTCGAATTATTGAATTCCGGGGCGTATATTATTTTGCTCAGGTCAGAACTAATGACCATCAACCATGACGGTATCACACAGGAGTGACACATGCCGATGACAAAACTACGTTCTCTAGCGCTAACAACACTAGTATTGGGTTGTGTAGCGACACCTTTTAGCTGGGCAGATACGGCCGAATATGATACGAAAGCATTAAATGAACAATTGGTAATGTCCAGTTTATGGATGCAAGTTTCTGGCGAATACAAAGCATTGTCATATCAAGCCTTCAACCTAGCAAAAATGCGCCTAGACACTTATCTTGAAAGCTACACTGGTGACAAGAAAGTTGCTATCGTTGTGGATGCAGATGAAGCCGTTCTTGATAACGGTGCCTATGAAGCATGGTTAATTGGTCGAAATGAAGGCTACTCTTCTAAAACGTGGGCAAAATGGATGGATGCCGCCGAAGCAAAAGCAATGCCTGGTGCAGTTGAGTTTCTTCAATATGCAGACAGCAAAGATGTCGCGGTATTTTATATTACCAACCGTAGAGAAGTAGGACGTGCTGGAACACTTAAAAACATGCAAGAACTCGCATTTCCTCAAGTAAACGACTCTCAACTTCTAATGAAAACCGATACCAGCAACAAAGAGCCTCGTCGCCAACAAGTCGTTAAAGATCATGATATTGCTTTGTTTATGGGTGATAACTTAAACGATTTTTCTGTCGATTTTAGAGTGGAAACCTTAGAAGAGTCCTATGCCGCTGTTGAGAAAAACAAGGCACTTTTTGGTAGCCAATTTATAGTATTACCAAATCCAAGTTATGGTGACTGGGAAGGGAAAGTTTACAAAAACAATTGGAAAGCCTCAGCTGCTGAAAAAGACCAAATGCGTAAAGCGCACCTAACGTCTTGGCAACCAAAAGCGGAGTAATTATTCGCTAATTAACCTAATTAGGCATAAAAAATACTCTTTTTATGCCTAATTTCATATCACTCGGTTCTCATTGATTCTTAGCTTTGGCGCTTGCTTCCCAACCATATATCTCCAGAGAAGAGCTTTTAACCACCTAACTATAACGTATTTAGCAATGAACATGATAACCTAGGTTCATAAGTAAGTGGTTTCAACAGAGAGATTTACCTTTGAAAGATTACACCGACAATTGTCCCGCCTTTCTTACCAATATCGTAGGAAACTATCTTCACCAAGATCTCACCAATAAGCTTGCAGAATCGAGCTACAACTTGTCAAAGCAACAGTTACGAATTCTATTTTATCTGTATGATGAAGATGGCTTGAGCCAAAAGCAACTCATGGAGTTAATCAAACTCAGTAAAATTTCATTAGTTAAGATTATTAACGATCTTGAAGAAGCTAACGTCGTTGTTCGGGTTCAGAGTGAAAGCGACATGAGAGTCAATCGAATTTTTCTAACGCCACTCGGTAAAAAACTTAAGTCTCCCCTTCTTGGCCTCATTGACCAGCACAAAGCGGATATTTTCGAAGGGTTCACTGAAGAAGAAATCGGACTTTACGTCTCACTGTTACAAAAAGTGATTGTTAATATAACCAAACGCGCAAAATAGGTTAATTGCTTATCCTTTATTTATAATAATGTGTTTTTCAGCACAGAATAAAAAAAGGAATTCGTTTATTTCTTAGTAATTAGGTTAAGTGGTTTAACTAAAATTCCACTCATCTTGTGTACTAATAAAAGTTGTTTATATGCCTTCTCATTGCATATTTTCACTTTACTCCGAGGATAAACGATGAAAAATGTCGATGTGTGCCAACTCGACCGCCGAACATTTATTAAAAGTGCTGCGATTGGTGCAGTGACCATTTCCGCCACTTCCGCAGGCCTTCTGGGTTCAATGAACGAAGCAAATGCCGCTCCTCCCAAACCAAAGCTGCATAATCATACTCATTCGTTCAGTGTCGTCACAGTGGGGACCGGTAACCCTATTCCCGATAAAAACCGAGCCTCATCGTGCACGATGATTCAATTCAATAACAAATATTATCTGCTCGATACCGGTAATGGTGTTAATGATGTCATGGATCAACATGGATTTGCTCACAATAAAATCAGCGCCATTCTTTTTACTCACCTCCACGCAGATCACACCACTGACTTTATCGATTTAATGATCAATCGCTGGATGACTGGCGGCAAAGAAATGTCCATTATGGGGCCGCCGCGATGTGGTGGGTACTATAACTTTATGCTCGACTTTTTTGCCGATGACCTCACCTATCGTCAATACCGTGGTTATAAAGGCGGTATTACCGAACTTGGCATGTTCACTGGCATTGACGTAACAGAACTCAAAGGCCGAAACAACTTTGAACTTGATGGTATGCAGGTACGTACCGAAGCATTAACCCACACCATGTATAACCTTGGTTATCGTTTTGACGTTGATGGTAAATCAATTGTGGTTTCAGGTGATACATCTTTTGATCCGAAATTAATCGAGTTAGCCAAAGGAGCGGATGTCCTAGTCATCGATGCAAACATTACCACTGCCACCGCTCAGAAAGGTGCTGATGAACAAACCTTCACCGATGAGAACATTGTCAAACCTAAACCCAAATACGAGTACGCAGGAAACTTTGATGTCGCGCCTCACATGGGCATCGATGACGTGGCAAAAACAGCTACCGAAGCCCAAGTTAAAACCGTCGTACTCACACACTTACCGCCCGCACCTTTTAATATTGACACAATACAACCTTACTTCGACAAGGCAGGCTTTAAAGGTCAAGTATTAGAAGCAACCGATGGTCTTGAAATTAATCCTTAATGCATGAAACATAGAACAGAAGGCAGAAAGATGTCTAATAATAACGAACACAACAATTCATCCCGCAGAGAGTTTTTAACTTCAGCAGGGAAAATGGCTGGAGCAGCCGCGCTAATCTCAACGGGAATTTCTCCTGTAGTCGCAGCAACACAAGCAGCACCGGAGAGGCCAAAACCAAATGCTGAACCGATACCTGAAGGTTTTCAGGTCATCACCATTGGTATTGCGGGTCCGCCGATGGAGACTCTAAATAGAGATCGCACATGGCCAGCTACTCTGGTGCAATTCAAAGATAAATACTTTTTAGTTGACTGCGGAGGTGGTGCGACACATGGCTTACTTAAAGCGGGAATTGTCCCATCAAAAGTGAAAAACTTACTATTTACTCACCATCACGCCGATCATAACTCAGACTTTTCAACCTTCTTTATCGGGGGTTGGAATGGACCAATGGGACGGCGAGAGCTTAACATCGTTGGTCCGCGACAGACTCAGCAGCTATACGACATGACGATGACCTTCTATAAAGAAGATCTTGACTACCGTATGCACTACGGGTTCCCCGCTGAAGGCTTAGCGAAGAATGTGACCATCAAAGAAGTCAGTAAACCTGAAACATTTGAGCTTGATGGGATAACAGTCAAGACCGTTGAAGGAATCCACACCATAACGAACTTTGCTTATCGTTTTGAAGCCGAAGGCCAATCCGTTGTCGTCACTGGCGATACGGCCTACTCGGAAGATATCGTAGAGCTATCTCAAAATGCCGATATCTTGGTCATTGATGCTCATATGGCAGAAGGTGACTTTGCAAAAAATGTGCTAAGCAACGCAGAACAAAGAGACAATATGCGAAAAGCTCATATGTCAAATGAAGACATAGCGATGACCGCATCAAAAGCCAAAGTGAAGAAGGTAATATTGACACATTTACCACCCCTTCACGTAGATACCAGCGCAACGGTTAAATCACTAAGGGATGCTGGCTATTCTGGTGAGATTGAAATCGCAGAAACTGGTGCTCGATATCTAGCATAAGTTATGCAAGTCGTTTAGAGAATGACCACAAAGCATTGGTTGAATTGACTTCATCTAATGCTTTAATAATGATTAAAATTCAATTCCATTATTATCTAACACCTCCCATTACATACAAAAAATAAATGAATCCAAAATACGTTGATTCCTATAGCCTCTATTTAGACACATTAATAATAAGCCTAACATAAGCGAAATTTTATATTAAACAATGCTAATTTTTTGCAAAGACAAATATATTAGCTATCAATAAATTAGACTAGAGATTAAAAACATTTGAGTTTTTAATCTCTTTTACTTTGATAATCATATTTTAGTATATATACTGTCTTAGTTATGATACGAAACATTTAGACTGGTTATATAATCATTAATTCAAAAGGTTAAGGACTGAAATAGACATAATCGAACGCTATTGACTATATTAACGATAGAAGTTCGCTCTTGTAAGTTATACATTTGCGTATTTCTAGTTTTAAAACGGGTAAACTATTTATGAATGAAATATCTGGTATAAAGCATTTCAAACATTATTTTTTTACATTTTTGTTTTTTACCATCATTGCTAGCATTTTTTCTTTCATTTTTCCTACCCTAACTTCTAATCTATCTAAATTTACCTGTTTAATTATAGTTTGGGTTACTTTACTTAGTTTCTTTTGTCTCCACATTTACATTGTAAAATTTGAACTAGGGAAACAACGTCAAATCACAAATTATCTTTTCAACAAGGTCCCTAGCTCCGTCTACTTTAAAGATTCATCTGATACAATTATCCACTGCAACACAATCTCAGCTCAGAAATATGGCCATTCAATCGACGAAATCATTGGTCTTAATGAAGATAGTTTGAATCAAAAAATTCAACAAAAACCATTGACCTGCGACCAGGATGACTCAAGCCCATTCTCTAATCCAACAAAAGAATGTCATATAACCTATATCGACCCTCGAACCAGTGAAAAGCGACATATGCAATCTCTGCAAATCCCATATGTCGATATATCTGACACACAAAAAACCCTCGTTATAGAACAAGATATCACCGAACTTATTTCTCAAAGAGAGGACGCACACCTCAGCAAGTCTCGGCTCGAACATGTCTTAGAGGTATCTAAGGAAGGTATATGGGAATGGCACATACAAACCGATATTGCTGTATGTGATGATAACTGGCATAAACTCTGTGGTACGGACCCCGGTAGTCAAACCATCTTTTCTGAATATGAAGACTGCATCTTACCCGAAGACAAAGGTCGAGTTTACCAAGCAATTGTTCAAGCACTTAATCACAACCAGGTATTTGACATAGAATACCGTATACAGCGACCTGACGGTGAGGTTATATGGGTGTGGGATAGAGGTAAAATAGCCGATGTCGATGCTGACGGAAACCCAACATTGATGGTCGGAATCGCTCTCGAAATCACACGACGAAAAAATACGGAACTCGAAATCACAAAACTGGCGTATTTTGATCATTTAACAGGGCTAATCAATCGAAGTCAGATATTAAAAAAATTAAACCAAGCCGTCAAAGCTGAAAACCCAGCTCATTCCTATAGCGCTGTACTGCAATTAGATATTGATAAATTCAAACTTTTAAATGATTGCTATGGCAACAAAGAAGGAGATAACATTCTTGTTGAAGTCGCGAACCGTATCCAAAACACCATCGAGGATATGGCAACGATCGCGCGCTACGAACGTGACGAATATATTATCTTATTTGAAGATATCGATACTTCTGAAGCCGCGGCACAGGCTAAGATCGATTCAACGATTACGCGACTGTTTGAGCAGCTAAGTCAAAGCTACATCATTAGCCACAACAATATGAATATCGACTACCGCATAACATGCAGTGTCGGAGGTATTTTATTTAATGACAGTAGCCATTCCTGTGAAGAGCTACTTAGCCTTGTTAAATACGCACTGATTGAAGCCAAAAATACGACGGGAAATAGCTTACAGTTTATAAACAATCGAATCATTCAAGAATTAACTAATATCGCTACGCTTCAAAAAGATATGATCGAATCACTGACGAGAGATGATTTTACGATCCATCTACAGCCCCAATACAACACGGCTAAAAAAATAATAGGAGCAGAAGCACTAGTTCGATGGCAGCACCCTACTCGTGGGCTTCTATTACCTTGGGCTTTTCTTCATATTGCCGAAGACAGTAATTTAATCATTCCAATCGGCAACCGCGTACTTGAACTTGCTTGTAAACAACTCTCGCAGTGGCATGCGTCTGATAATACTCGTCACCTAACTCTATCAGTGAATATCAGTGCAAAACAGATTTGGCAAGAGAGCTTTGTCAATGAAGTCATTCAAATCATTGATAAATATGAATTTAAACGCTCTCAATTAACTTTAGAAATCACCGAGTCACTATTAATTGAAGCTATCGACGATGCCCATCATAAGGTTACTCAACTAAAAGACTACGGTTTGTCGATCTCATTGGATGATTTTGGTACTGGATTTTCTTCATTGAGCCACCTGCGTACCTTTCCTGTCGATGAGATTAAAATAGATAAAAGCTTCGTAGACAACTTAAACACAGACCCTGCATCGCTAGTACTTGTTAAGTCGATTGTCGATTTGGCGAAAAACTTCAATCTTAGAGTAGTTTGTGAAGGCATCGAACAACAAGAGCAGTTGGATATTCTAATGTCGATAGATGCGATGGTGTTTCAAGGGTATTTGTTCAGTAAGCCCATTACGATTACTGAGTTTGAACATAAACTCATTCAATAAAGACATCGAATGCACAAGCAGTATTCCGTTCTATCAAGCTATTTACATTCGAGAGCAAAGCACTTTATTTATCTTGGTAACTGCGTAAAATACTTATCATCATAGTAAAATCGAGAACACCATGGCAAAACTTACCCTTCAAGAGCAAATGCTTAAAGCTGGTTTAGTGAATGAGAAAAAACTAAAAAAAGCCAAAAAAGGCGCAAAAAAATCACGAGTCCAAGCTCGTGAAGTAAAAGCGGCAGTAGAGGAACAAAAACAGCAACAATTAGAACGAGATAAAGAGCTGAATAATCAAAATAACCAGCAACGAATCAAGCGAGAAATTCAAGCTCAAATCGTTCAACTGATCTCGATGAATAAAGTTGATCGCAAAGATGGCGAGATTAAATACAACTTTACAGACGGCACACTGGTTAAGTCCCTCTACGTCGACGAACTCATTCGTAATCAACTGATTAAGGGCATACTAGCGATTGCTCGAGACGGTGAAAATTACGCTGTAATTCCAAGCAGCGTTGCCAACAAAATTGGTCAACGAGATAATGACTATATTATTGACCAGAAAGTACAAGAGCCCGACACCATTGCAGAAGATGATCCATATGCCGATTTCGTCGTACCTGACGATCTAATGTGGTAATTTAGCTCAGTAATAAAGCCTTGAAATAATCAAGGCTTTATTGCAACTTAATGGTTATTCACCTTCAATCGAGTTTCTTAAAATACCCAGCCCTTCAGCTTCAACTTCAACAACATCACCGGGCTTCATAAATACCGGTGGCTTTCTTACATAACCCACACCAGATGGTGTACCTGTAATAATGACGTCACCTGGCATCAAGGTCATACACTCACTCAATATCTCAATCAATTTTGCCATTGGGAATATAAAATCTGATGTATTGGCATTTTGCATCACTTGTCCATTAAGCCGAGTGACTAATTGAACCCCTTCCATTCCAGCTGGGAGTTCATTGGAAGTAACAAATTCTGGACCAAACGCCCCAGTACCATCAAAATTTTTGCCGATTGTCCATTGCGAGCTCTTACGCTGATAATCTCGAATGGTTGCATCATTAAACAATGCGTAGCCTGCAATATACTCTAACCCATTCTCTGCTTTTATATGGCGAGCCTTTTTACCAATGACTGCGGCTATCTCGCCTTCATAATCTAACTTATCAGAACATCGAGGACGAATAATTGGGGCTTCATGGCCAATTAATGATTCTCCTCCACGAAAGAAAATCTCTGGGTATGATGGCGGCTCTACACCACCTTCTACCGCATGGGCAGCATAGTTTCGTCCAATACAAATAATTTTCGGTGGGTTTGATACAAGTGGTGTAAAACGTAAACCTTCACTTGAAACTTTCGCATTTTGAGGGCAGTTATCAACAATCGAACTGAGCTCCTGTTCAATATCAATATCTGATTGAATCAAACTTAATAGATCGGTGGGTAAATGAGCTGCTGCCACACTTAGATCTATGACCTGATCATCGGTTTTTATACCGATACGGCTTTTTCCTTCACATTCAAATGAGACAATTCTCATGCTGATCCCCTTTTTCTGTTATCAATTTGTTAACGTTAATATACCCATTAATATTGATAATATCCATAAATTATAAAAAATATCGTTATTATTTAAAAAATAAATTAAATTTAGATATTTTATAGCTTAATACAGAATTGCAACTCAATATTCACTAGAGCTAATTTGATTCATCACCGCTAAGGGTGACCACTTGAGCCGATAATCTGATATCAATTTGCATACTCCCTTCATTGATCAACCAACGCCTAATCTTGAACACTCTAGCGCCACTACTGTGCATCGGATCGGCTTCAGCCAGTTGCGTCGCTTTTTCTAAGGTCGATGCTCGATATACAATCAACCCAGCCCCTTCCAATGATTCACCAGTCGAGTCGGACATTGGTCCCGCTAACATAAGTGAACCTGATGCTTCGAGTTCAGCTTGATATGCCAGATGGGAAGGTAAATAGTGCTTGATCACTTCGAGATCGGTATTGGGTTTACTCTCAACAACAAATACTTCCAATGCCAGAGCACCACGTTCTTTCGCTTCGGTTTTGTAGTCTTGCCACGAAATCATTTTTATCTCCTTTTTGCCTTGACGCAATTCTAAAATAAAAATATCGATATTAATTGACATCACATTAAAACATCGTTAAAAATTGTGCAAGTGTTAAATATTTGTGAAAGCAAGTAAGTAAAAACCGTTAATTCTAGACATTAAATTGACACCTAGATATCAATCAAATGGGTAATCACACCGTATGTGAATACAGCAAAAAAGGAAGAAGGAATGGCAGATTCGAGTGACTATAAATCATCTGAAACCAACCTAGAACAAGTGAGAGCAAGAGCTCAGGAAAGTGTTCGGGCGTTGCGAATTCGAAAACCAAGGCTAGATTCTGATTCTATTGACGTGATATTAAATGATGCTCGCTCACATTATGCGTGGCAAGACAAACCCATTCCTGAATCATTGCTCAAAGAGCTCTATCAAATAGTTGCCAATGGTGCGACGAGTATGAACTGCAGTCCAGCAAGGTTCTTCTTTGTTACCTCGCAAGAAGGTAAAGATAAACTTGCAGCATCACTAAAAGAAAAAAATATCGATAAAATGCGCGCGGCTCCCGTGACGGTAATTATTGCTCACGATCTAGATTTCTGGGAAAAGCTTCCGTTTCTCTTTCCACATGAAGATAGAACGCCTCTTTTTCGAGGGAAAACGGAGTACTGCGATAGAACCGCTTTTCTAAACGGTACGCTTCAAGGTGCTTACTTAATGATCGCAGCACGAGCATTAGGATTAGATGTAGGCCCCATGTCTGGATTTTCAAATCAGATTGTAGATGAAACCTTCTTCGCGGGCACTCGTTTACGATCCAACTTCTTATGTAATTTAGGTTATGCCGATGAAACGGCACTCTTTCAAAAATTACCTCGATTTGAATTTGAAGAAGTGTGTACATTTCTCTAAATAGCACGTTTACAGTTTCAATAAAGCACTTAAGAAATACCAAGAAGAACAATAAAAAAACAACAATTTATAAAATTTACGCCAAAGAAATATATAGAGCACAAGAGTGAAACATTAAGTACAAATATATTTTAAAGGACGATGAACGATGAAAACTTCTAACAGACTACACGTAAAAGGATGGGGAATGGCGGTGGCCATTTTGATGTCTCTACCAGCAAGCGCGACGGAAACCATCAAAGCCACAGTCATTGATGGCTACCCAGCAAAATCAATGTGGGTTCATGAATTTTCAAACTTTTTCATACCTGAGGTAGATAAGAAACTCGCTGAAACGGGCAACTACGCCATAAAATGGCAAGAGTCCTACGGTGGCTCTATCGTTAAACCCAAAGGCGTATTAGAAGGGGTAAAACTGGGTTTAGGCGATATTGGTATCGTAACAACGATTTTTCACAGTTCTAAGTTACCTAGCCAATCACTCGCTGCAGTTACCCCTTTTGTGTCCAATGATGCTCGCGTTGTTGCTAAAGCCGTCGATGAAATTGCAAAAGAATATCCGACAATGCAAAAAGAGTTTGCTAAACAAAAACAAGTCTACCTTGCAACGGGCGTCGTTCTAAATACTTATCAACTCTATAGTAAGAACCCAATAACCGATGCGACGCAACTGAAAGGTACTAAGGTTGCTGGTGCAGGAACAAACTTACGCTATCTCGAAGGTATTGGAGATGTTGCTGGAGTTAGAGGTGGATTAACCGACTTTTATAATATGCTAGCAACTGGCTTAGTTGATCACGCAATGCTTTGGCCTGAAGCAGCGAAGACATTCAAGATAGCGGAAGTCGCGCCCTACATGACTCAGGCTAATTTTGGCGCAGTCAATACCAAAACAGTCACGGCCAATGAACGATTCTGGAAAAAACTGCCTGATGAAGTTAAAGCCGCGATTCAAGAAGTCGCTATCGAGTATCGTGATCACTTGGCAAATATCGCAATGGATCGTGCTCAAGAAAGTCGAGAGGCATATGTCGCATCTGGTGGAACCATTATCACAATGACATCGGAAGCACAGCGAGCATGGGCAGAATCAATGCCAAACCTGGCGAAAGAACTGGCCGACACCCTTGAAAAATCCGGTGAGCCGGGAACAGAAATCATTCAAGCATATATCAACAAATTAACGACACAAGGCGCTACCCCTATCCGTGATTGGGCAACCGAACTTAATTAAACATTCTGTTAAGTCTACGGATTAATAATTGGAGTCTCGTTATGTCAAGTTTATTGATTAAAGTGATAACGCCTTTCTCGCGCATAACCGACGGCATAGCAATGATCGCAAACACAGTAGGAACACTCGTCGTGTTGCTACTTGTGTTAGCGGTAGATTATGACGTGATAGCGAGAGGCTTATTTAACAAGCCTTTTATGGGGGCAGTAGAAGTTGTTCAATTTTCGATGGTGCTTATCGTATTTTTGCAACTGCCTGATGTGATTCGTGTTAATCGATTAACTCGATCAGATGGATTTTTGGTTCTTATGGAGCCAAGGTTCCCCAAATTTATAAGTTTTATTCGAAAGTTAATTAATGCTATTTCCGCATGCTTAATGGTTATGATCGCGGTGGCTATCTGGCCGGAATTTATCGAAATGTTTGAAACCAAAGACTATTTTGGTGTGCCAGGCATATTTGTTGCGCCGTGGTGGCCAATCAAGCTCACAATATTTCTGAGCGCCGTACTTTGCACATTTATCTTTGCTTTCAAAGTGATCTTGGGTGAGCAAGCAAAAACCTTATCAACGCCAGGAGATAAATCATGAGCCCAATCGAGATTGGATACCTCTCTGTCCTTGCGATTATAGTCAGTGTCTACATTGGTTTTTACATTCCAGTTGCATTAAGTGTCGTGTCGATCGTCGCGATATGGCTACTACGAGACAATCTAGAGCTTTCTATCAACCTGCTAAAAGTTGCCGTTTCGGACAGTGTGATGGAATACACTTTTGCAACTGTTCCATTATTTACATTTATGGGCCTAGTAGTTTCAAAAGCGGGTATGGGATCGGATATCTATCAAGTGATGAACTCGGGGTTCAAAAACTTGAAAGGTGGAATAGGCATGGCAACAGTTGGTGCCAACGGTATTTTCGCAGCAGTGACTGGTTCTTCAATTGCATCGGCTTCGGTTTTTGCAAAAGTATCGGTCCCGCAAATGTTGAAATATGGTTACAACCCAAGATTTGCGGTTGGTGTGGTTGCGGGCTCTTCTGTTTTAGGCATGATCATTCCACCGTCGGCCATGCTCATTATCTATTCATTCGTCGCTGAGCAATCCGTGGGTGATATGTTCTTAGCCGGTGTTGTACCGGGCTTAATACTGACATTTGCTTATATTGTTTCGATTTGGTTTATGGGTCATTTTTTCAGTAGCTTCATTGGCGGAGCAAGAAAAATTGACACCGAGTGGATGTCATTTCGTGAAATTGCCGAAAAGACCCTGCCGCTTATTGGCTTGATCTCAATTGTTTTAGGCGGAATTTATACGGGTTGGCTAACGCCAGTCGAAGCGGGAGCAGCGGGTGCAGCTTGCGGGCTTTTGATTGCCTTTGCACGACGAAAAATGACCCTAAAAATATTCTGGGAAGCGTTAATAGAAACCGGACACATTACTGCGTCTATTTTATTTTTAATCACAGCAGCGTCGATCTATAGCCGGATGTTAGGCATCGCAGGCTTACCAAATGAACTTGCGGAAATATTAGAACAAAATGAGATGAGCATTTTTATGACAATGTTTATCTATGTATGTTTGATGCTTTTTTTAGGCACGTTACTCGATACAGCATCAATTATTTTAATTGTTGTTCCTCTATTTTTGCCACTCATTGAACCTATGGGATTAAGCCTAGTTTGGTTTGGCATTATTACCGTAGTTGGCGCTGAAATAGGCTTACTTACTCCACCGCTGGGTATTAGCTGTTTTGTTATTAAATCCAGTTTAGACGACGACCGGATCAGCCTCAAAGATGTATTTATGGGTGCTCTTCCATTCACATTTATCATGCTAATGGTACTAATCGTATTAATTAAATACCCAGTATTAAGCATAGGAATATTAAATTAAGGGGATAAATTATGAGAACCGTTACCGCAGAGAATATTACCGATACGTTCATTGGGTATTTTGGTGATGACACCGATCCACGTACAAAAGAACTAATGTCTAGCCTCGCTCGTCATTTACATAGTTTTGTTAAAGAGACACAGTTAACGCACGACGAATGGCGACATTCTCTTGAACTTTTAAAGTGGACTGGTGATATCACGACCGAAGAACGAAATGAGTTTGTGCTTCTCTCTGATGTATTAGGTGTTTCATCTCTGGTGGATATGATTAATTCTGACCCTAAAGCGACGAGTTCAAGTGTACTTGGTCCGTTTCATGTCACTGGTGCACCACCAATGGACAAAGGCGCAGATTTTAAACGCCACTATGAAGGCGAAGTCATTCTCGTCGAAGGTACGGTCAAAGATACCGATGGAAATCCTATTGCTGGTGCAAGTGTCGACATTTGGCAAACCGCTCCAAATGGGATGTATTCATCTCAAGATGATGAACAAGATATCAATAGTTTTCACGGCATGTTTACTACCGATGAAAATGGTCGATACGCGTTCACTACTGTTCGTCCGGTTTCTTACACCGTCCCGAGTGATGGTCCTGTTGGCAAGCTATTGGATGCAACTGGTCGCCACCCATGGAGACCATCTCATTTGCATTACATTGTAAGTGCACAGGGGTTTCGTTCATTAGTCACTGAGGTATTCCCAGATGATGACCCGTATTTAGATCAGGATACTGTATTTGGCGTACGTGAAGATCTCGTTACGACCTATATCCCTCAAGAAGCGGGCACATTCCCTGAACAAGGATTTGAACTATCCGGGAAAGTAGAAGGCAGTTATTCACGAATTGATTTTGATCCGATCTTAATCAAAGCGTAGTGTGAACCTAACTCATGCTACATACATCATCGCCCGCTTCTATAGTGGGCAATGATCTTACTTGGAAGTTGAACGCTGCACTATCACAATGAGTAAACCACCTAACACTAAACCACTCGCTATAACTAGCCTTGAACTTAGCGCTTCATTACTGAATAAAACGCCCCCAATAGACGCTATGATTGGAACTAATAATTGAACAACCCCCGCACGTAATGTGGTTAGCCCCTTAAGAGCATGGTACCAAATTGCGTATCCAATTCCCGAAGCTAATGCTCCAGACATAATCGCGTAACTGACTCCTTTCACACTATAGTGACGCTCACCAGTATCAATCAGCATCCACAACACGATCAAAATAGAGGCTGCTCCAAAGTTGAGTGCGGTATCATTCAATGGCGCTGTAGACTTACGTCCAATGAGTGTATAACCACCCCATGCGATACCCGATAACGTCATTAAACTTGCACCAAATGCAGATGGCGTACTAAGAGTGGGTAACACAAGATACACAAGCCCAACAAATGAAAGCACGACACCGCCTAACTCTATAGGTGTCAATCGATGACCAGACTTCCAACTGATTCCAATTAACGTTAATTGCACCGCACCAAATAAAATCAGTGCTCCTGCACCAGTGTCGAGCGACAAATAGGCGTACGAAAAACTTAATGCATAGATAAATAATAAAGCTGATGCAACCCAATTCGGGCGCAGATGTTTCGTCCTAGATCTATTTTTTACGAGTACTATCGCTAACAGCACAAATGCTCCCGACAGAATTCGTAACAAGGTGAAACTTCCGGCATCAATATTCCCTTCTGCCAACGCAATCCGGCATAACACCGAATTTCCCGCGAACGCCAATAGCGCAATAATAGTGGTTATCACCGTAGTTCGATCTATCTTATCGTGCATTGTGTTCCCTACATTCAGCTAATCTATTGATGAAACAACAATGGTACGCGTTAACACAATTTGTGAAAGACGATTAAGTTATTACATAAAGATAATTTATCTGATGATGTTAATGAGGCATTAATTTTGAAAAGAATCAGTGGAGTGGTTTTTTATATTGTTTAACTGTTAGATCAATATTTGACAACGGTTGCGGTTTAGAAAACAAATACCCCTGTAAATAGCAGCATCCCAAGTCTTGCAGTTTTTGTCGTATTTCAATGGTTTCGACGCCTTCTGCAACCACACTACAGTTAATATCTTGGGCTAAGTTTAAAATTGAATTAATAATTGAACGATTGGTTTCGTCATCGTGATATCCCAAAATAAATGACTTGTCGATTTTGATTTGTTCAATCGGTAGCTCTCGCAGTAATACCAAAGACGAAAACCCTGTACCGAAATCATCGATGCTAAATGTAAAACCTCGGCGGTTCATTGCTGTCATCACATGCTTGGTTTTATCCAAATCTTCGTTCATTGCACTTTCAGTGATTTCAAATGAGACATCACCAAATTTAAGGCTCCCCTCTTCGATTAAATGATCAAGTTGCAATAATAGATCCGATGACAGTAGATCTTTAGCGGATAAGTTAATGTGCACACTGCCATCAAACCCTCTCTGTCGAAAAGTTAAAATATCCTTCGATACTTGTTCAATTACCCGTTTAGTAATCGAACAAATAAGGGCGCTCTTCTCTGCCAGTGGAATAAATTTATCTGGTGGAATAAACTTACCATCATGTTGAGGCCAGCGAATTAAGGCTTCATAGCTTACTATGATGCCACTAGTCGCATCGACAATCGGCTGATAATAAACCTCAAATTCACTATTGCGAATGGCCTCTGACAATTGAATAAGCAGATTAAGTCGCTCGTATGAGGCCTCGCCCATTTCAGAACGGTAATATTCTAAATAGTTTTGTTTGTGTTTCGACTCGTACATTGCGAGATCGGCTTGTTTGAACAACGTCTCAACGTCATTTCCATCTAATGGGTATCGCGTAGCACCAACACTAATAGAGATTTTCATAGGATAATTGTCGACCATGACGGGGTCTTCAATACTGCGATGCATTTTATCGATGACCCGACTGACGCCAAGAGTTTCACTTTCCTCAATAACTAACGCAAATTCATCGCCGCCAATTCGGTATATTTTACTCATATCTAAAAGGCTGGTCGCTAACCGATTGGACACCACTTTTAAAAACTTGTCGCCAAATTGGTGGCCGAGACCATCATTAATATGTTTAAAGTTGTTTAGGTCGATAAATAGTAATACAAACGATGTTTGCTCTGATATTTTTAGCTCTAATGTATCGAAGAGGTATTTACGGTTCGCTAGGCCCGTTAAATTATCATGGAGTGCATAATGGGATTGATTTTCAGCAAACGTATTCGCTTTTAAAATCGTTTGAAAAGAAAGTTTAGACACCAGAGCGACAAAAACTGAACCTCCAAACATAATCATAGAAATAACCTGACGCGTACTATCTACTGTTTCACTCACGAACAAGTCAAAAAAGAAAAAACCATAACCAAATACGAAGAAAACCAAAAGAAAGGTCAGTATCAACCAACCAGAAAGTTTTTCTAGTTTAGAAATACGATAAATCGGCCGGATACTAGAAACAATCAGGAGTAACCCAACAGCAACAAGAACCAAACAAATTAACTGTGCAATCACAAAGTCTCACTCTAGTAATATAATGGCGATAAGTTTACAAACAAGATACCAGTTATAATAGTAGTCACGATTAAACAATGTGCATAATTGAAAGGTTTAAATATGTCGGGATGAGTGGATATCATTTAGAGCACCACTTCTCTAATTGAGTTAGCAGAACCTGTTTATCTGCGGGTTTGACAAGATAGTCATTCATACCAGCTTCACGCAACTGCTCAATCGTCGCTGGACTGTTATCTCCGGTGTAACCAATAATCACGATATTATTAAAATCTTCATGTGAGGAACGAACCAACGAAGTCAGCTCTAATCCATTAAGCTGAGGCATTTCTATATCAAGTAATACCACGTCATATTGATGCGCCCGGATCAATTCTAACGCTTCTCGGCCATTTTGAGCTTGTTCAACGATATAGCCTTCTCTTTCTAAAAGAATCGACGTAATCATTCGTAAAGAGCGATTATCATCAACTATCAGGACCCTACGATTATAAGGCTTAATAGAGAGTTGGTACTTTTGACGTTCAGGCTGATGATTATTGAATATTAATTCATCCAGTAAGTCATTGCCTTCTTCTTTCCAACGCTGTGATGTCACTAAAAGCGCGCCTAAATTGTTAGGCAGTGTATGTACTGAATTACTGTTCTTATCATGTAAATAACAAATTTTAGACTTTGAAAAATGCAAATTATCTTCAAATGCAAGCAAATCAGTTAGCTGAAAGTACGCTTTTTCAATATCAACGATGACCAAGTCAAAGTAGGTACTTTTAGAGTGGCAGGCTCGATGAAGGTGCATCCGGCTATAATTAAAACCTTGGGAGTTCGCCCATGATGCCAGGTTACCACTTATCTCATCTCTTTCTCCAATATATAAGACATGCTTGGTTTTCAGAACATTCGATTTGGTATCCCTAACCTTACTGGACTCATATAAAGGAAAATTAAGTTCGAATTCGGTCCATTGCTCAACCTCAGATTGGCAGGTGATAGTACCACCAAAAGACTCCATTACTTTACGGCAGAATGGTAAACCTAATCCGAAACCATCGTGTTTCCCAGAAGAATAAAAGTCATCAAAAATATGCTCGAGTATATCATTCTCAACACCAACGCCATTATCACGAACTCGAATAACGTTCTTAGCACCATATTGCATCAGCTCTATTTGAATAAAAAACGTTTCAGAATAGTTATAGTAAAAAGCATTCTTAAGTAAGTTATATATCGAGTACTTGAGTAACGTTTGGCTTCCAAAATATTCAAAATCATCGTGGACAATAATATTAACTCGGTTTCTATCTCGACTCTCTTTATATGGAAAGCTAAAAATTGCATCTCGAATAACCTCTGAAGCCTTGCAACGTTTAAAGCTTGTCGAACTAATGCGATTGCTATCGATAGAAGCCAGTAATAGATCAATCGCATCACTCGCAGAATGAAGAACATTGTCTGCATCGTTTAATACCGCATGAATCTGTACAAGATCTTTCTTACTAATATTTAGCGTTGAATCTGACTCATCTGGAACCGGTGTTAGCGCTTTAAGAACATCGACAGACGTCTTAATCGTGCTCATTGGATTTCGCATTTCGTGAGCAATACCGGCTCCAAAAGATTTAGCTATAGAGACTTGAGTCTCATAGGTGCTTTGATTTCGGTGTACAAATACTTCACCCAAAACGTATGCGAAAATAAAAATACAGGCTTGTGGCCAGTCGACCACGGTGAACGGTGCATACCCAATCTCCCAAAATACTGCGAGATAGGCCGCCAAAACTGCAACCACTACCTGACAAAATACAATTTTTGCCCGCGGAACAATGAGTACATGGAGTAAAATCGCCGACATACATGACATACCCCATACGTTGGACCAATTATTCATCACCAACATATAGAAAAAGAAATAGGGTAAGCACATCGTCGTCATGACGATGAAATAATAGGGTAGATATTTCTGAAACCTTACAGGAACAGAGCGACGCTTCACAATAGCAAGCATCATAAAGCCTAGGAACAGGCGAAAAACTAAATTCTCATAAGGCTGAGGAAAGAGTTCGGCCCAGATAAAATAGAATAAAGGGAAACATATAAATCCCCCCCACCCAATCGGCGAAAGGTTAGGCTCGGAATCATGATAAATTTGCTTAATCGAATCCATAAAATATGTGCGATAACCTTTTTTGTGTTTATCAGAACCAAAATGTATAAAAGAAGCCACTATTATAGCAATGACCTACACAAAATCATTATTTCATATGATTTATGATGTCATTCACTATTGTGAGGAAATGAGCGTAATTTTGCTGCCATGCTCACTTCTTCCTATATCAATCCTGCTTTCCATCTGTTCTTTCAATTCATTGACGTGAGAAATAATTCCTATCGTACGTCCTCCTTTCTGCAGCTCGATAAGCGACTCTATTGCAAGATCGAGTGATTCTGTATCTAAACTGCCAAAACCTTCATCAATAAACAATGTGTCTAAACGAACTCCGCCACTGTGAGCTTGGACAACATCCGAAAGGGCTAATGCCAGTGACAATGCCGCGATAAACGACTCTCCTCCTGACAAGGTCGCGACATCACGTGTTTTACTGGTGTAGGAATCTTCGACTAACAAATCGAGCCCTGAACTTGCATTACCTTTATTGCGTTCATTTTTGCGCACAAGATGATAGCGACCAAAACTCATGGCTTGTAAACGAATGGATGCTTGAATTAGAACGTCATCTAGCAGTACTCCTAGCACAAAGCGATGTAAACTCACTCGAAGATGGTTTTTCCCATTGGCCACATCACTTAACGTCCCTAAAATCTTATACTCTTCTTCTAGCACCTGATTTCTCTTCTTAAGTACTTCTAAGCGCGAATGAGCGCTGTGTAGTGCATCGTAACGGGACTGAGTTTTGCTTAACTGCGCAGAACGATTGACGAGCTCCTCGTTTGCACGCTCTATCTTCAGTTGGCTAAGATCTAGATTAGGGAGGTCTTGATCGACCAGTTCCGTTTTAATCTGTTCAAGCTGTGACGACAATTTGACCTGTAATTCATCAAAGGTTTTAATTTCAATACTTAACCTGTCTATGTCTTCTTTTTCTCTAAACGCGTTCTGATACTCCTGAAGATGACTAAATGGGCTATCCGTGAGCCCGCTTTCCCATGATTCACAATTTATATGGTGTTGGGCCGTCGACTGCTGCAGTTCTTTCTCGCCACTCGTCAGTTTGGTTTCGATAACGGTTAATTGCGTATTTAAATCCGTAACATCTTTCTGCGCTTTCTCAAAATGTTGATCGATTAACAATACCTGAGTGCGTAGTTCGCTAAGTTTAATCTCCAGTTGGTTTCGACTCACCGCTTTTATATCCACCAACATTAACGTATCTAATCGTGCTTGATAACTTGCGACTTCAAGAGTGCATTGTTCTCGTTGCTTATCAAGTGTCACAAGTTCTGCATTACCTTGCTCAACCAGAGCACGCCCTTTTTCTAAACGTTGATTAATAATGTCTAAATCGAGATTGGTGAGCTCATTGAGCTCATTATTTGTGACAGTGTAATGGTTTTCGAGTTCTGTTTCTGAACCAGACCAAAGCGCCATAACATCGACATTAAGTCCTTTTATTTGTTGAGAAATGCGCTCAAGCTCTAGACGTAATGATGAGATAGTATTCTCAATCTCCTTGAGTTTTAGCTCCGACTGAGTTGCGTGTTGGCGGGCCTTATCAACTTGCTCTTTAGTGACCGTGTCACCTGAAAATTGCGCAGGTATTGGATGTTCAAGGGAACCACATACTGGACACGGGCTATTTTCACCTAAGGTCTGGGCAATATTAGCGGCTTGATTCAGCAACCACTGGCCTTCCAGTTTTAATGCTTCGGCTCTTGCACTGCGCTCTTGCAGTTGCTGTTTTTCTAATGTGTTCAACCAACCTGTTAACTGACTATTGAGTTTAGCGTCTTGTTGGGTTAAATCTCTGCGTTGAGAAAGCATCTTTTTAACCGATGACAGCTTTTCAAGTTCTAAACGCAACAGCGCAATTTGCTGCTTACTATCACTGGCGACTTTACTATCGCGTTCAAGTTGATCAAGTTTAGTTTGATAACGGACTAATTCTTCCTGTTTCTTAGTAATACTAAGCCCGGTCGCACTAAGCTTTCCATTTGATTGCTCGATACTTTTTTGTAGCTTTTGAATCTCAGAAAGTCGATCTTGTTGCTGCTCAATCTCGAATATATTTTGTTGCAATTTCGGTTTCGCTTCCAAAGCCTTAGTCGCTTTATCAAGCTCAATGGTTGCGGTTTTTATATGTTGATTTAACGTCTGTTCTTGAGCGCGTAACTTCTCTAACGTCAAACTCAAGGTCGTTACTTTTTTATCACTTTCAACTTGAGCAAGATGTAAGTGAGCAATTTTTTGTGCTTCTAACGCTCGGTCTCGCACCACTCTTTGGCCTTCAATCTCAGTGCGCTTCTGCATATTTAGACTTATCTGTTGAGATAATTGATCTCTCAAAGCAAAACGTGAAACAAGATGTTCTTGTTTCTGATGACTACGTTTTGCATCATCCAGCGCTTTCGCTAACACATCACATTCTTGTTTAACATGTGAAAGCTCAGGAGCAAGCTCATCCATCTTGCTCACCAATTCCGGTTCGTTCTCCACGCTAACTAAATCTAAAATACCTTTCAGTTGCTGATCAAATGCGTCTTTTTCCTTTCTAATTCCACTCGCTTGTTCTGCCAATGCACTCTCTAAACGACTGTAAACATTGGTGCTAAATAATTGCCCGAAGATCTGTTCTCGATCTTTAGAACTGGCCAATAATAAATCACGAAACTTACCTTGAGGAATCACCATGACTTGGCGAAATTGATCGGCGCTCAAGCCAATCAGTTCGTTGATTTTGGTGTTCACAGGATTCGGTTTAACCGCGACAGTTTCCCAATCTTCTGACACCCACTGCTCTAGACATGCTCGGTGCACATGTCGAGTTAACCCCGTCCCACGCTGTTTTGGGAGCCACTGCTCTGGCTTACGTTCAATTCTAAATCGCCGCTCCCCCAATTCAAACTCGAAACACACTTGAGTTTCAGTGCCTTCACTGGCGAGATCGCTGCGCATTTGGTCACCAGTGCGCTCATTACCGGTGGTTGAACCATACAAGGCATAACAGATAGCATCTAAAATGGTACTTTTGCCACTCCCCGTCGGGCCATTAATCAAGAAAAAGGGCGTATGACCAAGCTTACCAAAGTCAATATTTTCCTGATGAGGAAAAGGGCCAAACGCAGATAGAGTTAACGTTAGTGGACGCATTATTCACCTTCACCTTGATTAATCTCACCCAAAGTCTGTTTGATCACTTCCAATTGCGAATCGGTGAGCGCTTCACCTTGAATTTCTTGGAAGAAATCACCAAACATATCGAGCTCACCACGTTTTAGCTGACTTGAACTTGGCATATCTGAACCTTCTCGCATTAAGCCCGGTTTTTCGATATGGAGTACGTTGTGATACACTGTTCGCAGTTTCTCCATAGGATCGAGCATCGCATGTTTGTCTAGCAGGCGTACTAATAGATAATCCTCTGAATGAGCATCTCTGCTCGCACTTTCGATAATAGCGGAAAGCTCACCTTCAATAACCCGAACATCACGCATCGGACTAAATTTCAACGGAGTCGTGGAAAACTCTCCATCTTCATTCAGCTCAACAATCGTCATTGACTTATTCTGCTGATGCTCTGAAAAACTGTATTTCAACAACGAACCCGAATAACGAATCGATTCTTTAATTCTCTTTTGAGGTTGATGTAAATGACCGAGGGCGACGTAATCAAAAGCTTCAAATTGACTCGGACGAACTTTATCTAATCCACCTAACGATAAAGGGCGCTCTGAATCAGATTCATCGGCACCATCCACAAAACAATGGGCAAGAAGCACATTAGGAATATTCGAATTAATGTCACGGGTAATTTCCCCAATCAAAAACTGATACATCTCATCATGGGTTTTTATTTGTACTGAAAAGTCGTTACGAATGAATTCTGGATCCACGTATGGAATACCGTAAAATGCCACCTGTTGACCTTTATTGTCTTCTAAAATTACCGGTGTTGTGATCGATTTGATGTCGGATAAGATATGCAGCCCTGAGCCACTCATATGAGAAGCAGCAAACCCCAGACGCACGGCACTATCATGGTTTCCTGGAATTAGGATAATCGGCACGTTAAGCTTTTGACAGACTTGATCAATAACCTGTTCTAACAATTCAATTGCGACAGTTGGTGGCACTGAGCGGTCATAAATATCGCCGGCAATCAGTAGTGCATCGATATCAGAATGCTCACCGAGATAACGAGTCAATTGACGCAATATATAAGCTTGATCATCGATAAGAGAGCGATTGTGAAAGCTTCGCCCTAGATGCCAATCAGAGGTATGGATAAATTTCATGAATTAGAATGTGTTAGCCACGAATGACTTAATCATACAGCAATCAACAGCCGTTAACACAGGATGAAATGGGAGATAAATCTTATTTCTTACGCACTTTCAAGATACGTGGGATGAGTTCAACACCGGATTGGTAATTATGATCTGCAGCATCTAAAGCAAACGCTAGAGCGCTTTTCGCAAACAAGTCATATTGCTGAGGTACAGAGTTGATCCGAAATGGCAAAAAGTCTAGCAAGTTACTATCTCCAAAAGTTGCCAAACGAACCATACTCAGCAGTTCATCGTGCTGATTTAGCACATCTAATACGCCTTCAAGAAGGCTATGTGATGTACACACAATAGAATCAGGCACACACCCTTGCTCAACCCATTCTGAAAACAAGCGTGCGCCTTCTTCACGACTAAACGATTGGCCATGTGCGACAACAGAGCGGATCCCCTTCTTTTTCACCGCAAATTCAAAGCCTAGTTGTCGCTCGCGTGATACGCTTAATTCAGGCAGTGCTCCAATCAACCCAATTGACGTGATACTTGGAGAAATGATAGAGGCAGACAAATCAAATGCAGCGCCAAAATCTTCACTAATAACACACGAAAAAAATTCATCATCTAACGAACGGTCTATCGCAATAACAGGCGTTCCGGTGTCTTGAATCGCTTTGTAAAAGCCCGTCCCATCACCAAGAGACGTTTCAACAATTAGTGCATCGACCCGACGAGTAACGAGTGCTTGTGCAATCGACTTTTCTATTTCCGGATCATCTTCAGTACTTGAGACCAATACCGTAAATCCTGCTTCACGAGCCAGCTTTTCGAATCGTTTGATAAATCGAGCGTTACTCGTATTTTCAATATCCGTAATAATCAAACCAAAACAACGGCTTTCATCGTCAGATAGTACCGAGTCAGGGCGAGTTGGCTGAGAGTTGTATTGCTTAACAATGGTCATAATTCGTTTTTGCGTCTCTTTACTGATGCGATTTTGGGCTGCTTGGCCATTGATAACACAGCTCACTGTTGTTTTTGAAACACCAGCTAGCTTTGCTACTTCACCTATAGTCATATCAATGGCTCTCATCGTATATATTCTCAGTTCGTTTTACTCGCATACATTTAAGTATAAAAATAAAACGTAGTACTACACGGCTATTTTTAATAAATGGCATCTACATCTACATTTTCCCTTGGTCTAGTAGACAATAATGAGATTTTACTTTTCATTTATGATGACTTAATTGGAGTTTAGTTTAAGATTTCTCAAGGTTCTACTTCTCCCGAAACATAATTAGTCTCAATCCCCTGCTTGATTTCACAGGTGATGAACTGCAACAACATCTAAAAACTCGCTAATGATCAAAATTGGCGTAACCGCAGCAGTAATTCATCAATGTTGAATCCCGTTTCAGCTATTTGCTTCGGCACAATATAGAACTGTTTCGCTGAAAGAAAAATAATCACATTATGTTGATCCTCACGCCAACTGTGAATGGTATTCCACCGAAGGCGTGAACGACCTCGTGTCGATGCAATCACGACAGACTCCGGAAATAACTCAATACTATAAGGCTCTCGTACCGCTTTATGTCGTCGGTAATAGCGCCGAGCAATATATGGCGAACCTAACCTAGCAACAACCAAGATCCCAAACCCCACGACCACGATACTCACAATGACGGGTTTTAAAGCCAATGGAAGCCATACATACGCCGCGATAAACACGCATACAACGAACCCGCGAATAAACCAGCTCGATCTACTCAGGCGTCGAGAAAGCATATAAGCGAATACATAATCTGATTCATTGATCTGGTAAATGGTTTTCATCGTCAATCATTCATTGAAATATAGTTAAATAATAACAGAATCTTAGATGTGACACTGTCGTCCTAAACAAACACAAAAACACGTAGAAAAAATTTGTCACATTTCCGACAAAACTCAAAAGTAGCAACTAGTATATACAGGATGGTGTTAGGTAACTACTTTCACATCATACTAAAATTCTACTCATTTTATTTCTTATTTGCCCATTTTAAAGAGAACATCAGCATGAAAAACATCAAGATCAGTAAGCTATTATTGGGTGGGTTTTGCATCCCAATTATTGCATTAATTGGCTTAGTGCTTTTATCCATTTACGAAATGCAAATTATCAACCACCAATCAACGGTGATTTCAACAAATTGGTTACCTTCCGTTCAACTTGTAGAACGGATTAATACACAAACAGCTGATCTTCGTAACCAAGAAGCCGTGCATATTATTTCTACTGACTCTTCTCAAATACGCAGTGCAACAACCTCGATCAATAGTGTTAAAAACGACGTCAATGATTCAGTTAATACCTACAGCAAACTGGTGTCGAGCAGCGAAGAACGCGAGTTACTGTCGCAATTTAAGCGTCAATATCAAGATTACCTAACTATACAAGGCAACCTCCTGAGGTTATCTGAGCAAAATAAAAATGATGAAGCAAAAACGTTATTTTTGGGCGCGTCATTAACTGCCTACAATAATTATTCCAATACACTTTTAAAACTATCAGACATTAACGAAGCCGGAGCTGAAGAAGCCAGTCAATACGGTGATATCATCTATGACCAATCCGTCATGATGATGGTTGGATTAATGATTGCGGTATCTGTTGGTGTCATTTTCATCGCTCTTGTCATCGCAAGAAACTTAGTGACATCGATTAATACAGTGCAAAATGCAATGACCACGATGTCGGAAGGAAACCTCACGGTAAGAGTTCCCGACCAAGGAAACAATGAATTAGGAATGCTTGCAGAAGGCTATAACAAAACTGCTGAAAAGCTCTCGACAATGGTAGGTCAACTCACGTCGGTTGCCGACAACGTTTCCTCTTCCTCTGAAACGTTAGCGTCGACGATGACACAGGCTGATTCCAATTCACAACAAATGCTTTGTCAGGTTGAACAGGTAGCCGCGGCCGTAAATGAAATGTCTAGTACAGCCCTAGAAATGAGTCAAAATGCCACTCAAGCTCACGAATCAGCGACCGAAGCAATGAAAAACGTTGATGGCGGTAACTGCTCGCTTGGCGATTCAGATACGATTTCACAAAAAATTGGCGATTCGGTGCGTGAATCGGCTGAAATTGTCGACCAACTCAAGTCATACTCGACTGAAATCGGAGCGGTGATCGATGTTATCAACAGCATCTCAGAACAAACAAACTTACTCGCGCTCAATGCCGCTATTGAAGCCGCTCGTGCAGGTGAACATGGACGAGGATTCGCAGTCGTGGCAGATGAAGTCCGTTCGTTAGCCGCGAAAACTCAGCAATCAACCGTCGATATTCAAGAGATCATTACCAAGCTTCAAGACCAAGCGGGTAAAGCCGATGATTATATGAAATCAAACTCAAAATTAATTGATGAATCACAGACTGTCGCCCAACAACTGCAACAAGCTTTTAGTGGGATATCTGAGTCAGTTAACTCTATCTCTGACATCAATACACTTGTCGCAACAGCTTCAAATGAGCAATCGAGTGTAACAGAAGATATTTCAAGCAACATTTCTGCCACCGTTGAGATGGTCAACGAAAATGTAATCGGTATCGGTGAAAGCACTAAGTTCAGCCAAGTGTTGTCTGAAGAGGCAGAGAAACAGAAACGACTCCTCGCTTTCTTCCGTAACCACTAAACCAAATTATCAATACGTATTGTGCAAAATTGACAATCTAAAATAGAAAACGGCTCATATCAAAGTATGAGCCGTTTTTAATTGTTGCTAATAAGTGATTAGTAGCTTAAGAATAAGCTTAATTTCACTACTGAGATGACTGCGTTAGATAGTGAACAACCTGATTACTGCTGCCTCGCCACTCTAATGATGGGTCAGCCAAATCTTGCTCAAACTTCCCATCAATCACAACATCTAGGTAAGGCACAAGTTGACGTTGGTGCTCAGATAATTCGCCGAGTAAGTACCCTGTCCACAGCCAAATATCCTTATCGGGGCATTCTTGCTTTACACGCTTGACCAAATTCAAAACATCTGCAACATTTTCTGGATGCATTGGATCGCCGCCGGATAGCGACAACCCTCGTCGGTAAATACGCTTATCGTTCAAGTCAGCAATGATTCGATCTTCCATTGCTGAATCAAACGAGTGCCCTGAGCGCAATGACCACGTACTCTGGTTATAACACCCACGACATGCATGTTCGCAGCCAGAAACAAAAAGCGTTGCACGAGTTCCAGGCCCGTTCACCACGTCGATAGGATAATAGTTATGGTAGTTCATACCTTGTCCTTACAAATGCTTCACTCGACGCTGCACTTCTTCTTGTTTGCCGAAGTTAAAAGGTCTCGCATCAGGACTGCCCAAATAGCCACACACTCGGCGAGTCACCGATACTTTCGTAGAGTCATGGTTTCCACACTTAGGGCAAACAAAGCCTTTGCTCGAACAGGAAAATTCGCCAGTGAAACCACACTCGTAGCACTCATCTATTGGTGTGTTAGTTCCATAGTAAGGGACACGTGAGTAACTGTAATCCCACACATTCTCTAACGCTTCGACATTGCGTTGCATGTTTGGAAATTCGCCGTAGCAAATAAAGCCACCGGTTGATAAGTTTGGATATGGCATTTCAAAATCAATCTTATCGTACGGGTTTACTTTTTTCTCAACGTCAAGGTGGAAACTGTTGGTGTAGTATCCCTTGTCAGTTACACCTTCAATAACACCAAACTGTTTTGCATCAAGACTACAGAAACGGTTACATAGGTTTTCACTAGGTGTGCCGTAAAGACTAAATGCGTAACCAGTCTCTTCTGCCCATTGCTCGGTTGCTCTTTTTAAGTACTGAATCACTTTGATCGCTTCTTCACGACGCATTTGATCATCAAAAACGTGGCTATCATTATCAAACAAGGCATTAATGGTTTCGTGAACCCCAATATAACCGAGTGAAATAGACGCTCGACCATTTTTAAATAGGTCTGCAATCGAGTCATCCGCTTTCAAACGGATTCCACATGCCCCTTCCATATAGAGAATAGGAGCGACACGCGCTTTGACTTTTTCTAAGCGACTAATACGAGTTTCTAGTGCTCGACGAGCGGTTAGTAAACGCTGATCAAGCAGTTCGTAAAATGCTTTGATATCGCCTTTAGCTTGAATCGCCACGCGAGGTAAATTTAAACTGACAACCCCTAAATTATTACGTCCATCATGAACTAACTCGCCATTTTCTTCATAAGGATTTAGGAAGCTACGGCACCCCATTGGCGTCTTAAACGAGCCAGTTACTTCGACTACTCGGTCGTAGTTCAAGATGTCGGGATACATACGTTTAGAAGCACATTCCAGCGCCAATTGCTTGATATCGTAGTTTTGATCTGACTTCTTGTGATTTAACCCATCTTTGATTGCAAAAACCAATTTCGGGAATACCGGTGTTTTGTGATTCTTGCCAAGACCGGCAATACGATTCTTCAAAATCGACTCTTGAATTAAACGAGACTGCCAACTTGTTCCCAAACCAAAACCAAAGGTAACAAACGGTGTTTGACCATTCGCGGTATGCAATGTATTAACTTCATACTCTAACGACTGAAATGCGTCATAACACTCTTTCTCAGTTCGCTCTGTCGCAAACTTTTCTGGGTTATGAATGTCCCACTCCATCGCGATTTCGAGGTTCTTCTCGTAGCTTGCAGTAACATAAGGCGCGAGAATTTCGTCGATACGGTTAATCGTCGTACCACCGTATATGTGGCTCGCAACTTGAGCAATAATTTGTGCGGTAACCGCTGTCGCGGTAGCAATAGATTTAGGCGTATCAATCTCAGCATTGCCCATTTTGAAACCGTGGGTAAGCATACCTTTTAGGTCAATCAGCATGCAGTTAAACATTGGGAAGAATGGCGCGTAATCTAAATCATGATAATGCAGCTCACCTTCTTCGTGCGCTTGCACAATATCTCGCGGTAAGATGCGAGTTTTCGCGTAATGTTTTGCCACGATACCAGCAAGTAAGTCACGCTGAGTTGGAATCACTTTACCGTCTTTGTTCGCATTTTCATTGAGTAGGTCAGCGTTGCTTTCTTCGATCAACCCCTCAATTTCTCTCGTCAATGCACTTTGCTTCTCACGGGAAACATCTCTATCATGACGATATTCGATGTAAGAACGCGCTAATGTTTTGTACGGTCCTTGCATCAATTCGTTTTCAACCAGAGTTTGGATGTCAGCGATGTGAACCTGCTGTTTGCCTTCGAGTTGTAGTTCGACAGCCAACGCTACATTGAGTGCGTAAATGGCAATCTCTTTGTTTCCGTGGTCTGCAGCCGCTTCGACAGCAGCTTGGATACGATCTCGGTTAAATACAGCGCTTGATCCATCACGCTTAATCACTACTGGTTTCATTATATTCTCCTTCCCTTGATTTTTTTGTTGCATCGGCAGATACACTATATAGGGATTTATATTTACTGTCTGACACTATATGTTGTGGTGTATTAAACTCTAATCACCTAGACATGTATTGATTTAGATCAAGAAAATTTAGCTCTTGGATAAGATAGCTACGATCTTTTATCACAGGTCTCATTTAGTGAAAATTTATAATGAAACTCTATTTTTGTGAGAGATAGCGAAGTATTTTCGTCAGGCTTTCTGCATAAGGCTTTGCACAAGATCAACCGGTTTTAGCAAAATTTAAGTTCTACAATCAACCAAAGGAGTCTGCCATTGTCGATACAAAACCCTCTTGTATTATTCGCTTTACTTAGCACAGCATTTAACGTTAACGCGCAGTCGCTAAATATAATGAGTTGGAATTTTGAATGGCTTAGTTCAACACAGGCAACCCAGGTTAAAGAATCGAAACGTTCTCAAGCCGATTTAAATGCATACCGAACCATTATTGAAAAACGCAAGCCGAATGTTATTGCCTTTCAAGAAGTAAACGATTTAGGAGTATTAAACAAAGTTCTCGGGAAAAACTTTAATATCATCATGTCTGACCGAGCAAAGTCATCAAATCAATCTCTCCAATATCGCGATATCAATCAATATACTGGTGTCGCCATCAACAAATCGCTCACTTACAGTGATCCAAAAGATATTGTTCTCTCTCCCAACAGAAAACTGAGATTCGCAAGCTACGTTGTACTTGAACCCCAAAATTCGTCTCCGATACATCTGCTCTCAGTGCATTTAAAAGCTGGGTGTATTGGAAAATACCTATCAAAAGAAGAAAGTTGTGTGACCCTCAAACAACAAAGCAAGCAGTTACATGAATGGATTGACCAGAGGAATGCGAAAAATCAGTCTTTCTTAATCCTTGGTGATTTTAATCACGATCTCACCTATCGTGGGGATTGGATGTGGAGAGAAATCTCTGCGGATACCAAGCCATCACCTAACCTGTTATCAAGTAAGCTAGAATCCGAATGTGTTCCGAGTGGTAAGACGAAACGTCATCGCTATCTGGTCGATCACATGATTGCCAGCTCAGATATAAGCGCAAAATCGATCTCTCAAATTCTGTATTCACTAGAAGACCAGAGATATCAATTGAGTGATCACTGCCCTCTTGCGGCAACGCTTAATTATTGAAATGAGAATGTCAGCATATGTCGGACTTAGCAGAGTACGATTGCTCTTCCGTTTACACTAACTCGCTTTCAATTTTGGTGAAATGAACAATTTTGTTGGTGATAAGCATAATTAACAACACACTAGCACCAAAGACAAATAAGCCAAAATGAATTTGAATGCTGGCTATCGCTCCCAATTTGACGGAAACAATCAAGACCGCAACCACCATGACATCAAGCATGGCCCATCGACCATACTCATGCATAAGGTTTAAGAATTGTTTTGTCTTTCGTGATGATCTGTTACGGGGTAATAAGAGATTATAAAGTACGTAAATCTTGAGTAGTGGCAGTAGAATACTAAACCCAGCGACAACCAGAAACAAAACGAAATGACCGCCAAGCAGCAACTCAAGCGCGCCGAAAAGCACCGAAAAGGAATTTTCAAAGACAAAAAACTTAGTAACGGTCATCATCGGTGTCACAATACCAATGGCAAAGAAGATGGTAGCCGTAAGTAATAACCAACGTAACTTTTTAGCTTCAACAGCAGGAATTAGAACTGATTCATCTTTCATTGGTTGCGTTTTAATCGGGGATCTCCTCTGCCATAAAATGCTAACAGCCCGTAGTAAATCTACTTAGTTTACATCACTTTTCTGGCGGTTAACTCGCTCTAAAGCTGTTCGATAATAGACTTCCAGCTAACGTTAGGCAACCGGTGTTCAAGACTCAAGCTCAAAAAATAGTGAACAGTGAATTCGAGGCAAAAAATTCATGGGTTTTAGGCTTAAATAACTGGCTTAAATTATTTCTCATTGTTAGGTTAGGAAATCAAATCGTGAATGACCCATTAAGCGATCAACTATAATGCGCAAGGAGTTGGAGTATGTTGGATTCTATCTGTGATGTCCCTGGAATTAAGGTAGGGCATGCTCAAGATGACCAAGGCGGAACTGGATGTACGGTGATATTACCCAATTTAGATGCGGTCTGTGGTGTCGACGTTGCAGGTGGTGGTCCCGGAACTCGTGAAACCGATGCACTCAATCCTGTCAACCTAATCCAAGGAGTCCATGCCGTCTATTTAGGTGGTGGCAGTGCTTATGGACTTGCCGGCGCAGATGGCGTAATGAGTTGGTGTGAAGAGCATGGCAGAGGGTATGACGTCGGTGTGGGGGTTGTTCCAATTGTTCCAAGTGCTGTTCTGTTTGATTTACCTGTTGCTGATTATCATGCTCGTCCCGATAAAGCGATGGGATACCAAGCGTGTGTTAACGCCACCGATGACGAAGCTCGCTGCGGTAACGTCGGTGCAGGCACAGGTGCATCAGTCGGTAAAACTAAAGGAATAGAGTTTGCAATGAAAGGCGGACTCGGTACTGCGAGTCTAAGATGTAACGATATCGTAATTGGGGCAATTGTAGCGGTAAATAGCTTAGGTGACGTTATCGATCCCTCTTCTGGAAAAGTGATTGCTGGAATGTTAACGGAAGATAAAACTCATTTTGCCGGCACGATCAATGTATATAAAGAGATAATATCAACTGGGATTAACCCAAAGATGTCAAATACCACCATTGGCACGATTGCAACCAATGCGAAATTGACAAAAGCGCAAGCCCAAAAAGTATCAATGATGGCGCATGATGGTTTTGCTCGAGTAATTAACCCAATACACACTCTTCATGATGGGGACACCATATTTACGCTTTCCACGGGTGAATATGAAGCAGACGTGTCTGTTATCGGTGCTCTTGCTGCAGAAGTCATGGCTACCGCCGTACTGAAAGCAGTCCAATCAGCCGAAACTCGCTATGGTATTAAAGGGATGGCCAATTAATCGCTCCACGCCACTGTTCATAGGCTTTTGCTAACGCAATCACTTTAAGATCATCAAATCTTGGAGCGACGATCTGCAATCCAATAGGCATTCCTGATTTGGAGAACCCACAATTAATTGATGCCGCTGGCTGCTCTCCCATATTCCAAGGAACAGTGAATGCTATGTGTTCAAAAGGCTTTTGTGGATCATTCGTCGGTGAAGCCCAATCGGCCGGATATGAAACATTAGGATTCACAGGTGAAAGGACGATATCAACTCGATTAAACACCTCAGCGCATGCATCGCGCATCGCCATTGTGCCGTCGAAACCTTTAACTACATCAAGTGGGTTTGCATCTCCGCCCGTTTTTGCCCATTCGTAAATATAAGGCAAAATAGTCGCTCTTTTCTCAGGCGTGAGTTTTAGCATCGTGTCCCAAAAGCGAGCTCGCCAAAACACATCTAAACCATCTAGGTGTTCACGTGTTAATACCGGTGCTAACTCGATAATCTCCGCCCCTTCAGCTTCAAATCGCTTTGCTGCTTCAATCACTGCTGCCTTGACTTCTGGCTCAGCGTCAATGCCGCAACCAGCATCCAACATTAACCCAATTTTCATTCCTCGAATCGATGCCGCAGAAACATCCCAGTCCAACTTCTGGTAATTCACAGAAGTGGTATCACGGCGATCTGGTCGTGAAATCGTTGGCATCACCATTACCGCATCGTCAACAGTACGCGTCATTGGTCCAGCTGCACGCCCGGTATAATAGGGATAAATAGGAATACGCCCAAGTGTTGGCTTAAAACCAAACAGCCCAGTCCACCCTGCGGGAAGGCGTACTGACCCACCAATATCTGTACCGATATGCAATGGCCCTAACCCTGCCGCTGCTGCTGCCGCGGCTCCAGCTGATGAGCCACCAGGATTCTTAGTCAAATCCCACGGATTGCGACTTAAATGATGAAAGGTAGAGAGTCCGGAAGAGAGCATCCCATAATCTGGGCATGTTGTTTTCGCAAAGATAATCGCACCGTCCTCTTTTAAACGTGCAGAGGTTGGAGCATTTTCTTCAGCAGGTGTTTTATCACTGGCAGCGGTCCCCATGGGAATCGGATCACCTTTGGTCGCGATCAACTCTTTCACCGTTACAGGAACTCCGTCAAGCTTGCTCAGAGGTTCTCCTTTTAACCAGCGAGTCGTCGATTGTGTGGCAAGTTTCAATGCTTGTTCAGGTTTAAATGCATAGAGAGAGCAAATTTTAGGTTCTACCCTTTCAACTTTCTCTATTAACCAATTCATATACTCAGTCGGACTGGTATCACCACTCGCATACGCTTGCACGAGGGTTCGAGTATTGAGCTTTGAAAAATCCGTCATTGTTTAATATCCCTATCAAATATCCCTATGGCCTTTACGACCAATATTATCCAACGTCAACTCGGCAGAAAGAAGGCGTTTGGTGTAGGCTTCTTTCGGGTTATCAAGCACTTGCCTAACAGGTCCCGCTTCAACGACTTTCCCCGATTGCATCACCGCGACACTGTCACAAATCGCATCAACCACCCCAATGTTATGAGTGATAAAAAGTACAGAGATACCATGCGTGTCACGCATTTTAAGAATCAATTTTAGAATCTGAGCTTGAACGGTAAGATCGAGTGCAGACGTAGCTTCATCAGCAACGAGCAACTTTGGCTTGGTAATCAGCGCTCGTGCAATCGCAATGCGCTGACGTTGTCCACCGGAAAACTCATGGGGGTATTTATCCATATCAGAAGCCGATAGCCCAACCTCTTCAAGAAGCGTTGTAACTCGCTCACGCAATGCTTTCCCTTTAGGTGGGTTCTCTTCCAAGTGCAGAGGTTCAGCGACGATTCGACTCACTTTATGACGCGGATTTAATGAGCCATATGGGTCCTGAAATACCATCTGAAAGTTAACCCTCATGGTTTGTAATCGAGCCGCTCGTTGCTTGAAAAGATCCCACGTTTCAAACAATATGTTTCCTTCTGTGGGTCTATCGAGTGCCATCACCATACGGGCCAACGTCGATTTCCCAGAACCACTTTCACCGACAACGCCGAGAATTTCACCCTTTTTAAGCGTTAAAGTGACATCATTAACGGCTTTAATCGTGGTATCTGCAAGCTTGAACTCGCGCGAGACACCGATGACTTCCAAAAGTGTTTCACTCATACCACTTCTCCCTGATTCACTTGCGTCAAGGTCGCATTTTCACGAACTCGCCGGGGTTGAGCATCGATCAGTTGTCGAGTGTATTCTGAGCGAGGGTGGCGCAATATCTGTGCGGTTTCCCCCTGCTCCATTTCATTTCCTTGGTACATCACTAACGTACGGTCTGCAATGCGAGCAATCACCCCTAAATCATGTGATATCAATATCAGAGCAATCCCCAATTGACTCACTAAATCGTCAAGAATATCGAGGACTTCTGCTTGCACCGTAACATCCAGAGCAGTAGTCGGTTCATCGGCAATAAGTAAATCAGGCTCTAAAGCCAACGCAATTGCGATACCCACTCGTTGACGTTGTCCACCGGACATTTCATGCGGATATACGTGCATCTTTCTTTTTGCATCGGGAATTTTTACCATATCTAATAGTCGGATCACTTCCGCATTTGCGTCTGAACGACTCATTTTACGGTGTAGCCGTAGCCCTTCGGCAATTT
Source organism: Vibrio phycocola (assembly GCF_053850235.1). NCBI lineage: Bacteria > Pseudomonadati > Pseudomonadota > Gammaproteobacteria > Vibrionales > Vibrionaceae > Vibrio > Vibrio phycocola. Next base: position 440,292 of record NZ_JBSQDJ010000002.1, on the reverse strand, counting down.
GCGCTCCCACTTTCATCGCGGGATTTAATGCGGTCATCGGCTCTTGAAAAATCATACCGATTTTAGAACCCCGTAATCGGCACATTTGCTGTTCGGATTTAGACAAAATATCTTCATCGTTAAACAGGATTTCGCCTGTAGCCTTGGCTGTTTTAGGCAATAGTCCGATCGTCGCTAACGATAAAACCGATTTCCCAGAACCGCTCTCGCCAACGATACCAAGAGTTTCACCCTTCGCGAGAGACAAGTTAATACCATGAACAACTTCGACTTCTTGGTCGTTTTCATTTTTAAACTTGACTCTTAGGTCTTTAATCTCAAGCATCATGTGGATTGTTTCCGTCTCGGATCCGTTAAGTCTCGCAACCCATCACCTAATAAATTTAGCCCCAAAACCGCAATACAAATCATCAAGCCCGGAACAAAGACTAAGTGGGGAGCAACTGAAAGATAGGTTTGTGAATCGGCTAACATTCTTCCCCAACTCGGTGTCGGTGGCGCGACGCCAAGACCAAGAAAAGAGAGGCCAGCTTCGGTCAAAATTCCGAGTCCTGTTTGAATCGAAATCTGTACAATAATTTGGGCCGCAATATTTGGGATAATGTGTTCAATCGTAATTCTAACGTGACTCTTTCCTGCCATTCGTGCCGCAAGTATGTAATCTCTGGCCCATATTTGTAATGCTGCCCCACGTGTCACTCGGGTAAAAACGGGAATCATAAACAACGCGATCGCGATAACAATCGTAACAGGCCCACCGCCTAGAATTGCAGCCAGCAATATTGCTGAAAGCACCGGTGGAAATGCAAAAAGAACATCATTTACCCGCATCACCAATGACTCAAATACCCCTCTTTTCGAGGCCGCTGTCACTCCAAGGACAGTACCGATAAATCCGCCAATTGCGATAGCGGAAAAGGCAATACCCAGTGAAACCCACGCTCCACTCATTATCATTGAGAGCTCATCACGCCCAAAATGATCCGAGCCCAATAGCCCCCCGACTCCCGGTGGCTTTAATCGATTAACAATATTAATTGCGGTTGGATCCGACGGTGTCCAAAATTGGCTCAATATCGCTGCAATAACAAACACAAGGGTGATGCTTCCACCAACCATGAGCGACCAAGGGTAGCGTTTCATTGGCGGCTCCTGATACGTGGATCTAAAACCGTATAAAGGGCATCGACAACAAAGTTCACAATCATCACAATAGCGGCAAAAAACAACACAACGTTCTGAATTACAATAAGATCACGTTGTGCTAAAGCTTGATACGCCAACGTCCCCATACCGGGTAAGTTAAAAACATTTTCGACCAAAACGGCACCCGCGATTAAGACAGAGATCTGCATCCCCAACATTGTCACCACTGGGATTAAAGCATTCGGCATTACATGACGCCACAACACGTAGTTCGGAGTTGCGCCTTTCGCTCTCGCCGTACGCACAAAGTCCTCATTGATAACTTCAATAACCGCTACCCGAGTCACTCGAGTTAATACCGCCGCTTGTGGAATGGCGAGTGCGATAGAAGGCAAAACCAACGCTTGTATAGCAAGCCAAAAATTCCCTTCCCACCCAGGAAAGCCACCTGAAGGAAACCAGCCAAACGTTAATGAAATCCCCAAGATAAGCAGTAAACCTATCCAAAAATTCGGGACTGCAATGCCTATTTGAGAAAAGAACGTCGCAAACATATCAATAGGGCTATTTGGTTTTGCCGCTGCCATCACCCCTAATGGCAAAGAGATGAGAACAGAAAGCACGACGGCAATTAAGGTAAGAGGCAATGTAACCGCGAGACGTTCTCCAATAAGCTCCGACACAGCGGTAGAATAGGTATAAGAATTGCCCAAATCTCCCTGCAATAGTCCAGTTAGCCATATGAAATAGCGCGCCAAAAGCGGCTGGTCCAATCCAAGTTGCGCTCTTAGTGCTGCCAACGTATCGGGTTCGGCGGACATACCCAAAATAATTTCCGCAGGATCGCCGGGGACAGCTTCCATAACCAAAAAAATGACAAAAGACACAATCAATAACGTTATGACTAGCCTAGAAAAAGAGTGGAGAATATGCCGCATATATTTTCTATCCTAAACCTTCAATCAGACTGGGTGCTCGCACAATATCGCAAGCACCCTAGTTCATCAGTTTTTCCAATACACGTCAGTTAAATCGTTAGAAGGAACAGGCTCATTGGTCCACATCCCGACGAGATCTTTTTTCCAAATACCAATTTTAGGAAAGGCATATAAAAAGAGAGAAGGGACATCATTCGCGAGAATTTTCTGAGCATTTTGATAGCCAGTAATTCGATCCGTTTCCGAAGTTGCATCGGCGATATCAGCCATAGCTTGATTAAATTCAGGGTTCTGATAATTGAAGTAGTAAGGATCTCGAGCATAAATTCCGATATCAAGCGGCTCTGCGTGACCAATGATCGTCATATCATAGTTCGTATCCTTAAATACATCTTGCACCCATTTAGCAGGAAACTCTGACGACTCTATGTTCATCGTGACACCAATCATAGAAAAGTATGCTTGCATTATTTCTGCTGCACGCTCGGTATAAGGTCGAGTGGGAACTTTGATTGTGAAAGCGAAACCATTTGGATACCCAGCCTCAGCCAGAAGTGCTTTCGCTTTAGTTGGATCGTACGAGAAAATCTTGGTCAAATCTTCGTAACCAGCATCTGAGGGAGAATAATGACTTCCAATCTGCTTACCTAACCCTTCACTTGTTGCATCGATAATTGCCTGACGATCAATAGCCATCATTAGAGCCTGACGAACACGAACATCATTAAACGGCTTTTTGCTATTATTCATTCCAGCAATCACTTCCATGCTCGTCGTTCCAATCACGGTGTCAAATGCGCTGTTGGATTTAAACTGACTAACAAGTTCCGGTGCACTAAATTCTGGCATCGCATCTATGCCACCAGAGTTAAGCGCCGCTGCTTGAGCTTGAGGATCACCAATGAAACGAAACGTCACTTTATTCAGTTGTGCTGGTTTTCCCCAATACTCTGGGTTTTTCACCAACGAGACTTGATTACCCTTCTTCCATTCATCGAACTTAAATGGCCCAGTTCCTATTGGTAAAGTTGAATTCGATGCTTCACTTGAAGGCTCTATCATTACCGCAGCTGGGAAACCCAACCAATAAAGTAAATCAGAAGATGGCTTAGATAACGTTAACACCAAGGTATCAAGATTCGGTGCCGCAACGCTTTCAATCGATTTAAACAAGGATTTTTGTGGGTTGATTGAATCATCGGCAAGCAATCGGTCGATGGTATATTTCGCGGTCTTTGCGTCAAACGCAACCCCATTTTGAAAGCTAACATCGTCTTGCAGATCGAACGTATAAGTCAGCCCATCTTCCGAAATTGACCAGCTTTCCGCCAGTTCAGGCTCAATGTCCCCGTCCTTTCCTATAGTGACTAATCCTTCGAATAGGTTTTGCCAAACCACTTGGCCAATAGCAACAGGAGCTGCAGACGTAGGATCAAGTCCTGATGGTTCAATACTCATACCTAAAACAAGATCGGTGCGTGCCGCCGCCTGCACCGAACTTGCAGTGAGCATAGCGATAACAGTTGCAGCAACAAAAGAACGAATCTTACAAGTCATACATGGATTCCCTTCCGGTTGTTTTAAAAGGTTTTATTTAATATCCCTACCATGCCTGAGATTTCAGTGTAATTGCAATCAGTTTTATTAGCACACAGTAACACTAAAACCGTAACACTGATTTTGCGGCGTATCAGAGGGAGCGATGTCTTATTATAAATGAAAGTTGGAATAGCTTATCATATTGATTTTTAGAGAAACCTATCGCGACCAACTTATTGTTTAACTTCGCGATAGATATTCTGAGCATGAGCAGGCAAAAACTCTTCGAGAAAGTCAGTCAAACGTGCCGCAGCAAAACTGGGTTCGGTATTTTTGGCACGACCAATTTGAAGTTCTGATCGAATAGCCGATTGAGCCTGAAAAGGTCTGACGACAAGTTCTTGCGACTGAATTTCACGAATCACTGACATGGCTGGAAGAATCAATACTGCCGCTTGGCGTAATGCCAACTCTTTTTGCAGTTCCAGAGAAGAAGTAGTGAATGAAGGCTCTAATGGCACTAGCCCTATTGCTCGTTGTCGCTGGTCAAATCGGCGTCGAATTCCAAATGACTTATCAGGCATAGCCACAGGGTATTTCCGGATATCTTCTAGGGTAATGTCTTTTAAAGTCGCTAACGGATGATTAACCGCCATGACTACGTCATGATATACCGGAAACTTAAATCGGATATCCAATAGTGGATCGGAAGACGAAAACATGGTCGCAGCGATATCCGTATGACCATTAGTAACAGCGTTAATCGCATCTTCCGCAGATGAAACCGTCACCTCAATTGACACCGCAGGATAGAGCTTATAAAACTCAGCCAATGCAGGAGCGAGTATCGTATTGATTGCCGCGCCATTAATATGAATTGCTACCTTACCTCTCTTTAACCCACGCAAGTCATCAATTGCTTGTCTCGCATTATCAAGGTCACGCATCATATCTTTTGAACGAACGGCTAATAACTCTCCCGCAGCGGTAAGCGTAATCCCTCTCGCCCCCCGAATAAGGAGTGCAGCTCCCACATAGTGCTCAAGGTTTTCTAACTGACGAATCACTGACGTCGGCGAAACCCCTAAATTTTCCGCCGCTTGCCGGATAGAACGGGAACTCACCAATTCATTAAAATAGGTAATAGCTTGAAGCTTCATTAATTCACTCCTTGAATTGTAGGCATAAGATGACAGCACGAGAGCTTGAACAGCGATAACGAGATATGATTCTACAGTACATCATATCTAAACACCGTACCCGTTCTAAAGAGGTAAATGCAAACGCGGTAAACCTTGTGACACGAGATTCCACTACGTTGAAAATTGTTATAACATAACAGTAATTATTATTCGAAGAACGTGATGTAAATGAAAGTTGATAATCTAAATAGCGTACTAATCGTATCAGGAACTCATGGAAATGAGTTGTCCGGCATTTACCTAAACAAACTCATCAACGATGGACTTTATGATGCAAAACGTCCTAGCTTTGACACAGTATTGATCATCGCGAATAAAGAAGCGATGAAACGCAACGTTAGATTCATTGAAACCGATTTAAACCGCGAGTTCTCAAACCTCAACGAAGGCGATTCAACCCGCGAACGACACCCCATTGCTCGTCAAATAATAGAAGAGTATTCACAGACCGATAATCAATTGATCGTCGATCTTCACAATACCACCAGCAACATGGGAGCAACGTTAATCTTGCTTTCCTCAGATGCGTTCTACCTCAAGATGGGCGCATACATAAAACAATACATGCCCGAAGCCAATATCCTATTCGAAGATACCATTACTTGGTCAGAACAAGCGTATCTATGTACGGCTGGACAACACGGTGTGATGATCGAAGTCGGTGCTCAAGCTCACGGAGCCTTGAAACATGAAACGTTAGATCTGATGAAGCGTATGCTCACTTTAGTTCTCGATTACGTCGAAAAGCACAACACACAACAAATACCAAAACTAAACGATTTTAATGCGTTTTACTTTACTGAAGAAGTCCATATTCCCCTAGATACAAACGGCATGCGTCAAGCAATCGTTCATCCAAGTATCTGTGGAAAAGACTTCGAACCCGTTAAGTCTGGTGAGCCTCTTTTGGTTACTTTTACTGGTAAAGAGATATGCTGGAAAGGAAAGGGAGAGATCTACCCTCATTTTATCAACGAAGCCGCATACAGTCTGGCAAATATTGCTATGGCGTTGGCTGAAAAACGCACCGTCTCAGTGGACTAATCTCACCTAACATGAAATAAAAACCATATTTTAAAGCCCTGATAGACGATTCTATTAGGGCCTTTTTTTCACAGCGAAAACACAGGTGACATTCCGTATTCGGTGCCGCTTAGCAAGATTAAGCCAATGATGATAAGAAATACTCCTCCGAACAATTGAAGCGAGTAGCCAGCAAGCTTCCATCCACTCTTCCGATTTCGATCACTTGTTACCAGGTAACGTCGAACTAACTGTTTCCCGGTTAAGGTTAGAATCGCGATAACTGACGTCGTAAATGCCGTTCCAACCGCCATCACGATCGCACTCACCACGCCCATCCAGTAAAGCCCAACGACATTGGCAAAAAGCAAGACCATTATCGCGCCCGTGCATGGACGAATCCCGATGGTGGCAATAATACCGATGTATTCTTTCAGTGTAGAAGCTCGGTTAATCGCATCGGCATCCGCTACATGTTGATGCCCACAGCCACACGTTTCGCCATGATGATGGCTATTATCCTGTGCGACATGTGTTTGGGATCTTGTCATGTCATTGTTTAGGAGCATCGATGACTTAACCACCGAATTCGAAATTATCGGTTTTTGTCCAGCTAATGAAGGGTTATTTAATGGCATCGCAGCATGTATTTGAAAGGTTCCTGGGCTCAGAGAACGATATATTTTTCTCGTCGCTTTCCAACATATCAACACACCTAATATCGTAACCAAGGCAAAGCTCACTGATACAAAAAGCATTGCGGTTTCGTTTACCGCACGCATCGACATACTAAAGCCCCAGACAAGAATACTCACCAATACAATCGCGACGAGCGCCTGACATAACGCCGAAACAACGGTTAAGATAAGGCTGGTTTTCGCCTTGGTTGGGTGTGTCGCGAGGTAGGTGGTCACGATCACTTTTCCGTGCCCTGGTCCCAATGAATGAAACATGCCATACAAAAAACTCAGTCCGGCTAAATACCCACCAGCAACGAGCGGATTGGTTTGCGCTTCATAGAGTAAATCAGCAATTTCAGCGTTAATCTCACGCTGCCATTGTGTACTAGAGACTATGATCGTTGGCCAGATTAACCAGAGTTGATAAACACCGAATACGATCAACAATACAACCGAAATAAGCGTGATAGTTCGTGTGTTCCATATTGAATTTGTCATTATATAGCTCTCTGAGGAATGCTCAATTAGCACAGTGGATTTGCACACTTTGAGTAAATAACTGCCCTAGTGCTTCATCTGGATCGACATCCGCAGGTAGAGATAACGCATAGCTTACTTGTTCAGGTGTCGGGTTTGGCTCATGGATTTCTAACCCACAATCGTTAGCCAACTCTGGTGACAACACAACGTCATTGTCTGCTTTCCACGCCATATCGACATAATAGCTTGGATCAAAGATCAACAGACTCAAACCCTCGCGAGTCACAGGTTTGGGTTCAGATAAAGGTAGCGTGAAACTGAGAACAAGTTTCGAACGATCACGAACCAACCTATCACTGTGTGCAACCTGGTACTTGATTGGCGTTTCACCATCGTAAAAATAGGTGAAATAATGCTCATACTTCATATTTTCCATCACCGACGCAGACAACCTTCGAAATGTTTCTTGCTCGTTTTGAGGCGTAATACCCTCTCCATCAAGCATGTAGGCCGACGTCATCGCATCAAAGGACCACTCCATCTTAAAGCCAGTAATAAGCCCATTTTTACCTTCAACAGTGGTTTTTAAGTCGACCCAAGAGTGTGGATGAGCATGAATACTCGGTGCAACCATAATCATCGCCATCCACAACATCACAACCCGAAAACCAATACCATCAAAGCTCATTAGCAATTCTTCGGTAACCTTGGACAAGGGTATGGTTTGCCGATACAACCGACTCGGAAAATGCAGAGTACTCAGGTGGTACTTTAGAAATACTGTTTAAGTCAAACTCTGCTCCAATATTGGTCATAGGTGGTACGTGAAAATGCTCAGGTAAATCCAAACCGTCAACGACACAGTTATGACGGATAACGCAGCCTTTACCGATCACAGCATTAAACACTACGGAATTAAAGCCGATGAAAACATCATCACTGACTTCACACGGTCCATGGATAATAGAACGATGCGCAATCGAAGATCGCTCTCCAATTGTCACGGCAGCACCAGCTTTAGAGTGAATCACAACGCCATCTTGAATGTTGGTGTCACGTTTAATCACAATCGCTTCCATATCACCTTGTTCATTCACTTCATCGGCGCGAATCACAGCATAGGGCCCAATAAACACGTTATCTTCAATCACAACCTTGCCACAAATAATGGCTGTCGGATCAACGAATGCAGTCTCTGACACCTGAGGCAAATGACCGTTAGGGTTTCTTCTTAACATACTAAATTCTCTTTATTTCCAGACTAAACCTGAGGCTAGCGATTAAACGATAGACGCATGGCTGCAGTGGCTTTTTCATTTACAGTTTGATTTGCGTAGACCAACGATCCATTAACCCAAGTATGAGAAATCTGAGCTGAGAATTCGTGTCCCGCAAAAGGCGTCCAACCACAATGATACAAGCTGTTCTCATGGCTTACCTGTGTTGGTACCTCGAGATCCACTAGCACTAAGTCCGCAAAGTAGCCTTCTCGTATATAACCTCGGTCTTCAATCGAGTAACGAATTGCTGGGTTATGAGCGGTTTTTTCCACCACTTGAGCAAGAGTCATCTTTCCGTTCTTCACGTGGTCGAATAAACTCAGTAAGGCATGCTGAACAAGAGGAAGACCGGCTGGAGCCACCTCGTAATCGGTCTGTTTTTCTTCCCAGGTATGAGGAGCGTGATCCGTCGCGATGATATCGATTTGCCCCGTCTTCAAGGCATTCAATAATGCTTCGCGATCACTGGCGTATTTAACTGCAGGATTACATTTAATTTGATTCCCAAGTAAAGCATAGTCTTCATTGCTGAACCAAAGGTGATGCACACACGCTTCTGCTGTGATGTGTTTACCCTCAATCGGCCCTTGCTGAAATAACGCTAATTCTTTTTCTGTTGTGATGTGCAGAACATGAAGCTGACTGCCGTGCTTCTTCGCCAGATCGACCGCGTATGAGGATGATGCATAACAGGCTTCTTTATCTCGAAGAATAGGATGATCATCAATCGTTAAAGGAGCTCCGCTTTTCATGAGCTGTGTTCGGTTCTGGTTAATGACTGCGCCACTTTCACAGTGCGTGACAATAAGGACAGGAGAGTCACGAAATATTGCATCCAACGCTTGAGGGTCTTCTACGAGTAAGTCACCAGTCGATGCTCCCATAAACACTTTTACGCCACAGTGCCATTTAGGATCAAGTGCTTTTATTTGGTCGAGGTTGTCCTCTGTTGCACCCAAGTAGAAAGAGTAGTTAGCAAACGAACGCTCTGCGGCAATCGCAAACTTGCGCTCTAATGCTTCGATGGTTGTGGTCGCAGGGTTTACATTTGGCATTTCCATATAACTGGTAATACCGCCCGCCACCGCTGCGCGTGATTCTTTGGCAATGGAACCTTTATGAACCAAACCGGGCTCGCGAAAATGGACTTGATCGTCGATCATTCCTGGAAGAAGGTAACGCCCCTTGGCATCGACAATAATGTCTTCCGGTTTAGCGGTGAGGTGGGTCGCAATGGTTTCTATTCGTTGTCCGACGAGACGAACATCCGTTTCCTTTACAATGCCTTCGTTCACAACGAGCGCATTTTTAATCAGCGTTGCCTGCATAATGGTTCAAATTCTCCTTCTTATTTATAAAACCGATGTGTTGATACTTGTAAACGCAACTAGATAAAATCCAATGTGAGTAATAACCGTCGTTCATTAGGGGACAGCTCGGGTGAACGATGCACCAACGCAGTACTTTCATTACCCTCCCAGCCGCCACCTTTGAGCAAAGCGACATCACCAGACTCCATTTGATTAATCGCCATATTATTTTTAAAGAGCCCTGAGAGATGGTCAGGTATTCCCGCACTAGCCGCCCCAAGTTTTGAACGATCGATATCATTGTCTCCCAGCCACTGAGTCGCGGTACCCGCATAAGTTGTCACGAGGCGACAAGGAATCTGATCAACATGAAATTTGGGGCACATTGGTCTGTCGAGTGTTGTTAGCCGTACGCCAGCTTCCTTTAGATCAAACAAGCAACAGAACATATCAACGATAAGCGCAATATCTTCACTTAGTGCTTTTGCACAAGCGTACCCTTCAAGCTTATTCCGGAGCCATAGACCCGCATCTTTAGGTGTAACACTGCGAACTAACGCCAGTTGCCCATCTTGTAACAGCGCATCAATATCCTCTGTCATTTGCGTCGACAACGTACGCTGCCAAATCGCGATGTTATGATCTGGCTTGTAAATATCTGCGAAGACTTTCGGCTCAGAGCCGAATACCGGTGTTGTTATCGGACGAATTGACATTGGTTCCGCCGTCAGCTGTAGACTCATCGCTCAACCTCCAACATGTCACTCGATTCCTTACCTCTCGCTACAGTCGCACTAACAATGCGAGCCTTATTTTCCATTTCTGTCATGGCTATTCACTCCTTGATTGAGCGAGTGTTATTTGTCATTTTCCAAACCACACTCGACACTAAAAAGAATCCAGCAGCCACACACACTATGGTGGGGCCGGTAGGGGTATCAAATACAAACGAAGAATGCAGACCAACGACACTGGATCCGCTACCAAATAGTGCTGCTAGCACCACCATAATTTCAGGAGTTCGACTAAACGGGCGTGCGGTCGCAGCAGGAATGATCAACATTGCGACAATGAGTAATACGCCAACCACTTTTATGGCGACGGCGACCACCAAGGCAAGTGCAATGGTAAGAATCAATTGTTCGCGTTTTGGCGAAAAACCACTGGCAAGAGCTAAATCTTTATTTAACGTTGACAACAGTAAGCGAGACCAGCGGTGACTAATCAGGCCTATGACCAATATTGTGCCTCCCCAAATCACCAACAAGTCTGTTTTGCTAACAGCAAGAATATCCCCAAACAGATACGCCATAAGATCGAGCCGGACACCAGACAAAAACGAAACCGCCACCAGTCCAACCGCCAATGCAGAATGCGCCATCACACCCAGCAAGGTATCCATCGCATATCCTCGCCCACTGAATGAAGATACGGTGATCGCCATAAGAAGCGATATAAATAATACGCCGGGAAGAATTGGTAGTGAGAAAGAAAGTGACAGTGCAACGCCTAACATTGACGCGTGAGCAGTGGCATCACCAAAATACGCCATACGGCGCCAAACAATAAAACAGCCTAATGGCGCAGCGGCCAATGTCACTCCAATTCCGGCTAACGCAGCACGCCAAAGAAAGTCATCTAACATGTCGATGCTCCTTGGCCCTGATGCGAATGCGGGTGATGACGGTAAACACCAAGCACCTCATCATCATCCAGACCAAATAACGCTTTATATTCTGGAGATTCCGTCACCTTATCTGGTACACCTTGGCAGCATATGCGACCGTCGAGACAAATCACGCGGTCAGTTCGGCGCATCACAACATGAAGATCATGGCTTACCATAATCACGGCACAATTGGTTTCTTTGCGAATTGCATCTATCTGTTGATAAAAATCGATCATTCCACGTTGATCGAGCCCTTGAGTTGCTTCATCCAATATCAAAAGGGAAGGTTCTTCTAACAACGCTCGCGCTAATAAAACTCGTTGAAGTTGCCCTCCTGACAATGACATTATTTGCTGCTTTTCAAAACCAGCGACTCCTGCTCGCGTTAAAGCATCACCAATTGCTTCTTTTGAATGACGTACTGGCAGTGTCAGAAATCGAACGACCGTCATCGGTAAGGTTTCATCAATATGCAGGCGTTGAGGAACATAGCCAATTTTCAAATCGTCAGCACGATCAATATGTCCACCAGCAAGAGGAACCGCCCCTATTAAGGTTTTTAATAAGGTCGACTTTCCAGATCCATTAGGGCCGACAATCGTGACGATTTCACCTCGATTTACTGACAAATTTACGCGATCCAATATCACGTGTTTACCGAACTTCACAGACAATGCGTGTGAGGAAATTAACATCTACGTTCTCTTAATAGCGGGATTTCGTCAGGCAAATGGGCTAAAGCAAAAATCAGTTGCCAGACATTGCTCAATGTTGTTATGTTATAACATAACAACATTAGATAGAAAAGGTTACCACTCTTCATATTGGTGACTGATTTGGACATTACTAGGAGAAAAGCATGTTTAAGAAAGCCGTATTGGGTGTCTGCCTTAGCGTGGCAAGCGCCTCTCAGGCTTACGCCCAAGTGCCTCGCGTTGCCGTAGACATTGCGCCGCTACACTCATTGGTGGCACAAGTTATGAATGGTGTTGGCGAACCGAACTTATTAATTCGCCCAGAAGCATCACCACATGAATACAATTTGCGTCCATCGGAGGCAAAAGCACTGTCTGATGCCAATATTGTATTTTGGATCGGCGAAGGATTAACACCTTGGCTTGAAAAACCGTTAGAGACTCTGGCAAGTGGCGCAACAAAAATTGAAATGATGGAAACTGAAGGCGTTACTCTTTATGATTTTCGTGAAGGCGCAACCTTTGAAGCTCATGCTCACCATGACGAAGAAGGTCACGACGACGACCATCATGAAGACGAGCACCACGATGAAAAAGGCCACGACGACGACCATCATGAAGACGAGCACCACGATGAAAAAGGCCACGACGACCATCATGAAGACGAGCACCATGATGAAAAAGGTCATGACGACCATCATCACGAAGGGCATGATCCTCACGTATGGTTAGATCCTCAAAACGCAGAAGCGTGGGTGAACACAATTGCCAAAACACTCTCTGAGGCAGACAGTGATAATGCTCAGGCATATCAGAACAATGCAAGCGCGGCTATTGAACGCTTACATCAACTGACGGCTGATATAAAACGACAAGCACAGGAATTACAAGGCGCTAAATTCATCGTATTCCATGATGCATACCAATATTTTGAACAACGCTTTGGATTATTGGCAAGCGGTGCGATTTCAATTTCAGATGCGTCAGATCCAAGTCCGGCTCGTATTGCGGAAATTCGCCAAACCGTTAGCGATCTGGGTGTTACCTGTGTCTTCACCGAGCCACAATATAATCCGGATATGGTACAAACGGTGTTTGAAGATTCAACAGTAAACACGATTGGTGTTATGGACCCACTAGGTGCCAATATTGCGATAGGAAAAGAGCAATACAGTTCACTTCTTGTTGCGCTAATAAGCAGCTTGGAACAGTGTAAATAGTCACGATTAAAAATGACAAACCCTCTCTGCGGACATCGAGTTCACAGAGAGGGTTTTATATTAGTGCCCGAATCAGTTTCTAACTTACCTCAAGCGTAAACCGCTTCTTCATTGCTACGTAATACAGCACCGGAATCACCACCAAGGTCAATACGGTCGAAACAAAAATACCGAAGATCAGACTGATTGCTAGACCATTGAATATTGGGTCATCCAGGATAAACACCGCGCCAATCATCGCTGCTAATGCGGTTAACATAATTGGTTTGGCTCGAACTGAAGCAGAGTTAATCACGGCATCAGCAAATGCCATCCCTTCATCAACTTGTTGGTTAATGAAGTCCACCAGCAAAATTGAATTACGAACAATAATTCCAGCTAAAGCGATCATGCCAATCATAGAGGTCGCCGTAAACTGCGCTCCTAATATCGCATGACCCGGCATAACCCCAATGATCGTGAGCGGAATAGGTGCCATGATAATCAACGGAACCAAATACGAACGGAACTGTGCGACCACCAACAAGTAGATCAGAATCATTCCAACACCATATGCGATGCCCATATCTCGAAACGTTTCATAAGTAATGGTCCATTCACCGTCCCAAAGAACCGCAACTTTATCGATACCAGAGGGTTGTTCGATCAAGTTCTGCTCAATGCTAAATGGAAGGTTATTGAGTTCTGAATAGACATCAAACATTCCGTACAGTGGGCTATCGGTACTACCCGACATATCCGCAACGACCATCACCGTCGGCACCAAGTTTTTGTGAACAATATAATCATCCATATCGGTTTGGCGCACAGTCACTAAGTCAGACAGAGGATATCGACTGCCATTCGAACTACCCACCATCATGTTCATCACTTGTTCTAAACGAACCTTGGCTAACTCACTGGCCTGCACCTGTACTGGAATCGGGTATTTATTGTAGTCATTGTGTAAGTACGTCACGGCTTGTCCACCCACTGCCGTAGAGATGGCGTTAACAATGCTGTTATACGGAACTAGTAATAGTGAGGCTTTGTTGCGATCAATCACTACCTGCCACTTTTTATACGGCTCGGGTAGATAGATATCAACATCGACAATATCATCGGTTGCTTTGAACACTTCACGAATTTCGCGAGCCGCTTGCTTACGAATTTCATGCGTTGGCCCATAGACTTCCGCTAAAATTGGCGACCACACTGGTGGCCCCGGCGGCACTTCAACGACTTTGAGTTTTCCACCGAATTTCTCTGCTATTGCATGTAAGGCAGGACGAACTTCACTGGCAATTTGGTGACTCGATTTATCACGATGGTTTTTATCAACAAGGTTAACTTGAATATCCCCTTGATTTGCATCGCTTCGAGTAAAGTAGTGACGCACTAAACCGTTAAAGTTAATCGGGGCTGCGGTACCCACATAAATTTGGTAATCCGTGACTTCTGGCACTTTACTAAGTTCTCGGCCAACGTCGAACAACACACGCTGTGTTTTTTCTAATGACGCATTGTCTGGCATATCGAGAACAACTTGAAACTCTGACTTGTTATCGAATGGCAGCATTTTCATTACGACAGTCTTAGTCAACGGCAAGATCAATGATCCCGCAATTAATGCAAAAATACCGAGTAATAAGAACCATCGATTGCGCCCCTGACGTTTGGATAAAACAAACGGAGCCATAACCTTATAAAACACCCCTTTAGAGGCTGGTTTCTCTTCGTGGTGTGCATCTTTAAGCAAATGACTCGCTAACCAAGGAGAAAGCACAAACGCCACCGCTAGTGATATCAACATTCCCATCGAGGCATTGATTGGAATTGGACTCATGTATGGTCCCATCAACCCCGACACAAATGCCATTGGTAAAAGTGCAGCAATGACTGTCAGTGTGGCTAAGATCGTTGGCCCACCCACTTCATCGACTGCTATTGGGATCAGATCTTTGAGTTTTCGTTTTCCTAGTGCCATATGTCTGTGAATGTTCTCCACTACCACAATGGCGTCATCCACCAATATTCCTATCGAGAAGATTAACGCAAATAACGATACTCGGTTGAGGGTAAATCCCCACGCCCACGATGCAAACAAGGTAATCATTAAGGTAATCACAATCGCGATACCCACCACAATCGCTTCGCGCCAACCCATGGCTAAAATCACCAACAACACAACTGCAGCGGTCGCAAAGGCTAATTTCCCAATTAACTTACTGCTTTTTTCGGCGGCAGTTTGGCCATAATCTCGCGTAATATCGACACTAATGTTCTCTGGAATCAGTTGATTTTTAAGCTCTTCTAAACGAGTTTCAACCTGATTCGCGACATCAACTGCATTCTCCCCTGCCTTTTTTGCAACGGCTATCGTCACCGCTGGGTGAATACTCTCTTTGTTACTGGTCCACACATTCTGACTTGGTGTATCGGCACCTATTTTTATTTCTGCGACATCAGAAAGATAAACTGGGAGGTTTTCGTTCATTCCAATAACCAGCTGTTTTACATCTTCAACTCGAGTTAAAAATTGCCCAACTTGAACAGGAAATTGCTGGTTGTCATGAGTAATTTTGAGGGTTGAGGACGATGCGTTAGCCGCAACCAAAGTTTGATTAAGTTGATCAAGTGTAATACCAAATCCGTTCATTTTTATTGGGTCAAGACGCACGTCAACAATGGTCGAATGTTTGCCTATGGTATATATATCACGCGTACCTTGAATACGTTTTAACTCAGTCTCTAAACCAGAAGCGACTTGGGTTAATTGCTTGTTGTCCAAACGACCGGTTTTATCACTTAAAGTAATACTCACGATCGGGACATCTTCAATACCTTTCGGTTTGATTACCGGTTGGCCAACGCCGACACCTTGCGGCATCCAGTCGTTATTGGAATAGAGTTTATTGTAGGTTCTCACCACGGCATCATTACGTGATACCCCGACTTCAAAGATCGCAATAATCAACGCACCATCTGGACGAGAGAACGAATAGATCTTATCAATCCCCTGCATTTCAGAAATGATCTGTTCTGCAGGGTTAGTCACCAAACTTTCGACTTCTTGCGGTGAAGCTCCGGGAAAAGGTATGTAAATGTCAGCAAAAGTCACATCAATTTGTGGCTCTTCTTCTTTGGGTGTCACCATTACGGCGAACAATCCCATTAACATTCCAACAATGGCAAGTAGTGGTGTAATTGCTGAATGTTGGAACATCGCCGCGATACGGCCAGAAACTCCTAATGGCTTATCCATACTATTTACCTTCCAGCGTAACAGCCTTACTAACAACCTGATCACCTACTTCTAGCCCAGAAAGTATTTCAATATAACCTTCATACACTTGTCCAAGGCGCACTGGATTGAGTACCGAATGCTCATCCACCCAACGATACACCGAACTCAATTCACCACGACGAATCACCGCTTCTTTTGGCACAACTAAAGCGGAATGAACACCATAATTAAAATCGGTTTTAACCCACATGCCCGGCAGTAGATCATTGGCTTCTTGAGAAAGTTCCAAGCGAATGGTAAAGGTATGGGTCTGAGGATCTGCGTAACTGAATAAGTTGTACGACGTGGGTGTCAAAGAAGCACCAGACGGTGAATGCACTTGGAACTGACTGACGTCGTTAACTTGAGATTGATAGTATTGCGGAACATGAGTTTTCACTCGAAGCTGCGATACCCCATAACCACTAAACAGCGGAGAGCCAGGCGCGACTGTTTCTCCCAGCTCGACGAAGCGCTCTGTCACAACTCCGTCATAAGGTGCCTTAATACGGGTATAACCTAATGCATCCTTTGCCTTAGTCACATTTGCTTGTGCCGACTTTACCTCGGCTTCAGAGCTATTCGCTCGAGCTTCTGCACTGTCCATCTGCTCTCGAGAAATCGCGCCTTTCGGGAATAACAAACGATAGCGTTTCACTTGAGACTGAGCATCTCGATTCTGAGCGTTCGCGCTACTTAGCTGTGCTTGTGCCGCATCGAGCGATGCACTTTGCTGGGCTGCACTTATTTCTAACAACACATCACCTTTTTTCACTCGATCATTAACGTCAACATTTATCCCCACAATCCGTCCGTTGGTTTGTGCTGCTACCGTTCCTTGGTTGACTGCTTCAACAACACCATCAAATTGAATAAGGTTTGGAATCGAATCACGACTCACGGTAAAGAGTTGCTCTGCGGAACTCGTCAAACTCACTCCCATCATCGACAATGTAACAGCAGTAGCTAAGTAAGCGTTTCTCATCTTATTCTCCCTTATATGGGTCATGAACTTTAATTCGTTGACTTGCAAAACAATATTATTCACAGAAGATCTGTTCTAGGCTTTCTATGATTCTTGATGAACGTTGGTCCGCAAGCGAGTAGTAAACTTGTTGTGATTCCTTTCTAATCACAACCAAACCATGCTTACGTAATAAACCGAGGTGTTGAGAAAAAGCAGACTGACTCAAACTCGATCCTTGTTGCAGTTGACCGGCCCCGACCTCTCCCTGAGTCAATTGACACAATACAATCAGGCGTTCAGGATGAGCCATTATTTTCAACAATTCAGACACTTCTTTGGCATTCTTCTGCATGCTTTCAATATCGATATCTGATCGTTTCATACTTGCCTCACCCACTTATATTCGTACAAGAATGATACGTCAGTTTTTATATTAGTCAATTCTTATTTAGGTATTGTGAATTTAGCTTAACTTTAATTAGACTTATCTAATGTAATTATTTATAGTTTGAACTATCGACTACTTGAGGAACGTTTTTATGACTATTGATAAAGGTATTCAGATCTTTGCGGGTGTGATGGTGTTAGTGTCTTTGGTTCTCACCTATTTCGTTCATGCGAATTTTGTTTGGTTTACTGCCTTTATCGGTGTGAATCTAATTCAAAGTGCATTTACTGGATTCTGCCCGGCAGTGTTTTTTCTTAAAAAGCTTGGGTTGAAGTAACCAAAACGCGAATAGTTATTGTATGTATACCTTACCTAACGCCACTTTATCGTGATAAAAAAACCTTCTGAGGCATAGTCTCAGAAGGTTTCGTTTTACAAGCATTTAATCACTAGACTAGTTTGATCCAAGTGGTTTTTAGCTGGGTGAATTTATCCAACGCGTGTAATGATAAATCACGTCCGAAACCAGATTGCTTGTAACCACCAAAAGGTGTTGAGAAGTCTAAGGCATCAACCGTATTCACTGATACTGTTCCGGCGCGTAATTTTCGTGATACACGGTGAACAAGAGATAGGTTATTACTCCATATAGAAGCCGCTAGCCCATAAATTGAGTCATTCGCAATTTGAACAGCTTCTTCTTCGGTATCAAAACCGATGACCGCAGCAACAGGGCCAAAAATCTCTTCGGTTGCGACTTCCATCGACGGTGTGACTTCATCAAAAATCGTCGGGAATAAAAACCGCTTGGTTTCATCGGCGTTACCGCCTAGAACAAGTTTGGCACCCTGCTCTTTGGCTTTCTCAATCGTTGCTAACATACGTGTTACTTGAGCTTGGTCGATAATTGCACCAACTTGAGTTGCAGGATCTAGAGGGTCACCAAGTACGAGTTTTTCGGCCGCCTTAATAAACGCATCCATAAACTCAGCTTTTATTTTGTTATCAACTAAGATTCTTGAGTTAGCTGAACACACTTCGCCTTGGTTAAAGAAAATACCGTTTATCGCACCAGTAACGGCTTTTTCTAAATCACAATCGGCAAATATTAAATTTGGACTTTTTCCGCCCGTTTCGGGCCAAACCGGCTTCATGTTCGATTCTGCAGAATATTTTAAGAAGCGCTTACCCGTCGCTGTTGAGCCAGTAAACACAAGACAATCAACATCATTGTGTAGACCTAAAGCTTGGCCAGTTACCGCACCAACACCAGTAACAATATTTAAAACGCCATCAGGGAGACCTGCTTCTTTAGCTAACTCTGCGAGTTTTAAAACAGTATGTGGTGACTCTTCCGCTGGCTTTAAGACAATGGAGTTCCCTGTTATTAGTGCCGGAGCTATCTTCCAAACAGCAATATCTAAAGGAAAGTTCCAAGGAACAACAGCACCGATCACACCAATAGGCTCTCGCGTAATAGTGGCAAAATTATCTGCATCTGTAGGGGCAACTTCGCCGTAAACTTTATCAATGGCTTCTGCGTACCATTCGATGCAAGCAGCTGAACCGGGGATATCTATACTAACTGCGTCTGCAACGGGCTTACCCATATTCAACGACTCAAGAAGGGCGAGCTCATTGGTATTTTCTGAAATTAATTGAGCTAATTTTTTTAACACAGCTTTACGGTGAGCAGGTGAAGTCGAGCTCCAAACGCCAGCATCAAAGGTACGTTTTGCTGCCGCAACAGCTACATCAACATCCTCTTGCTGACAGGCTGCCATATCCACGATGACTTCACCCGTTGCAGGGTTAGTTACTGCATAGGTTTCACCATTTGTGGGAGTGTGCCATTGACCATCTATCCATGCTTGATTTTGGTAGACCAATTCATTTTTTAGCTTTAGCCAACTTTCTTGAGTATTAGTTGTAGACATATTTAATCCTTTGTTGTCTATGGTTAATTAATTTTTATACAAACCTACATTTAACATTTGAATAGATAAAATGATAAGTTATGATTTTGAAAAATTTAAGCACAAGAAGTAAACCTACAATAAAGAATACGTTATAAGGTTTGCGGAAACCTTATAACGTTAATTCTAATGGTTATTAAATAAACCCTTCCTGTTTTAAATCGGAAATAGTGTTTTCAATCGCACCTCTTAATGTACTGACAAGAAAGTCGATGTTTTCTTTTGTCAAAATAAGTGGCGGTGACAAGATATTCATGTGAGCAAGAGGACGAACTAATAGTCCTTGTTCTTCACAATAATCTGCGATTCTATTGCCTACTTTAGCTTTACCATCGATTAGCTCTTTTGTTTCTTTGTTCGCGACATTCTCAATACAAATCATAAATTTCTTACCGCGAATATCCCCAACGATAGAAAGATCACTAAGTGTGCGTAGCTGCTCTTCAAAGTAACTACCCATTTCTTTTACATTGTCACAAATATTTTCTCTTTCAAGTATTTCAATGTTTTTAAGTGCAACTGCACAACTCACAGGGTGACCTGAATAGGTGTAACCGTGAGTAAATAATGCACCTTCAGCTTGTGGCTTACTGATTACATCATAAATTTTATCTGAAATAATCGTGGCACCAAGAGGAATGTAACCAGAAGTTAAACCTTTTGCACAAGTAATGATATCTGGAACAATACCAAACTCATCTTCGGAGGCAAACATATGGCCTAATCGTCCAAAAGCCGTTACCACTTCATCAGAAATATAAAGAATGTCGTATTTGTGGCAAACATCCAAAGTTCTTTTGTGGTACCCAGGAGGCGGAACAATTACGCCACCAGCACCCATGATTGGCTCAGCAAAAAACATCGCGACATTATCAGGACCAAGTTCCAGAATCTTATCTTCAAGCTCTTGCACTTTTTCATCACAGAAGTCTTCTAAGCTTTGATCTGCTGGTCGACGGTAAGAGTTAGGACATGAAATGTGGTGAACAAGTTCTTCTTCGATGTCAAAGCCGATATGATCGAATTTAACGCCAGTAACCGACATCGCCATGTAAGTACTGCCATGGTATCCATCAATACGCGAAATGATTTTTTTCTTCGAAGTTTTGCCTAATTGATTGAAATAAAAATGAACCATACGAACAGCGGTGTCATTTGCAACAGAGCCCCCACAACCATAGAAGACGTGATTGAGATCGCCAGGTGCGAGTTCTGCAAGTTTTGCCGACAATTCAGCAGCTGGCTGAGTAGTGTGGTGACCAAATGCAGAATAATAAGGTATTTTCATTACCTGCTCGGCCATTGCTTGCGCTATCTCTTGACGACCATAGCCAATATTGACACACCATAATCCGCCGATACCGTCTAAATACCGTTTACCAGCGCCATCAGTAACATGTGCATTATCGCCACCAGATAAAATCATGGCTCCCGTTTCGTTAAATGATGAAAAATCAGTCCAAGGATGAATGTGGTGATCTTTATCTTTTTGCCAAACGTTTTGCATTTCTTTATCTAAATAGTTCATTGTAGGGGAACTCCTCAATCGTAGTGCAAGAGTTTTTAGCTACACGTTTCAACACAGTGGTCAATAACATGTAGCTAAAAACAGATTTTTGTTTACAACGTTAAAATGTAATTTTGCTTTTATATTTCTATTAACTTATGCAGTTTATTTGTCCGAATCCAATACTGATTCAATTGGCTCTGGAGTAAATAGACCTTTTTTCATAACAAATTTCACCCAGATAACACCTATTACTGAGACAACACCTAATACAACGCCTGCAGAACTGAAGATTTGAAAACTAAGCTCTGGTGCTGGTGATGCATAGTAGATTGAGTAAATCATCCCAACGATCCCGATGATCTGTGGTAATGGGTAAAAAGGTGTTTTGTATGGTCTTTTTAGATTTGGGTAACGACGACGTAACACAATCACATTGATATGCGTGATGATGTAAGAAATCAACCAAGCGATTGCTGCCGAAACAAGAAGTAAACCAATAGATTCAGGCTGGTCTACAAGCAATACCATTGGAATACCGGTAATTACCGCGACAAACAGTACTGCTACCCAAGGTGTTTTATTTTTCTTAGAAAGAACTTTTAATTGTGGGAACACTTGTCCATTTAAAGCCATGCCGTAAAGCATTCTAGGTATAGCAGCAAGACAGGTATTAACGGTACTACATGTTGCAGTGACTGAAATTACCGCAATAAGAATAAGCCCGATATCACCAAAAGCAGCAAGTGCAAAGTCATAGTGAGGTAATGTCGATCCTGCTAACTGATCAGCGGGTACATACAGTAGAGCGGCAAAACAATACAAAGAGATGGTGACAAAAATAATAGTCATCCCAATAATCATTGAGCGAGGGATGTTTTTATTAGGTTCTTTCGCGTTTTCAACTAATGGGCAAACGAACTCTGCGCCAACAAAACCCCATATCGCTAATGCAGCAAGCGTGATTACACCGAGACCTAATGGGTTCCAGTCAGCCGTCAGAGCATCAAGACTTATCGGTTTCGCATCCATAGGGCCAGCAAGAGCACTTAGCGCGATAATAAGCAGTAACGTAATCATGACGAAAGCTAGAACAGATTGTAATTTAGCAAATACATCAATACCTTTTAAATTCAAAAGAGTAAAGATTGTAAGTAACCCAAAGCCAACGGCATATGTAGGAAACACATCTGGGAAGATTTTATTAATGACAAAATCCACTAATAAGAGTTCGGCTGAGACGGCGAACATGGTTACCACAACGTATCCAGAAAAGACCGCGAGTATGGCTGAGAAATGCCCAATTGCGACCTCAGTGTAACTTGCAAGACCACCTGCTTTAGGGATCATTAGTGATAATTCAGAAAAAGAATAAATATAAGTGATTGCCAAGAAGTAAGCGATGATGAGCGGTATGATAAACCCTAATCCAGAAATGCCAGCACCTTGAAGCATCAATACCATTACACCTTGTGACACAACTAAACCCACGGAAACAGCTAATAGCGATCCAAGGCCGAGTGTCCTCTTAAAGGTTGATGTCGATGCTGACGGTTCAGCTGAACTTTGTGGATGATTCTGACTAATTTCCATAATTGAACTTTCCTTTTTAGTTTAACGTTTATTTTAGAACCTATACCAATCCACCATATCTAAAGGTCTAGATGAATGTCACGATTAGTACTTAGCTCTAGGATCAGACGATCTATAAATTCTTCACACTTAACTAGCTGCTCTCCATGAATATATTCGTCTGGTTTATGCCCTTGATTCATGCTACCAGGTCCACAAACAACGGTAGGAATACCTAAATGGTGATTAAATAATCCTCCTTCAGTGCCAAAATTAATACTGGCGTGGTTTGTTGATTGAGCAAGCTTGCGGACAAAGGCAACCGCTTGGTCGCTTTCAGGTGTATTTAACCCTGGGTATTCGGTGGTAATTTCGATATCAATCTTGCAATTGGCATCGGTTTTTTGCATTTCACTCGTTAGTTCTGAGCAGTATGCTTTAAATTCGGCGAGTATCTCTTTTGGATCTTCTGCGGCTATATTGCGAATTTCGAATAGAAAGCTGCAGTGCTTGGGAACAATATTTAAGGCGTTCCCACCATTAATAACTCCAGTATGTACTGTGCTATAAGGTATTTCGTAGCCCTCTTCAAATGGGCCATTAGTCTGTTTTTCTATCGCAACGTTTTCTAACCAAGAAACCAAACGTGCAGCGTAATTAACCGCATTTACGCCTTGGGGAGCCATACCTGAGTGGCACTCTTTTCCTGTAACAGTTACTTTAGCGGCCAGCTTTCCTTTATGAGAAGTCACCACATTCATTGATGTCGGCTCACCAATGATACATACAGCAGGTTTGGTAGGAGAATTCTTCAACATATCAATCAAGCTACGCACGCCGATACAACCAATTTCTTCGTCATAAGAAAAAGCGAGATGTATAGGTATCTGCAACTCTTGAGCAACCATCTTTGGCACCGCACCAAGAACAGTTGCAACGAAGCCTTTCATGTCACTGGTACCACGGCCATAAAAACGACCATTTTCTTCACTCAGAGTAAAAGGCTCTTTGGTCCAATTCTGTCCTGTGACGGGCACAGTATCAGTATGTCCCGACAACATAACGCCTGAAATACCTGCTGGGCCAATAGTGGCAAAAAGGTTGGCTTTCTTCCCATCTTCATCGTAGATCAATGTACTCTCAACACCGTACGAATTTAGGTATTCTGTTACGTAATTCATCAACTCCAAATTTGAGTTAATGCTCGTCGTATCAAAATGAATGAGTTGTTTTAACATATCTATAGTGGGTGACTTTTTCATCTTCAGCTCTTTCTACTTGCCCGCCCTGATAACATGCGTATTCATTATCTATTCGTCATGTCCACATCCGATACGAAAGCGTTGCGGGTATTGCTTTGCGGTATCGCTTTGATTACTCACTCTAGATTAAGGAGCGTTAATGAATTGTTAAAATATTATTAACCTTACAATCGAATAAAAAAAATCTATTCAACAAAGTTAACGTTCAAAAAGATACTGAATTCTAGAGAAATTGAATAAAACGACCTGTAATTCCTTGCTTTAAAAGGCAAGAAGCTTAGTGAAAGCAAAATAAAAAACTGTGAAGCAACCGGATAATTTCACTTGAATTCATAAAAGAAACGGCTTTAAGGGACCAGTAAGGTTTACAGCCTGCTTAAAAGCCTTATCGAATCGTATAAAAAAGAGTACAAACGTTAAATTTGTACTCTTTCAGACACAGTTAGCTGTCATCTAGTTAAATATTACAAACTGGCTAGAGCAACTTCTGGGGATACGTATTCATATCCTAAAACATCGGCAACAGGTTTATAAGTCACTTTTCCGCCAAGAACATTTAGTCCCGCGAGTAGATGCTTATCATCAAGTAACGCTTGTTTAGCACCTTTATTGGCAAGTGTTACGGCAAACGGCATCGTTGCATTGGTAAGTGCCATTGTTGAAGTACGAGCCACGCCACCAGGCATGTTGGCAACACAGTAATGAACAACATCATCAACAATATAGGTCGGATCTTGGTGTGTCGTTGCTTTTGATGTTTCAAAACAGCCACCTTGATCAATGGCAACATCGACGACAACAGCGCCTTTCTTCATCATTTTGATGTGCTCTTTTGTCACCAATTTCGGCGCAGCAGCACCTGGGATTAATACCGCACCAATCACTAAATCAGCTTCGACGATAAGTTGGTCCATTGCATCAGCCGTAGAATAAACGGTTTTCAAACGACCCTTAAACTCTGCGTCTAATTGACGTAAACGTGGTAAAGAGCGGTCTAAAATAGTGACATCAGCGCCCATACCTACTGCCATATTTGCAGCTTGAGTTCCTACAACACCACCACCAACAATTAATACTTTAGCTGGAGCAACACCCGGAACGCCGCCAAGTAACGCACCAAGTCCACCCTGTGCTTTTTCTAACGCGTGAGCTCCTGCTTGAATCGACATACGACCGGCTACTTCAGACATTGGTGCTAATAAAGGCAAACCACCTTCTTCAGCAGTCACGGTTTCATAGGCAACACACGTTGCGCCTGATGCAACCAATAATTCAGTTTGCTGTGGATCAGGTGCTAGATGTAAATATGTAAACAGTATTTGCCCTGGACGAAGCATTTTACATTCTACAGGTTGTGGCTCTTTTACCTTGATAATCATATCGGCAGTAGCAAATATCTCCGCAGCGCTATCAATAATTTTTGCACCCGCTGTAACATACTGTTCATTATCGAAACCAATCGAGGCACCGCCATTATTTTCAACGATCACATTATGACCATTTAAAACTAACTCTTTAACCCCAGCAGGCGTTAAGCCAATACGGTATTCATGATTTTTAATTTCTTTAGGTACACCAATAATCATAGTATTATCTCTTTTCACGTTTGTTTTAGTCACTCATAAGTAAGCGACTTATTAGTTATCTTTAGTCATTGGATTAATGTTTCACGTTATTCAATTTCAGACATTATGATTCCACGAA
The DNA here is from genome assembly GCF_053850235.1 of Vibrio phycocola. NCBI lineage: Bacteria > Pseudomonadati > Pseudomonadota > Gammaproteobacteria > Vibrionales > Vibrionaceae > Vibrio > Vibrio phycocola. Next base: position 414,469 of record NZ_JBSQDJ010000002.1, on the reverse strand, counting down.
ACATTAGTAAAATATTAATTTTTAAGTTCTTGGATAATTAAAATTTATTCATAATTGTGGATGCTCATCCAATGCTTTTTATCAAATTATGTCTTGGGTTTTAGTTAAAAATAGAGAGCCGAACAAGCCACTTCTAGAAGAATAGCTCATAGAAAGTGACTCGTATAAACATGATTAAATTGGAGTTTTCGTTGTTTATAGGCGAGTTTTATTATTTAAAATATCTGCCGTAGTGCTCAAGAAAGAGCCATGTTCCCCCGCCACACCTGTATTTTCGAGCTGTGTTGACTGTATTGTTTGACTTAAACCTGCCGCTTGGCGAACCAATTCAGCAGGCCCATCGAAATCAAAATGGTGATAAACCGACGCTAGATGAGCAAAACGCGGTGATTGAGCAAATTCTTGGAATGTTAACCTGTGACCAGCGTAGTCTGAATTACATAGATCACGAGAGTACGCCAGCAACTTTCTTCTTTCCTCAGCTGGCCACTGAGCATTTACGTTGTAAAATTTATCCAACCATGGCTTAGTTTCATCATGGTTAAACGTATCGTAATTAGGTGTTAAACATACTTGCCCACCACCTAATTCACGCGCAACGTTGACCATTTCATAAAGCTGAGAACAAGCAAAAACGCGGCCCGCATAAAGCAATGACTGATTAGGCATAACCAAACCACTCGGGCTTTTTTCAGCCATCGCAATAGATGAAATTAAATGAGCGTCGATACCTTCTCGATAGCATGCCAATTTAGATAAGCGTTCCTGCACACCAACTTGATTATCTACGCCAGTTTGCTGGACATTCAGTATTGATGCACCAATTAATAACTCAGCAACTTTTAAATTACGCTGTATAAATGCAAAGGCAGAATATCGATGTAGCGAAGTGTGAATAAACTTCGCGGCTTGGGTGTTTCGATAGAACAGCACATCTTCCCATGGAATTTCAACATCATCGAAAATGACCAATGCTTCAATTTCATCAAACTTTGTCGCAATGGGATAATCCAAAGGATTTTTATCAGCAAAACCATCGCGACAAATAATTTTGAGACCGGGAGAGCTAAAATTACAAATAAAGCCTAATGCATAATCTGAAAATTTTGTATCCGCCTCCCAATTTGCAATCGTGGGCTTGGTATAGGCTTGGTTAGCGTAAGCTGCGGCTGTTTCAAATTTTGCTCCGCGAACCACAATGCCGCGATCCGTTTCTCGCACGACATGTAAGCGCATGTCCGGATCTTGTAATTGAGGCGCTTTAGAACGATCGCCTTTTGGATCTGTGTTCGCCGTTAAGTGGAATGTATCGTTAATAATAACGTTATTAATGTGATTTTTTATATTGTCTGAAAATTCAGAATTGATGCCATTTAACGCTTTTTGTGAATCATACAGTGACCACATTTCGCCAACCGTCTCATCCCCGACTCGGGTAACAACACCGCCAACTTCATTCATCATCAAATTAGTGGCTGTTTTCTTATCCCACCAATCTTGCTTACTCTGCGGCAGCTTTAAGGCGATAGCACACACTTCATTATTATCGGCTTGATAGGTCATGACATCTTTTGTAGAAGCGCTATGCTGCATGTCATAAATTTTCGCTTTTACATCAACGATCGGCTTAAAAGCAGGATGGCTAGTAACATCTTTTACCTTTTCTCCTGCTATATAAACTTCACGGCTATCTTTTATTGACTCACGGTACTCTTCACCTGTTCTTATCATGTATCTGGTCCCGTCTAATCTTGCTATTACTTTTTATTCTATAATCACTTTCTAGAAATGAAAATTTTTTAAATATATCAGCAAAATAACTTATTTCTATTCACAGAAAAACGAGAAATCATTTGCTTGATCTCTTTAGTAACACATTCAAACAATTAGCCATTTATATCCCCCACAAACTACCACTAGCCAAATTGTTTAAATAATTTTTTTTGATTTAATTGTTAAATTAATAATATTTTACCAATGCACATTTCCTAATTATGCTTTTTTCAATCTTAAAAGAGTAAAGAATACGGTTGTATAGGTTCACTTCCAATTGACAGCTGGCTAAATCGTCTACGTGATATGGAAACCCTCTTGGCTTATTCATTGGCCTTGATAAAAAATAATAAGGAAACAACAATGGCAATTGAAAAAATAGATACGCTTGTAATAGGTGCTGGTCAGGCCGGTGTTGCAATGAGTGAGCATTTAAGCAAGCATGATATTCCACACCTTGTTTTAGAGCGTAATCGTATCGGCGAGCAATGGAGAACCAGACGATGGGATTCATTGGTAGCGAATGGTCCAGCTTGGCATGACCGCTTTCCTGGATTAGAATTTGAAGGCCATGATCCTGACTCTTTTATCCCTAAAGAAAAAGTCGCTGATTACCTAGTGGATTACGCGAAAAAGTTTGAAGCCCCTATCCGCACTGGTGTAGAAGTTAAAAGCGTTGTGCGAAATGTGAATGCTCAAGGCTTTATCATCGAAACATCACAAGGGACAATAGAAGCAAAACGTGTTGTCTCGGCAACCGGACCTTTCCAAACTCCGGTTATTCCTCCTATTGCTAAAAACGAATCCGTTACACAGATACACTCTGCAGATTACAAAAACCCTCAGCAATTAGAAGAAGGCGCTGTGTTGGTAGTAGGTGCTGGTTCATCTGGTGTGCAAATCGCTGACGAACTTCAGCGTTCAGGCCGAAAAGTCTTCTTATCAGCTGGCCCACATGATCGCCCGCCTCGTTCATACCGTAATCGCGATTTCTGTTGGTGGTTGGGCGTATTAGGTGAGTGGGATCGTGAGTCTCTAGAGCCAGGAACAGAACATGTAACTATTGCTGTAACAGGTGCACATGGTAAGGACGGTACTGTTGATTTTCGCGCACTCGCTCATCAAGGGATTACCCTACTTGGTATGACCAAGGAATTTAATAACGGTAAGGTTACTTTCCAAAATGACCTTAATGACAATGTAGAGCGCGGGAATAAGAATTACATGGATTTCTTGGATTCTGCCGATGCATATATTGAACGCAATGGTCTAGATCTTCCTGAGGAACCATCCGCTCGTAATGTTCTCGCTGATCCTGAGTGTATGACAAATCCGATTCTTGAGCTTGATTTAGCGAAAGAAGGCATCACAACCATCGTTTGGGCAACGGGCTTCGCGCTCGATTACAGCTGGTTAAAAGTCGATGCGTTTGATGAAAAAGGCAAACCTGCTCATCAACGAGGTGTCTCGACCGAGCCAGGTGTATATTTTGTTGGTCAAGCGTGGTTATCACGACGTGGTTCAGCCTTTATCTGGGGAGTATGGCATGATGCTAAGCATATCGCCGGGCATATTGCTACGCAGCGCACATACTCTGCCTATAAGGATGCTTCGCAGCGCTAAAATCTCACTTTTCGCTAAGGTATAAACTAAAAAAGATAGACCAAATGGTCTATCTTTTTTTATTGAACCCCTCGCTTAAAATTTAAGAAACAATCAAGGGGTTTATACATATCAGATTATCAATCTTCTCTTAGATTAAAGTTGTCGTCTAGGTTGAGTCATGTTTTCAGGATTAAGGATGTCTGATAACTGCTGATCTGTTAATAAACCGTCTCGTTTAATCAAATTAATAATATTTTCCCCTGTACCTAATGCCTCTTTTGCAATCCGAGTCGACTCTTCATAACCCAAATAAGGGTTAATCGCTGTTACAATGCCAATGCTATTATAAACCATTGATTTACAATGCTCTTCATTCGCAGTAATACCTGAAATACAGCGTGTTGCAAGTGTATTAAATGCATTAGTCATGAATTGTATCGACCGTAGTAAATTAAATGCAATAACAGGCTCCATAACGTTTAATTGAAGTTGCCCTGCTTCAGACGCCATTGTTATTGCGAGATCATTACCAATAACCTCATAAGCCACTTGATTGACAACTTCAGGAATAACAGGGTTTACCTTACCAGGCATTATCGAAGATCCTGGCTGCATAGGAGGGAGGTTTATTTCATTCAAGCCCGCTCTTGGCCCACTACTCATCAAACGCAAGTCATTACATATTTTTGAGACTTTTATAGCGGTTCTTTTTAGCATACTTGAAAGAGTAACAAACGCGCCCATATCACTTGTTGCTTCAATCAAGTTGGTGGCTTTGACGAAGTGTATGTCTGAAATCCAACACAGTTCTTCAATGACTAAACTCGAATATTCGGGGTCGGTGTTAATTCCTGTGCCAATTGCAGTTGCACCCAAATTAATTTCTTTAAAATTATTCGAAACAACCTTTAACATATCGAGATCTTCTTTCAGCGTCGCATAGTACGCTTCAAACTCTTGGCCTAACGTCATCGGGACCGCGTCTTGTAACTGGGTTCGCCCCATTTTTATCACACGACTAAACTCGACAGCCTTCTGTTTACATTGGTAACCCAGTAACGCTATTGACTCGTAAAGTTCCGGTATTGACATGATTAACGCTAAACGTATGGCGGTTGGGTACACGTCATTAGTAGATTGTGACAAATTGACGTGGTTGTTTGGACTAAGGATGTCATAGCGGCCTTTTTCAAAGCCAAGAATTTCTAATGCCCTATTCGCAATCACTTCATTTGCATTCATGTTAGTTGAAGTGCCCGCTCCGCCTTGAATCATATCGACTACAAATTGGTTATTGAACTTACCACCAATCACTTCGTCACAGGCTTTCGTTATTGCCTCCGCTTTTTCTGTATCAAGTATATTGAGCTTAGCATTTGCGACTGCACAGGCTTTCTTCACCATCCCTAAGGCTTTCACCAAATTAGGAAAATCACCAACACAAATGGAAGTAATATGAAAGTTTTCCATTGCTCGTAAAGTTTGTACGCCATAATAAACGTCCATCGGCAAACTTCTTTCGCCCAAAAGATCTTTCTCTATTCGTTCTTTGGGTATATCTATAGTTTGAGCTTTAGCTACTGTTCTCTTTGACATCAATCGAGCCCTTACAATGTTAACAACATAATGACGTTTCAAAGTAATAGTTACGAGCTAATACCAATAGCCTATTTAAGCTAAGGAGAGCGAAATAGAAAATAACTATCACACCTTTAAGCTTTCGATCCTCGTAGACCTTTTGTACTAAACAAGGCATTGTTTTATAACGTTTGGTAACGATCGATTATCGAAAGTGCTCTGTATTTATGATTCATCTCGTTACATACGTAAAATATAATTTTGTCAAAAGGTAAATAATTAAAATTTATACTGATTTATTTGGATAGTTAAGAATTCAACCCATTATTTTGTATAAAAGTAAGTTATGCTATGTCTAACACAGATAGATTTTATTTGATGGTAGGTCTTAGAGATGATTAATTACACTTTAAAACAACTCAAATATTTTGTTGTTGTTGCCGAATCTGGCAACGTAACAGAAGCGAGTGAAAAGCTTTACATCTCCCAACCCGCAATTTCAAACGCGATTTCTCAGCTCGAAGAAACGTTAAATACTCAATTGCTGATAAGACACCACGCTAAAGGAGTTTCACTAACGCCGGCAGGGAAAGAGATGCTTTCTTATAGCCGTACTTTATTGTCTCATGCTGAAGAAATTAACGGCTATATGACGCAGCATAGCACCTTAATTTCTGGGGTAATTAATGTTGGATGCTACGCAAGTTTAGGGCCGATTTATGCACCTAAATTAATCCAAGGATTCACCAAGCTCTACCCAGAAGTAAGCTTCAAGTTATTCGAAGGAGATATCGAAGAGATAAACGAAGCACTTCTTACCGGGAAAATAGAGATGGCTTTGATGTATGACTTAAATAACAACGCTCAAATTGAATCAACAGAGCTTGCGAAGATCAGTCCACATGTACTGTTATCGGTGAAACATCCATTGGCGAATAGAAAACAAATCAATTTGATGACCTTAAAAGATGAGCCTTTAATCTTATTAGACTTACCTCATTCGAATAAATATTTTCAGTCGTTATTTGAGCAATATGATAAGGATCCAATCATTAAGCACCGTACTAAAAGTATCGAGATGCTGCGCAGTTTGGTTGCAAATGGCGAAGGCTACGCGTTAATGAATTCCCATATAAAATCAAATACTTGCTTCGATGGATCAGAACTTATTAGCATTCCATTATCTGATTACGCAACTCCCATTTCACTGGTCATTTCTAAAGCTTCTGGAATAAAGCTTCCAAAACGGTGCGAAACATTTCTCGATTTTTGCATCACCAATTTTGATATCGATAATAAAAATTAAACAATGAAATACAAAAGAGCCGATGCAATTTACATCGGCTCATTGATTTAGGACTATTTAAACTCTCGAAGCTATAGGGTCACGTTATGACTTGCTAAACTTTGTGGCTTTCTAAATACAGCGCAGCTTGTTCACGCCCCATATATCGACCTAATGTCTTTAACGGCACTTCTCTTAAGTCAACAACGATTAACCCGTCTAACGTGTCATGAAACGCAGGGTCAACATTAAAGCAAACCAGCTTACCATTCATCTTTATGTATTGACGCAGCAATACTGGCAAGCCCTTACCTTGCTCCATGCGAGATAGCACCTTAGACAATAAGGAGACGCTTGCAAGTGCAGACAGCAAATTAGGTTGCCAAAACACAGAATTACTCGCGCGCAATGGTGTGAGTGGTTTGACCAATTCTGCCTTTTCGTCATCGTAATAATGAACCGACAATGTCGCTGCCATTAACTGTCGTGCACTGTCACTGTAATCATTACTAATGCTCACTGGACCAAACAGGTGTGTGTATTTAGGGTTACGAGAAGCAAAACTCGCCAAGCCTTTCCACAGCATTAACAATGAATTTAGATTCTTTTGGTAACGTTCGGCGACAACAGAACGCCCAACTTCAATACTATGATCAAGAGAATCAATAAACGTTTGGTCATAGTTAAATAGACTACGAGAATAAAGCCCTTCTATTCCTTTTTCTTTCACCAGTTCGTCGACCATACAAAGACGATAGGAACCCACAATCTGTTTGTCTTGCTTGTGCCACACGAACAACTGTAAGTAGTAGCTATCAAACTCGTCAATGTCACACTCAAGGCCAGAGCCTTCGCCAACCGCACGGAAACTATTTTCTCGAATTCGCCCTATTTCCCGCATGATATTAGGGATCTGGCTGGTCGACGCATAGTACACAATAAAGTCGGTTTGCTCGTGTAACACCGCATCAGACGGTAATGTGACTAATTCCTGTTCAAGTAAACTCGTCTCTACGGAGTCAATGACTTCAGTTCCATAACTAGGAGCACCTTGCATTGAAAAATGATCACTTTCTGGTCGCATCAAATAGGTGTTTAAACGCAGATAATTAACGATATCTTTGTCTCTATCAAAGGTTGAAAGCTCACTAAACGGAATCGTATCGCCTATCGAAATTTTAATCTCAGTTGATCGCTTATTAAGCAGCTCTCGCCCAAGCATCGCTGTACGAAGTAACGGGTGAACATGGCCAGCTCGATAAAACAGATCGCTATTCTTTCCATTGATAAAGATAGGTACCGTTGTCGCTTCACTGTGCTTGATAAACTTCGCAACAGAGTTACGCCACTCTATATCAGATAGAGACGAGCCACCTTTCGGATAGGTCGATACCTCCCCAGCAGGGAAGATAACCAGAACACCACCATCGGCAAGATGTTGATTAGCTTCACGAATAGCATTGCTATTGGTTCGCTTTGCTCCTTCCCCACCAAAAACATCAACACCAATAAACAGATCGCTAATTTCAGGAAGGCGTTTTAGCATTTGGTTCGCGAGAACTTTAACGTCTTTCCTCACCTGACCAACCAAGTCCGCTAAAATAACCCCTTCAATCGCACCAAGTGGATGGTTTGCTACGATAACAACCGCACCTTCTACTGGAATTGAGTCGGTAGAGCCTCGGTTCACCGCATAGTCAACGTTTAGCGCATCTAAGGTGTAGCGCATAAAATCAAACGAGGTATTGGTTTCAGGTCGTTGCTGATACAAATGATCCAACTTGGACAATCCTGTCGCCCATTCAACAACAGACTCTCCCAACCCAAAAGGGGTTACTCTAGGTAAACGAAATGGGCTTGCGATCATAGCGTATCTCCTTCTATCACTTCTTACTTAATTAGAGCAGGCCAATTAGTATCAGCTTGGGTAATGTGCAATGCGCGGTCAGCATCCCATTTCTCTTTAACCGATGCGTTATAGTTCAGGTATAACTTATCATCGACAATTGCCCACTTAGTAGGGTCTGATGGAGCAAAATCATTCTGAGCTGAAACGGCCCACGCACAGTACCCACCATATTGAGGTGCATACTTCTCTGGTTCCGCTAGAAACAGATCAAGATGCTCTTGTGAAGCAAATAGCCAATCGGCACCCATATATTCTGTTTTAAATGTCGAACTTCCTTTCACTGGCTTACCCTCTGTAAAATAAGCGACCGTGTCATAACCGCTGACAGCCTTATTACTCAAGAAGCTGGTAGAAATTGCATCGGCTGCAAAACTAAGATGAGTAAAAAAGAACAACATTGTTGCCATAATATATTTCATAATTATTTCCTTAATTGGTTAATGCCAAAGAATTACGATTCGGCAGCGCCGTCGTGTTATTAGTTAATGCTTGTAAAGTAAGCTGTGTGCTCGGTGACCCCGCAACGTATCTCATTTGTTGCGAATCATTGGATACCTCAATGTGAGTAAAACTCACGGTCTTAGCATCGTCTCGATGCATAGAGACCGACATATGTGAATGTTCGGCATGCTGATGGCGATGAAACTTCAATAAGTTCTCCTGAGTTCGCTCTTCCCCAACAATGCTCTGAAAGGCCGTTTTGCGATAATGAATAACATTGTGTAAATCAACGCCAGATGAAAACAATGGTGAGTCTGTTGGATGCACATTGGACTCCAGACCATTCCACTCAAACGCCATAACAGGGCTTCCATCTTGGCTAACACTGCGATCAAATGCTAATAGACTAAATGGAGCAAACTGAGGCAAAGCAAGCTTAGAAAAAGCATCGCGGACGCTCTCAATACTGTTCTCACTCGACAAGCTCTTCAGCAATAACCCACGGCTTAATATCACATCATTTGGGTTACTCGCTTGATAGTTGTTCAACAAACACAAACTCAAACCCATTTCATTGGTGCTGATCCAACTTCCTTGACCAACAGGATCGATCGGCATCACAACATCAACCCCATCGATGTGCAGTATCTGAGGTGGCAATGCATCTGCTCGTGTTTTTTGTTCATCGCGGTTAAAAAATATCTGATAGCCGTCTTTATCGACTAACCAAGAAACAGAACACATAGTTACTGACCTCTTAAATACGACAACGTTGCTGGAGCGAAGCCAAAGTCATCACTCACATTGAGGTCTAATAAACTGGTTGTTACTTTTGTCATCGCATAATGATGCGTGGCATGTAGCGCCGCGAACGTAATTTCTCGCTCTAGTGTTGACGTCATAAGATTCATGTCGGTGTGAATAATAGAGACTTCTGTCAGGACATCTACCGACGTTTTGAGTTCTTGTTCACTAAGTGTTTCCAACCACTGGATTAACTGAGATAACTCCAATAGCGCCTGCTCTCGTGACGTTTCAACAATGTGTCCACGTCGTCTCAAATTATAATCAATAACCAGTGGTTCATTATTCTTTGCTGACTCCGACATACCAACATTTACCGCATGAAAGAGGTCAAGAAGATGACGAAAATGCTCTCCAATACTACTGTTAACATGTGGTTTAGCTGACCATAAATATTGTTCATCAGTTAAAAACTCTAAACACTCATAACCTTGTTCTAACGTTTCAATACAACCTTGAATTACAGGCAATTCACGCCCAACCAACTGGCCTTGACTGTTTGCAATTATCGATAACATAAGCTTCCTTATAATTTTGTTGCCTTAGACAATGACGTAAATTTAATCGGTACTTGGATATTGTTTGGTTAAGTTTTTTTCTTCTCGCCAAGCACCCAAAAGCTCTCTAAAAGAAGGAGGTGTATAGCCCCGTTTTTTCTGCTTTGCTCCGATTGAGTACAACAAACGATATTGCTTCAGTAACATCCCAAAAATGGACATTAATGGCGTATTTCTATCCCAAATATGTGCGGCCTCGCTGCTCGCACCATTGAGTTCTAGAATGGTAAAGTGTTCACCTTTCATAAAGTCGTCGAGATTATCGAACTTAATATCAAGTCGACCGTAGTGATATCCCTCAACATCTTTAAGAATCAGATCCAGCTTCTCGGTTAGTTCTTTGGTAATGTACTGATTACCGTCGCGGAAAATACTGCCGCGGCTATGACTCCCAGCAAAAGCGAGTTGAAATTCTTCATTCTCTGCCGGAACCCAATTTAATTTGTCGAGATGCCTTGGAAAATAGAGATGAGTCAACTGACCCGCACGAGGACAACGCTCTATCAACTGCTGCAACGTACTTTGACCATCTCCAACAACAGACGGTGAATATTTCAAAGTAATTGAAATTATCTTCCCTTTAGATTCATTTGGATGGCGCACATAAAACACCCCTGCCTCAGCCTGGTACGGAGCTTTTTGCTGAAGTAAAAAGCGCGCATCGCTTGGAAAATTAGCAATGTAATCTTTTAACTGCCCAGAATCACGAAGGAGCTTCACCCCAACCCCACGACAACCGAGGTCTGGCTTACCAACAATTGGAAAATCAAGGTTTTCACTGCGCAACGTAGCTAATGCATCTTCAACCTGCTCGTCTACAGGAGATTGGGTTTTCGTCAACGTCACGAAAGGCGAAATCCAAGGCATTGCCGTCTCTCCAGCTAAGCGCATGATATCGTGTTTCGATTCACCCACCATGCCACTTAATTTAATGCTTGGGTTGACGACTAACGGTAAACGAAAATCTCGATAATACAGCCCTTGTGCCACACTCTGTAAAACAACTGGCGTATAAAAAAACCACGTTGGAAAAAACTCAAATCGAGAAATACTCTGCTCTGAATCAATCTCTAAAACGGGCATACCTGCATTAATTTTATGCGATGGAATTAAACGAACATCTGTCAACGAACTCATGCATGACCTTTTGATAGTGAATGGTTGAGAAAACGATTAACGAAAAATAATAGGGCGATAGCAAACGGTACAATCAACCATTGTAAATGCGACGCTTGCATCCATGCCTGACTCCCTAAATAGTAAATGGCGAAAAAGACTAATGTTGTCCATATCGCGGTAGCCGAAATGACCGCGCATAAAAATATGCTCAATGGGATAGTGAAAAAACCACTAAGAGTAAAACCAACACTTCTCATTCCCGGAATAAAACGAATAACAAAAAGATTGAAGAAAGCACCACGATGGAAACGAGCTCGCATAACTTTAAAGTGGCGATTTGTTAGTGCCTTATAGCGCAAAACACGAACTCTGCGCCCCACTCGTCCCAAACAGTACAACCCAAGATCACCACTCGCAATCCCAATGAAGATTGCAAATAGAGCAACCGATGGCAGCATACTGCCTTGTGCGGCCAACGTGCCAGCCGTCACTATGGCTAAATCTTCTAATAAGTAAGACAGTAAAATGATACCGATAAACAACAGTACATTTGATGTTTCACCACTTAAAAGAAATGCTTGTAATTCATCGATCAATTTAAATTCCTTGCGTCTTCTCGTTATTGCGATGTTATTTCAAAATAGACATCTACAAAGTGTAATTCAAATCAAGTATTTTACCTTTAAACATTAGTCGCTAATGACTGCCAAAATATTACACCGCAATTGAATATATTTTTTAAAACGTTCAAATTAAATACTAACCCTTTGATCTTATAGTAATAAAAGTTAAATATTTTAACTAAAACTTGAACTAACCAAAGCGTAGATAGGGAAAAATTAAGTACTAGAACAAAAAAACCGCTCACATAAAGTGAACGGTTTTGAGTTAGATTTGAAATGTAGATACCAAGTTACAGTGACATCAGCACGTATTATTCTTGATATTGACTGTGTGATTTCTCAAGTTTGTAGAAGGTTGCTTGTACATAATCATCTGGATCACCAGTGTTATTCTGGTTGTAAACCCCAGCTTTAAAGTACATGTATCTTCCGCCTTGATCGTAGCCACTTTCACTCATATCGACGACTTGAACTGCGTCAGGCTTGCCTTCACGCATTACCGTTACTGTCATTGTGTTGCCCACAACTTTGATTTGGTAAGAGAAGACTTCACCGAGTTTAATACCATCGTTTGTGACACCTTTCATGCCACCCACTAAGTCAAAGAACTTATCTGAGCCTTCATTTGTATTTTCATGTGCGAAGTAAACCGTACCCATCTCTTGATCTGGCAGTTTACGGTAGTAGAGGCGGATAGGTTCGTCATCTTTATCGTGAATTTGACCAATGATAAAGCGTCCAACTTGGCTAGGATCACCCGTTGTTGTTGTGTGATCAATCTTAAGTGTGGCGTTCATCACACCATCGATAGCAGCCGCAGCTTTTTGATCTTCAACTGGAGCAGAACTAAATACCCAGTTGTTTTTGTTCACCCCTTTAGTTGGGATAGACATGTCACCGGCACGAAGCATTTCACGTAATTCAGTACGGACATATTTGGTATTCTTAGAGGTACGAACACCTTTAATAAACGACTTAAATACCATGCCACCATCGTCAGCAGTATAAAAGTGCTCTGGGTGCTCATAGCCTTGGTTTAAATGTTGCTCAAATACATCATCTGGTCTGCCGTTGAAGTCATGGTCAAACGGTTGAGACAAATACCAAGTCGTTAGGTCAAAGTTCTGGCCTGGTTTATTCCCCGGAATCGGTGTTGCTGGAATGGTTGGGGCTTTTAACGGCACATCCCACCACGTACAGTTTGGATCCGCTTCTACGCAAGAACAATCCGAAACAGCTGGGTCACACTCAAGAGCAACTTTTGTTCCGAAATCACCTGGACGAGCTTTATGTTCGATACTCAACTTAGAGAACGTAGCTTCAAAAGCACCGCCAAACTCCTTATAGACTTGAGGATAAAGGCCAGCTTTGAAGTAGAAGGTTTCATTCTTCCATGCGCCATCCAGCTCTTTGCCAAACGATAACTTCTTAGTCACACCACCAGCACTAAGTTCGATGCCTCGGGCTGTCATTTTAATTTTGTAGCTCCAAGGCTGGCTTGGGTCATCAATTTTGCCAAGTTTAACCGAGAATGCGCTCTTCTCTGTCGACTTATTTAGGATAACGCGGACTGGCTTATCGTTGCCTTCCCACAAAAGCTTAGCGGTTGCTGCGCTTATGTCGTGAGCATGGATTTGACCCAATACCACTTTAGGATCGGTAGGTGTAATACCATCTTTTTTCAGCGGAAGATGTGGAATTTCATCCAAACTTAATGTCGCAACCAAAGTATGCTCGCCACCGTATTCCCAATTTGCAAGAGAGGTATCACCACAAGGTGCCCAATCACCTGCTAACTCACGCAGTTCTGAACGAATATAGGTTGAGTTTGGCGTCGTTGCGCCACCATCTAATGGAGTACGGAAATGCCAGCCTTTCTCGTCTGCCCAGAAGTAATCATTTTTCGTTGCAGCTGTTAAAGAAGAACCATCAACACTGCATTCACTAGGCAAGATTTCGGCTGCTTTATTAACATCGATCTCATTTTTAGCCAGTTCTTTGGATACACCGCTATAGAAACCACCGTAATTCTCAGGAATAGTCAGCTTCCAATCATCTAATGTTGTTTGCTTACCAACATGTTTGATAAAGCGCTTTTGCTTCTCTGCTTCAATTTTCGCCGCTTTAATTACTTCTTCGGTAATAACTTCATTCACTGGACAGAGATTGATTTTACAGTTCAGTCCAGCCATTTCCGTTAAACTGTTCCAAGTATTCGACGTGTTACCAAAGCCAACATATCGAATATATTGTGCAGTAACGGGCTCAAATTCAAAACGTTCGTAGGTTGTTAATGCGCCAGAGCTTGCTCCACCGGTGACCACTTTGGTCCAGGTTGTGCCATCTTCGCTAACTTCAATATCGAACTTAGTTGAGCGTACATCACCTTTATGGAAAGCAAGGCGAACCGCATCAAAGGTCTCTGCTTTACCGTAATCATACATTGCCCACTCGCCATCGCCATTGGCTGACCAACGAGTTTTAAGGGAGTCATCGAAAAGGCGTTCTGGTGTATTACCGTCATCGCTGCTTGCAGAAATCGCAACAGGTTTAAGAATAGGAGCCGATGGAACTTCACTATCACTACACACACTGGTGTTACAATCTACCGCATGTAATTCTGTTAAACTGGTCCATTTATTGGACGTATTTCCATATCCCGTTAACTTAATGTAACGCGCTTCTATTTCATCAAAATCATAACGTTCTATATCGGTTGTTAAGCCACTGCTTGCTTGCTGACTAATAACCTTTGTCCACGTCTCGCCATCGACGCTGACTTCTAGGTCAAACGTGGTTGTGCGAGCATCTCCTTTATGAAATGAGGCTTTTATTGCGTTGATCTTCGAGACGACCCCGTAATCAAACTCAACCCATGAACCAACGCCATTGGCTGACCAGCGTGTGTTGGTATCTCCATCAACAAGACGGTCCGGAACGTTGCCATCGTCGGAACTTGCTTTTATCAAGACTGGCTTTTCTGGAACGCCTGCAGCATAAGCAGTGCCATATGCGCCCAGTGCAGCCAAGACCGATACGGTCAATACTGAACTAAGAATTTTCTTCGTCATCTGGTTACCTTTAGTCATACATTATGATTTAAGAAATGAAATACTACCTATTTTCCACCTCAAGAAAATCGATATAAGTCTCATTGTGAGAGCTGAGATAATTGAACCAAGGGTAAACTTGTCGAACTAGCTGTAACAACATTGTTATCAATTAGGTTCGCTGAACTATAAGCTAGATCCCAGTTTCATAAACTCAGTGGTGTTCTAGTGCACATTATTAGTATTATTTTAATATTAAATATTTGTTAACTTGATCTCATTTCGCTATTGAATAAGCAGGGAATTGGGCTTCCTTATTAAACTACAACGTAATATCTCTGCTTCAAATTAGGGTTAACATCACACAAAATCATGGTCAAACAATGAGCTGTTATGAAAGTGTTAACTTGATCGACCTACCCAGTTCTCAAATACGGAATTCGTCACAAAACTCATACCAATGATCATTTAATATTACTTATGTTCACAGTAACAATTCTAACAATAATAAAACTTCTAACTATTTTTATTTCAATAACAACCTTACAGGGATGAACCCAACATGACTAAACTAACCAAAACCGTCGCGACAACCGTCGGACTTCTCGTTTCAACATTCGCACTTTCAACTCAAGCGGCTTACATCCAAGATGCACAATTAAGTGAATACCGTGCAAATAAAGGAGAAAGCGAAGTATGGGTTTCTCATGAAGATTCCGATGGAGGCAAAGGCGATGTAGGCAGTTCTGGCAACACCGCGTTTGGTGATGAAGGTTCTTCAAGATTTCGTTTTAAACAAAAAGTCGCAATTAATGATTACACAGCAACACCTGGTTTAAGCCAAATAGTGTCTGGATTACCACAAAATGCCGACATGCAATTTTCTTTATATTACTGTGATGAAAAAGGCGAAATGTCAGCAAGTACGCTTCACTATGGCGTGAATGAAGTTGTGGAAGGCGCAGCACTCACTGGTGCTGTCATTGCTGATGCTCGTGCACATGTCAAAGATCTAGGCGATGCACCTGTTGCTGAAGTAAAAGCTTGCTTTAAACAGATTAGCGTTGACTTCAACTCTGGCAGCACAGGAAGTGTCGAAATATTTGCTCTGTTGGAAACCGATCCAAGTGATGGAAACAATATGGCAAAAGATTCAGAAATTCGAGTTGATGAATTTGCGATCACAGCTAAGTAACTAAGTAACTAAGTAATAAAGAGTAAATCGAAAACAGCTCTATCGCACTCGGTAGAGCTGTTATCGTTAACGCAGTAGTATTCTCGGTTTACATCGCATCAAGAAAGTGTTGATCCGAACAGACCACCGAACAGTTTCTTCCTTCCTGCTTTGCTTGATACATCGCTTTGTCGGCAAGATTGTATAAATAACTGGTCGACTCATCACCATTAGGGACCATCGAAACAAGCCCTAGAGATACTGTTACATATTTCTCTACGCTACTTTTCTCATGTGGGTAATTTAAGAGCTTTATTGCGCTCATAATTCGTTTCGCAGCGAGCTGAGCCATTTGTAAATCAGAATGACTTAACAGAACAATAAACTCTTCTCCTCCATAGCGTCCGACATACTCGCCACTTCTCGTGAACAACTGGTTAAATGTTTGACTCAATGTATAAAGGCATTTGTCGCCTTCAGTATGTCCGTAAAAATCATTAAATATTTTGAATTGATCAACATCGAATAAAATGAGACTGAGTGGCAATTTATGTCGCCCGTGCCAACTGATCATTTCCGCGACTTTCTCATCCATATATCGGCGATTAAAGATCTGGGTCAGGCTATCTTCGTTAACTTGAAGTTGAAGGATATGGTTGAGTTCTGTAAGCCGAGAACTGGTACGTTTCAGTTCACGACGCATATCGGCAATACGCGACATAGCGAGCAGTTTGGACGTCAGCACCAGATTATCGACGGGTTTGACTAAATAATCGTCTCCACCGGCTTCAATGGCTTTAGCAATCATCTCTGGTTCATGATGACTACTCAAAAAGATAATTGGCACCCAATCATCGTGCTCTAAACGAATAGCAGATGCGACATCAAAACCTGACATACCTGGCATTATAATATCAAGCAACACCAGATCTGGTTCAAATGACGAAAACAAATTAAGCGCCGCTGAGCCACTAGATACTCCCTCAACTACATGCCCAAGCTGCTTCAATCTAATTGAAAGTTGCATGCGATCAAGTTGCACATCTTCTACAAGAAGAATTCTCAATGAACAGTTCATCTTTCCCATACCCATCCTTAGATATCGAATGTAACTATATGATAATAGTTAGATATAGCACAACATTTCTAGGCTTTCACTGATTTATTAGTTAAGTTATATTGACTTAACATTATTAATGATAGTTAGATCACTTCTTAAAATATAATGAGAGGCAAACCATGAGCCAACAAGAAACTGAGAATCAAACAACAGAAGTCGATCTCGACACTCTTTCTCCTGAACTTCGCCAAGTTATAGAATTTGACGAAGTTTCAGAAGACATAATTCCGATGGTCGCCTCATTACACGAGATATCAGAAGAAGTCGTACGAGAAGCTTGGGACCACCTACCTGGTAGCGCACAAAATATCCTAGATAATTTCGAGCAATTTCACGCTTTAATTTCAGTAAGCCAAGGGTTTGCGGGAGTTAACGTAATGCAAGAATTAGCGGTAAATCAGCCTCAGGATATGGATGAAGATGCGCTAAATGATTATAGAGCTGAAATCTTAAACAAAGTGTTAACCAACTGCGTAAAAGATATGGTCAAGCAAATTAAAAAAGCTCGTCGAGATCCAATCCTAAAACGTGATTTTACGGAAGTATTTACACGGGGTTAATCTCTTTACAACACGCCACAAAAAAGCCACCGACTTGGTGGCTTTTTTTAATGAAGTTCGAATGCTCGAATGTCAACTTCAGGTAACCCGTTTATTTGCGGTCGTGCAAAATAGAACCCTTGCATGTAACGCACTCCTGCTGAGCGCAGCCAACGCATTTCCTGATGAGATTCCACACCTTCTGCAATAACGTCAATATTGAGTTGATTTAGCATACTTAATGAATGCGTTAAGATAGTTTGACGTACGGTATCACGATCTATATTGCGAACAAGGGCCATATCTAACTTCACAATATCGGTTTGCAAGTCAGCTAATAACCCTAAACCAGCATACCCTGCTCCAAAGTCATCAATCGCCGTTTTGAATCCTAATTTTTTATACAGATTCAGTACGTGTTTAACCACACCAATATCATGAATTTTTTCTACTTCGGTAAACTCGAGAATAATTTTTTCGATCGGAAACCCCATATTTTTAGCGGCGTTTACCGTCGAAAGAATACTCTTCTCTGGGCAGTTGATCGCATTTGGCAGAAAGTTAATACTCAAGTACTTATCTTGAATATTAAAACCAGCGGCAACTTCAATTGCACGCTCACGGCACAATTGATCAAACTCGTAACGGTTTGCTCTACCCACTGTATGAATCACAGATTCTGCATCTAATTCGTCTTCTCCACGAACCAATGCTTCGTACCCAAATATCTTAGACTCTAAACAATCAACTATTGGTTGGAAAGCAATGTAGAAGTCCGTTGCTTGCCCATCCACCGCTTTAAATTGATCTTTTGCTCTCTTGTCTAACAAACGACATTGTTTAATCATAATTTTCAGACACCTCATACAAGAGCACTGTTTTAACTTTAGCGTTGAGAGCTTGACGCCACAAGTAACAGTATGCATATAGATGATTAATATTTTAAAAAGCAGGTTTGTGTATCAATTTTAAGATAAAAAATTGTCACCGTAAAAACAACCCTTATTTTTTATGTATCGCATTACTTAACATCACCACAGCGTTCTAAATATAAAACGGTCGCCGCAGTACGTGATGGAACACAAAGCTTTTTCAGCAAACTTTTCATGTGAACTTTGACCGTAGATTCTGTAATCATAAGTCGATCTGCAATCTGTTTATTACGATACCCTTTTACTACTTGCGCCAGAATTTGCATTTCTCGCTCAGTTAAAAGCTCAAAACCATCTACGTGATCTCCACGCTCGCGTAAATATCGAGAGACATATTCACTGTACGCTTTACCACCAGTAACTGCTTCCTTAATCAAGGTAACTAAGTCATCGGGTTCCGTATCCTTGAGTAAATACCCATCCGCTCCAGCCTTCACTAGTTTATCAATATCAAGTGAGTTATCAGAAACGGTCAATATGACAATCGCCGCCTGAGAACCATCTGCTCGTAATGCTTTTAATGTATCTAACCCCGACATTCCTTTCATATTAAGGTCAAGTAACACTAAATCAGGTTCGACTTCGTGAACTAAGGCAACGGCATCAGTACCATTACTTGCTTCGCCAACCACATTAAATTCGGGTTCAAAATCAAGTAACTGAGCAATCCCTTTGCGCATTAATGGATGATCATCAACGAGTACAACGTTATATATCATTGCTAACACCTTCCCGTGGTTTGTTATAAGTTAATGTCACTGTACACCCTTGATTCGGTGAAGAGTCTAAGGTCAATTCCCCGCCCAATCTTTCTGCTCGTTCTCGCATTATCGCCACACCATAGTGATTTAACTCAGCTTCTTGCTTATCAAAACCTTTACCATCATCGACGACTTGTAAAACCAAACTATCATGATTATCAATGCAGTTTATCTTAATTTCAGTCGCATCGGCATGTTTTATCGCATTTAGTACGGCTTCTCTAATTAATTGCAACAAATGCACTTGCTGATGAGCATCTAGAGTTTGTGTAGAAAAATAGCTGGTCAGTTTAATGGCGACTGATGATTGATCGTTCAACTGTTGTAACATTCCTTCAAGTGCTTGATCAAAATTGCCTTCTTTAATTGTTAAGCGGAACGTTGTCAGTAATTCGCGTAATTGGATATAAGCGTCACTTAACCCTTTATCAATATCGCCAATCACAGGTTGAACTCGTGACTGATCACAGGTTATCGATTGTGTCTTTAAACCACGTTTGAGTAACGACATTTGAATTTTCAAATAAGATAGAGATTGAGCTAATGAATCGTGCAGTTCACGAGCGATTGTTGCCCTCTCTTCCATTAAAATAATTTGTTCTGCTTGCCTTTGCGCTTGGTTAAAGTAAATCGCTCTCGCCAGCATTTGTGCGAAACTACTGATCAATGCTGCGTCATAATTAGGGTGAAAGTAGCACCAAGTAAGTTCACCGAGCTTTTGATTGTCTAAAATAAGCGGCAAACTAGCCGTTTCAGTTGAATCGTTATTCTCGCAAGCACCCGTCATATCTCCATGTTCTAAGTTCCATGATGTTTCACTATTCTCACCCACTTCTAAGCGCACAGCCGCAATACCATCGATATTGACCATATTGGCGATAATCGATTTAAAGTTATCTTCTCCAATTCGTGAAGCCGTTAACTGCTGCGATGAATCATAAAGCACTTTCAAGGCGTTGTTTGCATTTTGTAACTCGCGTGTTTTCTCATATACGGCCAACTCCATACCGCGGTATAACTTACCTAAGTCTTGTGCCATATGATTAAATGTGTTGGTCAATATTCCCATTTCATTTTGACTTTTTGAATTCAAAACCACATCAAACGAATGATTTTGAATTCTGCGGCTTGCAACCAATAAAGCTTTTAATGGTTTCACTACTTCTTTACGGATAAAGTGCACCACATAAATAGAAGCGATAAGAATTCCACCTAACCCAAGGCTTCCCACCCAAGCAAGAGCGATAAGCTTTCTTTCCGAGTGACGCTGTAACTTATATACAAACCCATCTATCTGACTTACGAAATCAGCTACAATATCAATATATTGCATACGATTAGAGCTAAGTAGGTTCTGCTTTAATTCATCCCAACGCGAGATAATAGCTCGATAGTCACTGGTAATATCTTTAGGCACTCCCCACGACTCAAGAGCTTGCATGGAAGGTGAAAGGAGTGATTGTTCAAATATCTTTAAGTGAGATTCAAACTCTGGAGACTGCTGTTGAATATCATGCGATAAACGGTAGCTTTGCATTCGCATACTACCTGAAACATTCACCGCCTCAGCATCATTCAACGATGAAGCCAGCGTTACGATTGCCAACGTCGTCGTAACGATAGAAAGCAATACAATTAGCAACATTGCTTTGGCTATCGTACGTGTAACTGATTTTTCCGCTTGTGTGACCAATCTGCTAACCTCTCTGTCCAACAACCACAGCATCAACTCAAAAATGTGAATAACTCTCAACATCGAAAATATGAATTTCGATAGCAAGAATTCCCATACTACCAATAAATTCGGTTACTTCTTTGATTTATTGAGGTATTTATCAAAACACATACGTAATCAGTTGAATTTAAATCTTATGTCCAAGACTGATCAAAGACAAATCTAATTCAACTAGTCAAATTTTCTGATCCATTTTCATCTAGAACAAGATACAATCGCGCCTCTTAAACACTTGGTCAATTTTTTGCATTACGTGCATTACGCTAGCAGAGATACAAAAGGATATTCGCGTAACATGACAACTGTTCCTCTTTTAGAGTTGAAGAAGGTAAGTAAGTTTTACCCCGGCGTTATAGCCAACAATAATGTCGATTTAAAACTGTATTCTGGCGAAATTCTCGCATTGCTGGGCGAAAATGGTGCGGGTAAGTCAACCCTAGTTAAAATGATCTATGGCGTAAGTAAGCCAAGTGAAGGTCAAATTTATTGGAATGGCCAACCCATCAATATTCTTTCGCCAAATCAAGCTCGTGCCATGGGAATTGGGATGGTGTTTCAACACTTTTCGGTATTTGAAACATTAACCGTATTAGAAAATATCGAGCTCGGTTTAGATAAAGAGTTTGTCAAACAAGTGGGCAATTTACATCAACGTATTGTTGAGATGAGTAGTCGTTACGATCTACATGTTGAGCCCGACCGCTACGTTCACACCCTTTCAATTGGTGAACGACAGCGTTTAGAAATTTTACGTTGTTTAATTCAAGATGTGAAACTTCTGATCCTAGATGAACCCACGTCTGTATTGACTCCACAAGAAGTCTCTGGCCTTTTCCGAGTCCTAAAAAAGCTGGCTAGTGAAGGCTGTAGTATTATGTTTATTAGCCATAAACTGAAGGAAGTGACCGAGTTGTGCGATCGCGCAGTGATCTTACGAGGGGGGCTTGTCAGTGGTTCATGTGTTCCTGCAGACGAAACGCCAAATTCAATTGCACGTTTGATGGTGGGCAGTGATGCTGAGTTATCAGAAAGTTATGATAAAGCATATAGTGACGCCGTAACCCTAAAAACAGATAACTTGACACTTCCACCTGCTCATCCTTTTGGATGTGGTATCTCAAACATCGATCTCGAGCTTCGTGCAGGTGAAATCCTCGGTATTGCCGGTGTAGCAGGTAATGGGCAAGAAGATCTACTCGAAGCTCTTAGCGGCGAAGATCCACGAGTTCCAAAGGCGTCAGTGTTATTTAACCAACAACCCATTGGACACCTTCATGCTGGTGCTCGCAGACTTATGGGTATGGCGCACGTCCCTACCAACCGTTTAGGTCAGGGTGCGGTGCCAGAAATGACACTAGAAGAGAACACACTGCTCACATTTAGTGCAGATATGTCACGCCACGGTTTGATTAATACACGCCGATTGAAGGAACTTGCTCGTTCCCTTATTAAGTCAAATAAAGTGAAATGTCGTAACGAACATTCTCAAGCAAAAAGTTTATCAGGCGGCAACTTACAAAAATTCATTATTGGTCGTGAGATACATCAACACCCTCAAGTACTGATTTGTGCACACCCGACATGGGGTGTTGATATTGGTGCCGCTAGCTCAATTCACCGTAAGCTTATTGCACTGCGCGATGCCGGAGCCGCAATTGTGGTTATCTCAGAAGACATTGATGAACTATTTATTATCTCAGACCGCCTCGCTGCACTCTATGAAGGAAAATTATCGCCAATGGTCAAAACAGGTGATACCAATATCGAAGAAATCGGACAATGGATAGCCGGTGGTTTTGTTAAACAGGAGAATAATACTCATGTTTAAAGTTCAACCAAGGATTGAAAGCTCTCAAGTCATGAAATGGTTATCGCCGTTGATTGCGGTAACATTAACTATGCTAACCTCTAGTCTGATGTTCATTTGGCTTGATGTCAGCCCACTTGCGGCATTTGAAGTATTTATTATTCAGCCATTTAGCGACAGCTACAACATCGGTGAGCTAATGGTAAAAGCGCCACCTCTGATGCTTTGTGCTATTGGTTTAGCTTTGTGCTATCGAGCGAACATTTGGAATATTGGAGCAGAAGGTCAACTTCTGATCGGTGCAGTTGCGGCAAGTGCTGTGGCGATTCAAATGGGAGAAGAAGCAGGTTTCGGATCTCAGTTGCTTGTTATAATGGCGGGTATCGTCGCTGGCATGGGCTGGGCAGCAATTCCCACATTGCTATACCGCATCTTCAACACCAATATCATCTTAACCACCATCATGCTCAACTATATCGGCTTGTATTTGCTGCTTTGGGCAGTACATGGCCCACTCAGCGATCCTAATGGATATGGTTTTCCTGAGTCAGCGATTTTCCCTGATGGTGTAATGCTTCCTCTATTAAATGAAGAAAGCCGTGCAACCGTTAGTGTGGTTATCGCTATCATAATCGCATTCATCACCAGTTTTGTTCTGTTTAAAACCCTCCCTGGATTTAAATTGAGAGTGTTTGGAGAAGATACCTCCGCTGCAACTTACGCTGGTTTTAATGGCAATAAAATCGTTTGGGGCGTCATGCTATTCGCAGGTGCACTCGCAGGTTTCGCAGGCGCAGCCGAAGTAACTGGACCAATTGGTCAACTTATACCATCGGTTTCTCCTGGATATGGTTATGCCGCAATCATAGTGGCATATTTAGGACGTCTTAACCCTATTGGCATCGTTTTATCCGCTTTATTTATGGGGACGCTGTACATGGGAAGCGATCTCGCTCAAATCGAACTAGGACTACCCACAGCCGTTACAGGCTTGTTTCAGGGAACGTTATTGTTCTTCCTATTAGCATGTGACTTCTTAATTTATTACGAATTTGTGTCTACAAAACGTAAACCTACATCTCCAGAACAAACGTTAACATTAGACAAGGATGAGACTGCCTAATGGATATTATACTAATTCAACAAATCGCTATCGCAGCTGTAAAAACCGGCACGCCTTTATTATTAATTGCGCTCGGCGAGTTGGTGTGTGAAAAATCAGGTGTTCTTAACCTCGGCCAGGAAGGCATGATGTTGATGGGTGCTATGGCAGGATTTGCCGGGACATATTTCACAGGAAGCTTGGCCGTTGGAATGCTTTGTGCCATTTTGGCAGGTATGTTAATGGCAGCGATTTTTGGCGGTTTAACACTATTCCTGAACTCTAATCAGGTCGCAACAGGTCTCGCATTAACCATTTTCGGTACTGGGTTAAGTGCGTTCTTGGGCAGCAACCTCGTTGGTTCTACCATATCGGGGTTTGAAACAATTCATATTCCACTGTTAAGTGATATCCCGTTTATTGGCCCAGTCCTTTTCCAACATGACTTCATGGTATATCTCAGCTTTAGTGCAGTAGCCATTATTTGGTACATCATGCACAAGACACGCCTTGGATTAACCATACGCGCAATTGGCGAAAACCCACACTCAGCAAACGCTTTAGGCATTAAGGTTATCCCGTTACGCTTTGCCATCGTTTTATTTGGCGGCGCAATGGCTGGGCTTGCAGGTTCGTACTTGTCTCTCTCTTATACACCAATGTGGATGGAAAGTATGACCGCTGGTCGAGGCTGGATCGCTCTAGCATTAGTTGTTTTTGCTTCCTGGCGTATAGGGTATCTCGTATTGGGCGCCTATTTATTTGGCTTTACATCGATAATGCATTTAATGATGCAAGGGTTTGGTTTTGATATCTCTCCAAACTTGCTCGCAATGACGCCATACGTATCAACGATTGTCGTTATGGTATTGATCAGCTCAAATAAAGTACGACAAAAATTAGCAACCCCAATGAGTTTAGGTAAACCTTTCGATCCTAAAGCTCATTAATAAAGCAATTATGAAGTTTCGTTTTGCTTGATCTCAGTGCAGTACTTGCCCAGAAATCAGGCAAAACAACCGATTTGTTTTTACGTTGAAAACAATCTGCCCAAGTAGATTTGGCATATAAATGATCTACATCAGCCGTATTATGGCTCAATGGCTAAATCAGACGTATTTCATGAATAAATACACGAATTGGTCAGTAATTTGCTATAAGTCGGTACTAATACAAATATTAACCTTTGGAAACGGAGTATTTCATGAAAATTAATCAGTGGTTGTCCATGGCTGCACTTTCTGTGTCAGCAATGTTCTCTGCTTCAGCCCTTGCAGAAGATCCTGTAAAAGTAGGCTTTGTATATGTGGGTTCTGTCGGTGATCATGGTTGGTCATACGAGCACGACCAAGGCCGTCTAGAAATGGAAAAACATTTCGGTGGAAAAGTAGAAACAACATTCGTTGAAAATGTTGCGGAAGGTGCGGATGCTGAACGTGTTATCACTCAGCTAGCAAAAGCCGGTAACAGCGTAATTTTTACCACCTCATTTGGCTTTATGAATCCAACGATTAAGGTAGCAAAGCGTTTTCCAAAAGTGAAATTTGAGCACGCTACAGGTTTTAAACGTTCTAAAAACGTTGGTACATACGCTCTACGTACCTATGAAGGTCGTTACGTTTCTGGTGTAGCTGCAGCGATGACAACCAAGACAAATACCATTGGTTATATTGCATCATTTCCAATTCCTGAAGTTATTCGCGACATTAACGCAGTATACTTAGGTGCGAAAAGCGTCAATCCTGATATCGATTTAAAAATTGTATGGGTTAACACTTGGTATGATCCAGGCAAAGAAAACGATGCAGCAAATGCGCTAATGGACCAAGGTGTCGACGTGTTACTTCAACACACAGATAGCCCTGCCCCTGTTATCGCAGCTGAAAAGCGCGGCATGAAAGCAATTGGTCAAGCATCAGATATGAGCCATTTCGCTCCTGAAGCTCATATGTTCTCAATACGTGATCACTGGGCTCCTTACTACATCAAAACAGTTCAAGCAGCTATCGACGGTACTTGGACTTCAGAAGACTACTGGAATGGCTTCCAAGATGACATTCTTCAAATCGCATCGGTAAACGATAACCTTCCTGAAGATGTTAAAGCGGCGATCACTGAAACTCACGATAAAATCAAATCAGGTGAAATCGTTCCTTTTGCTGGTCCTCTAAACGACAACCAAGGAAATGAGAAAATCGCTGCGGGTGTTTTACCACCTGATGCAGAACTTGTTGGTATGAACTGGTATGTTGAAGGCATCAAAGCAACGATCCCTTCAAGCAACTAAGCTACATTGTTCACTCGCGATATCATTTAGATAGTGCTAGCGAACGATTAAAAATAAAAACGCGCTACTGAGTAGCGCGTTTTTTATCTTAATGCTGTTGCTAACTTACACGTTACCGTCATTCAATGAAACCTCTCTAACACAGAGACATATCTAGCTAAGCACTCCCTCAACTTGTTACTAAATTTCCACTTTTATGTAATTAAATTACCAAATAAGTTGACATGGGTCACATTTTTACCAATAATGTGATCAGATACTTAATAATAATCAAATTAAACAACATAAAGGATATCACTATGAATTCAACATTAGCTTCTCAAATAGAAACTACTCAGGAAACAAACGCATTTATTTCTTTCGCTAAAGAAGCCGTTAGCGTTTTAACTCTTTTTGCATGTGTCGCAGTTCCTATCCTACTTTTATCACTCACGTGGGCTGGTTAATTCCCATTCGGCCACCAATGGAAAATGTTACTCGGCTACGAGCACCCAACTGCAAATAAAAAACGGCGAACCAGATACTTCTGATTCACCGCCTGTACAAGCCGAGCCTATGCTTTCTATCTAAAACATTGTGCCTACCGAAAACACTTCTCTACATTCAGTGCAAAACCTCACCTGACTGCACTTTATATTACTGAAACCTAGCTAAAAGCCTTCTTAATCAAGTTGCTTGTTTGCTCTGTGATACTCTTTCTTCAGGCTATTTATCTCTTTAAGTTGACCACGTGCCGCATCGATATCGCCATTTGCGAGTGTTTCGTCTATTTCAGCAAATGCAACAGTTAGCTTTTCAAATCCTTCTTGGTATAACTCATTACGCTCTGGTGAATAATCGCCTTGTTTCGCTTTTTCGATTAATACATCAATGTTATCGATTCGAGACTGCATATCTTCAACGGTTTCTGCACGAGCGGCTTTTTTATAATTTAAATTAATTTCTTTCATTACTGCTTCAAGATCTATGTCTGCAGCGAATAAATTAAAACTGAGTCCGACACCAACTAATGCTAATACTATTTTTTTCATTTTTATCTCCAGCTTCCTAATTTAAAGTGAGTTTATGTAATCTCACTCTTTTAACCACACTAAATTTGTTTCAAATTATAATAGGTGTATCGTTTTATAAAAATTTAACCAAGCGTCGAAAATGCGTCGATTGGCTGATGGCCGCGTAATGCAAGAAATGAGAGAAACTGCGACGCACGGTGAGTGATCACCTGTTGTGAATCAATCCCAACTTTGTTTATTAATGCTTGGGCTAGATCGAGCTTACCGATCGCATCACAAAAATGTGCATCACTTCCTGTGGTTATAAATGCGTTGTATTGTTTTGCGATTTCACCAATTTTATAGCAACGATCGATACTTCCAACGCGGCTATGCCCAAGTAAGGTACTATTATTGAGTTCTATCGCGACATTATGTTCCGCTGCGCATGAAATAACTTCGTCAAAATCAAAATCAAACCGGGGATTTCCCAGATGCCCTAATGCATCAACACGCCCATTCTTAATCACATTAAGTAATGCGGTAGTGTGATTTTTCGTATTGTTCGGCGCAAATACCGGCTCATGGAAACTGGCAATGATCCAATCAAGGTTTTGATCCATAAAGGGCTGAATATCGATATTGCCGGTTTCATCTATTATATTTGATTCAACACCCCTAATAATCGCAACATTTTCGATAAATCGAGGGAGAACTTTCTGGTTAACAAAAAACCAAGGGTGCGGTGCGCCTGGCATTAACTCAGCATGATCCGTTGCACACATGATCTTTAATCCGTTTTCACGAGCGACTTTCGCATTCTCGATAAGCGTACTGTATGCGTGCCCACTCGCGATAGTATGAGTGTGAGTATCAACTTCTAAGTGCATTGCTTCCTCCTTGTTAACCAGATCACATTCTAACAGTGCAATGAAATAAGTAACAATGTAAATGCCAATTAAATTCCCCACTTACCTTATGGTTGAAATCAGGCTTGCGCTTACTTATAGTGACGTAGCTCACGTTATTTATGACTCGTAGGGAAGCTGATAAACTCTAGATTACAAGTAGGTCACCCAGTTATCGTTTAGTCATGAAAAAACGCTATCGAAAGTACGTTCTTGCTTGATGAAATTTAAATTGTCGTACAAAATAGAGAATTGGTTAAGACCCTATATTACGTGTTGATATCTCAACATCAAGTAGCGTCAGCCTATCAGTATGATAGAGAAAACCAATTTTTCAGTAGTCTAATGCGCTGATAGTCTAAGCAAAATTACTAGTCAGCTCGCTTTAAGGGAAGAATAATGGTTATACCTGAAAATAGTAGCATCGTAATTTTTGGTGCTTCTGGTGACCTTACGTACCGCAAACTTATTCCGGCTTTATATCACCTATATGCAAGTAATCAGCTGCCTAAATCGTTTACCATTCTTGGAGTGAGTAGAACCGTATACACTGATGACTCTTATCGAGAGAAGTTAGCTCAGTCCATGCGAGAGTTAGAGGAAACCAAACCGGAAGTCCTCGATCGTTTTTGTCAACATATACACTATCAAGCACTTGATACTGCTGATGTCGATGACTACCACAAGTTAACGACTCGCTTGGATCAATTAGCTGAGCAATATCAATTAGAACAACGTAATACTATGTTCTATTTAGCCACGCCGCCAAGCCTGTATGGTGTGATCCCAACCTGTCTTGCTGCCCATAACCTTCATGATGAAAGTGATGGTTGGAAACGTCTGATTATCGAAAAACCGTTTGGGTATGATCTTGAATCAGCACGAGCCTTAGATATTGAAATTCATAAGAACTTCAAGGAACACCAGATCTACCGCATCGATCATTATCTTGGTAAAGAGACGGTACAAAATCTATTGGTTTTACGTTTTGCCAACGGTATGTTTGAACCTTTATGGAATCGTAACTTTATCGATTACATCGAAATTACTGGTGCTGAATTCCTTGGAGTAGAAGAGCGAGGCGGCTATTACGACGGTTCAGGTGCTGTACGTGATATGTTTCAGAACCACTTGCTCCAAGTTGTTGCTATGATGGCGATGGAGCCTCCCGCAGCAATTACTGCTGACTCTATTCGAGACGAAGTCAACAAGGTGCTGCAAAGCTTACAGCCATTAACTGACAAAGACTTAGACGAGAACTTAGTGTTAGGTCAATACACCGAATCCAGTGTGCGTGGAGAATTCTTGCCCGGATATCGAGATGAAACAGGTGTTGCTGATGATTCGCGTACCGAAACCTATGTCGCATTGAAAATGTTCATCAATAACTGGCGATGGAATGGAATTCCTTTTTACGTTCGTTCTGGTAAACGCCTACCTACCCGTGTGACAGAAGTGGTCATACACTTTAAGCGTACGCCTCACCCTGTATTTGGTCAAAACGCGCCTGAAAACAAACTTATCATTCGAATCCAGCCTGATGAAGGCATTCTCATGAGTTTTGGCTTAAAAGAACCAGGCGCTGGATTTAATGCCAAAGAAGTATCGATGGACTTCCATTATGCAGAGTTGGAAGAAACCAAGATGCTCACCGCCTATGAACGACTATTGCTCGATGCACTAAATGGCGATGCCACATTATTTGCACGTACAGATGCCGTCGAAGCCTGTTGGAAGTTCGTTCAACCAATCATTGATTATAAACAAGACCCGAAATCTCTCTATGGTTATGCGTGTGGTACTTGGGGGCCAAAAGAAGCGGACAATTTATTGAACAAAAACAACCGCGAATGGCGTTTTCCATGTAAGAACTTAACAAATACGGACTATTGCGAACTATGATCAGTCATAAAATATTTCCAACATCTAATGAAGTTGTACGATCACTTGCCGATGATTTAAACATTTACAGTCAGAAAGGTACGCCGGTACACATTTCATTGTCTGGCGGCAGTACCCCTAAAATGTTGTTCAAACTATTAGCAACAGCGGAATATGCTGCAACGATTAATTGGCAGAATTTGCATTTCTGGTGGGGTGATGAACGTTGCGTTGCTCCAGAAGATGCAGAAAGTAATTATGGTGAAGCCAATACTCTGTTGTTTAGCCAAATCGACATTCCAGCCGAAAACATCCATCGCATTCGCGGAGAATCCGATCCTAAGAAAGAAGCATTGCGTTTCGCTGATGAAATGAAAGCCGTCATTCCATGTGAGAACGACACGCCCATTTTCGATTGGATTTTGTTAGGTATTGGTGGTGATGGCCATACTGCATCTCTTTTCCCTAACGTGACCAATTATCAGGATCCTAATCTATCTGTCGTTGCGACTCACCCAGAATCGGGACAGTTTCGAGTATCAAAAACAGCAAAGGTTATACAAGCAGCAAAACGTATCAGCTATTTAGTGCTAGGTTCGGGTAAGGTTGAAATTATCCAAGAAATTTCATCCACACCAGCAGATGAATTGCCATACCCAGCCGCTAAAATACAATCAACTCATGGTGAAACCGAGTGGTATCTCGATTCAGCCGCCGCCGAAAAGATGGCATAAAGGAGCAGAAATAATGAAAGGTGATATTGGTGTAGTTGGACTCGCGGTTATGGGTCAAAACCTTATCCTAAATATGAATGACCATGGTTTTAAAGTCGTGGCTCACAATCGTACAGCGGCTAAAGTTGACCAATTTCTAGAAGGTCCAGCAAAAGATACAAACATCGTCGGTGCTTACTCGCTACAAGAAATGGTCGATAAGCTAGCTTCTCCACGCAAAGTGATGCTAATGGTTCGTGCTGGAGAGGTCGTTGATAACTTTATTGAGCAGCTGATTCCACTTCTCGATAAGGGTGACATTATCATTGATGGTGGTAATACGAATTATCCAGATACTAACCGCCGTGTGGCCTATTTACGAGAAAAAGGCATCAACTTCATTGGAACAGGTGTTTCAGGTGGTGAAGAAGGAGCTCGTTTTGGACCTTCAATTATGCCAGGTGGGTCTCCTGAAGCTTGGGAAGCAGTTAAGCCGATTCTTCAAGGTATTTCCGCGAAAACAGATAAAGGCGAACCTTGTTGTGATTGGGTTGGTAACGATGGTGCTGGCCACTTTGTGAAGATGGTTCACAACGGTATCGAATACGGTGATATGCAGCTTATCTGCGAAGCGTATCAGTTTATGCAAGATGGCCTTAAAATGTCTGCCGATGAAATGCAGGCAGTTTTTGCTGATTGGAACACGACCGAACTTGATAGCTACCTTGTCGAAATCACTGCTGATATTCTTAAATACAAAGACGAAGATGGTGCGCCTCTCGTTGACAAGATTCTCGATACAGCAGGTCAAAAAGGCACAGGAAAATGGACCGGTATTAACGCACTTGATCTTGGTATTCCTCTTACTTTGATCTCAGAATCAGTATTCTCTCGCTGCTTATCTTCACTAAAAGAGCAACGTGTTTCAGCAGAAGCACTATTTGGGAAAAAAGTAGAAACGGTAGCAGGTGACAAACAAGAGTGGGTTGACGCGCTTCGTCAAGCTCTTCTGGCTTCGAAGATCATTTCCTACGCACAAGGTTTTATGCTGATGCGTGAAGCATCAAATGAAAACGGCTGGGATCTCAACTACGGTAATGTGGCGTTAATGTGGCGCGGAGGCTGTATTATTCGTTCAGCATTTTTGGGCAACATTCGTGACGCATTTGATACTGACCCAGAAATAGCATTCTTAGGTTCAGACCCTTACTTCAAAGCTATTTTAGAAAATTGCCTAAGTGCATGGCGTAAAGTGGCCGCGAAATCCTTAGAAGTTGGAATTCCAATGCCGTGTACGACATCAGCCCTTTCGTTCCTTGATGGATATACGACTGCTCGACTACCTGCTAACTTGCTGCAAGCTCAGCGTGATTACTTTGGTGCTCACACCTATGAGCGCACAGATAAACCGCGCGGTGAGTTTTTCCATACTAATTGGACAGGAACTGGTGGTGACACAGCGTCAACCACTTATGATGTTTAACAATTCGCTTTGTTCTCACTTTTGAGCGAGATTTACTCAATATTTGTATTATAATTACAGCGAAAATGAGATATTAGAATAATCAATATCTCATTTTCCTTTTGAATCAACAATTTATGATTCAAACTTACTGCATTTAGTGGAGAGATAATTATGTTCAACAAATATTATGTGTTTGTTCCGAGCGAATTAGATACTGCTCAAGCGCGACTAAGCAATGCAACGACCATATCTGATGAAGAACTGAAACGCCGACGTCTTGTTGCTGAAGCACAAGTTATTTTGCGTGAATGTCCAAAGTCAGAAGTCGCAGAGCCAGCTTATAAAAAGTGCGCTTAATTTTAGTGTTTAAGCCTTATCAAAATGCCACATATTAAATGTGGCATTTTTAATCGGGTGTCCAACCATTCTACGCGCTCTAGCGTAAACAATAAGCCAATCCTTCACTCCCGTGCAACTCCAATCAGAAGTATTTTTCTGTCTATAACATTAACGAGAAAACATTAACAAGGCTCAATATTTTACATCACCACACATTGTAAACTCTGATGTTCTTAGATATGGCCGTAGAGTACTCATTGATGGTTATCAGCGCGCTGATTGAGCTCTAACGAAAAGAAAAAACACATCACAATAGTTAGCGTGCGCACTTAGAAAGTAGATGACCATATCTAAATTTGACCAAACGGGCCATACACTGTCGATTCACTACGAGACCTCTCTGTTTAAGGAATGGGCAATAAATATAATAAGTAAGCTGTATATACAGTTTATTGATCGCCGATTTCGAACACACAGCAACACCAATAACTCGCTTAATCACTATAAACAAAAAGGTATAAATATAATGAAAAGAAACATATCCCTACTAAGCCTACTGTGTGCAACATCTCTCTTAATCTCTGCACCTAGCTTTGCTGCTGACCAACAAAAAGGTCACCCTGGTCCACCACCATCTTTTGATCAACTTGACGCAAACGGAGATGGGGTACTATCTAAAGACGAAGTTCAGGGACCATTGGTAGACGAATTTGACCACTTTGATGAAAATGGTGATGGCGTGTTATCTAAAAATGAACTTCCAGCGCCTCCAAAGGACTAACCCCATAGATACAAAGAATTCAGGTGATATCCCCCTATCATCTGGGTAAAACAGTGAGACTGTTATGGTCTCACTGTTTTTTTCATCTCAACTCTAGAAGATGATTCATTCTTGTTCTGTATGACATGTTTTAAATTCGCCACCTTCCGAATTAGCGAATGCTGCAGAGTGATATACTCAACACCTAACATCTTAGCCCTCGCCAAAATATTGTTATGTATAATTCTGTTTGACGATCCAATTCGTCTTGTGAGTGACTCGCTCTCTTAATTCCGTCGATACCGAGTAATAAAAGTTGAGCGACTTCTCGTGAACCGATATCAAGTGCCCTAAAGTTAATCAATTGCTCTTCTTGAGCTTTTTCAAGGTTCAAAACAATATGAGCCAAAAATCTTTCTTCAAACTCTTCCATCAAGTTAGGTGCCATTTTCTTCGATAAAAGAAACAGCTCTTTACCATTTGGTTTGCTAAAAATTGGAGAAAATATAACTCTCTCCATTTCCTGAACACCATGGAGCAAACAATCAAAATGATCATCTGAGCGGCCAAACCCACGAATAGCCGCTTGTTCTCCTAATTCCAACATATGATCGACCAAAGCAAGAAAAATTGATTCTTTGTTTTTATAGTATTGGTAGAGCGCTGGTCGAGAGATATCGAGCGCATCAGCGATGTCTTTCATTGACGTTTTTTTATAGCCATAAGTGCCAAAGACATCAATGGCAGCTTCAATGATCTGAAATTTTCTATCGTCGGCTAACATATTGGTAACCCTTAGGTTAAGTAACACATGCCATGTGTCACGGTTAGAGGTGTAAAAATAACATCTTGACATAAATTACACTTTTTGTCAGTATAACATTTCTGACAAAAAACGTAATTTGTGTCACCTAAAAGGAAATGATTTATGAACTCGAATAACTCAAAAACAGTTGTCGTTACGGGGATTACCGGTTTTCTCGGCAGCCATATCGCAATTCAGTTACTCAATCGTGGATTTAATGTACGAGGAACACTGCGTTCACTTGACCGTTCAGCTGACATAAAGAAAATTATTCATAGTCATGTTGCGAATTCTGACGCAACACTGAGTTTCGTTGAATGTGACTTGATGGTGGATGATGGATGGGACTCAGCAATGGTAGGAGCCGACTATGTCATTCACAGTGCATCGCCATTTTTATCTTATGTCCCCAAAGATGAAAACGAGCTAATTACGCCTGCGGTTGATGGGACTTTACGAGTGCTGAAAGCCGCAAACAAGCACCAAATTCAACGTGTCGTATTAACCTCTTCTGTCGCAACGGTGCTGTATGGTGAGGATCAAGATATTCAAACCGAGCTGAGTTGGAGCAACCCAGACAATAAACGAGTTACCCCTTATTATAAATCCAAGACACTCGCTGAGCGCGCCGCTTGGGATTACGCGAATCAATCAGGGCTAGAACTAACAACGGTGCTACCAGGAATCATACTAGGACCTGTTCTTGAGTCTGACTACGGAACGTCTGCAGAAGTCATCATAAAGCTAATGGATAAGTCACTCCCAGCGATCCCTAAACTTGGGTTTACTATCTCAGATGTTCGAGATGTCGCAGAAGCTCATATCCTCGCAATGACTTCAGACGCTGCCAATGGTGAGCGCTTCCTCGCAACGGGTGATTTCATGTGGATGAGTGATATTGCCGAGGTGCTACGTTCTGAATACCTAAATTATAAGATTCCAAAATACGCATTACCTAACACTGTTGCTCGACTGGTTTCCTATTTTGATCCAGCTTTGAAAACCGTCGTTGAAGATCTCAACTACAAACATAACGTCGACAATACGAAAACGAGAGAAAAACTTAACTGGCAGCCAAGAGCCGAGCGTGAATCTATTCTGGCCACGGCTCAAAGCCTCATTAAACATGGTGCAATCTAAAAAAGATTACTATCAACAAACAAAGGCAAATAAGCATGTTGATAAGCAATCGTGGTTGCGGCGTATACGAGTAGAATCGACATCAGCGCGTTGAAATAAGCAAAGTACTGCTGACGTTGGACTCGTTTCCCTAGTATAGAACCGACCAACGCGTAACCTGCTGGGGCCCCAAATGAGAATACCGAAAGGACGATAGACCATAGGATAATCTGAGGGCCAACGATGCCCATTGCAGGAAACTGAATGGTCGCGATGGGTAGCGTGGCAATAAATGCCTTAGGATTAAGAATATGCATCACCAAGCCATCTCGAAATGTAAGATCACCCTGCTCTACTTTCTGATCCTTCATATTCACTTTGGCTTGCGATATTTTCCAAGCGATCACCAACATATAACTGCACCCAATAATACTGATGTATGGAAGTAATGACTTGCTAATAATCTGAGACCCAAGAAATGCAATCGAAATAAATAAGATCAGCATTGCAGTACTAATACCGACGTAAAATCCAATATTGGCTTTTGCTCTACCTTGAAAACCGAGATGAAGGCCAAGTAAATTCATTGGTCCAGGACTGTACATTACGCTAAATGCGTAAGCGAATATGGCTAACATAAAAAGGCTCTTTTTTATTGGGTAAGTTGCAGTTGATACTGTTTGGGTGTCATACCGAAATAGCTTTTAAATCGCCGATTTAAGTGACTGCTATCTGCAAATCCACACAGTTGTGCGACTTCGACTGAAGACAAACCAGAATCGAGCGCTTTCTTGGCTAAGTTAATTCGGCAATTAAGAACATATTGATGAGGTGTGATACCAAATTGGGATCGAAATAGGCGTATAAAATGAAACTTCGACATGCTTGCAACATTAGCAATATCATCAATGCTAATATCGTTATTCAAATTGGCAGCAATATATTCCTTCGCTCTCAATAATAATTTATCTTTACGTCTCACCAATATCGGAGCTGATAGACTGCCATTAAGTCTGACTAATGACTGGGCAATTTGAAATATACTCGCTTCTTCCTCTAATTTTGACGTTTGTTCAGTACTGATTAGATTCGAAAGATTCAAAATCTGATGCTTTAACAATGGATCATCAAAGACTGACCCTTTTACTCTTAATGGATGTGAACTCGACACACCGAGTGCGCGAAATTGGCACAGCATCTCTTCTGGACGAAAATACAACATTTGATAGTGTAAATTCGCATCACCTCCTGAGTGTCCATCGTGTACATCTTCAGGATTAAAGATAATCACCTTACCGGGCGAACTCTTATGAAAAGCTCGTTGAGCGAAGAAATCTTGTCTTCCCTGAAGCGTAACACCTAGCGAATACTCTTCATGAGCGTGCTTCTCATAAGAAAAGTCACTCATGCTCGCTTCTAAAACCGTAACTCCAGCGAGGTGACGACTTGCAGCAAACTGAAATTGATTCTTTGACGTCATCGCTCCTCTCCTTTTCCAAGATAAATCGGTTCAGTTGATTACCATAAAATAATTATAATGAGGAACAGATAAGAAAACTTGAACAAAATTGCTGAATTGAGTTATTTAATTTCAGTTCTACCAAATGCTGAAACAAAAGGCGATAACTTCGATATAGACCACACCTATCAAGAACGTCATCATCGATTATCCATTAAATAGTCATTAAAAAAGCACTTACCTGCATATGAGATAAGTGCTCTTAAATTGCAATATAAATACGTCTAAGCTAGTGCATCTAAGCAATATCGCTTAACACCTAGTGACAAAAAAACCTGAAACTAATCACCAAAAACACTTTGTAATAGTGAAGTCGTTTGAGCAATTGGATCTTGACGAATCGATGCTTCTTTTTCAGCAATCATTGTAAACAAACCATCAATCGCCTGCTCGGTTACATATTCATCTAAATTTTGATCGCTTGATGAAGGAATATAACTGTCTACACCTAGTGACTTAGCTAAGCTAGAGACATTCGCACTCTCAACCAGTTCACTACCGTATTCTTTATAGTAATCATTGAAAGTGTCATAGTATTCAGCAACTTTATTCTCTTCCATTGTTTCTTGAATAATTGGAGATACTAACGATGTCAACGAATCGGTAGTATTCGCCGAGAAGTATTCTGTTGCCGCATTATCACCACCATTGAGAATCGCTTTTGCGTCATCAAGGCTCATATTATTGATTGCATCGACAAAAATAGACGCGGTTTCAGGCGCGGCTTTGGTAGCTGCACTGTTCATTGAGTTGATCAAATTATCAGCAATTTCATCACCACCGGCTTTGCGAATCAAAGACTCAACTGACTGTAAGTTTTCAGGTAACGCAATTTTCACCAGATCATTATTTAAATAACCATCATCAGCACCTAAGCTGGTTACTGCATAATCAACGCCGAGGGTTAGCGCTTCTTTAACCGCACTGGAAACCGTTGAATTACTAAGATCTGATGACGATGATGAATCAGTCGCACTACTCTCTGACGTGCTGTCTGATGATTCTGACACTTTACTCACAACACTTTCAGCAACGCTCTTCAAATCAAACCCATGACTAAAGGTTGAACATAAAAGTAGTGAAGAGACAATAGCGACTTTTTTCATAATAACTTCCTATAAATAAAACTGATAAACAATTAATAACGAGGGGCAATGTGCTTAGGGTTTTGCCCATATTCATTTTCGTTTGTATGGCCATCAAGAATAGCAAAGATAAATAGTACCAATATACCAATTAGGGGAACCAATAATAACAGAGCCCACCAACCTGAACGCCCAGTATCATGTAAACGACGAACTAACACAGCTAAATTAGGAATAAAGATAAATACACCGTAGACAAAGCTCAGGACGTCGGTTCCAAACATTCGGTCAACAAAACCCAATGCGATTGTGAATATCAGATTAAAGAGAAAGAACATCCAATATTCTTGGCGTCTTGCTCGACCAGAGAATACCGCGTATTTACTCAATACCAACAGATACCAACTCATATTAATTCCCGTAATTCGATTTATTTGATGTGATCGAGGCACGGCGTTTGACGAAACGATAAATCGGCCATGTCTATACTTTAATGAGTATACGTATCACACAAATATAAAAGCTAAGTTAAACCAAAGGATTAAACGCCCTCTTGATAAGTACTTGATTGATTTCGACCATGCTCTTTAGAGAAATACAGAGCTTTGTCAGCACACTCGAACCATTCAAGGTGGCTAAGAATATCACTATTCAGCTGAGCAATACCAAGACTTATTGTAAAACTAATATCTCCTGTCTCAGTTTTAACGATTAAGGCTTCAATTCGCTTTCTCATTCGCTCAGCAAAATACTTCGCTTGGTCCGCGGTTGTATCAGGCAACAGTGCGACGAACTCTTCGCCACCATATCGACCACATACGTCAGTACGTCGGGCCGTCAATAGTAACGCTTTGGCAGTCTGACGAATGACTTCATCACCTGCGGCATGACCATAATTATCATTGACTTTCTTAAAGTGGTCAATATCCAGAACTACCACACTACAGCACTGATCAGTAATGGATGATCGTTGATATTCTTCCGCAAATCGAGATTCCCAATATGAGCGGTTAAATAACCCGGTTAACCCATCTTGTTGGCTGATTTCAGATAAATGCGCATTGGATTCACGTAGTGTTATCTTATTCTTCGCAATATCAGAAACATCTTGGATCATTAGGCAAACATGAGAAATTTCACCATTTAACGATTTCAATGGCGTCAGTACCAAATTTTGGTACATCACATCCATACCATTTGAGATCGGAGAATAATTCACAAACTCGAAAATAAATGGTCGGTCTTCCCAATTTGAAAAGCTGCGGCTCCCCAACTCAGCACAGCTATCTATTTGGGATTTCAGCCACTGTTCCGGGAGACCGTCGATCACAGAAAACAGGTTATTCGACATGATCTTATCAGCACGCACACCACTATAACCCTGCATAAAGCTGTTCCAAAGGCACACATTGTATTCACGATCCACAACAACAAGTCCGACATCGATCGTGTCCATGACTTGCATAGCCCAATGGAATTCGCTCATTCCAACCGTTAATTCACCTTGCTTCATAGTGTATCCATCACAGAGTTAATCGCACCTACAGACTGTTGATCAAAGAAAAGAAGTACTTCACATTCAAAATCGGTATTCTCAGCATAATACGTAAACTCCACAGCAAACGCTGCTTCATTACTCTCTTTAACAACACACCTTTCGCTATATGAATTTTTTAACGTGACAGGTTGGCGTAGCGATAAGTCGATTCCCATTTGATCTGATAAAGAATTAAGAAATGTAGAAATCAAAAGGTTTGAGAGGTTTAAAACAATTTCGTTCAAACTACTTTGTTCAGGAGAGAACCCTAAAGAACGGCCAATACCATCAATCCCTTCACCTCGCATGCAGACAAGTGCTTCACCGTGAAAACCTGATCCAACGAACCGCTGAGCAACACCATGTAGGTTCTCTCGTTGGAGAGCATCGGTAATCGCCATATTGAGTTCGCTCGTCTCCAAAACGCCGACAGTCGGAATAGGGAGCTCGATAAATATTCCTATTTTGTCCGAAACAATAGCTGCAGCAAGTCCGAGAGCGACGTTAATCAATTCTTTGAACTTAACTTGAGGATCTATGGCGTCTTCATCTGCTGTGACCACATCAGATGCGCCCTTCTCACCCTTTTTCGTAACACCAATTTGCGACAATAAATTAAACACAGCATCGCGATTAAATGGCTTTTCAATGAAATCGATTGCACCTAATGCCAAACAACGATTTTTCGCTTCTTGCTGAACATCGCCTGAAACAACGATAACTTGAGTCGGATAATCGTTAACAGGTAGCGCTTGGAGTACGCCAAAGCCATCAACGATAGGCATAGTAAGGTCGAGAAAAAGGATATCAACAGGGTGTGCTGCGAGATGATCTAACGCTTGCTGACCGTTTTCACAAAAAACGACATCAAATTCGAATACAGCACTGATCGTACGATGTAACGATTTTCGAGCAAGAGCAGAATCATCACATATCACTACATGCATGTTTAGTACGCCATTTTAAGTAGAGTTCAAAATAATTTTAGTTTAGCTGAATATCTAGCGTTTGCAAAAAAACTATATTCATTTTAGCAAGTTATCTATATACACTTATCAATGATTAAGGCTATTCACCAAACCGAAGTCGCGATCGACCACCGTCTGTCGCGGCTTCAATCATTACCTGCTCTTTAGGGTTTCTTTTTTTATTCGTCGTGTCACTTTTTGAAGCCGACGCCTTTTTTGCTTTCTTACTATTTTTTACTGGAGCGCTCTTTCGCGGGGTACTTGGCACCTTTTCCTTAGGTGTATTATCGACGGGCTGATCACAAATCACCAAATAGTACTCTTGGTTAAATTCTATCAAATCACCATCGAATAATTTTCGACGCTTACGGATTTCTAATTCACCATTAACGGCAACATATCCTTCTGAAATTGCATATTTAGCTTCTCCACCGCCACTAACGGCATTCGCTATTTTTAAGACTTTATACAGTTCAATGGGTTGCGAATCGACCTCAATACCAATGGCTTCTACTTCAATTTCTTCTTGATCTGAACTCATTCTCATTCCTACTGTCTGTCATATAACGCAACTAAAATATTGATTTGAGGGTAGCGATTTTGAATGGGTGAGTCACGTTATTTCCAATGTTATCGCGTATAATAGCAACTTGTATGCACCCATTATCACTTACTTTTCAAATGGAAAATCTTCTAACTATTAAACGAGGCATTCTCATCAATTGGCGATATGGTTTACTGCTTTACTATTTAGAAGACTTTATAGACGTGCTAACTTAGAATACAATGTATCGTTTATGAGATACCTACTTAATAACTATATGTGAGTGAAAAGGAAAAATGGCAAGAGCCCGCAGTTTTAACAGGGAAGAAAAACTAAAACTTGCAATGGAAGTTTTTTGGGAAAAAGGATTTGAAAATACCTCTGTCGCTGATTTAGTCGCGAAGTTACAAATAAATCGATTTATTCTTTATGATAGTTATGGTGATAAACAAACACTTTATTTTGAATCACTAATTTACTATTTTAAAAAGATCTCTTGGCCTGCATATAGAGAATTGTGTAGCGACTCCGCCTCTTGGCCTGAGGTAGAGTTCTTTCTAAACAACTTTACTGAGCGTCAATCGAGCTCTAGCTTTGGGTATTATATTCTCAATGGTTTGTTTGATAACATTAATGAAAGTGAAGATATTCGCAAAACCTGTGACCACATATTAGCGTCCATCGAAGAAGCGGCATATTCGGCGATAAAACGTGCTCAAGAAGAGAACTTAATCACGGATAAGGTAGAGCCGAGAGCAATCGCCAAAGCAATATTGGTGCAAATGCAAGGCATCCGCGTTATGACAAAAGCTGAGCGCTACCAAGATGTAGAAGCTTCAAACAATGCATTTATTGAGTTGATAAAATCATCTAAATAGAAATATCAGTGAGAGAGACCCACATTTCACTCTCTCACTGATTGCGCTTGTTAAAACGTCGACAATGCCACGAGTTGCTGCGTGTACTCTTGCTGTGGCGAAGAAAATAGCTGTTGGGTTTCACCTTGCTCAATAATCACACCTTGTTTCATCACTATCGTAAAATGACAAAGTGATTTTACAACGTTAAGATCGTGGCTAATAAACAGATAAGTCAACCCATACTTTTTCTGCAACTCCTTAAGTAAATCAAGAACTTGAGCTTGAACCGTTCGATCGAGAGAGGACGTTGGTTCATCGAGTAAGATAAACTCGGGTTGCAGCACTAACGCTCTGGCAATCGCAATTCTCTGGCGCTGCCCTCCTGAAAACTCATTGGGATAGCGGTGACGCGTTTCGGGGTCAAGATCAACTTCTCGCATAACTTCGCAAATCCGCCGATCAATGTCATCGTCACTCAGTTCTGTGTGAACCCGCATTCCTTCTCCAATCACTTGCGCAACTGACATTCGAGGGTTAAGTGCCGAAAAAGGGTCTTGAAACACAACTTGCATGCGACTACGAAATGGCAGCATGGCCCGGCGATCTAAACCTTGAAGTTCGGTACCTTGATATTGAATGGAACCTTGAGAGTTAACTAACTTTAACAGAGCCATTCCCGTGGTCGATTTTCCCGAACCACTCTCTCCCACTAAACCAATCGAGTGTCCTGATCTTAAGTCAAACGCCATATCAGTCACGGCTTTGATGTGGCCGACTGTTTTCTTAAATAGACCACCTTTAATAGGAAACCATACTTTTAAGTCATCCACTTTAACCAATGATTCTGTTTGTGCGTTTATGGTTACAGGTCGCCCTCTCGGATCCGAATCAATGAGTTTACGAGTATAGGAGTGCTGGGGCGTATCGAACAAAGTTTTACAGTCGGCGATTTCCACCAGATTGCCATCTTGCATCACCGCCACTCTGTCAGCGATGCGGCGAACAATACTTAGATCATGGGTAATAAATAACATCGCCATCCCCAGCTCTTGCTGAAGGGCTTTTAACAAATCTAAAATTTGCGCCTGAACGGAAACATCCAAAGCAGTGGTTGGCTCATCGGCAATCAATAGCTCCGGTTCATTGATTAGCGCCATGGCGATCATCACACGCTGCCGTTCTCCACCGGATAGTTCA
The DNA here is from genome assembly GCF_053850235.1 of Vibrio phycocola. Classification (NCBI taxonomy): domain Bacteria; kingdom Pseudomonadati; phylum Pseudomonadota; class Gammaproteobacteria; order Vibrionales; family Vibrionaceae; genus Vibrio; species Vibrio phycocola. The sequence goes on along the minus strand of NZ_JBSQDJ010000002.1, from coordinate 371,576 downwards.
TGGGGATAGGCTTCGATTTTTTGTTCCGGTTGGCGAATTCCCACCTTGTCGAGCCAACTAATCGCAAGCGCTTGTGCTTTGGTTTTTCTTAAACCACGGTGAATTTCAGCAGTTTCAACCAGCTGGCGTCCTATTTTATGCAGTGGGTTTAGCGATACCATTGGTTCTTGGAAAATCATGCCAATTCTCCCACCTCGAATGCCACGAAGCTCTCGTTCAGAGCAGGTTAACGTATTCGTACCATTAAAGTTTATCGAACCATTAAGATAGTGCGCTGATCCTTTCTCAAGTAACTTTAACACGGCATTTGCGGTTACCGATTTCCCAGAACCACTCTCGCCGACTAACGCTAACGTTTCTCCCTTATCAACCGACAACGACACCTTATGAGTGACTTCCTCGACACTCCCTTTTCGTCCAAAGCCAATAGAAAGATCGCTAATATTTAATACTGGTGTACTCATTAGCCTCTCCCCTGTTGATGCGGATCAAATGCATCACGTACTGCTTCGCCGACAAAAACCAATAGCGTTAACATTAATGACAACACAACAAACGCGGAAATACCGAGCCAAGGTGCTTGCAAATTAGCTTTGCCTTGCGCTAGCAGCTCTCCAAGAGAAGGAGAACCAACGGGTAAACCGAAGCCAAGAAAGTCGAGTGAAGTTAAGGTGGTAACCGAACCTGAAAGAATAAACGGCATCATGGTTAACGACGCTACCATGGCATTAGGCAGCATATGGCGCAGCATAATACGTCTATCGGAAACACCCATGGCCTGAGCTGCTTTGACATAGTCGAAATTTCGACAACGTAAGAATTCGGCGCGAACCACGCCAACCAGACCCATCCAACTAAACAGCACCATAATACCTAACAGCCACCAGAAGTTGGGCTCAATAAAACTCGAGAGAATAATAAGAAGAAACAACGTTGGCATACCAGACCAAACTTCAATGAATCGCTGACCTGCTAAATCAATCCAACCGCCATAGTAACCTTGTGTTGCACCAACAACGCCGCCGATAGCCGATGATATGATGGTTAACACAAAACCAAAAAGCACCGATATTCTAAAACCGTAGATAATCCTTGCAAAAACATCTCGCCCTTTGTCATCGGTCCCTAACCAGTTGGTGTCATCAGGAGCAGAAGGCACGCTTCCACCTTGAATATCATAATTTATGGTGTCATAACTAAACCGAATCAGTGGCCAAATAATATAGCCATTCTCCTCAATCAAATCAGTAACATAAGGGTCGGTGTAATCGGCTTCTGTTGGAAACTCACCTCCAAATTGCGCCTCTGGATATTCGTAAAATACTGGGTAGTACCACTGCAATTCATAAGAGACAAGTAAAGGCTTATCATTGGCGATAAATTCGGCAAATAAACTGAAAAAGAACAATAATGAAAAAATCCAGAGAGACCAAAAACCGCGACGGTTCGCCTTAAAACGTAGCCAGCGAGCGGCATTTATCGGTTTCATCGTTTCGACACTAAACAACATCTAGCGAGCCTCAAAATCAATGCGCGGATCAACCCACGTATAGGTTAAATCGGAAATAATACTCAGAATAAGCCCCAAAAGCGTCATAATGTACAAGGAGCTAAACACGACCGGATAGTCACGTTGAATTGTCGATTCAAAGCCAAGCAAACCAATGCCATTCAGAGAGAACATCACTTCAATCAACATCGAACCGGTAAAGAAAATACTGATAAACGCGCTCGGAAAGCCTGCAATAATGATCAACATCGCGTTACGAAATACGTGCTTGTATAAGATACTGCCTTCGTCTAAGCCTTTAGCTCTAGCCGTCACCACGTACTGCTTATTGATTTCGTCGAGAAAAGAGTTTTTCGTGAGCATACTTAACGTGGCAAACCCACCGATGACCATGGCAAAAATCGGCAACGCCAAATGCCAAAAGTAATCAATGATCTGTTGATACCAAGTCAACGACGCAAAGTTATCCGACACCAGTCCACGCAATGGGAACCAGCTAAAATAGTTTCCACTGGCAAATAAAATAATCAAAATAATAGCAAACAGAAAACCGGGTATCGCATAACCCACAATCACCAATGCGCTTGACCACACGTCAAAACGCGAACCATGATGAATCGCCTTAACAATCCCAAGAGGAATGGAAATAAGGTAGATAATCAGGGTACTCCATAACCCTAGGGAGATAGAAACAGGAAGACGTTCCTTGATTAAATCAATCACGTTACCGCCTTTGAATAAGCTCTCTCCAAAGTTAAAGGTAATGTAATTTTTAAGCATATCCAGATAGCGTTCTAGAATCGGTTTATCGAACCCAAACTGACGTTTTATGTCTTCGACAACTTCAGGGTCTAGTCCGCGTGACCCCTTGTAGCCAGAACTGCCACCTTTATCAAGAGCAGCGAGTTCAACTTCAGAGCCACCACCTGAAAAGCGCTCCATAATTCCCGAGGAATGCCCTTCTAAATTGGCGATTGCCTGCTCTACTGGGCCGCCTGGTGCAATCTGAATAATAAAAAAGTTAATCGTGATAATCGCCCACAAAGTAGGAATGACCAACAATAGACGACGGAATATATACGCTGCCATAGCTTACTCTCGGTTAACGACGTTTTTCAGGCAGTTTTGCCGCTTTCTCTTGCGATACCCACCACGTATCAATACCTAAATCGTATTTTGGCATCACATCTGGGCGTTCAAACTTATCCCACGTCGCAACACGGTACTGACTAATGTACCACTGCGGAATAATGTAGAAATTCCACGTCAGCACTCTATCCAATGCATGACCTAATGCCGTGAGTTTTTCGGTGTCTTCTTGGCTTTTCGCAATCTGTTCGGTTAACGCATCAACCACTGGGCTTTTAACGCCTGCCGTGTTGTACGTCGAATCGATATAACTTGAATGCCACTGAATCAGTAGATTTGGGCTAGGATAAGGATTCGCACCAAAGGACGACGACACCATATCGAAATCACGGTCACGTAGACGTTTAGTGTATTGCGTCACATCGATGGAGCGGATCTTCATATCAACACCAAGCAACTTCAAGTTTTTCTGCAGGGGCGTAGCAAGGCGTTCTGTGGTTGGGCTATATATCATTAACTCAAACGTTAACGGTTCACCGGTTTCAATGTTGGTCATCACTTTATCTTTGACTTCCCAACCGGCTTCTTTTAGCAATGCAAAAGCTGTTCTTAGTTGTTTGCGAATTCGACCTGAACCATCGGTTACAGTAGGTTGATACGATTCAGTGTAAACACGTGATGGGATTTGATCTTTGAACGGCTCTAAGATTTCTTGCTCACTCTGTGTTGGTAAACCTTGAGCCTCAAATTCGGTATTCTGAAAATAACTGCGCGTTCGAGAATATTGGTTATAGAACATATTCTTATTCATCCACTCAAAGTCCATTGCGTAGTTCAATGCTTCTCGGACTTTAGGATCACTAAACACACTGCGTTCAGTGTTGAATACAAACCCTTGTGTAGGCGCAGGATTTTGATGAGCAATTTCTTCTTTTTTTATGTAGCCAGCATCAAAATTCGCACCAGTATAAGAATTGGCCCAAAACTTTGCGGAAGATTCTCGACGTAAGTCAAACTCGCCAGCTTTAAACGCTTCAAGCATCACCGTGTCATCACGATAATAATCATATTGAACTGATTTAAAATTATTTCGACCAACGTTAACCGGGAAGTCTTTTGCCCAGTAGTTGTCGTCAAGTTCCAAGGTGACACTTTGGCCCGGTTTATAAGAGACAATTTTGTAGGGGCCACTTCCGACCGGCGGTTCGGTTAACGGTTCAGATAAATTTTTATCTTTCCAATAGTGTTCCGGTAACACTCGAGTTGTTTCTGCGAAGCTAAACAGTTTTTCTCTATTAGGTGTTTCCATCTCAATTCGCACAGTCAAATCATCAAGCGCGGTAACCGATTTAATCTCTTTGTAGTAGACACGATATTGTGCCACACCTTCGGTCATAAATTTGTCGAAGGTAAACACGACATCGTGAGCGGTAATTGGCTCACCATCATGAAAACGCGCTTTTGGATTAATTGAGATTTCCAGCCAAGAGTAATCGTCGGAGTATCGCACTTTTTCGCTAATGAGCGGATAGTATGAGTCAATTTCATCATTAGGAGAGAACATCAAGGTATCATAAAGTTCGCCAGACCCTGCTGCGGCGACACCGCGAGAAGCGTAACGATTGAAATTATCGTAAGTCCCAACTTGCCCATAAGTCACATCGCCAAATTTAGGAGCCTCTGGATTAACATAGTCAAAATGCTTAAAATCCGCTGGGTATTTAGCTGAACCAAAACCCACTAAGCTCGTGGTTTCAATGACATCAGCCAGCGCAGTTGTATGCACGGAACCTAACAGTAGACCCAATAAAAATAGACGTTGTTTTCCCATCTTAAATCCTTGTAATGAACTTATGTCCCTAGTCAGAGCTCCCTGACTAACGATTGTAAAGCGAACACTCTTCTACAGACCATCAAACTATAATGTTAGTTCCATAATGAAACCTATGCTGAGAATACTTATAAATCATGTTCTTGGGCGATTTTACGTAAGAGAAACGTCTCGCGCTCAATACTCATTCCCTTTTTTGCACTGTGCGCCATCGTCTCTTCATTGTGTTGAATTGCTTGATGGATATCGAGCCACACTGGTCTCATACCATTTCGTACTTCGTGATCTTCTAACCGAGTCTCTCCAAGTTCACGATCTATTTTGCAGGTGTAACAATGAGAAATCATATGCATCACTTCAGCATTATCACGAGCCCAAGGACGAAATTCTTCATAAATACCAAAGTCCTCGACCATCGATATATTCATCGCACCGGTTTCTTCTTGCAGCTCACGAATCACCCCTTCAATCGGATCTTCGCCTTCGTTAAGCCCACCACCCGGTAAGGTATAGTCATCATACCGCTCAGTATAAAGCAGTAGGATATTCGCCTGGTCAATAACGATCGCACGGGTTGCCTGGCGAGTTATAGTGGTTAGATTATCTAAAGAAGGTATATCAGGATGAATTGTTGTTCTTAAATGTCTCATTAGTCTCTGGCGTGTTTAGCAAGGTGGCAATGTTTCAATGCTAACACAATCCCATGCCAGCGTCCTTCTAGCAAGTGATTGAAGTGTAATCAAAATCTATTTGTCGCCTCGAGCTGAAGCGTGTTATGACGCCAGTACGCGACCTCTGCAAACAACACCTGATCTTGAGAGTTATAAAATCGCCGTGTAATCACCAAAGCTGGCGTACCTGGCGTTGCATGAAGTTGTTGACAGATATCTCCCAACAAAGCGCAAGTTGTGATCTCATGGTGAATGTTAACCACCTCGACACCATAGTGTTGCTCACAGCATTCAAGTATCCCATGCTCCACCGAATGTTGAAAAAGATCGCTAAAATGCTCGCGGTTAATATAACAAGTTGAATAACAGACCGGACGTTGCTCGAGATAAAATAGTTGATCTAACTGAAGTACTTCACTGAATGGTGCCAATTGCAGCAACTGAGTGGCTAATTTGTTCGCCATTAAGCTTTTTTGCTCAACGGTTTCGACTCGTGGCTGGCGTTGTTGATCGTTTGCTAACGTAACAAAGCTCTGCTTTGAATTTAAGTTCACACGCAGCCGTGGGTGAGAGATAAACCAACCTCTACGATCTTCTCGATAAATCAACCCGTCCGCTTCAAGTAACGAGAGAGCTTCTCTCAAAGTCACTCGAGTAGTATCAAAAGACTCCGCCAATTTACGCTCAGATGGCAGCTTTTGTCCAGACTCCAACATTCCTTGCTCAATTTGCTCCGCAATGACTTGGTTAATTTTTATATACTGCACAAAATAGTCCTTACTCTCACCAAACCAATCAGCGTTTAAATCTCGTGCCCAACAGGGTGCTTAGCCTCTTACTATAGCATTGAACCTTTGTTTTCGGATAATAAGAGTTAGCACTAAACAGCCTAACGACAATGAAGGTAGACTCGAGATCGCTCTCGTGTTTGAGTAGGGGTTTCGCCAAATAATTGCTTATAATGCTGGTTAAAAGTACTGATGTGATAAAAGCCGAACTCTATCGCTAAGTCGGAAATGACTTTGTGATGATGTGTATCTTTAAGCAGGATTCGACGAATTTCATTTAGTCGACGATCGCGAAGGTATTGAATCGGTGACACCCCAAGCTCATGTTCAAAACAGTATTGAAGTGTTCTTCGACTTACAAACGCGATATTACATAACTCGGTAATGGTTAGCGGATAATTTCCCGTTTGATCAATATGGTTGTAAATTCGCTGCAACACTCTGCGCCGAGTTGGTGCAGATGAATGAACCTCGCGTAATCCAGATTCGGTTTCAACCAATAAATCAGCAATAGCAGAACTCACCATAGGTGTTAATCGTTCAATTCTCGCTTGCTGTATATTTTCATTAGACGACAATGGCATGCTATCGAGATTATTGAGCATCATTCGAATGATTTTCGCCAACTCAAAACTGACTCTAGGGTTCGATTCGCTGACCATTACTTTTGAAATGCGATCACTCCATAAATCAGCATCCAAGCCAATCAGCTCTTTTTGTATTACTTCGCTATCCAATACCAAGCCAAAAATATGAAAATCTTGGGGAGTGATGAGTTCGAATTCAACACCCGATGGACGAATCATCAACTGCCCTTCATTAATCTGAGTACCATTAATTTTAGGACGTTGCTTCTGCAATGAAAAACCCAACCATATGCTTTGTTCATTAACGCAACACTGCTGCAATAATGTCTGGTTGGTATATTCTTCGAAGAGGTGTATTCCCCCCATCGAAAGTTCATCAAGATAACCTGCAAACGTTCCTTGGCCATGTTGATCGTAACGTTGCTCCCACTTAACCAGACTTTCTGCCTGTTGATTGACATCGAACGCATACGACTTGCACCGCTTTGGCGCAAATGAACTTTCTTCATAATGCACTTGGGGAAAACTCATTTTAACTCCTTACCTTACGCCGTGCATTAACATGACGCATCAACAAAATAAGAACATGAAATCATTAATAAAAATACAATTGCGTAATAACGTTAGTTGCTCGGAACGTGAATCGCATATTGACTGTATTTACCTGAATTCATAAATAAGCAAAGTTTACGCCTAGTTTTAATTCGTTCATGGGGCATCAATGGCAAAGTATCGTTATCAACTGGGAACTCACACCTATCAATTCAGCTCGCTTAAGGAAGTAATGGCCAAAGCGACTCCACTTCGATCCGGTGACCAACTTGCTGGCGTCTGTGCTGAGTCCGCTGAAGAAAGAGCCGTTGCACAAATGGTATTAGCCGATCTCCCACTCAAAACATTCTTGAACGAGGCGCTCATTCCCTACGAAATCGATGAAATCACTCGCCTAATTATTGATGAGCATTGCGCTAAAGCATTTCTCGAAATTGCCCATTTAACCGTTGGGGATTTTCGCAATTGGTTACTCCAAGAAACCACTACCAGTAACGTACTAGCTCGTATAAGAGCTGGGGTTACACCAGAGATGGCTGCCGCTGTTTCGAAAATAATGCGCAACCAAGATCTGATTTTGGTCGCCAAAAAATGCCAAGTGATCACCAAATTTCGCAATACCATTGGATTGCCTAAACATCTTTCCACTCGCTTGCAACCAAATCATCCCACCGATGATATGAATGGCATTGCGGCTTCTATCTTTGACGGTTTAATGTATGGCAATGGCGATGCTGTAATAGGCATTAACCCAGCAACCGACAGTGTTAGCCAAGCCATGAAGCTGATGACACTAATGGACGATGTTATTCAACACTATGAGATTCCGACTCAATCCTGCGTCTTAACCCACGTAACCAATACAATCGAATGCATTGAAAAAGGCGCGCCTGTCGATCTCGTGTTCCAATCGATTGGCGGTACAGAAGCCACTAACCAAGGGTTTGGCGTCAATGCAAATATCTTGGCGGAAGCGAACGACGCAGCACTCCAACTTAATCGAGGTACGGTTGGCAATAATGTGATGTATTTCGAAACGGGACAAGGCAGTGCGTTATCTGCCAATGGTCACCATGGCGTCGACCAACAAACCTGTGAAACTCGAGCGTATGCGTTAGCACGTAAATTTAATCCATTACTCGTCAACACTGTGGTTGGATTTATTGGGCCCGAATATCTCTTTGACGGTAAACAAATTATGCGCGCAGGACTTGAAGATCATTTTTGTGGCAAGCTACTTGGGTTACCGATGGGATGTGACATTTGCTACACCAATCACGCTTACGCCGACCAAAATGATATGGATAACCTTCTCACGCTATTAGGTGTGGCTGAATGTACGTTTATTATGGGCATTCCCGGTTCAGATGACATCATGTTGAACTATCAGACAACCTCTTTTCATGATGCTTTGTATGCTCGACAAGTATTAGGTTCTCGTCCCGCACCTGAATTTGATCAATGGTTAAAATCAATGCGGATTACCCCAGAAAATAGACAATCTCAACTTAGTGATGCACTACCATCCATGTTTGCCGATACCCTTAAGAAAATTCAGGTGGCATCATGATAAAAAAAACACAGCATGATCAATTGGTACATCAAGATCCTTGGGATAGGTTACGTCAATTTACCGATGCTAGAATTGGTCTAGGCCGAGTAGGCACCAGTATTCCCACACATGAACTACTCAAGTTTCAACTGTCTCACGCTCAAGCAATGGATGCGGTACACGTACCTCTCGATTCAGACGCGTTAATAAAGAGCTTTGAACAGAGTGATTCCATTCGCACTTTGCTTCCGGCCTTTATGTTACAAAGCTGTGCCAACAACCGAATGGAGTATTTGCAGCGCCCTGATTTTGGTCGTCAATTGAATGATGCCTCTCTGTTTCGTTTACAAAATTTTCAGAATGAACAGTCGAATGACGAACAGTATGACTTAGCCATCGTTATTGCCGATGGACTTTCATCCTATGCTATTGCTCATCACGCACAACATTTTATTGAAGCATTGCTTAATCAGTTACGTTGTGACGAAAATAAAGAATGGAATATTGCGCCTATTAGCATTGTGGAGCAAGCCAGAGTCGCGGTCGGAGACGATGTCGGAGAAGCACTAAAAGCAAAAGAAGTGTTATTGCTCGTCGGGGAACGCCCGGGCTTAAGTTCCCCAGACAGTATGGGATTATATCTGACTTGGAACCCCAAACGAGGTACGGAAGACTCACTGCGCAATTGCATTTCAAACGTACGGCCACAAGGGCTTAATTACCTCGCAGCGGCTCATAAATGTTTTTATCTTTTGAGTGAATCACATCAACGTAAACTCACAGGGGTTGAATTAAAAGACCGTTCCGACGATATACAACTCGAAAGCCAAACTAAACCGCAATTTAGCCTTACAGTGTCATAGCGTTTTCATGTGCTCTATCTACTCTTTGCAAGATATCCATAGAAACAAAAATAGCCTCTAAAGTAGAGGCTATTAAAGTATCAATTACATATTGTCAGGATTGTAGGAACTAACGCAATCCAGAGAAAAACTCCGCACGAGTGGCGGGAATAGATTTGAAAATACCGCCTAATGCTGTTGTGGTGGTTTCGCTGGTCGCGTCCATAACACCACGAGATTTAACGCAGTAGTGAGTAGCATCCATAGTCACCGCAACATCATCAGATTCTAATAAGGTTTGCAGCGCTACCAGTATCTGTTGTGTCATACGCTCTTGAACTTGAGGACGCTGCGCAAAGAAGCGCACAATACGATTGATTTTCGAAAGCCCAATGATCTTACCGCGCGGAATATACGCCACGGCCGCTTTGCCATCAATCGTGACAAGATGATGTTCACAAGTGCTGGTGACGGTAATGTCTTTTACTCGTACCATTTCACTCACATTCATTTTGTTTTCGATCATCGTTATTTTGGGGAAGTTTTTATAATCCAAACCTGAAAAGACTTCATCAACATACATTTTCGCAATTCGACGAGGCGTTTCTTCCAAACTATCATCCGTTAGATCAAGCCCAAGCAAGGTTAAAATCTCATGCATATGACGTTCAATGTGATCTTTTTTCTCTTCACGTCCGATACTGTTTAGCTTCATTGGCGTTTCCAAGCCACGTTGTTCAAGCGCTTGTTTTACCTTGATTGCTGATTCACTTAGATCTGTCATACACTTCCTCATCGACAATTCTTTTAGAGACTAGCCCTAGCCCCCCATCCGAATGGCGTAAAGGATACTCGCAATTTAGAGGAATTACATCCACAAATTCTGACAGGTATTTGATCTAGTCATGGAAAGCAACGCATCGGTTACTTGCCTATTGCATTTGTTGCAGTACTATATTGTCGACGTATTTCCTCGTTCACCGGTTCAATCTCGTTGCGATAAATACACCCCGAAACAAAAAAAGAAACACATACTAATTATAGATAGGAAGGGAATGGATATGGGAAGCTGTGATGCACCTGGATTACTGGCAATCGACAAAGCCATCGAGCAGATGCTACTGGCAACGTCTGTAGTAAACACAAGCGAAAACTTACCACTTGAAGAGTGCTTAGGCAGAGTATTAGCGCTCGATGTTTGCTCTCCAATTAATGTTCCGCCTTTCGACAACTCCGCGATGGATGGATATGCTGTCCGCATCGACGATCTCAAACAAAATCTCACCTTAGAAGTTGCTGGTCGCGCATTAGCCGGACAGCCTTTTCAAGCTCAATGGCCAGCAATGAGCGCGGTACGCATTATGACTGGCGCTAAAATTCCGTCAGGTTGTGATGCTGTGATTATGCAAGAGTACACCACTGTCACTGATAATAAGGTGACTTTTGAACTCGATGCCACCCAACTCAAACCTCTTTCAAATATTCGCCCTACTGGTGACGACTTACATTCCGGGGATATTGTTTTAGGTAAAGGACATCGTATTACACCTCGAGATTTACCCCTCATCGCTTCCCTTGGGATCCCTACTCTCGATGTTTATTCGCGTCCCAAAGTCGCCTTTTTTTCCACGGGAGACGAGCTTAAGCCTTTAGGAACGACATTAAATGAAGGGGATATTTACGACAGTAACCGCTATGGCATTGAAGCATTATTAAGCCGATTTGGATGCGAAGCAATTGATCTGGGCATTATTCCTGACTCTCAAGAAACCATAGAACAAGCCTTTGATAAAGCCCAAGCGATGGCCGATGTTGTCATTACCTCTGGCGGTGTCAGTGTTGGCGAAGCGGATTATACCAAAGACATACTTGCTCGACTGGGAACGATTAATTTTTGGAAATTGGCTATAAAACCCGGCAAGCCTTTTGCCTTTGGCGCATTAGATGGAGCACTGTTCTGTGGTCTGCCTGGAAATCCAGTATCAGCCATGGTCACTATGTACGTTCTTGTTCAGCCACTGCTCGCTAAACTGTCAGGAGAAATTGATTGGCAAGCTCCGCCATCAATACCGGCGACAAGTAAGTCTAACTTTAAGAAAGGCAAAGGACGCACCGATTACCAACGTGGTGTTTATTGGGTCGAAGATGGAAAACTGGTTGTTGAGACTGCCGGAAATCAAAGTTCTGGAGCCTTTACCGCAATGAGCGCGGCTAACTGCTTTATCGTGCTAGAGCAAGAGCGCGGCAAAGTAGAAATGGGTGAATCGGTTAATATTGAACCGTTTAATTCTTCGCTGTACTAACCGATTTGAGATAGACCAATGAGCACGTTAACCGATTCAGAGATGTTGCGTTACAGCCGCCAAATAAACCTAACGGGTTTTGATTTTGAGGGACAAGAAGCCCTTAAGTCGGCCAGAGTCCTTGTCGTTGGCGTTGGGGGATTAGGGTGTGCAACGACGCCTTATTTGGTCAGTGCGGGTATTGGTCACTTGACCATCGTCGACGATGACCAAGTCGAGTTTCACAACTTACAGCGTCAAGTTCTTCATGGTGATCAGGATGTGGGACGAGACAAGGTCGAATCTGCCCGCGACAGTTTACTTCAAATTAATAACAGCGTATCGATAAGCGCGATTGCGCAACGGCTTCATGATGGCCCGATGATGACCCTCATTAAACAGCACGATATCGTGGTCGATTGCTGTGATAACTTGGCGACTCGAAATCAACTAAATAAACTTTGCCACAGCAACAAAACACCGTTAGTTTCTGGAGCTGCAATTCGTATGGAAGGCCAGGTGAGCGTGTATACTTATCAACCTGATACACCTTGCTACCAGTGTTTTAGTCAACGCTTTGGTGAGCAAAACCTTTCCTGTGTGACCAGTGGGATTTTAGCCCCGGTCGTTGGTGTTATTGGGTCCATGCAGGCGATCGAAACCATTAAAATGCTTACTGGCTATGGCGAAGTCGCACAAAGTAAAGTCATGTTATTTGATGCCTTATACGCAAACTGGCGCGAACTCAAACTAAGTAAACTAGATAGTTGCGCAGTATGTGGTGATATTCAATCCGATTAACCTAAACAAGGAAGTCTTACTATGAGTCCATTAGTTTCTGCTCAATGGTTACGCCAACGGTTAGCTGACCCATCGGTTGTCATTTTAGATTGCAGTATGGCATTCCAGATCCCTGGAGAAATTGAAAAAGATACAACCAATGTGATTCCGGGCGCTCGCCGTTTTGACTACGATAATGTCTTCTGCGAGTTAGACGCGACACTGCCTCATATGATGCCGACTGAGGAAAGGTTTAATCAATTAGCTCAAGAGCTTGGCCTCAATAATGATTCCACCATCATCGTTTACGACAACACTGGCACATTTGCGTCACCACGGGCTTGGTGGATGTTGAAAGCAATGGGACACAAAAATGTTGCGGTTTTAGATGGCGGACTGACCTCTTGGAAAGCTAACAATTACCCACTTGAAACCGAATATCACCAAACGTCGACACCAGGTGATTTCAATGGCAAGCTCAACGGAAATTCTTTCATTGATAGCCAGTATGTGCTCGCACAGATAGACAACAATAACAGCGTCACAATTGATGTTAGAAGCTTGGAAAGATTTAATGCTGAAGTACCCGAGCCACGAGCGGGAATACGCAGCGGCCATATACCTCAATCTGTATGTATTCCGTTTCTTGATCTCATGGATCAGCATCAGATGAAGTCACCCGAACAACTCGCTCCTTACTTCAAAACGATTCAAAACGAGCAACCCAATGAACTTATTTTCAGTTGTGGCTCTGGTGTTACTGCTTGTATTGTTCTGCTCGCTGCCTTGCTATCAGGAGTCCCCGAATCGACAATGAAGGTTTATGATGGCTCATGGACAGATTGGGGAGCCGATCTCAAACTGCCTATCGAGAAATAGCGCTAACTAGGATACTAGTTGTTCGTCTAGATTCAATATGGTTAAGGCGTTACTGACACTGGTCGCTAAGATATCAATAGTGCCAGTGCGAAGTGCCCCAAGTAACGCCAATGGTTTGGTATTTTCCGATGCAATCGCAATTACTTCTGAAATCGGTCTGAACTCGTTAATACTTAAACCGATGATACGATCACTCATTACCGTTTTTGCCTCTTTTCCTTGGATATCGAAGAAATCATAGCCAGCAAAATCACCAACAACGCCTTGCTGAGATCTCGATAACAAAACTTCTTCAGCGGTAAACCATCCCAAATCAACCATATAACTGTTTTCACTCATATCACCGATTCCCACTAGGGCGACGTCGGCTTTTCGAGCCAAATCTAATGTTTGCTTGACGGTTTCATTTTGCATAAAGGCTAGCCGTTGCTCCCGATTCACTGCGTATGCTGGCGCGTACAACGTCTCCGACGTACCACCATACTTCTTCGCAAGTTGCCGGCATATATGATCAGCATTGAACGCACCACCTCTAGGGTGAATACCACCAATACTGCATACAAACTTTACATCTCTTGGTGTGATAACCCCGACATGATGTGCCACCTCAGAAACATTGCGTCCTTGACCAACCGAGACAACCATACCGCTGCGTAAACTGCTTGATAAGTAATTGGAGACTAAACCCGCGACTTGCTTTCGCTGGAGATCTTCATTTGGCTGATCGAGGGCTATTAACGCGCGTTTAATACCAAACCTTTCCATAAGCCGTTGCTCAACTTTGGTACTAAATACAGGATGGTATTTCACGGTAATTTCCACGATACCTTCATCTCGAGCTTGTTTTAGCATCCGCCCCACTTTGGCCCGCGATACGTTGAACTTTCGAGAAATTTCTTCTTGTGTCGCCCCGTCCTGGTAATAGGCCACGGCGATTTCTGTAAGCAAATCCGTATCATTCGAAGTCGAACTGAGTTTTGAACTAGCCATTTCCATTCCTACTTATAGCCTCCCAATGAGCAATTATCATTGTTGAGCAAATGTACACTCCCCTAGCATATGCTATTACCTTTTATTCTGCGAGCAATTTCTCTCTACCATTACATATGCTCAAGAAATATGGTCAGTCTAAATTCACCAAACACCTGCACGTCTGACTCTATCAGCAATCGTCATTTTGCTACTATTTGCTACTAAGTAAGGAATTTCACCATGTATGTCTTCATTTTACGATATAAGTAAAGATAGAATTGACATTCCCAGCTGTTAGGATAATTATACCCATATCATTTACTCAACAACCAAACATATGCTCACATGATGAGAGTAACTGATTATAATTGAGTGACGGCCGTACGGAAGTACTTGAATCGTTGCCGCACGTTAAACAACTGCCTAAACGAAATGAGAAGAGATGATATGAACAATAAATTAGAGCAACTGCGTAAAGTCACCACGGTAGTTGCAGATACTGGTGAAATCGATATGATCAAAAAGTATCAGCCAGAAGATGCGACAACCAACCCATCACTCATCCTAAAAGCGGCTCAGATTCCTGAATACAGCACGTTTATTGATCAAGCCATTACTTATGCAAAAAGCCAAAGTGATGATAAAGCGCAACAATTGATTGATACTGGCGACATGCTTACCGTTATCATCGGTAAAGAAATTCTAAAAACGATCCCTGGTCGAATTTCAACTGAAGTCGATGCTCGTCTTTCTTACGACACAGAACAAACCATCGCGAAAGCACGTAAGCTTATTGGCTTGTACAATGATGCTGGTATCACTAATGACCGTATCCTAATTAAAGTCGCTGCAACTTGGGAAGGGATTCGTGCTGCCGAAGTACTAGAGAAAGAAGGGATCAATTGTAACCTAACTTTACTCTTCTCTTTCGCTCAGGCTCGTGCGTGTGCGGAAGCGGGTGTTTTCCTTATCTCACCATTTGTTGGACGTATTCTTGATTGGTATAAAGCCAAAGAAGGCAAAGAGTTCACGAGCAGTGAAGATCCTGGCGTTGTCTCGGTAAGTAAAATCTATAACTATTACAAAGAGTATGGTTACCCGACGGTTGTTATGGGAGCAAGTTTCCGTAACATCGGCGAGATTCTTGAATTAGCAGGCTGTGATCGCCTAACAATCGCGCCAAGTTTACTTCAAGAGTTAGAAGATTCAAGCGGTGAATTAGAGCTGAAACTTAGCCCGGTAAGCGATACCAAGCCCGCGCCTGCTGCTCTAACACATCCAGAATTCCTATGGGATCACAACCAAGATCCAATGGCAGTTGAGAAACTTGCAGAAGGAATCCGTAACTTTGCCATTGACCAAGGTAAGTTAGAAGCAATGCTTAAAGCTCAGCTTTAATCGGTAATTTTCAAAAACCGCTCAAATAAAAAATGCCAATCTAGATTGGCATTTTTTTTCAATTTCATCATAGTAGATAGGTATTAGGAAGGAAGGATAAAAAAGACTTCCACTCGACGATTACACGCCTTGCCACTCTGGGTGGTATTTTCACATGCGGGTACCGCACTGCCGTAGCCACGGACGTAAATATTTTTCAAATGACTAAAGCGTCCAACCACCCATTGTTTGACCGCGTTGGCTCGCTTTAACGATAACGTATCATTGTAGGCCGAAGCACCAGTATTATCAGTATGCCCTTCGATGACCATTTCAACACCTTGATAATTTGCCAAATAACGAGCGACATGGTCTAAAAAGTCTCGCGATTGGTCTGTCATTTTCATCGAATCAAGTTGAAAGTATATTGGTTGTAATAGACGCAGCATGGCGTGTTTGCCAGGGATAAGCTCGTAACGAATACTGTTGCGCTCAAAATAATTCATAAGAACCTTGAGCGACCCTTTTACATCATGACTGGCTTTAGATTGATGCGTGGTATTGTTTCGACTTGTTGACGTTGCTTGCGCGGTTCTAGGAAGCGGCGTACTAGAGATTTTTTTTAATCCCATTTGGTCGTTCGATGCAACTCTAGCCACTCGCCCCCACTCTGGATGAGCAACCTCATGATCAAACTTAGGCGCGACATCAAGTTTACTTTTCCTCATATAGCTTGAGTTCTTCATTGAACTGCAACCAGTCAATAACACTATCATTAAGCAAACCATGTACTTCATTATCGTGCACTCTTCATTTCTTCGTCTTATGCTGTATCGGCAAAATTTCGAAAACTTTATAGTTAAATTTTGTAAAACCTTCCTATTTGTTAACATATAGGGATTGCTTCACACCACGCTTTTTAGTCAAATAGCCATGAGTATAATTTAAGGACACTTTATGGATAATAACCAGATTTTCGCGGGTATTTTGCTCGCAATGGGCATAATACTTTTTTATCGTAACTGGAAAGCAAGTCGAGCAGCCGTTGAACATATCGAAGCAGGTACACGTTTTCTTGCAGAAAATGGCCAACGTGACGGCGTCATTACGACAAAAAGTGGTTTGCAGTATGAGATTGTCGAAGAAGGCACTGGTGAGGTTCACCCAAGCAGCGCTTCAAAAGTCACCGTTCATTATCACGGGACGTTGATCGACGGGAGTGTATTTGATAGTTCTGTTGAACGTGGTGATGCAATTATTTTTAAGGTGAGACAAGTAATCAAAGGGTGGCAAGAAGGCTTACAACTGATGGTAGCCGGACAAAAGATACGCCTCTATGTGCCACATAACCTTGCTTATGGCAAACGTGGTGTAGGAAAAGTACCACCAGGTTCCGTACTCATCTTCGATGTGTTACTTATCAACGTACAGTAATCTGCGACGGTTAATTCATCGTATTGCTGTCATATCAAAAAAAGAGCGATATCCATATAACTGGCTATCGCTCTTTTTTTTATCAATCTTTTACTATCTTTTAACAAAAACTCTAGTCACCAATAGCATCAAGAAGCGTCTGAGGTGTCTCCCATGTAAAGACACGTTCAGTAATACTTGCGCCACAAGGTGTATCCCAAACCTTTTTCGATGTACTAATACCGCCAAGTCCGCTGTAGTATGCTAAAGCTTCGGTATTTTGCTCGCCTATTTCGACATAGATTCCAGAATCTGGGAAATAACGCCCGATCCATTTAGTCATCTCGACCAAAAGACGTTGGCGGCAACCTTGACTTTGATACTCTGGAGCCACATTAAGAGATTCGATAATTGAGCCTTTTTCAAAATCATGATTACCGAATGCACAAACAAACCCACATAGGGAGCCATTGTTTTCAAAAACAATAACATGCTGATTCATTGATTGATTTGTTAAGCGAGTTTGCCAAATCATCTTCCTATCATCTTCGACTTCTTTGAGTAAGTAGTCAGCACTCATAATGTCACGATAATAGTTTTTCCAATTCTCAGCTTGCATGCGAGCTATCTGTTCATAATCGCTATACTGCGCGACTCTAAAATCCATTTTTCTTGTCCTTCTAACGTCCTGTTAGCCTGTGATAATTCGAATATCTTGATAAAGGTAATGCAACCTTATGACTTTACCATCAATACAAATCAAAAGAAGTTGCTTAAAAATACTGTGTCTACGTGTTATTTACAACACACAAGACATCAAATGTGGTGGAATATATAATATATTACTCTTTTATTCAGTCCATTGTTATGTATAAATACGTCGCTTTCAAGATAAAGGCACAATCACCTTGTCCTGATCTGGTGTTACATGGGTTTTATTCTAATATCCAGCTTCGGTGTTTTTCGCTTTAGAACGCCATTCAAACACTAAAAAGATAGAAAATGAGAGAAATATTGCCACCATCGACACGTACAATGTGTTTCTAAAACCATGGTATTGTGCAACGATGCCTAATATTGACGTACCACACATATTTCCAATCGTCATACAGTTGGTATAAAAGGCCGATAATTTCCCTACTATATGAGGTGCAAAATCTTGTAGTACCGTGACACCTAAACCGGCGAACGTCCCATAGAATAAACCATTTAACAATTGCAAAGCGATAAAGCTCCCATAGCCGTCAAGCCATTCCATCCCTATGTAAAATAACAGGCCAAATAAAAAGCTTATTCGCATCATTCTTATTTTACCTACTTGTGCAGACCAATGCGCGGCAACGAGCATTACGGGAATTTCGAGCCCTGCGGTTAGACCTAACAGTATTCCTGGTAAGGACACAGGCATATCTAACTCATCAATCATAAAAATCGGCATCGAATTCAAATAGACCGAATTGGCTAAACTGGCGAAGAATATCCCTGAACCCAAAGCCCAAACCGAAAAAGGTATCGCTACTCTTTTCTTGATTGCTTCATGGGAAGTCACATAGTTATCTGATTTAGTTTCAGGTGTCAGTTTCAGTGCCGCAAAAATAAACACGGTAACACTAATGACCGAAGCCAAGATAAAGTTGCTTCGTGTCCCTAAGTACTCCATTGAAGCAAAAGCCAACGTTGGCCCTACCACCCAAACTAAGGACATTGCAGCCCGCATCTGAGAGCTAATACGAGTGCTATTTTGTCCACTACGCTCGGAATAGCGACGAATCATAGCAAACAGCAGTGACATTGACGCACCACCAAATGACATAAAACACACACCAACAATCAGTGCTTGCCAAAATTGCGTCAATATTGCGAATGAAAAACCTCCAAGTGCCATAGCAGCAGCGCTAAGAAGAAAGAGATATTTGCTATCGACACCACGATCGCTCATGTTACCCAGTAACTGACTAATTACCATGGTAGATAATGCAGTACTAACCGTATATAAACCAATATAACTGGGCTCGATCTGGAGCTCTTTGACTAAGAAGAGAGCCATAATTGGAATGATGAAAGCGAATGACAATCCCGTTAAACCAATAATGGCGAAGTAGACTCCCGACTCCCCTCTGAACAATTTAGAATTCATAGTTTCTCTTTTAGAAAAACAAAAAGGAGAGCCGAAGCTCTCCTTTTCAGAAAACGGGAACTGCTTACTAATTAAAGTGCAGCTTTTGCTTTCTCTACAAGCACAGCAAATGCTGTTTTATCGAATACTGCGATGTCTGCAAGGATCTTACGATCGATCTCGATAGATGCTTTCTTAAGACCGTTGATGAAACGGCTGTAAGATAGACCATTTTGGCGAGATGCTGCATTGATACGTGCAATCCATAGTTGACGGAATTGACGTTTCTTATTGCGACGGTCACGGTATGCGTATTGACCAGCTTTAGTTACAGCTTGGAAAGCTACGCGGTAAACACGTGAACGTGCTCCGTAGTAACCTTTAGCTTGTTTTAGAACTTTCTTATGACGTGCACGAGCTTGTACACCACGTTTTACGCGAGGCATTATGCTTCTCCTAAACTAAACGAATAAATATACAAAAAAGAATTAAGCGTATGGCAACATACGAACAACACCAGCAACTTCACATTTAGGAAGAATGGCATTTGGACGTAGCTGACGCTTGTTCTTAGTCGTACGTTTAGTCAAGATGTGACGTTTAGTAGCGTGCTTAAATTTAAAACCGCCACCAGTTTTTTTGAAACGCTTCGCAGCGCCTTTATTGGATTTCATCTTAGACATGATGAATAACTCCGCATTGTAGTTAAGTTAATAAACGTGTAATTAGGGCGAATAAAAACCCCACCGTGCTCCTTTTTATAAAAGGAACGGCAAGGTTCTATTACTTGTAAGCCGTTAATTACTTCTTCTTAGGGGCTAAAACCATGATCATTTGGCGGCCTTCAATTCTCGTTGGGAAAGATTCAACAACTGCAAATTCAGCCGTATCTTCTTTCAAACGATTAAGAACGTCCACACCGATCTGTTGGTGAGCCATCTCTCGGCCACGGAAGCGAATTGTTACCTTCACCTTGTTGCCGTCTTCAAGGAAACCAGTCAGGTTGCGTAGTTTTACCTGATAGTCTCCTACATCAGTTCCAGGACGGAATTTAACTTCCTTAATCTGAACCTGTTTTTGCTTTTTCTTTTGATCTTTAGCTGCTTTAGCCTTCTCAAAAATAAACTTACCATAGTCCATCACACGACAGACTGGTGGTTCCGCATTAGGGCTGATCTCAACTAGATCCATTCCGGCCTCTGCAGCGATATCCATTGCTTCATCAAGTGAAACAATTTTTGAATCATCACCGTCGGTGCCACTTCCACTTAAGCGAACTTCGCTAACGCCACGGATATCGTTGTTAATACGATGCAGTGATTGTTTAGCTGGCACTTGGCCACGTCTTCCACCTTTAATAGTTTATTCCTCCAGATTAAGCTTACGGCTAGAAACTTCGGTTTGAACGTATGAAATAAAGTCGTCCAATTTAAATTTACCTAAGTCCTTGCCCTTGCGTGTACGAACAGCAATTTCGCCGGCTTCCATTTCTTGGTCACCACAAACGAGCATATAAGGTACACGTTTCAAAGTATGTTCGCGAATTTTAAAGCCAATCTTCTCATTTCTCAAGTCCGCTTTTGCTCTAATACCACTTTTTTGCAGTTTTTGTGCAACTTCTTGAGCATAATCAGATTGTTTGTCCGTAATATTCATGACAACAACTTGTTCTGGTGCCAACCACGTTGGGAAGAAACCAGCATATTCTTCAACTAAAATACCAATAAAGCGTTCTAACGACCCTAAAATTGCTCGGTGAATCATCACCGGAACTTGGCGTTCGTTGTTTTCATCGATATAAGTCGCACCTAAACGGCCCGGCATTGAAAAGTCGAGCTGAATAGTACCACACTGCCACGCACGATCGAGACAATCATAGAGCGTAAATTCAATTTTCGGTCCGTAAAATGCCCCTTCACCCGGCTGCAATTCATAGCTCAAGTTATTGGCTTCGAGAGCCTCTTCAAGTGCTTTTTCTGCTTTATCCCAAGTTTCATCGGAACCAACACGCTGCTCTGGACGGGTTGATAACTTAATATCAATATTTTCAAAGCCGAAAGTACCGTAAGTATCAAACACCATTTCAATACAAGAAGAGACTTCCTGCAAAATTTGGTCTTCGGTACAGAATACGTGAGCGTCATCCTGTGTAAATGAACGAACTCGCATCAAACCGTGCAATGAGCCAGACGGCTCGTTACGATGCACAAGGCCAAATTCCGCCATACGATAAGGAAGATCGCGATAGGATTTAAGACCTTGGTTAAAAATCTGTAAGTGACCTGGGCAATTCATCGGTTTAACCGCGTAAGTTCGCTTTTCCGACTCAGTTGCAAAGATCATATCACCATACTTATCCCAGTGACCGGATTTCTCCCACATACTCACATCAAGGATAAGCGGTGCTCGAACCTCTTCGTAGTTAAACTTAACCAACTGCTGGCGCATAAAGTTTTCGAGCTCTTTATAGACAGTCCAACCATGATTGTGCCAAAACACCATACCTGGCGCTTCTTGCTGCATATGGAATAAATCAAGTTGTTTACCCAATTTACGGTGATCACGTTTGGCCGCTTCTTCTAAGCGAGTTAAGTGCGCCTTAAGTGCTTTTTTATCATGGAATGCTGTGCCATAAATACGTTGCAGCATCTTGTTATCGCTATTACCGCGCCAGTATGCACCAGCCACATTAAGCAACGTAAAATGCTGACAAAAGCCCATATGTGGTACGTGTGGACCACGACACATATCGATATATTCTTCGTGGTGGTATAAGCCTGGACGATCATCACGAGACACATTTTCGTCTAGGATTTCAATTTTGTAGGATTCTCCACGAGCGTCAAAAGCATCGCGAGCTTCTTGCCAACTTACATTTTTCTTAACGACAGCATATTTGGTTTTCGCCAATGCTTTCATACGAGCTTCGATCTTCTCTAGATCTTCGTCTGTCAGTGACTCCTCTAGGTCGATATCGTAGTAAAAGCCGTTATCGATTGTAGGACCAATCGCCATCTTTGCATCAGGGTATAACTGCTTAATTGCATGCCCCAACAAGTGCGCACATGAGTGACGAACAATTTCAAGTCCATCTACGTCATCTTTATTGGTAATAATTTCCAGTGCAGCATCTTGCTCGATGACATCACACGCGTCAGCGCGAACACCGTCTACTCGTCCAGCTATGGTTGCTTTCGCAAGACCAGGACCAATAGATTGAGCGACTTCTAAAACAGAAACAGGAGCATCGAATTGACGTTGACTACCGTCGGGAAGAGTAATAATAGGCATGTGGAATCCTTACAGTGGTGTTGCACACTAAGCAACACTTGCATTTAAAAGTAAATACAGTTGGTAGAACCAACCAATAATAATAAAAAAAGGAGAACAAATACGAATGCCCTCCGATAAACGAAGAGGTATTTTAAAGCAAATGGTTTAAATGACAATGGATAAATCTTATTTCCCCCAAATACACAAAACCCATGACGAATCATGGGTTTTATTTGTCACTCAATTGCTTAAATTAAGCGTCTGCGCGACGAGTTCTGTTTGGGTTATGACCACGTTCACCACGGTAACTACCACGGCTATCACCACCACGGTTACGGTCAAAACGACGCTCTCCGCCGTTACCACCATTACCGCCACGACGGTTATTGTCACGGTTGCCGCCACGATTACCACCACCGCCGTTGCCACCACGAGGAGCTCGGTTTTCACGGAAGTCACTAAAGTCACTAACCACTGCGCTTACGTCTTTTTGGCGAATGCGTAGCTTGCTGAGTTTACGAGTTACATCAGCAGACATGGATTTTGGTAACTGAACAAAGGTATGGCCTGGAGCAAGTTTAATTGCACCGATCGATCCTTTGGTTAAACCAAGTTCATTGGCCAACGCACCAACGATATCTTTAACTTGTACGCCTTGTTCACGACCCACTTGTAATTGATAGGTTTCCCAATCTTGATTACGGTCACGTGAATAGCCACCAGAATCGCGAGAATCACGACGTTCGCTACGACGCGCTTTATCACGAGCGATTTGCGCAATCATTGGGTCCTCACCCACATAAAATAGTGGACGTTTACCTTGTTGACGCTTAAGCAAAATCGCCGCGAGAGTCGTTGCATCGATCTCTAAAGATGTTTGCAGCTTTTCAACCAACTCAGAGAATTTGTCTAATGCTTTGTGACCGGTCTCTGACGCAAGTTCTTCGCCTAACTTAATGAGACGTGCTTCAGCGACTTTGTCACGAGCTGGAAGTTGAATCTCTTCCATTGACGAACGAGTAACACGTTCAATAGTACGCAGCATACGAATTTGGTTGGTGCGAACCAATAGAATCGCTTTACCTTTACGTCCAGCACGGCCAGTACGACCAATACGGTGAACGTAAGATTCTGCATCAAACGGAATATCGTAGTTAAATACGTGCGTAATACGAGGCACATCAAGTCCACGAGCAACGACGTCGGTTGCAACAAGAATATCGATAACGCCATTTTTAATATGATCAACAGTGCGCTCACGCAAAGATTGAGGAATGTCACCGTGCAGAGCTGCAGCTTTAAAGCCACGCTCACCTAACCAATCTGCCAAACGTTCGGTGTCTTGACGAGTACGAACGAATACGATTGACGCATCGGTTTCTTCGGTTTCAAGCAAACGCATCATTGCTTCGTCTTTCTCTACGCCTTTAACAACCCAGAATTGCTGCTCTACTTTCGCAACAGTTTGGTTTGTTCCAGCCACATCTACACGAGCTGGGTTACGTAAGAAACGATCAACGATGGTTTTAACCATTGGTGGCATGGTCGCAGAGAATAGTACACGCTGTGCAGTTTCTGGCGCTTTTTCCAAAATCCACGTTACGTCGTCAACGAAGCCCATTTTTAACATTTCGTCGGCTTCATCCAAGATGAATGTTGTAACTTCATCAAGGTGTAGACGGTCACGAGTGATCAAATCTTTAACTCGACCCGGTGTACCAACAACAATGTGAGCACCTGCGCGTAGAGCACGCATTTGATCAACGATTGAAGCACCACCGTAAATCTCAAGAACTTTTAAACCCTTGATGTTTTTACCAAGTAATTTAATTTCTGCTGCAACCTGAATCGCAAGTTCGCGAGTTGGAGCAAGAACGATCGCTTGAGGTTTATGTTGAGCAAGGTTGATTTTGTTCAATAAAGGAAGCGAAAATGCAGCTGTTTTACCAGTACCGGTTTGTGCTTTACCGAGAGCATCACGCCCTTCTAAAAGAAAAGGAATGGCAGCGGCTTGAATTGGCGTTGGGTTTACAAATCCCATTGCATCTAATGCAGATAGGACATCTTTGTTTAACGCTAATTCACTAAATTGGATTGTTACTTCTTCTGGCATGGGGTCCCCACTAACTATACGTAAATATCAGGTCCCATGCGCTTCACCATTCCCCATTTAAACTGGGAAAGATACTATTCTAAGATGCAAAGCTACTTACTGAAATACTCCAAAGCGGCTAGGGACGTCTCAAAGGACGCGGATTATTCCCTAATTGCCCTTAAAAAGCCAGAAAAAATTGAATTCCGTCACATATTTTTACTTTTTAGTTGTTATATCAGCGAAAAAGCCCCCGATGCCCAGTTGCGACAGGTACCGCCTACCTCTTTCGGGTAACTTAATTGCTCAAAAGACCCAGATCAACGTGTGAATAAATCGACATTCTTACTATCATTAGTTGACGACCTTTTTCATAAGCACAAATCAAACACCTGATAAGTACACTTTTCGCCGATTAGCTAGTAACATGTGACTCAGTAACCGTTTAGATAGATGTACTTCGCAAGGTTATTACCCTAACCGGGTAAATTGTCCTAACCGGGTAAATTTTCGTTTTTGGGGAAAGATTACTCCTCATAAAAAATCAAAGGCATACAATACACTAATGTTTCAAGACAACCCGCTACTCGCACAACTCAAACAGCAAATTCAAGAAACCCTACCCAAGAAAGAAGGAACCGTTAAGGCAACTGATAAAGGGTTTG
The DNA here is from genome assembly GCF_053850235.1 of Vibrio phycocola. Lineage (NCBI taxonomy): Bacteria > Pseudomonadati > Pseudomonadota > Gammaproteobacteria > Vibrionales > Vibrionaceae > Vibrio > Vibrio phycocola. The sequence continues at coordinate 346,305 of NZ_JBSQDJ010000002.1, read as the reverse complement.
GTTTCCTCGAAGTGGACAACAAAACCAGCTTCTTTATCCCACCGCCGTACATGAAAAAATGTATGCATGGCGATAAAGTGACGGCGATTATTCGCACAGAGAAAGAGCGAGAAGTAGCCGAACCTGAAACATTGATTGAACCCTTTCTGTCTCGATTTATAGGACGAGTAAAGCTAACAAAAGGCAAACTCAATGTTGTGGTCGATCATCCACAACTAAAGAAGCTCCCATTACGAGCAAAAATAGCCAAAGGGCAGAATCCAACCCATTTCCAAGATAATGACTGGATTGTTGGTCAATTGATTCGTCACCCTCTCAAAAAAGAGGATGATCATTTCTTTGTCGAAATCACGGAAAAAATCACCGATGCCGACGATAAGATTGCGCCTTGGTGGGTAACATTGGCACAAAACGACTTGCCAAATAAAGAACCAGAAGGCATCGATGATTGGCAACTCAAAGATGATGATGCTCTGGTTCGCGAAGACCTAACTCATATTCCCTTTGTCACCATCGATGGCGCATCAACCAAAGATATGGACGACGCTCTCTATGCTAAGAAACTCGATTCTGGTGATTACGAACTGACGATCGCGATAGCCGATCCAACTGCGTATATCACTCCAGATGATGCTATGGATAAAGTTGCGCGCGAACGTGGCTACACCATTTATCTACCCGGTCGAAATATTCCGATGCTGCCTAGAGATTTAGCCGATGAGCTTTGTTCTCTTATCGAAGACACGTTGCGTCCAACACTATGCTGCACTGTTACCATCGCCAAAGATGGTGTGATTGGTGATGATATTCGCTTTTTTGCTGCGAACATAAAGTCTCATGCACGCTTGGTTTACGATCACGTCTCCGATTATTTAGAAAACGGAAAATGTGAACACTGGGCACCAAGTGAAGATATTGCAGATGTTGTTAACGATCTGTATGACCTATCACTGGCACGAGCGCAATGGCGAGAAACCAATGCGGTTGTGTTCCCTGATCGCCCTGATTATCGTTTTGAGCTCAGTGAAGACAATGATGTCGTCGCCATCCATGCCGATCTTCGCCGCAGTGCTAATCGTTTGGTTGAAGAAGCGATGGTAACCGCGAATATTTGTGCTGGCCGAATCCTAAAACAGAGCTTTGATTTAGGTGTATTTAATACTCATGCCGGCGTTAAAACAGAAAAGATGGCGGACTTACTTACTATGCTGTCCGACAATGGCGTAGAAGGTCACACCGAAGAGTCATTAGTGACAGTAGACGGTTTTGCCAAGCTTCGCCGCAGTTTATCCAAGCAAGAGACAAGCTACTTGGATAATCGCATTCGTAAGTACCAAGCCTACAGTGAGGTCGGAAATCAACCGCTACCCCATTTTGCGATGGGCTTAGATGTGTATGCCACTTGGACTTCTCCGATTCGTAAATACGGTGACATGATCAATCATCGAATGCTGAAAGCACACATTTTAGGTAAAGAGCCAGTCCAAGTACCTGATGAAACCGTGGGTGAAGAGCTAGCTTTACACCGTAAACATCACAGAATGGCTGAACGCAATGTGAGTGATTGGTTATACGCTCGTACTCTTGCCGAAGAGCCAGCTAATGAAACACGATATACCGCTGAAATCTTTGATATCAATCGAGCAGGTATGCGCGTACGACTTCTCGAAAATGGTGCGGCAGCCTTTATTCCTGGCTCTCTCATTGTGGACAACAAGAAGAGAATCGAATGCAACAACGAAATTGGCACTATATCCATAGATAAAGAGGTCGTGTATAAGCTAGGCGGGACACTTGAGGTGGTACTAACCGAAGTGAACCAAGAGAACCGAAATCTCGTTGCCAAACCAACGCAAGCTTTCCCAGAACCAGTAGTCGCGACAGAAACACCAGCCGACTAAATTTAGAACGCTAAGATCAATAAAGGAGGCTTACTTGCCTCCTTTTTTATTTTGTTTTCTTTTATTCCAATTTATCTAACAATCACGACCAAAAATAGGACTTAGGGTCTTTTTCCACTTCACGAATCACTGCGGTAAGATCACCACTGCGCTGAAGATAAGGATATGGCATCCACTCATTTTCTTGGTCGGCAACAAACAGCGCCCACATGCCTTCATCACTATCCCATTCGATTTTTGCCACAGGGCTTAAGTATTCAACATGATGTGAATCGAGCTTATAACACTGCTTATTAAACTGGACTCCATTTGATAAAGGTTCGAAGCAAGACTTACCAAGGGCAACCGGCATGCCTTTATTTCGGCTATGACATAACAATTCAGCACGTCGTTCAACTTGACGTTGTAGCAAATTCACAACTGACATTTACACCTCGACCACAAAGAATCACAATGAACTCTAACGAGGATGCCATAATCATGAATGAAAAAACCTCGTCTGTACCTCGATTAGATAATAGCTAGCCTCACATTTCAACATCTTATTTGTGAAATACAGATAATTCGCCACTCCAAGCCTCTTTGTTAAAATACACCGAATTTAATCAACCTTGATGATAAGTGATCGATCTTATTGTCATACTAATAGGATTACATTACGCTATCGCCATGGTAGACGTGATATCGCGACATCTTCCAACACTTTATGACCTTTTATCTGAACAATAGGCACTTTTAATGAGCACAGCCCTTCCCCAGCCGAGCAAACAACGAATGATTGTTGGCTGGTTAATATTAACAAGCGCCATCTTATTTCTCGTCAGTCAATGGCTTCCAGTTTCACCCGTGATTCCCGCTCTATTTTCGTGGCTCAGTGTTGGTCTATTTTGGACTGCGCTCGGACGTTCGGCTCAGCGCCAAGCTGCAATATTGTTGATCATCGGCATTTTGCTCATCGTCTGGTCGCTTGGTTTAGGTGCGAGCCCAGATTGGGTCAAGCTTGCCTCTAGAAATATGCCTCTACTTACCATGTTTGTGGCGGTTTCATTGCTTTCATTAGCAAACCCTACCGAGGAAGCCAAACAACTGCCTAGGGGGAAGTCTGGGTTCTGGTCAACACTATTAAGCAGCCACATACTCGGCGCAGTCATCAACCTCTCGATCGTTTTCGTTGTCGGCGACAGATTGTTGCGAAATGGACGCCTTAGCGATAGCCAAATTCAAGTGTTGATGCGCAGTTTTTGTGCCGCGGCTTTCTGGTCTCCCTTTTTTGTCGCCACCGGTGTTGCGTTAACCTACGCTCCAGGTGCCGAGTGGAAGCAAGCGTTCATTCCGGGACTGTTAATGGTTATCCCGATGATGTTGATAAACTATCGTGATACTCGGTTAGCAAAGTTTAGCGAGTTTGAAGGCTACCCACTGAAAAAAGACAGTTTGATCATGCCCCTAGTCTTAGCCGTTGGCGTACTTGTCACCCATGAAATTTATCCTGACATCAGTATTCTGACGATTATTACTGTGCTCGCGCCAATGGGAGCCTTGATATTTATGAAAGGGCGGCCACGTAAAGAGATATTGCTTAACTACTTCAATGAGAAGCAAGCCAATGTAAGCAGTCAATTTGCCCTATTTCTCGCAGCAGGCGTCTTTTCGACCGGTATTAGTACTGTGATTAGCTGTTACCCAGAGTTAATGCAGCTTGAGATCGCGTCGTTCTCACCATTAATGTTTATCATCTGCAGTGCCATTATGATTGGCTTTGCACTAGTCGGCGTACACCCGGTCGTCACCGTTGCGATTGCAAGTCCGTTCTTGATTCCACTCGGCGCAAATCCAAATCAACTCGCGTTTCTATTCTTAACCGTTTGGGGAATCGCCACCGCTTCAAGTCCACTTTCGGGTGTTGGCCTTGCGATGATTAGCCGCTATCAAGCAACGCCGAAGCAAATTTTAAAACTGCAATGGCATTACATGGTACTGATGTGGCTGAGTTCTGGATTGATCAATTGGTTGTGGTTCGCTTAGATCGAGTCGTTATTAACTCAGTGATAGCGACCCTCTGATAACAAAAAACGCCCTGCTTTCCACGATGCTATTTATACATCTAGGGAAACAGGGCGTTTCTGTATGATTGAGGTTACTCAGGACGTAACTTCAAAACCTCATCAATATCCGCGGCTGAATGGCGTTCGAGCAGTTTTTCCCACTCTTCACCAAACGGTTTATTCACAATTCGTCCACGCTGTACCGCTTCACGAGCTTCGATCTGTTTCGCCCAGCGAACGACATTGGTGTACGTATCGACTTGCAAAAACTCTCCTGCATCATACGCTCTACCCAGTACTAAATTTCCGTACCATGGCCACATCGCGATATCGGCGATCGTATACTCTTCACCGGCAATATAAGTATTGTCGGCAAGTTGTTTGTCGAGTACATCGAGCTGACGTTTTACTTCCATCGCAAAACGGTTGATTGGGTATTCATACTTGGTATCAGCATAAGCATAAAAGTGACCAAATCCACCGCCTAAGAATGGTGCTGAGCCTTGAACCCAAAACAGCCAGTTAAAGGTTTGGATGCGAGCATTTCCTTCTTTTGGCATGAAATGACCGAACTTCTCTGCCAAATGAAGCAAAATCGAAGCAGATTCGAACACGTTCACATCTTCATCACCGGATTTATCGACCAATGCTGGAATCTTAGAGTTAGGGTTCACGCCAACAAACCCCGAAGAGAACTGATCGGATTCGCCAATCTTAATAATAAACGCATCGTATTCGGCTTCTTTAATGCCTAACGCTAACAGTTCTTCCAAAAGGATTGTCACTTTTTGACCATTTGGCGTGCCAAGTGAATAAAGCTGTAATGGATGCTCACCGACTGGCAGATCTCGCTCAAATCGAGCGCCCGCTTCTGGACTATTGATATTTGCCCACTGATTGCCGCCCGCGGTATCGTTGACCCAAACTTTTGGTGGTACATATTCTTTGCTCATCGTCTTTCCTCGGATTTAGTCACTGACTGAAATAAACGTTGATAATGATAGTGATACTATTTTGAATGGATTACAACGAATCTTGGAGAGAATCATTGATACGTATTGTTATAAGAAAGAATTAGAAATGATTAATAAAGCTAGGAAAGTGAGTAAAACAGGCTACTTGATCTGAACCGCAGTCACCAGATCAAGTAACGAAATAGCAAACCATTAGAAATGTAGCTGGATAACCGATTCCACTACGCATCCAGCACGGCGCACACCTTCAATTTCGACGCGAATTTCACGAACCACTTCGAGACCTTTTCTAATCGGCGTGACGCTGACTAAACGACTTCGAGCACGAACGTTATCACCTGCTTTAATTGGATAAGGGAAACGCACTTGATTCAAACCAATGTTGACCACGAGCTTTGCGGTTGGAAACAATGGATTCTCTGGGTTAACCGACTCCGTCAATCTCGGCAATAGCGCAAGCGTTAAGAAACCGTGAGCGATGGTCGATTTATAAGGCGATTCAACTTTGGCTCTTTCTGGATCAGTGTGAATCCATTGTGTGTCTTCTGTAACCGAGCCAAATTGATTGATTCTGCCCTGCTCTACTTCTAACCAATCACCGATATGAATTTCTTCACCAATTTGACTTTGTAGTTGGTCGAACAACGCCTGAGCTGCTGGTTTAAGCTCGATAGCCGGTTTAACTTTAATAGTGGTTTCGTGAATCACTGGGCTATGAGTATCTTTCAACCATGTAAAGAGGTGGAAGTTGTTGGTCTTCGTTAAAAGCTCTTCCCAATATTCCTTTACTGCAGGCGGCATCCGTTGCATCAACACATCATGCTGCTTGCTAAGAACTTCACTACGCTGTTTTAAAAGATCCACGACACTCATAATTAACTCCAGTCTCATGATTAAGAATTATCTATTCATAATTTTGAAGCAGTTCACACCAAGACGCAAACACTTTATGGCTTACAAGCGTTAACTGAAACCTTTCTTATCCTTTAAAATCATACAATTAGAAATAAAACACTATTTTATTAAAAATCTATCAATTAGAGTTTTTAATCTAATTTATTTGCCTGTTATGTGAATATCTATCTGCCCAATTAAAACTCTATAGCCCTGAATACAAAGTTGGCGATAAAATGTGCAAACAATTCAAAACAATGAAAAAATGACTTTACAACGAATCCCGAACTAAAATATTATACCGCTCACGGAGAGATGGCTGAGTGGCCGAAAGCACCTGACTTGAAATCAGGCGAGGGGCGACCCTCCTAGGGTTCAAATCCCTATCTCTCCGCCACATTCTAAAAAAACCGCTGATTATTCAGCGGTTTTTTTGTTTCTGAACATTGCAAATCCCTATCTAGTCCGATAAGGAGATACAATGCACCTATTAAAATCTACAAACGGCCTATATTGTTCCCGTGTATGCACTCCTAAAACACTTATAAAACAAAGTATGAGTAGCAAGGGAAATTGCGGGAATAACGCCTTTGTTGGAAGCTTGCTCCACTAATTAAAAGTAGGCGCTGTCTAATTCGAGCTAAAATGACGAGAGAAGAAATGCACTAAGCATTTTTTAAATACACCAAAGTAATAAACATAACTTAAGAGTGTGTCGTCAATAGAAAACTTAATATTATCATCTTTCTAATGCATATTTTCCGAGCTAAACTCTATCTAAAGCACTAAGGGTAAGCACGTATGAAACAAATATTAAAACTCAGTACGTATCACTGGACAGTCGTATTCTTTCTTTGTGGTCTCTTTTTTATTGGCTTTGTATTACTGTCTGTTAATCTTTTCCAGATGTCGATGGCAAATATCGAATTCATACAAGAACATGGCTTCACGGCGATCATGGCTGGCGCTCTGATTCAAACTATTGAGCTTGCTGCTGTCGGCATCATGTCACTTTTCCTATACCTTGGTTTTAAATGCTGCGAGGGTGATTTGATTTCACGCTACAATACATGGAACAACAAGGCTTGACCGTTACAATTAACTCAACCTGATTGCTAAACTCAACAAGCTAAAGCGGTATTACGCCATCTAGTCCTCCCCCGCTTTAGTGGACACCTCTTCATCACAATGAGGAGGTTAAAATGCTCAAATATACCCAACCAAAAAAACAGGGTTCTATCCTGTTAAGTTCAAGATTAAAGCCGAATGCTTGAAGGTGTGCTAGTTAGAAAAGAAGTCAGAGGTTGATTTCTTTTCTACTTGAGCTTATTCATCATGCTTAAGTCCTTAGCTCATTTAAGTCCCATTTCTGTTTAGAGTTGTTACTCATAACATTTCCGAGTCCCTCCATTTGAACAAATATTACTAATTCCTATATAGTGCAACTAACTACATAAATAATGGTCATGCACGGATTATGGGCAATAGAAAAATCGCTGTATTAATTGATTCAGAAAACACTCCACACTCAAAGCTAAACCTGATTATTGAAGAATTATCTAGTTTTGGGCAGATCATCGTTAAACGCGCATATGGCGATTTTTCTGCTGAACAACTAAAAAACTGGAAGAAACCTCTAAATGAGCTAGCAATTCAAGCTAAGCAGCAATTCGCCTATACATCTGGAAAAAACTCGACAGACTCTTTAATGATTATTGACGCAATGGATCTCTTGTACAGTCAAAGGTTTGATGCTTTTGCTTTGATATCCAGTGATAGTGACTTTACAAGTCTTGCCACGAGATTAAGAGAGTCGGAGATACACGTTATCGGTGTCGGAAAAGCGATGACTCCGACTTCATTTAAAAACGCTTGTGACGACTTTGTAGCTATAGAAAACTTAAACGCTGATGTTGATCTTGGGGAGGCACAATCGAGCTCTAGTCAAGACACTGAACGCGAATTATGGCGTTTAATGCATCAAGCTTGGCAGAACTATAGAGATGAATCAGGTTGGGCAAAATTAGGTGAAATTGGCAAATATTTGAAGAGATTGAAGCCAGATTTTGACCCTCGAAACTACGGACTGAAGAAGTTATCTGACTTTTTTGATAAGTATCCAACACGCTATAAAACTCGCAACACTAAGCGTTCTGGTATGGAGTTTCAGTTGATAACAAAGGCTAGTAAGCAAAAATGATGTGCTGTTTACTCTGATGGTTTAAACGAATTTGATGACTAACAATTACCCACAAGTTACTTAGGAACGAAATCGATTTAAACCGAGCAATAACAGTTGGCTTTGCTTCGTGCTTCGATAATTATAGCCAACTATTTTTCCCCGTTTAAATTGAGAGTTAGAGAGCAACAACATACCTATGCAAGAATTTAAATTCGATAAGCAATATATTCCGTTAATGAAAGGCGGTCTAGCAGTTGTAATAGGATTATTAGCTTTAAGTTTTACTCTGCCATTCTTTCTCGATCAAGACCCACGTACTCCGTATCGCACGATCATGGTTACCGTAATATGTATAATCGTTTTTGGGGGCATGTCTATCATTACATGGTTAACTTTAAAAAAGTTGCCATTCGTAGACGTTGCGGCTGATGACGATGGGATTTGGTATATCCATATTGGTAAAGAAAAAGGGCTAATCTCATGGAGGTTAATACATAGGCTAAAAGAGCGGCCGTATATGCAGTGTTTAGATTTACTAGACCGTAATAACAAAGAATTACTACGAGTCGAATATCAATTACTTGGATTTGAGCAGCTTCGAAACGTATTAAACGAAAAAGCATGCACACTAAATCTAGAGCCTCATCAGTCCATGTTTTCTAAAGGGCCGCTACATCATTTATTATATGTGATGTGTATTGTCGGTTTGTCCGCTATGGGTATCTAGTTAGGGGGAAATGGTAATATTCTTTTGGGTTATGGAGGGATGAGCCTTTCAGTGATAGTCATCCTATACGAATACTTACTAACGGTTACAGGTATTCAAATTACCAACGATAGTTTGTTGATTTCTTACCCACTGACTAAAAGCAACATTCTGTTCGCCGATATTAAAGACGTCACCATTTACGATGAGTTCAACAGAGGACACCTAATACCACAAGTATGGGTTGTAACTAATCATACTAAGAAGCCATTTAAGTTAAAGAAACTTGGGGCAGATCCAAATGTAATTTATAAGGCACTTAAGGAAGTTGTGAATTTATGAACCAAGGCGCGCCTGCGAGATCGTTGCTAACACGTTTATGCCCCGAAATGAGTTGCAAGCGGCATCAGAACGAATAATAGAATTCTGATTTTGAAATACGCAAGCTAATGGTGGGCAAAAGGCAAGACCTGATCTTTGTCACTTTGCTGATACTTCCCATACATAATGCTGACTGGTGAAATTCGGGAAAAAAGCTCGGTTTTCGGCAAACTTATAGTGCATATGTGTGCATTGCATCATTGTTGTCTAATGTATGTAGCTATAAAATGACTATATAACTATCAAATAATTACGGACAAATGTTGAATGGGCGGCGAAACTAAGAATATAGATGAAATGGCTCAGCTCATTTCAGATAAGATTTTTACTGAATTGAAGTGGAAATGGAATACAGACTATACAGATATCAATTGGGATTGTTGCGATAAAGCACATGCTAAAAAGACACATCCCACTGATCTTGTATTCTCGTATATTGACCCCTACACAGAACTAACCCAATACATTCAAACAGACCTTAAGTCTTATAAGAAAGAATCTATTAGCACGCAGAAGATTGGCACTGCGATTAAAAGTCTTGCTATGCAAGTTAAGTGCGCTCGTGATAGTACCGAATGGGCAGAATTTTATCGTGAAGGTGAAACCAAATACGGGCTTCATGGAATGCTGTTTATCTACAATAATGATGATAGATATGATGACGATCTTTTGGAGAAGATCGACTCTAATGCTATGCGTGACTTCGCCCTACCAAAAGACTCAACGCTAAACATCTATTCACCTCGATTGATTCGCTTCCTAATGACTGTTGTTGAAAATATAAAAGAACGTCGAAACATAGAAGAAGATGAATCAGAAGCAAATGTTTGGAAGATGATGCCGAAGCGTAGCAAATGCGGATTCTACTATCCTGATAAGCATAACAAATGCTCTTCTGACTCGGTAAAGCATCCAGCAACAAATGAAATGGTCACTTCTGGTATGTTGTTGTATTCGTATGAACATCCAATTCATAAAAAGAAAGTCCTGAACATCTACTGGGATGAAGATATTCTTTCAGACAATTACTTTATCTACTTGTTTGAATACATTTTCAATTATCAGATGCTTAACATGTTCGAAAAGGTCTACATCATCACCCCTTTTTCAGGGAAAGCCCCTGTGTATTTCAAGACTGCTCAGCGTTTGTATCGTGCACAGTATGCGGTTACAGAAACACAACGTGATAAGTTGGAACGAATTGAACTGATCGGAATGGATACGATTAAGACATCACTTTTCCCACTTCCTATTATTCTTGAAGGTGCTTGGCGTAACTTAGTTAAGGGGACTGCAAATGCTTAAGTTTAAATCTACGATTTTCTCTGATGAAAATGATATCTATATCGCGTTGCAATCCAATAAAGCGAAACTTTCAGCAAACGCTTTACGTAAGTTAGCCTTTAAACGTGGAACAATTTATCCAGCATCGTTGGATCGTGATGAATTGATCGGACACATATCAGACTTGCCGTTTTCATATTCACATTTAACAGAATTGATCAATCGCCTGACCCCTAAGATTAACCGTGATCAGTACTCAGTCAAGCGTATTGCAGGTAAGTTCGACCTTTCAGCTCTGAATGACGTTGTAGAAAAGGTAAAAGAAAGTCGCCCACGCTTTGTCGGTGCTGAACACATCACACCTTCACGTTCTATCCAATCATTTTATGTTGAAATTGACTACACGGAATTTGATTTTGGTCGCGGTAAGTACCAACAGAAGAAGCGACATGGTGGATATATTCAATTCTTAGAAAAGAAAAACTACATCTCAATTCAGTACACATACACAAAACGTATTCAAGAAATACTGAACGATATTATTAAGATGTATCGTGATACTGTCAATAAAGACTTCATTGTTCAAAATGTTGATTTATCAGCAGTATTAGATGCTGATCTAAGAAATCAATTTATGCTTGGGTTGTATGATACGGTTAAGCCCCTTAAGTTCTTAGAACTGGAAAAGGTTCGCGTCAGTAAAGTGCATTCAATTCTTGATGCTTCATTGGAAGGTGTAAGTGAAGCCGATGCAAGTTTAGATGAAGATCTACTGGAAGATGATTTAGACAGTGATCTACTTGATGGCGATAGTGATGACGCATCTGAAACGTTAATTGACCCCAAAGATGAACGCGAATGCAGTATCGATAATGCTCAGTTTGATGGTCAATTATTGAATGACGCAGATGAAGTCACAGAATTCTGTAATAATAATTTCTATCGAAGTCGTATCAAATGGTCATCTAAAGCATTGTCATTAAAAGACAAACCGATAGTGACATTTGAACTTACTTTTGATGATAAGCATCAGGCAAAAGATTTAAAATTCAGAATTATTGGTAAAGAAGCAGTTGATGGGAAAGGTGGCAAAGAACCAGTGGATGGTGCTGACTTTGACATCATTATTCGTGAACTTGAAGATGCAATATTCGAGTCATTGGATGATGTTCTTGCACTGCATGGAAGTAGTACAACTGACCAAAAGGAAGTAAGTAATGCTTAAAGTTAAACTGTATCAATCAGGAATACATGCAAACAAAGGTGACTTCTATGACCGCTTAAGTCAGAACTTATATTCTGATCAAGAAGATTTTGGATTTGAACTGCTTGATGACAGTGATGACAACTTTATTATGCAGTTCATTGAACGGGTAATAAGTAAGCAAGAATTTGAATTACCAGATGGTGAAGTTTCTGAAATAGAAACTGTTTCTTACATCAAGGTGAAGTTCGGTGTTCGGTTCGGAACTAAGCATGCTTTGTATGTGATAAACCCACCACGTAGCATGAAGTACCCATTTGAAATGATACGAACGTTGTTTGGAACAAGTAGCGGGTTAAAACCCGTAGATCTTGATTTGAAGAAATTATTGAATGTGTTTGACGCTAAGTATGACAATGTAATCAAATCTATGTCATTGTCTAACATTCAGTGCGATCCTAATACTGTTGCTAAGACAAAGATCGCCAGTTCTAAAGACTTGAAGCCGTTCTATCTGGAAAATTACAGTGAAACACCCGCTGTGATTGATACCGTTCACATGGTCGTGAACGGCATAGACACAGAATTATCTCGAACAGGACGTTTCCGTGTCCATGAAGCAAATCTACAGACTTTCATGCTAATGCTTGATCATTCGTTCCAATAAAACCTGAAAGCCGTTAGAAATCAATCTGACGGTTTTTCATTCTAGTTTTTTATGCTGTATTTTTTGTATTAGCGCTAGTAGCAGGGTCAGGTCTTGCCTTTTGCCTGTCGGAGTTTTCCATATCTGAAGTAATTCATGAAGTACTAATCTACGATTCCATGTCTACGATTCCATGAAACACGAAAATTCCCCGAGATGAGTTAATGCGACCTAAAAAAACTAGTTCTTGAATATCAATATTTGCGATACTTAAACTAATCGAGGCAAAAAGAAAGACCTGACTCTCCAGATTTATTTTATTCCTCGAGTGCGAACTCAGTCAAAAAGGTCTATTTGCGTTTTGTCTTGGTTATATGTTTGAGATGAGTATACAAAGTCAATTGGGGTGCCATACAAAAGGAAATCATTGATTTTCAAAGGCGCTACAGATAGAAACGTTTCTTCACCGTAAGTAAATAGTTGCTGTCTTAGCTCCATTAATAGACGTCCCAAAGCATTGACTCCAACATAAACTTCATCACCAATCGGTTTAGCTCCCCAAAAGTCATCTTTGTTAGATAGCTCAACAATTGGATTGTCTTGAGTTTCTTTCAAAACGTTAGAAAAACGCTCCATGTTTTGAGCTAGCTTGACTCTGAGCACCCACTTCATAACTAGAATCCTAACTTCGTCCCAGTCTCTCCTAGTTTTGTCTAGGTGAGGTTTACTTACCATTTTTGCTGTCATAGGACTACTTTGTACTAAGATTTTTTCTTGTATATCAGGATGATAGGGGAACCTACATGCTTGATATAACGCTTCAACACTTTTAATAGGAACGTTATTGACAACAACAGGGAAGCCAGCGCACATATTTGATAGCTCTCCCCACTGTTCTGTTGTCTTTTTAAAAGCAGCTGCATTTTTGATGTCATACTGCTTTAGCTCTTTTGCCATTACTACTCTCTATACGTGGTTCTTTGCAATAAAGGATACCATTGGCTGAATGGATGATGTGCGGGGGCTTCAGGATCACCCCACCAGAACGCTAATGGATTGTTATTTGGACAGTTTCTGAATGTAAATACAGCTGAGCCAAAACCAAAAGTCCGATAAGTATCATACCCTAGAGGCTTAACTACAGCGCTATTAGTTCTTGGTAGGCCTACAATCCTAATGCCATATTTTAACATGATTTTTTCGTATTGCTCGCGTCTATCAGAAGAGAACACTTTGTTTTTATGGGGGACAACTTCTCTATAAGTAAAGTTTGGGTCTTTTTGTGCCACATAAGCTTGAACAGTAGCGTCATCTAGTACGTTTGCTGTTGGCCAGAACCTTTCGGAAGAGTTTCTGTATCTAAGGCGATTTTCAAGGATACATTCGTCGTAACGATAGAATTTCAGCTTAATATTCCTCTCTCCAAATAGTTCATTTAATTTGCATTGCGTTGAGTATTGCCCTGCAGAATAGTAACCGATAGTCATGATGTTCAGTTTGCAGTTCTCAGGGTTCTCTTGTTGAACCCATTGACTTATATCATTGTAAAGTCGGTTTCCAGAGAAGATAAAGTCATCAATATAAAAATAATTTAATGACCGATTGTTGATAATATCGCCTACTTGATACTTAGTTTGTAGGGCGTTAGAAAAGATTTCGTTGAGCTCATTTTGGCTACTTCCATGGAGTTGGATTTGTAAAAGTGACGCATTTCCCCAGAATTGACGAGGGTTTCCGCCATGGATCTTATCAAAGTCAATTACAGTGGATACAAGCTCAGTAAATCTCTCTCTTGTGATGTAATGGTTTTGCAGTATGTGAAGCGTCTCTTCTAGAACTAATTGGCGCTCATTCTCGTCAAACTGTACAATCCAACGATTAACGTGTGCTGTATCATAAATTCCATATCGATTACCAGCATAACCCAGAATTATTTTAGAAATAGCCTCACAAAGCTGAGTTTGGTCCATTTTATTACCTCATACTGTACTAAGTGCGTAATGAATAAGTAACACCTAACATAATACAGCGCATAGATATAAGTCACACATCGATGAAATAGTCTGTCCAAAAGGGAAAACTTTAATTTGATGAGCCGTATCAGCAATTATAGAAACAGAGTTTCGTGAATTTTTATACTTGAAGTTACCCGTACTTTACTAAATTAGTAAAGTAACTGACTCACTTTTGTCCAAATATGTGTTAGATCTCAAGTTGTCACAAGCTTAAACTACCGTTAACTGAGCGATTAAGAATAAAAACCCAACCTCTATCCCTCCAATAATTAAATTGATAAAACTATTAATTATCAGTTAATTAGACAGATTTTTTGCGAATAAAACAGACATTATAAATGTGGAAAGCCACTGCAACTGGGTTTTGTGTGAGATGAGTAGTGGTCTTCAAATTCATATGCTTTTGTTTTTATATGGCTGTGTTAGTTTGTTAACCATTAAGCGAATACAAAATCAAATGAACAAACCTTTTTATATGGACTAAATTCTTAACCAAAATTCCAGATGACCGAAAAATAGCTCATCAATTTAGTTACCTTGATTTTGGCGTAAGACTTTAAGATCAATTTTTATACAACTTAAGGTTGGGTAAATAATGGAAAAAATTGAAGCTACATGGGGTAACTCCCTAACAATATGATGGAGCTTTTATTGGAGAGCGACTCTATATGGAATTTTAGCTGGGGTGATTTTTGGCTTTATCAGTGGGGCAGTAGTTGGGGTTATGGGGATGCCTGAACTTGGGGCTACAGTGGGATCAATCGCCGGTTATGCTGCAGGTGTGCCTATTTCTATATGGTGCATTAAATTAATCCTCAATAAGAAATTTAAAGGTTACTCTATTTGTCTTATCAAAGATGAGGAACCAACATACGAAAAGTAACGTAGCCAGAGTATTACTGATTGCTACTCACAACACTGATGAACGCAACGAATCGATGTGAAAGTAGATACTTAATCAACTTAACTTGCCAAATTTAATACTAAAAGCACAAACAAAGGTGAAGAGAAAACGGCGGTTACTTGTAATAGCCACTTTTCACCTTCTCTACCACCTGCTCAACACTGTTGGTCACTTGGGAGATAGAAAATCCGATCAAAAATGGAGAGGTGACGTATCTCGGTACCACTTTACAGACGATACCCCCATTCCACTGATAAAAGAACAAGTTATAACTGTTGCAATAGCTGGTGACATAGCGAACCAGTTTTTGGATATGAGTCGCAAGAAAACGATCATTGCGTTGATCGGTAATAACATTGAATTCTGCCGCGCTCGCGTTGGGCTTGGTCGACATATTCACAACGCAGTTACCCTCTCTGTATATCTCAACGCCATCAAAACTCTCTTCACAGATTAACTGTTGGTAATCCACATCTTGTAACCCCACAATTTGCATATGAGCGTGATCGACACTGCCGCCAGAGAGTGGCCCATGATTCTTGTAAAATAAGACGGAAGCAAATCGGTCGTTCTCTAACATGCTAAACCAATGATTAATGCCAAAGGTGATCAGCTTATGCATATGGCTCGCACTGTAGCTTGAGATATCTTCCCCACATTGATCGGTCTCAATCAATACCGTTTGATAGGTGTGCTCGATAGTCGGAAACTTGTTCTCAACCAATAGGATCGAGCCAGCGGTATCAATAATCGTCGCGAGCTGATCTCGGCTGCAAAATGGGCAGTTAACCTCGCCTTTTTGATGTTCAAACTTCTTTCTACCGATGTCGCTACGAAAATGAAGGTGCTTGTTGATCATAACTATTCCTATCTATCAATTATAATTATTCTAAGTTTTTCATATGGATATTAATAGCGATTTGTTCAATAGTGCGTTCAGCGACCTAACCCACTGCTCATATCACATATGACTTCAGGCCATTAACGCCATCCCGGCGCACACCTAATCTTTACAATAGTCTCTATAGGGAATATTATTAACAAATACTCCTCATGAGGATTTATTATGAAATTAGCGAACGACAGCCAAATTGACCATAAAACCATGTCTATTGCTGGCTTCAAAGCCGCCGATAATATCCTTTCTAAATGGGGCTGCTCCGCTCAGCAAGCACAAACAATTCTAAAGGTATCAAAGTCTTCGTATCATAAATTTAAATCATCGCCTGACACCGCTAATCTAACCGACGATCAGTTGGAACGCATCAGCTATATTCTCAACATACATCAAGGGCTTCGGATTGTATTTAGCAACCCAGCGAACGTCAGTGGCTTTATGAGTATGGAAAATCACAACGATTACTTTGCCGGTAAAACACCCCTAGAGATTATTTGCTCTGGCAAGTTTGGGGATTTGTATGAGGTGGCGAAAAGAGTCGATGCTCTAAGAGGCGGATTGTGGGGATAACGAAAGTGATAAAGGGATTCCGGCTGATCAATACGCAATACCCTGCCATCGCCATTTTCGACGATGTTGCCGACAAAGAAGAGTTTGACGCGCTTTATGCCATCCAAGCAATCACAAATCCGCGTCTCAAAGACCAAGTTGGAGATATTTCTCTCATCGATAAACAAGAGATTCCGTTTCACTGTAAACGCAATCGAAGCTATGCCGTTGCACCATTTACGCACATTAATCCCGTCGGTGGTCGCTTTAATGATGGTCTGTTTGGCGCGCTCTATTTTGCTTCCAATGACGAAACCGCCGTTGTAGAAGTAAGGCACCACCAACAGCAATATTGGTCTGGTGTGGTAGGGCTAAAATATGACCGATTTTTGTTTCGTGGCTTGCGAATTGAGTCTGAGCCAGAATCAGTGCATATTGTTCAGGACTCCGATACCTCTATCTTAGACCCCGACTTTTACGCTGCGTCGCAACAACTGGCTCGTGAACTAAAGACCAGCAAAGTACAATGCATCCAATACCCATCAGTTAGGTCAAACCATGGTATTTGCTGGGCATTATTAACGCCTAAGCCCGTTACTGATATTGTGCAAAGTTACTTACTGGAAATGATTTGGGACGGGGAAAAAATCTCCGAGGTCAATAAAGTGAGTAAGATTAACTAACCTTACCCGTGTAAAAGACTTGGAGAAAGTATGAGTTTCGAACAGATGTCAGATGAGAAGATTTTATCAATTGCAAATCCAATCATGGATAACCTAATGCAAGCATCGACCGAGATTGATCATCAAAAGCACGTCGTCGACTTTACAGATCGTTTGAAAGCCATTGTCACAGCGGAACATCTCCAAATGGTGTGTGAGCATTACCAGTCGGAGAAAGGTTACTTTTCCCAGCGAGAGGTAGTCGCAGTATTTAAACGACCAGACTCAGCAGCCATTATTTGGAAGCAGTATTTCACTAAAGCCAAAGGTGAGTTTGTCGCCGAAATGGTATTAGTGAACATCGATGGTCAGTATAAATGTGACCACGTAATGGTGTTTTAATCGGGCACGATGTTCATTTATTCTTGTCTATTAAAAGCGTGAAGTGATGGGGTTAAGAGCTCAATTTATCGACCTGAAGATTGTCATCGAGCTCTAGTTTCCGCTAGATACTAACAAATTTCATTTGTAGCATACCCTTCTGTTTTAAATTCTTGCAGTGACTTAATTGCCGAATTCACCATATCGTATTCCGCTTGTCGCGTATTAAAGGAATGATGAGTGGTAATTTGAACATTATCCATACTTAACAAAGTATTGAGATTTTTATTTGTGATCTCTTTGTCACTAAAATCATACCTATAGTAGTCCTGTTCACCCTCTACAACATCCAATGCAGCAGCGGAAACTTTTCCACTTTTCAGTGCGCTAATTAATGCCTCAGTATCAATTAATTCTCCTCGCGCATTATTAACAATGCATACATCCTCTTTCATTAATTGAAACGCGTGTTCATCAAGTAAATGGTAACTTGATTCAAGCAATGGAGCATGCAACGTTATCACGTCAGACTGTTTGAATACCTCTTCCAGTGGCAGGTATTCCACCTTCGTGTTTATCTCTTTGTTTTCATAGATATCATGAGCAATGATTCTACAGCCAAATCCGGAAAGCCCTTTGATCACGCTCTGCCCAATTCTGCCAGTGCCAATTACGCCGATAGTTTGATTATGTAACTCTCTTCCCTGCAAACCCAACAAGGTAAAGTCCTTTTTTCTTAACTTACTTTGAGAATACGACAACTTTCTTAAACAAGTTAAAATCGACATTATTGTAAATTCGCCAACCGAATGAGGAGAATAAGAAGAATTACTAAACTTAAGGCCTAGTTCCTGACAAGCCTCAAGATCCAAATTTTCATACCCGATGGCTTTCGTTGAAATATGTTTAACTCCAATTGCTTTTAACTGAGTTAACACTTCCCTGTTCAGCGTACATTTTCCGGCACATGATATTGCTTCGTATCCTTTAGCAAGGTGTACATTCTCCATACTAAGAGGTTGATTCACGATAACGACATCAACACCGCGTTCAGCTGAAACACTTTCCACGCCGGCGACTTGGTTTTTAAATACACTATAAAAAAGGATTTTCATTTCAACCCCTTTAGTGCCGTGATTAACGTTCTATTTTCACTTTCGGTGCCAATCGTAACACGCACAAATTTACCCATAGGTCTTATAATGCAGCCACTTTTTAGCAACTCTTCGTAAATATATTTAGTGTCCATTTTCATATCGACGAAAAGGAAATTGGCCTCCGAGGGAACAACATCAAATCCCATCTTGGTAAATTCTTCAAATAGATATTCTTTTCCAATTTGGTTGTTACTTTTTACTGTTTCTAAAAAAGCATCATCATCAATTGCAGCCTCAGCCGCAGCTAAAGCAGGTGAACTGGTCACAAATGTTTGATGAGCCTTGTTAAGTACGTCGATGATCTCTTCTGAAGCAATACCGTAACCAATACGCAACCCAGCAAGACCATAGATTTTAGAAAATGTTCGGACAATCATAAGATTAGGATGCTTATTTAGGCCTTGGAGTGAATCTGCTTGATCTCTATTTTCTACAAATTCAATATAGGCTTCGTCAACAATGACCAAAATATCATCAGGAACCTGAGCTAAAAATGTAGCGATCTCCTGATAGGACAAAATCGTTCCCGTTGGATTATTGGGGTTACAGATAATCATTAATTTAGTTTTGTCGCTTATCGCTTCGAGCATCCCATCTAAATTATATTTGTAGCCATCCGCCAACGGAACTTCAACAGGGACACCACCATGCCTAACGGTATTATTGTAATAGGCAGGAAACGTTGGCTTGCTGTAGATCACTTCGTCACCCTCTTCGATCAGGATTTCTGTTACCAGCCTTAAAACCCCACTAGCTCCATTCGAAACGATAAGCTGCTCCATCGATATTCCGAGTTTGCAAGCAATGGCTTTTCGTAACGATATCGCACTCGGATCTGGATAAATATTAACTGAAATTGAGGCTGCGTTTAATGCTTCTATTCCCTTTGGAGAAACGCCCAATGGATTTTCATTTGATGCCAATTTAATTAGCGTATCGATACCATATTCGTCTTGCATTTCTTCAATATTGGCACCCGGTATATACGGACGAACTTTACTAAAAGCACGGTTGGTTTTATTTGAAATCATACTGACTTGTCCCTTTATTTTGTGGCTGCTTCACAGTCCGTTTTTTATTAGATCAGATTTATCATCGAGTCTTTAACAACAATACGAATAATTCGGTTTTCTTTCATTTTACTTTGTATGTCTAAACATATATTTTCAATGGAAGATGGAAAAATCGTGCCAATTTAAATAAGTGATAAATATCAATGATTTATTATTGATGTAAATACGATACCCGTGTTGCTTTGGTGCGTTTGATCTTTCTTGGGGCGATAAACGGCTATAAACTTATTAGTGGACTAAAACAGATTTGGCCGGAGAAAAATGTAATTAAAGCCACGATAAACAGGTAGAAGACGGTATAGAGACATGAAATATTTCCGATGGTGTTCGCATGCTACTCCCTCGCATTAATGGAGGACTTTGAGCGTAAGATTATTTGATTAACGGTGCACCAAAGTTGCTCTATTTGCATCAAAATCTACTAATTTGTGAGTAACTTCTCGAAGGTTTGGATTGAGAATTATCATTAACTATTTGTTTTTAAACTAATTTAATATTTTGGCATGAGTTTCGCAAGAATGTCATAACATTATATGTCTAGTCATGTACTTATGCGAAGCTACTTATGAACGAATCCACCAAACACATTCTGCAAGAGACCCCATCGATTGGCGAAGGTTACACATCGGGAAGCAGCATCGTTGCGCATGTTTCTCGTAAATTATCGAGTCTATTGTTGGTAGAACTTGAACGGGTTATCAAAGAAAATTCCAGTTTAAATCTTGCCAGCTGGCGAGCTCTACGAGGACTGTCAGAAATAGACAGTTCCTCTCAAAAAGAGTTAGTTAAATTTGCCAATATCGATCAAGGTCAAATGAGTCGAGCGCTCACTGATTTAGAGAAGAAAGGTTTTGTATCACTACAACGATCTAAAGAAGACAAACGCAGTTGGCGTTTCTCTATTACTACCGAGGGTAAGTCTTATTATCAACAACTTAGCCCTTTGGTCGACAACTTCCATCAAGAATTAACTGACTCGCTCACTGACTCGGAGCTTGAAACATTCGTTCGTTTGAGCGCAAGAGTCGCTGATATTGTAACGGAAAAATACTCAGATAATTAAAAGTCGTGATTTTGGCACAAGGCAGTGCCCATTAGCCATCTAAAGAAATGAAGGAATACAAGATGAAAATTAATCGTTTTATAAAGAACGTGGTTCTAACCACATCACTTTTGATTTCGACCACCACAATGGCCAGTGATTGGGAACCTAATGGTCCAATTACATTAAAAATTGGCTTTGGCCCTGGTGGGGCAACAGATGTGATGGGTCGAGCCATTGCAACTGCCATTGAGGAAAACGAAGGCTGGAACGTAATTGTTCAAAACAAACCTGGTGGCGGTGGTGTTGCAATGCTATCTGGCTTGGCACACGACGATCCAGACGGCACCAATATCGGTCTCGGTGTAACACTGGCCACACTAATGAATATTGCAACTCGAGGAGAGAGTTTGCCATTTAACCTTGATAGCTTCGATTATCTAGGGACGATTGCAGTTGCACCTTTGGCCATTATTGCTCCAACCGATGCTCCTTATAACACTTTCGCTGAATTTGTAGAGCAATCAAAAGCCAATGGCGGATATTTAGTGGGTTTTGATGGTGGCCCTCAGCGCATGATCATCAATGCTATCAATTCTGATACAAATGCCGGCATGGAAACCGTTAGCCATAAAAGTGGCGCAGAGCAAATTCAAGGCCTACTAGGTGGACAATTACAAGCTGGCTTTGGTGCTGGTGCACATATTGAATACATCAATTCAGGTGACTTGAAAATGCTCGCCGTGGTAACAGACACTCGCCAAAATTATTCTCCTGAAACCTCAACGTTGATTGAACAAGGTTTTAACTATTCTCTGAATCCATATTTCTACCTTACAACACCTAAGGGACTATCTACGGAAGCTAAAACTGCCCTCGCATCGGCTTTTGACACAGCACTAAAATCAGAATCAGTGGTAAATCTGGTTGAAAATACAATGAAAACAAGCACTCACAACCTTGGCCCAGACGGAACAGAAGCAAGCCTAAAAAACAATTTAACAGATACGAAAAGCTTGTTGATGAAATAGAGTAGAACCATACGGCTGTGTTTAATTGCGCAGTCGTATCACTTTTCCGGAGGTAGTGTTAAATGTCATTAGAACGATTGCAAACAGGCATACTTATTCTTGGGATGATCTTTTTCTATTTTGTCATCATGCCAGGACAAGTCGACCACATTGAGAATGCTCGTATTGTTCCCACAACGGTCCCAACGATTGCTATTTGGATCATCATTGTTACGGCCGTTTTTCAGTTTATTTCAAACAAAGCGACCATCAACTTTAATCCAACCTTGTGTCTTCGCACAATTGCCTGTGTCGCCTATGTGATTACATCCATCTCAATAATGGGGCATTTTGGATTTGAATTTGGGGCCCCCCTATTAGCGCTTGGTGTCATGTTGTTGATTGGTGAACGAAGGTTACATTGGTTGTTCTTAGGTGCTTTCGTAATCCCTATTGGTGTTTGGCTACTTGTAGAGCAGGTACTAAATCGGTATTTACCTT
This sequence comes from Vibrio phycocola, assembly GCF_053850235.1. Lineage (NCBI taxonomy): Bacteria > Pseudomonadati > Pseudomonadota > Gammaproteobacteria > Vibrionales > Vibrionaceae > Vibrio > Vibrio phycocola. Next base: position 323,896 of record NZ_JBSQDJ010000002.1, on the reverse strand, counting down.
AGGAGTTCATCATGGTTGATTTATCTACGATTCTCGCTGGGTTTGCCGATGCTTTCACGCTAACCAATCTGTTGTACGTAGTCTCGGGTGTAATTATCGGTCAGTTTGTGGGCGCTATGCCTGGTATTGGACCCGTGATGACAATGGCCATTGCCGTACCGTTTACGTTTGTTTTAAACCCTTTACCGGCGATTGGTCTTTTAATAGGAATAAACAAAGGTGGGCTTGTCGGCGGTGCGATACCCGCTATTTTAATCAACACTCCCGGAACACCAGATGCAGCGGCAACCGCAATTGATGGATACCCTCTGACTAAAAGAGGTAAACCGTTAAAGGCGTTGAAAATGGCGTTGTATTCTTCTGTTACTGGAGACAGTTTTAGCGACATCGTACTCATCACCATCGCTGCTCCATTAGCCATTGTTGCCTTGCAAATGGGGCCAGTAGAGGTCTTTGCATTGATGGTTTTTGCATTCTCGCTGATTTCTGGTTTGATTGGGAGTTCTGTTACACGAGGCATTATTGCAACTGCACTTGGGCTTTTAGTGGCAACAGTTGGATTAGACCCCGAACATTCGACTCCACGATTTCTGTTCGGTTTTTACGACCTTTATGATGGATTTCCGCTACCTGCGATTGCGATTGGTACACTGGCTGTGGCTGAAATCATACGACGTTTGGTTTCAATGACTGGAGAAATTCGTCCTGCGGTGTATTTCCCAAAAATACAACCAAATGAAGATAAAAATATTAGCCTGAAAGAATATTTGAGTTGTAAGTTTGTGCTGCTGCGCGGGGCACTTATTGGCACAGGCATTGGCGCGGTGCCAGGAATGGGCTCGACAGCGGCAGCGTTTATGAGCTATTCAGCGACAAAACAATCATCGAAAAATCCCGAGAAATTTGGCACTGGTGAAATCCGTGGCATTGCGGCGACAGAGAGTGCGAATAGCTCTGTTGCCGGCGCTGATATGATCCCGTTACTGACTCTAGGATTACCTGGTTCAGCCTCATCGGCGATGTTAATTGGTGCGTTTCTTATTCAAGGTATTCAGCCGGGACCATTGTTGTTTGAATCACAGGGGCAGCTTATTTACGGTCTGTTCGGTGCGATGCTGATGGCCAATATATGTAACTTTATCATCGGATTCTTTGGCTTACGCGTTTGGTCAAAACTCATTTCGGCTCCTGAATCTTTGGTGTTTTCCGCCGCTCTCGTGCTCTGCGTAGCTGGGGTTTACCTCTCTACGGGTAGCATGTTTGGTATCTATGTCATGTTTCTCTTCGCTGGACTTGGGCTTATTATGACGGCGTTAAATTACCCAGTAGTTGTCTTTATTATCGCTTTCTTTTTGGCACCACGGTTTGAGCTCTCGCTAGGTCAATCTGCCACTATTTTACGAGGTGACCCGCTTCGCCTAATCCATCACCCTGTAGCACTAGTATTATTTGCAATGTCCATCTTTGTTATTTACTGGCTCAATATACGTAAAAAGAACACCTAATGAGGATATTTAATTGAACAGCATCGAAATTTTGCGCAAGCTTATCGCATTTGATACCGTCAGCAGTCAATCTAATTTGGCACTGGTTTCATGGGTGACAGATCTACTGGATCAACATGATATTCCTTATCGCCTAACGTCAAATGATGAGGGCACAAAGCAGAACATCTTTGCAATGATCGGTCCTCAAGTGGAAGGGGGGATTATTCTTAGTGGCCACACCGATGTCGTTCCTGTAACTGGGCAAGTTTGGGACTCTGACCCGTTCACATTAACTGAACGAGGCAGTCGCCTTTATGGACGTGGCAGTTGCGATATGAAAGGCTTTATCGCCGCCGCACTTGTCGCATTAATCAAGGCCAATTCCGAAAAATTGTCTAAGCCTCTGTATCTCGCTTTGTCGTACGATGAAGAGATTGGCTGTCTTGGGGTGCCACGTTTAATTAATGATATCGTCGATATTGTCCCGCCCCTTCGAGCTGTCATCGTAGGAGAACCCACTGAAATGCGCCCCATAAATCAGCATAAAGGAGCATTTCGCAGCAAGATTAGCTTAACAGGTAAAGTCGGTCACTCTAGCGATCCAAGCCTTGGAGTGAGTGCAATTCATTATGCAGGTAAAGTATTACAGGGGCTTTCTGAATATGCGGATACACAAAAAGCAAATTGTGATCCTCAAAGTGCTCTAAGCCCAAACTATACCGTTATCAATACCGGGTTAATTTCTGGTGGAGTGGCACCAAACATCATAGCACAAGACTGTGAAATGACCTTGTCTACTCGCTTTATGCCTTCGCAAACCGTTGATATGCATTTGGGTTGCTTTAAACATATCGTTGCCGAGGTGGAAGGCCGTATGAAAAAGCATGCGCCTGAATGCTCAGCTAATGTCGTTGTTGAAGGCAGCATTCCCGCCTTTAAACCAGAACCAGACAGCGAGGCGGTAAAGCTTTGTGAAGAGTTACTTGGTCCTAAAACACTAGGCGCAGTTGGTTTTGGTACCGAAGCTGGACACTTTCAACAAGCAGGGTTCCCAACCATTGTTCTTGGTCCAGGAAGTATTAATCAAGCACACCAACCCAACGAGTTTATTGAAATTGACCAAATGAAGCAGATTGACGACTGTTTGAATAAACTGGTCGACTTACAAAGGTAACTTAACGCTGAATTAAAGCAATCTCCCTTTTCAAGCGGAACATAGTTAGGTGAACGTTAGCATTACTCCATAGACTCAACAGTTGACTAATCGGTCGCCACTTTGTTAACACGTACTCATATTGAAAAGTGCTTATCTTCCAAAAGGATATATATGAACAGTCGTCACTCAGTGGCATTTTTAGGATTTTTATTAATTCTGAGTATTTCTGGGCCATTAGCGATTAATTTCTATTTGGCCCTATTACCAAGTATGGCGGATGACCTTTCAACTAGCGCCTCTTTGATTCAGCAAACGGTAACGCTTTATTTAATAGGCTTTGCTGGCGCTCAATTGATTGTCGGACCATTGTCTGATCGCTTCGGCCGTAAAGCCATATTATTGGTATGTTATAGCGTTTTTGTTGTCGCCTCTTTGGTTTGTGCCTTAGCAACAGATGTTACGTTTCTGATTGGCGCAAGATTTGTGCAATCGTTAGGCGGTTGTGCAGGCGTTCTGATCAGTCGCGTGATTGTTAAAGATGTTTACCCTCCTGAGGAAATGGGCAAAGTCATGTCTTATATGACGACAGGCTTTTCAATGGCCCCTTTATTGGCTCCAATGATTGGTGGCTTTGTTGGAGTGGAGTTTGGTTGGCGGAGTTTGTTTTATATTCTGTCACTATTCGGTGCTTTGTTAATTTTATGGACAATATTCGGTTATAAAGAGTCAAATAAAAACCTTAACCCAGACGCGATACGAATAAAGCATTTAGTTGGAAATTATGCCGCCTTAATGAAAGAGCCTTCGTTTGTAGGATATTCGTTAGCCGTGTGTTGTTCTATCGCAGGTGTTTTAACTTACACCTCTGCTTCAAGTTTTGTTCTGATTGAATTGCTAGCGGTACCCGTAACGGCTTATGGTTTGTTATTTAGCGTCAGTGCTTTTGGTATGTTATTAGGCAGTATCATTGCCGCTAGACTTAATAGTCATTTCGGCAGTGCATCTACCGTTTTGTATGGCGCGAAAATACTCGCCCTTGGTGGTATTATAATGGCCGTATTGCCATGGCTAGGAGTGGTATCAGTTGCAACAATCGTTGGTCCCATGTTCATCTACGCGTTGGGTAATGGAATCGTGATGCCAACGGCGATGTCATTGGCCATTATGCCTTTCCCTAAAAAAGCGGGTGCTGCTGCCGCTTGGATAGGATGTTGTCAGGCTGCATTAGGGTCTTTATGTGGCTATGTTGTGGGATTGCTATATAACGCTAGTGCGATCCCCATGACATCGATGATTGGGCTGTTATCAATCATCCCTGTACTCAGCATTGTAGCTATACGATTTAAGTATCGTTACGCTGAATAAATGTTAAAACTGAATAAGAAGGCCTACGCATAAAATAACTCAGCTAGCTGTTCTATCTTGCTGTCTATCTCTTCAAGCGCCGTATTGCCATAGCCGAGTATTATCCCCTGCCACTCTCTTTCTATGTTGTTGGGCTTTTCATAAAATTGGAGTGGTCGCGTGCGAATACCGGCATCCAACGCTCGTTGACTCCAGATCGCCTCATCGATACCGTCCACCCAGCTCAAAGTAATATGCAGCCCAGCCGCCTGACTAATGACTTCTACATCAGAACCAAAATGGCGCTCAATTGCATCAATCATCCGTTGGTGTTTGGTTTTATATAACAGACGCATCTTTCTAATATGACGAAGTAAGTCCCCTTCAACGATAAAATCGGCTAAGGCTGACTGCGTATGAGTCGGAGAATCTCCGCTCAAGGCATCTTTGATCGCCAGACACTTAGGCACTAACGAGTGTGGAACAACCAAATAACCGGTCCGTAATCCATTGAACATCACTTTGCTGAAAGAGCCCACATACATTATCCGATCCGTCACCCCAGTCTGTTCAGCCAGTCCCTGTAGGCTGGTGTATGGGCGGTGAGCAAACTGAAATTCACTGTCGTAATCATCTTCAATAATCCAGCTCTCTTGCTCTGCTGCCCACTCGATCAACTTTAATCGTTGTTCCGTGTTGAGTGTGGTTCCCATGGGATACTGGTTGCTTGGAGTAATGTAGAGTGCTTTGGCATCGCTGGATAATATTTCGCTAAGCTCAACTCCAGAATAGGGTTTAACCTGAACTGTTCGATATTCTAGCCCGAGTAAATCGATGATTTTGCGCATTTGAGAATAACCCGGTTGCTCCATCAAAATCGGATCCGACTGTGTAAGCGTCGCCATCAATGCGATGGTTAAGGCTTGCTGAGCCCCACTGGTAATAATAATTCGGTCGGCGCTACACTGAACCGAACGACTGGTCGCAAGGTAATCGGTCAGTGCCGATCTTAGCTCAATGCTGCCTTGAATATCCTGATTTCCAAGCAGAGAGAGACGAGAGGAATGTCGTTGAATAAGTTTATTCCATTTACTCAAGGGAAACTGAGCAAAATCAGGTACGCCTGCTGCAAATGGGCTGTTAACCGGCAATGTTGTGTTCGGTTTTGGCTTAGAACGTTGCTCAATGTTCACAGGCAAATATTGCTCGGGAAGCTCTATCGCGACATAAAAACCGGAACCTTGGTGACTCTCGATATACCCTTCGGCAACCAACTGTTCATAAGCCCCAATCACGGTATTTCGGCTAATGTGTAATTCTTGCGCCAGCTTTCGTGTTGAGGGCAGTTTTCCACCTTTACGCCACAGACTGAATACGATTTTCTCACGAATCGCATGAAAGAGCCTTTCCTGCCTTGAGCCTTTACCATCAACAAGCGTCAAATCGCCAATGTCTATTTGCTGCATAACCGGATCCATCCTTTAGTTAAAACTGGCTCTAAAAAATGTACCAGTTCAACTTTATATTACCACTCACAAGCTCTTGTCAATAACATCTATCAATAACCACAGTAAATAGGAATTCGAGAAATCATGCTATCCAATTCAAAGAGAACAGAAGTTAAAAAAGGCAGTCATAAAGCGGTCTTTGAAAAAGAAACTCTTTATAAGATCATTGATGAAAGTTTGATAGCGCATATCGCCATAGTCGAAGAGTCTGGTCCTGTTGTCATTCCTATGCTGGCATGGCGGGTCGATGATTTCGTCTACATTCATGGTGCAAACAACAGCCGCCTACTGCGCAAACTAAAAGCCGGAGTGCAAACATGTCTGACATTCACACTTTTTGACGGTTGGGTGTTAGCACGCTCGGCGATGCATCATAGCGCTCACTATCGCTCTGCTGTGGTTTTTGGTGCGTTCGAAGAAGTGAGCGATAAACAAAGCAAAGATACGATTCTCAATCAATTTGTTGAACATATTGCGCCAGGAAGAACACAAGATGTGCGACTCGGCAGTGACAAAGAACTCGCTGCCACCATGCTATTACGCCTTCCTCTCACGGAAGCATCGGTAAAAGTAAGTAACGGACAAGTCAACGATGATGTGGACGATTTAACACTTCCAGTTTGGGCGGGCTATCTCCCCTACCAAACCAAGGTTGGCCCGTTACAATCCGTTGATGACCTAAGTAATGATATCGCAGTGCCAGACTATAGTGCCGCGTATGGTACGCGCTGGCACGAGCAGTAAATTAATTAGGTGTTTCTATTTTCAAGTAACGAGAGAAAGCCGGGTAGGTAGACTGTTTATACGAAGATGCCGCTCAAAAAAGAAAAACAAAAAAAGTCTTTATAATCAAAGACTTTTTATTTTTCCATGAAAGATATACACCAAAGATAATAAAATAAATTGAAGCATTCAGCTCTTCAATGAAAACCACTTTTCAATGGAAAATAGCAAGCTAAATGTGATCAATATCCACTTACTCTCTTTAATGAGATTGTTTTGCAGACCGTTTCTCGCAATTGCGATATTTTCTGCAATAATTGATTTAACTATTAATTATTGGAAAGGTTTTCCGAATGAAATTTGCCCATAAGCTAACACTTGTTGTCGCTGTATTGATAATGATTACAGTCGGCACACTATCAGTTAGGCAATACATGACAGTGAAATCAAACCTGTTTTCTACTATCGATCAAAGCCTCGATGACATTATTGGCAACGTAACAAATAGTATTGTCGGCGAATTGGAAGGTAAGAAACAGCTCGCTAAATTCATTGCTGAACGTGTTAGTAACGAAGGCAGCTCTATTGATTCAATCCAAGAGCTATTAGATTCGCAGGTTGTAAAAACCGCCTTCGTGCAAACGGGGGTTTCCCTAGAATCCACCGGAAAACTTCGTGTTAGTAATGGCGGTACAGAAACAAGTGTGAACAACATTGGTTGGTATCAAAAAGCGAAGACCAACCAAGATTTATTTGTTACCGACCCCTATACCGATCCAATGACCCAGCAAGTGGCCGTATCTATTGTGACACCTCTGTGGACTGAAGGGACCTTTATCGGTGCACTAAATTTTAATATCGACCTTGTACGACTTGCGGAATTAACCAACAGAGTCAATATGTTTGGCGCTGGGTACATTCAATTGGTCACTTCATCAGGTACCATTGTCGTCCATCCAGATAAAGAAATGGACGGCAAAAAGCTCAGTACTAACCACCCAGATATCAAAGTTGCTCAACAGTTGCAGATTAAATTTATTGATGGTGTTGAATTTGGATTTAACTTCTTCCAAATACCAAACGAAGACTGGTATGTCAGTTCTGTGCTCAATCACACCATCGCATTTAAAGCAATCAATGATACAAAAACAGATGCCATCATAATGTCGGTACTCGCATTGATCATCAGTATTGTGATTTTCCTATTCTTAGTTGGTAAGCTAATGAATCCAATAAGATTATTAAATACTGCCATTCAGGATATCTCTTCTGGCCAGGGCGATTTAACCAAAAGGTTGAGCACAAAAACAGATACTGAGTTCGCAGAACTTGCTGGCGGATTTAATACCTTCACTGAAAACCTTCAAGGGGAAGTAACAGAGCTTCGCAGTATTGCAGATAATATACTTGATGGTGCAAATCAAGCTTCACAACGCTCAACAAGCTCAACCCACGCGCTTAATAATCAGGTGGCGGAACTAGAACAACTGGCTACCGCTATGAATGAAATGGCGGCGACGTCTTCAGATGTCGCTGGTAATGCACAAAGTGCCGCGAGCTTAGTAAAAGAAGCGGATGATGCATCTCAAGAAGGTGTGCATGTTGTTTCTTACACTCGAAATTCAATTAATAACTTAGCATCGAGTATCGACGACGCGGTGGCTCAAATCGAAACACTTGAAAACGCGACCAATAGCATTGAGTCTGTGTTACAGGTCATCAATGAGATCGCCGATCAGACAAACTTGCTTGCATTAAATGCTGCAATTGAAGCTGCGAGGGCGGGAGATCACGGCCGAGGATTCGCAGTGGTTGCCGATGAAGTACGAACGTTAGCGCAAAGAACTCAAGTTTCAACAACCGAAATTAAAGAGATGATTGAACAACTTCAATCAGGGGCAAAAACCGTCGCACATGCCATGTCCAGCAGCAAAGAAACCGCAAACGATTCAGTCAATAAGGCGCGAGAAGCCGATGAATCTTTAACTAAAATAAGAGATACAATCCAGCAAATTGCCGATATGAACATCCAGATCGCGTCGGCGGCAGAAGAGCAAAGCTTGGTGGCTGAAGAGATAAACGCCAACACAACTAAGATAAAAGAGCTATCAGAAGAGGTCTCGTCGAGTGCGAATGAAACCAACAACATAATGGCTCAACAGAGTGAAAGATCGATCAAGCAAAACGAAATTCTTAATCGATTTATTGTTTAATTAAAGTCTAAACAGAACAAGGAAACACGCTATGTGTTTCCTTGTTCATTTTTAGTTAAAGAATTCAACCTACAAGCTATATAACCACGCCTTAGAAACTTACCTTACCTTTCCCATTTCTATACATGACATGAGCATCGCTGGCAATAAATACGCGATACTCAGAACTTTCATTCTTGTTTCAACTGCACCGATGAGATGTGAAGGCATCACCTAATACAAACAATGAACATGTATGGCTACAATAAGGAATTTCAGTGCAATACACGTTGGATCAGTTCTGCGCCTTCTTCATTCAGTAACCTGTGCCACGAGTCATTATAAAGCGGTTGAAAAATGCGCTCAAATAGCCGTCCATCACTACCGTTACCGCAATTAACGTGGGCATGGCTCACTTTTCATGTTCAACTATTTTTAATGGCTTGCTTAATATACTCAGCGGCTTTTGCTTGTGAGGCAAAGTTTTTATCATTAAAATCACCGCTTAAATTCAAGCTTCGTCTGAATGACTCAATCTGTTCAATGATCTTCGGTTTCGTCATGACATACGCCCCATCAACACAGCCATGGTCATAACAGTACTGTACAAGCTCGGCGAGCTTATCACGTGTCTCTGCCGACAATTCATATTCATCGTCGGCCACCGTAATAATACCCCATTTACGTTCGCTCAAGCGGTCCATGAATGGCGATAAAGATTGCATAACAAAGTCTAGCAACTCATAGTCAATGATTCCCTTGTATAGTAATGTCACGACTTCGGTTGAGATAATGACTTTAACACTGCCGGTTACACACTTAAATTCTAGTTGGTGATCGTTATCGTAACTTTCCAACCTAAATTTCGCGCTCTCTAAGTCATTTTCAATAAGAAGAGTAAACGCCTCCCAGGAAATAGGTTTTGATAGATAGAAACCCTGTGCCCGATCACACCCTAGCTTTCTCACGTATTCTAATTGTTCTTTGGTTTCGATGCCCTCAGCAACAACATCGAGCGAATACAAAGAGGCAAGTTCAACAATAATATCAATTAAGGGTTTACTGCTTACATTTTTAGTTTCAAAAATCGAACTAATAAATGATCGGTCTACTTTAAGAATATCGACGGTGTATTCGGCAAGCTGATTGAAGGCTGTATAACCCGTACCAAAGTCATCTAGAGACAGCCGTACTCCAACAGCTTTCAATTCTTTTAAGATGGTATTGGCGAGAATATCATCGGCTATCAGACACGTTTCGGTAATCTCTAACTCGATCTGTTCTGCCGGCACTTGGTAATTATCGATAAGCAGTGCGACATGATACGCGAAGTGTTGATTTTTCAGTTGCCACGCTGAAAAGTTAACCGACAATACGCCAGAAAATTCATAGTTATCTATCAATTCTTTAAGTTTAATAATGGCCGATTCAATCACCCAATAGTCGATAGCTTTGATCAAACCCGTTGTTTCGGCAATAGGAATAAACTCACTTGGACCCGCCGCTTTCAAACAGACAGAGTCACATCTCAGTAGTGCTTCTGCTCCGGTTATTTTGCCGCTTCGGCAATCATATATAGGCATCCAGACCAAATAAAAGTTGTCACCTTCGAGTGCTTTCTTAATTTCCTCTTCAATTCGCGCATGTTGATTTATTTGATTCTCCAGTGCTTTCGAATAAAATTGATATCCATTTTTGCCACTGTTTTTGACTTGGTACATCGCCGAATCTGCATGTTTGAGTAATTCATCTGGCAACATCGAATCACTCGGACACATTGCGATACCAATACTAACGTTAATATCAAAATATTGGTCTTTGACTTTAAAACCATGCGAACATAAATCCGTTGTTTTTCTCGCAACCATAGCAACCGCATCACTATTGGGGACGTTACTGATAAGTACGGCGAATTCATCACCTGCTAATCGAGCAATCTCATAATCACTGTCGACCAGCCCTAAATGATGAATTTGTGCAAAAATATCAATCAGGCTCTGAGCAAAGGCTTGCAATAAATCATCGCCGACATGATGGCCATAATGATCATTCACATATTTAAAATTATCTAAATCAATATAAAGTAGCGCACATTGCAATTCATGCCGAATACTACGGCTCACTGTTCGCTTTAAAGCGGAACTGAATAAAACTCGATTCGATAGTCCGGTTAAACTATCAACTTTGGCCAACTTATTTAACTCATCGAAGAGAAGCACATAGTTATTATTCAATAAGGCTATTTCATCTTGCCGATCAATTTTTTTTAGCTGAGAATCATCACCTGTTCGAGCATTCGCTACTTGCTTGGTTAATCGTACAACCGGCGAGATAATCTGTTTTTGAATCAAGAACTTTAGGATTAAAAAAGTCAGTATACTGACACTAAAAATAAGGCTGATTATATTGTTCCAGTAAGGCCTTAAAAGATCTTTTAAATAACTTGCTGGAAGAGATATTTCTAACATAGCCAATTCACTTTTCGAGCGTACCGTTAGAACGGATTCCTTCTCTCGTACTTCATTTAATTGCAATGTATTAGGCAGAACCATGACTCTAGAAACAGGGTCTATTGTGATGTGAATACCTTCGTGGAAACTGATTCGCATCGGATCTTGGTAGCGGGCAACCACATCCAATGTCGTTTCCGTAATCGCTGTGGCAAACTTCATACTCCCTGAAAATGTATTGTCTGCGATAAGATGTTGTGGAGAAAAAGTACGAAAGACAATCAACTTCAAAGTATTACCTTCGCCTTTTCTTATGAGATATGAAGTCGTATCAAGATAAGTAGAACCTGCTGCTTTTAATTGTTTTGTAATAACAGACTGATGTTCCATCAAGTCGTTATCCAACTCAGGACTCGAAAAAGGATCATTGGCATCGAAATGAAAAATAAACCTATTGCTTTCATCCAATAAGCTCACTTTTCTAAACTGCCCATACGAAAGATGAAAACGGCCTAAATACCGAATAAGATGATTTTCTGAAATCATCGCACTGCCATCAGAAACATCACGATTAAGATACCGAGTGAGTTCTGCGCTATTAAGAAACACTTCAGTGAGGCTCAATAACTCTTCAACATTTTTATGGATATCACTAATCGTGTGTTGCCCGGTATATTTCAATTTATCCGCGACAGTGCTGATAATCAGGTTCTTTTGATTAGAATAGGCATACATCCCCGCCACTGAAAAAATAGCGAATATTACGGGTAATAATATGTACGTGATTCTGCGCGATAGCTTCATGCTTTTTCCAGTAATTATTTATTATTCAAAGCAGATATCATTCTAGCTCTCGTTTTAGAAGAAACTTGATCTAAACGTGTGTATTGGAAACTTCGATCAAGGACTTCCGTTTCGGGAAAGAGCTCGCGATCGTTTAAATATTCATCACTAACAAAATTCAAGGCAGATTCATTCGCCGTTGCTATCCAAAGATCTTCCGCATTCATCGCGGCAATTTTCGGCTCATTGATAAAGTTAAGAAACGCAATGGTTGCATCACTCAACGGTTTTTCAGAAGGTACGGCGAAACACTCATACCACATTAACGTGCCTTCTTGTGGAACGACATAGTGCCAATCGTCCTGACCTGTTGCCTCACGGATCGTATACGTTTCGCCGCTATACATCACCGCCATCTCCATCGATGACGTCGCCATCATTTCTAATGAGTATCCTACTGCTGAGCGAAACGCTAAGATGTCTTTTTTGCTATTAGCCAGTAACTTATATGCTTGTCGTAATTCATTCTCATCATTGGTCATAGGGTTTAAACCAAGACTCAGTAGCGCAAAGCCCACCGTATCTAAATCATCAGATGGGATAACAATGTTGGTTCCTTTTTTAGATAAAGAGAACACCTGAGACCAAGAAGTGACTGGTTGCGTTATCAAACTTTCTCGATAACCAATCCCCATCGTTCCCCAAGAGTAAGGGACTCCCCAATCGCCACAGACCGATGACGCAATTTGGTTAATGTGTTTTAAATTGGGAATCGAGACAGAGCTGAGGTTTTTTGCCATTCCAGCCGCGCTATACGCGTTAAGAGTATACCCATCCATAATGAACAAATCATACGCTAACGCTCGGTCGGTGGTGATGACTTCATCTCTAAGTTGTTCATTTTCAAAGTAGATTTGAGTAATGCTATGGCCCGTTTGTTCTTCGAATAACTCAATAACATCTTCGGAAAGATACTCTTCCCACGTATAAATCCGCACGTTATCCGATTTCGCCTGAAAACAGGTTAAAGCAAGCAAACATCCTAAATAGATTCTCAATTTTATATCCCCCAGCGAAAGTACGCACTTCAACGTAATACCGTTACTTTATTTTAAGTTATAAATCGAGATTTCGCGAAGTTGAAACCCTATTAATTTCATGGATTAGTGAGCTGAAAGCCTTTAAATACAAGGCATTTGCATCTGGTTTTAGTAGTCTATTTATGAAACAAAACAAGGTATCTGTTAAAGTTAGACCACTATACCTAGAAGATATGTCTGCACATGGAATCACTCTCATTAGCTCAAGCTCGAAAAGTCACGTTACTGTCGCAAGGATTACATGCGCAGCAACTCACAGGAACCCCGTACCAGCGAACGGTTAAAGCGATGACAGCGTTAGGGTATGTACAAATCGATACCATTTCTGTGGTTCAACGCGCCCACCACCATACCTTATGGAATCGAAATCCTGATTACCAAACCGATCACTTAGATAAAATGGTTAAAGAAAAGCAAGTTTATGAATACTGGTCGCATGCCGCCTCTTATTTAGCGATGAAAGATTTTCGATTTTCTTTGCCACGTAAACTCGCACTTAAATCCGGTCAACAACAGCATTGGTTTCGTAAAGATTTAAAGCTAATGGCCTCGGTACTCGAACGCATTAAAGATGAAGGACCACTGATGGCAAAAGACTTTGCCTCTGATGTCACAAAGAAAACGGGATGGGAGACCAAACCCAGTAAACAAGCTCTAGAAACGCTCTACATGCAGGGCGATCTGATGATTACTGAGCGTAAAAATTTTCATAAGGTTTATGACATCACAGAACGTGTATTACCTGATCACGTTGATACAACACAGCCCACTCCAGAAGAACATGCCAAATTTCTTGTTCAACGTTATCTGGCTGAACACGGTATTGGTCAACTCAATGAGATGGTTTACTTGTTGAAAGGCGTTAAGGCTCACGTAAAAACCGCGCTAAATGAGATGGGTGAACAAGGTCTGATTGAACAGGTTGAAGTCAACGGCGAATTCTATTTTACATCGGCCAACTCATTAGCCCTGTTAAATAAGCAACTAAAGCGCAAACAAGTCAATATCCTTTCCCCTTTCGACAATCTGGTGATCCAGCGAGCAAAAACCAAGCGACTGTTCAACTTTGATTATTTACTTGAATGTTATACGCCTGCGGTCAAAAGAAAATTTGGTTACTTTTGTTTGCCCATTTTATGGGATGGAACCCTAGTCGGCATGATTGACTGTAAAACTCACAAAGCCCGATCTCACCTAGAGGTGATCAATATATTTATCGATCCTTTACTAAAAAATATCGATGAATTTAGAGCCGAATTCGACCTTGAATTAGTGAAATTTGCTGCATTTAATCAGGTTGAAACTGTTTCAAACTACCACATTCGACCACTTCGATAAGGTCAGCTTATCAAACAAAACGCCGAGCCAAAGAAAATTGGTGAGCAACATCTATTAATGTAATGGCCTACTTGTCACTTTTAATGATTGGCCTTTCTTGTACGTCGGAAAATTCGACGACTTTCCAGCTAAGACCTTTGGTTCTAAAAATACGTTTTTCCTGATTTGGGTAATCGACAACATCGCTTTCTAAGCGCTGACCGACGGCAATACATTTAAGAACAGAATTCCCCGTATTAATCAGGGAATGAGGGAATCCACCTTTGCGATATCCTAAGAAATCACCTTCTGAAATTGGGAATTTATCCTGTCCAACGATCGCGACGCCTTCTCCTGAAAGAACGTAAAGGCATTCATCTTCGTTATAGTGGAAATGGTGCTCGGTGGAGTCATGGCCCGGTTGAACTTCCATAATATGAAAACCAAAACCCGTCAATCCAACACGGTCACCCAAAGATTTATTCGTGCATTGAGCATTGGGATTCAAGAAGTGCGTCTTTTTCTGTGCTTCCATTGCATCAATTTCTGCTTTCTTTAGTACATATTTATCATCTGACACGGAAATACCTCTCCATAGGTTTTATTTTGTCTATAAAGAGTACCGCATCTTTTATCCGACTCTTGGTATTGAAGACTAAATTGTGATGCTAAAACGGCTGTTTATTTCTGGTATTTATGGTTCTGAACCGCTAGGTGGTGTTCCTTGGGTAGGAATCACAACCATAGCAGTTTATGCATGTTCCTTGCTCAAATACTCGTTAGAATTGTTGCCCTTTCAGCAAACTATACTTTAAATGTGTTAACAAGCTTGGCGGTTGAATCTACATTATCACTCAATATTAATGCAGATTGCTGCGTTCGCTCTGCTATTGCTTTAGCTGAGTCTGCAGATTGACTTAAAGTATCAACATTACTATTAATATCTTTTAGTACTTCGATTTGGCCTTGTGCTGCAACGGCAACTTGACCGGTGGCTTCAGTGATATCTTTTGAAAGCTCCGTTATCTCGTTAAGGCTGTCTCCTGCCCCTTCGGTAGTCGTCATGGTATCTTCAGCTTGCTGCTGACTTTTAGCCATGGCTGAAATTGCATTTTCAGAGCCCGTTCTTAGTTGTTGAATAATATCGCCAATTTCTTTAGTTGATTCTTGGGTTCTAGTTGCGAGTGTTCTTACTTCATCAGAAACAACTGCGAACCCTCTACCATGCTCGCCAGCTCTCGCCGCCTCTATCGCAGCATTCAGTGCTAATAGATTCGTTTGTTCAGCTATTTGGGTAATCACTTCTAGTGCTTTACTTACTTTCTCACTACTTTCCGCTAAGTCATTTACGACGGTGGTCGCGGTTGATATCTCAGAAACAAGCTCTTGTAGTTTTGCTATTGCAAAACTGACGACTTCTTTCCCTTTTTCCGCAGATTGATTGACATCACCAGCATTTGACGCGACCTGATTAATATTGGCTGAGACCTGATCTAACGCTGAGGTCATGTGTGCGATTGAACTCGATACTTGACTCGTCATTTGAAACTGTTCGCAAACACTTTCATTCGACTGTTCTGAAAGCACTTTTAATTTGGAACTTTCATCAAGCAACAAGTGATTAGATTGAGATAATTGAATAATAATGTGTTGAAATTTTTTAAGTAAACTTTTAAATGATTTACCGACTTGTCCAATTTCATCATCTTTTGTTGATCTAACGGTGTAATCAAGTTGGTTGTGCTTCTCTACTTCATGAATATCTACACGAAGCGTTTTAAGACTAGATTGAATACCTTTTATCGTAAAGATAAATGCAACTATTAACCCTAACGATAATACGATTGTCATGGTTACTATCAGGTTGACCATAAAGGTTCTAATCTCAGGAATTAATACAGAAAATTCCTCAGAATGATTCTTTAAGCGCGCGAAAGGCGACTCTATTTGTGATAAAAACTCACTGAAGGTTAAATTATCTTGTTGAAAAGCGAGCACTAACGACTTAAATTGTTGATTTGTATCAATTGCTTCAGTACATACATCGATGGCTTTGCCAAATCCTAATACCCTAAAAATTATGTCTTCTGCAAAATTTACCGCTCCTAAGCATAATTCAGATTGCAGAGTTGTAGTGTGTAATCCTTGCACAATGCCTTGTTGTCTAAAATTAGTGTTTTTTTTATCAATATAACTTTTAATCTCATTTAAACTTTGATTCGGCACTGACATTCTGTCTAAATTAAGCTGTATCGATTCAACACCTATAAGGTATTCACGCTCTAAATAAGTAAAATAACCCGTTTTAGCGATTTCAAACATACCAAAAATATTAATCATAATAAGGGTTATTAAGCTTATTAATAGAACTGATAGCTTTTTCTTAATGCTCCAAACAAACATAAATACCTCACAAAATATAAATATAAAACTAAAGCGCAGGGAATTAGTTACTTTATTTATTGTAGGGGAAATGTGAATTTATGTAAGAAAATATGTTAATTAGTAAGCATGCATGTGCACTTGGTGATCTAAGATTCAGCGCTGGCCCAGTGTCGCTTACTGTCTGACTGGAAAAATTTATGTTCTACCGCGTGTTCTAAGTCAATATTAAATTCAGACGCTAACGCTGAAAGTAAGACGAAGGTATCGGCGATCTCATTCGCGACTCGCTCTTGTGAAAATGCGTCGTAGTTTTTTGACCAGAGCCGTTTCAATTACGCAATTTACCTATAAAACGACTTTCTAATTACTGCCCCAAAAACAACACAGACAAAATTGCAAGTAAAGCGGGTAACCCTTGGACCACTATAATTGAGCGTTTAACCGAATAGCTTCCATACAATGCAGCGACAACGACGCAACTCAAGAAGAAAAGTTGTATCTGCTCGCCAAAGGCTGTGTTTGAATGAAATAACCCCCAAAGCAAGCCAGCTGATAGAAAGCCATTGTATAAGCCTTGATTTGCCGCAAAAACCGTAGTCTGCTCAGCTTCTTCTTGTGATAAACCAAACACTCGTCGCGTTCTTGGCTTAGTCCAAAGAAACATCTCGAGAACCAATATATAAGCATGTTCAATTGCAACCAACGCAACTAATACTTGAGGCAGTAAACTCATTTAAATAATCCTTGTATCGCCAGAGCCATCGATTTTATTTTCATTAATGACTGGGAGAGTTCATCACATACGCTCTGAAGAAGATGATGGTTGAATAGATCATTGTCACAGACATTAATGCTTCAGACAGCATGCTACAGATTAATTGAGCGAACGGAAAGAAGATTGCTATTAAATCTAAAAGACCAAGTATTACGAACTGAATACAAACAATAATAAACAGTATGAAGAAAAGTTTGAGTGTTAGGCCTTTTGTTTCCTTCCAGCTAACACCAAATGCTTTAATAGGAGATTTACCATTTAACACGATTTCAAATTCTGAAAAAGCGAGGCGAGCGCCATAAATACAGCCAGGAATAATAAAGACAATAAGCCCCACCACCACAACGACCCCATACATAATGTAAGAGATAAATAAGCTATGCCACTCCGATAATGAAACCGTCAATTCTATTTCTCGACCAGATGCAACAGACGCCATAAATTTAATGAAGCGCACCATCAAGTAAGTATGAATCATCCCAGTAATAAAAAAGTATAATAAGCCGTTCCAATACGAAGGATACTGAGAACCGATGTACTCGATAAGAGGGGATCCAGCGCTAGTGATAATAATGAAGGGGCCAAAAATTTTAAAGACAGACCACCAGTTCATCTTTAAAAAATAAAAACTTTCGTTAAACAGTTCTTTCATTTTCGCCAACTGACTCGATTTATTTAGTATCAGTATACTGAATGTACAGATATCGCCTATAAGCGACATCAAATACTGACTCTTTTTGTTTATTTTAAACAGCCGCGCTTACTTCAATGTATTTCTCCAGCGACCATCTTTAAACGCAGCCAAAAGTGTTTTAGCACGACCTTCATCCAATTCGGTAAAACAGCGCTTGGTCGAAAAGAAGTCATTCAATCCTTCTATGTTTCTCAAGTCTTGTCGCGTGACGCCGGAATATCCCATCGTCCACTCAGAGAAATCTCGTTCTTCAACTAATTCCACAATAACCTTTTTGACATTATCATGCAGTGGGTCTTTGGCTATCTTCTCATAAAGCGTTTCGACAACTTGACGATCGCCCTCTAATACTTGGAAAAATGATCCTGCGTCGTAAAGTAACATCCCAGTCACATTGATACTCGCGTTATGCTTACGAGCTTTTTCCAATAACGCGGTAATGTCGTCATGAGTAAATTGTTCGGTTGCAGAGCTAGAATAGATACAACGGATTAACTCTATTCCACTTACACTATCGCTCATATTTAACTCCTCCAAAGCTTATTAATGTGAATATAAATACAGTTCACATAATCACCAAGAACGTATCATAAAATAATAGCTGGGATCTCTATATTCACATTAATGTGACGATCAGAATTTAATAAAAATGAGTTCTACTTCAATGATCTGACAGCAAACCTGCGATTTTATAGGTAGCAATACGATGAAGAACCCTTCAAATTCTAGAGCAACATAAAAGAAAAAAGAGCCGCTAGTTTCTCAACGACTCTTTCTAATTTTTTCATTATCAGTGAGTGATTCTAAATAATTCGTTCACCAACATTGATGGCCGATTTATTTTTTTTACTCGAGGAACAAGCGGCTCCATGTGAACAACCCATACATTTCACCCCTTTCTTCTTATCTAAAACAACTTTTGCTAAAGAAAGCCCTAAAATGAATAAAATTACGAGTGCGACAATGACATTTTCCATAACTCTCTCCTATGATGCACATAAGCTGATTTGTTTTGCTTCTTTCACAGAGCCTTTCTTAACTAAATGCATCACAATGCCAACCAAGACTAAACAAGCAACTAAACCAAATACAAAGCCCTGCCCGACCGCACCAGTCGTTAGATACGTGCCGATTTGATAGGTTAAAAAAGCAGCCACATAGCCAACACCAAACTGGAACGCAATGCCACCAAGCAACCACTTCTTGTTTTCTAGCTCTGCGTTCATCGCACCAATAGCGGCGAAACAAGGTGGTGTAAATAGATTAAACACTAGATATGCAAATGCAGCGACAGAAGAGAGCCCCATAACACTTGCAACATCGGCGCCACCGGATACCAAAGCAAGTTCCTCGGTATCGATGAAGTTCGTAATGCCGTACACAACAGCCAATGTACCAACGACATTTTCTTTCGCAATAAAGCCAGTAATCGCGGCTGCGGCAAGTTGCCATACTCCAAAACCTAATGGAATTAAGATAAAGGCAAACGGAGAAGCAAGGCCGGCCAAAATACTCGTATGCTCGGCACCTTCGGCAACAATTTGAAGCTGCCAATTGAATGTTTGCATAACTTGCACCACAGCGTTGCACAACAAGATAATCGTACCCGCTTTGATAATGAAGGCTTTTGCACGCGAGAAGGTTGACACGATGGCCCGAGAAATACTCGGAAAACGATATTCTGGCAATTCAAGGATAAAGAACGACCGTGTATGTTTTTCACCAGTGATGCGTACGATTAACAAAGCACCCACGATGATGAGCCCTATTCCGGCAAAATACATGCTTGTTCCGACCCATGCTGCATCTTGGAAAAAGACGCCAGCGAAGAGTGCGATGACAGGGAGTTTTGCTCCACAAGGCATAAATGGAGTAAGCATTGCCGTTGTTCTGCGCTGTCTTTCATTTTGAATCGTTCTGGTCGACATGATGCCTGGGATAGCGCACCCAGTCCCGATAACCATTGGAATGATCGATTTTCCAGACAACCCAACTTTCTTAAAAAACCGGTCCATGATGACAGCGACTCGTGCCATATAACCACTGTCTTCTAATAAAGCTAGCAAGAAGAAAAGAACCATAATTAATGGAAGAAACCCAATAACCGCTCCAACACCACCAATGATACCATCCAATAATAGAGCACTGAGTAACGGAGACACGTTGTCCCCTAATAAGCCTTCAACCATGCTATATAACGCATCTATCCAACCGACGAGAAGATCGGCAAGCAACGGGCCAATATGGGTTTGAGATAATGAAAAAACGCACCACATCACAACAGCAAAAATTGGAAGTCCAAACCATTTGTGTGCCAAGATACTGTCTGCGTGATCGTGACGAGTCTTTAGCGAACTTTTTACTTGGCGACTTTCAACGTCTTGAACCAGTGTTTTTACAAAATCGAATCGCTTAGCATCCAATGCTTTCACCGAGTCGACATCTTTTAGCTCCGTCCCTTTATTCCCATCAAAAGGAGCAACCTGTGAATGCCCCCCAATGGAAATTGCGCTTTCAATAACGTTATCCAACCCATTATTGCGGCTCTTTATCGACGCAGTTTCAACGATAGGACAGCCGAGCTTTTCGCTCAATCGAGCAACATCAACGACTGTTTGTCGCGCTTGGTTTAAATCACTTTTGTTTAACGCAACGACAACGGGGATGCCAAGTTCAAGCAATTGTGTTGTAAAGAAAAGGCTGCGACTTAAATTGGTTGAATCAACAATATTTAGAATCACATCGGGTTGTTCATTGAGAATATAGTTTCGAGTGATCGTTTCTTCAGATGTAAAAGGAGACATCGAGTATGCGCCAGGCAAATCGACCACTTTGATCTCGCGGTCAGATTGACTAATCGTAGGTTTAACCAACCCTTCCTTCTTACTAATCGTGACACCGGCCCAGTTGCCGACTCGCTCTATCTTCCCCGTAAGAGCATTAAAGAGTGTCGTTTTGCCGCTGTTGGGGTTACCTGCTAATGCAATTTTCATCGCCTTTCTCTCTCTTTCATTCAATCGCCGAATAAGTAAGCTCTACTTATTCGGTGCGTCGCGTTAAACCAATTGGACCATTCTGGCTAAATCTACATCGATGCTATATCGAGCATCTTTAATGCTGATAACGTAGGTGTCTGAAAGGACCGATACTAGTGTTATCGATTCACCTTTAAAGCAGCCTAAAGTAAACAAAAACTGCACAATTTCTTCGTTATCTTGAATAACCTCTTTTATCTCATATTCCACATTTAACTCAGCATGTGAGAGATTTTTAACCGTGATAACGTCTTCGTTGCTTAGTTGCTTTCCAAATAAAAAGGAGAGTATTTTTTCAGGAAATGGGAACGTCATAGCTTTGTTCAAAATATTATCTCCAAGCAGTTAGAAGTAACATTGGACTTGCGTGTAATCACAGCCTGAGGTCACTCTCATATAAATCTAAATAACAATAATTTTCATTTCATAAGCACGTTAAATGAAAATTATTATCACGACAATAGTCCATGTCATAATTAGGGTTAATGAGAATAAGTGTTTAATGTTTGATTGACATAAATCAAACATTAAACGCCTTTACTACCGTTTTCGTTCTATAAAATGGCCAAAGAATACGACGAATTGAGCAAGTGCCCGACTGACGTTCAGCCGAGCAATCATGCAATGGACATAACTTGGCTGGTTTAGTAATATTGAATACAAATAACAATCAATATCATTACTAAACTAGGTGAGCGTTTGAATTCAGCGAAATTAAAAAAGCAACAGAAGAAGCTGGAAAAGAAGGCCAGTAAAGTTACGACTCTTTCACCAAAGAAAATGAAAGGGTTGAAAAAAGCCCAGCGTAAAGCGAAAACATTAATTGACGACAATATGATAGTGTCGCCTGATATCGCAATGAAGAATATCGCGACGATACCTATCAAAAACCCACCATGTAAAAAGTGCCCAGCATTAAAACTTGGCTTGTGTAAATGTGCGGTTAAGAAATTTAAGATCGCACATTGAATTCATCAATAAACTCTTTCAAAAATAGAATAGATAATCCTTCTCCAATCACAAATTCGATAAATTTGGGAAGTTAACCGCTATTAATGAAACTATAATTAAAGACTAAACAAGTAGTTTAATTCAATAACTTACTATTAACTTAATAATCAATCAGCGTAGAAGTTTCTATTAATGTTATCTAGCTCAACTGGTGAAACTCGATTCATACTGCTACAATTATCAAGGATATTTCAGATAGTTTGAGCTATGTAATAATGGAAGAAATGATGTACATCAAAGAGCGACGAAGAATATTTGGAAAAAATATTATTTTCGGTAAAATTACAACTCTAAAATATATATTAAAAAATTTTCGATTAGTCCGCTATGCTATCTATGCTACTTTATTTATCTCTCTTATAGTCCTCACTATTTATTCAATATCACATCAAAACATTGTTGAAAAAAGAATAGTTCTTCAGACTTCAGAAATTCATACAATGAAAAATAGACTTATGGCTGAATATAAATCCGCCAGTAGCGATTTATTTTATTTTTCTCAGAGTGATATAGCAAAACCGTATTGTTAACGAAAAGCCAACATGAAATACGCCATTTAACATCCTTATTAATAAACATTGGAAGTTTTGAAAATACTTATGACCAAATAAAATTATTAGATGCCCAAGGGCAAGAGGTACTTAGCGTAAGGCAAAACCCAGACCACACATTTTCAACAGTACCCAATCATCAACTTCAAGATCAAAGTGAGCGCTACTTTTTTAAAATAGCGTCTAGTTTAAACCCAGGTGAGATATACATATCAAAATACGATGTTAGTATCGAAACTGGTAAACTTGAAGCTTCTGTAAAACCAATGATTCGCTTCGCAATGGCCATACATAATGAACATGGTCAATTTCTTGGTGTCGGTATTATAAATTATCTTGGATTACGCCTAAACGATATCATTCAATCATTAAATATACATGATGGAGACATCGCCTATCTATTAAATGGTGCAGGTTATTACTTAAACAATGAAAATAAAGATAAAAACTGGACATTTATATTTCCTGAAAAAACACAAACATCTTTTGCGTCTGAGTATCCAGAGGTATGGGCAGAAGTAATACGAAATGGTACAGGAAACATTATACATAATAACGATGAATATTACTTTACCACTTTTAATCTAACTGACTTCCCTTCGAATCATGTTATTAATCATGAAAAATTATTTATTATTATGCATGTCCCTAAAGCTAGTATTTTTAAAGAAGATCAAATATTAAACACCGGGTTGTTCATAGGCATATCTCTCATATACCCATTAATTTTATTTTTAATATATAAACTTGCAATTTCGAGAAATGAACAAGATAAACTGATTGAAAAGCTAAATTTTCAAGCTTATAACGATTCTTTAACTGGTCTCTATAATCGACAAGCTATCTTTGATTTTCTGAGCAAAAATCTCCTAATTAGCCGCCGTAAAAGTACTCCAATCTCTATTGGTTTTGTTGATGTGAATGATTTAAAAAAAATCAATGATATAGAAGGCCATGAAGCTGGTGATGAATTAATAAGAGGCGTATCTAAAGCCATTAATACCTCTATCAGGCAATCCGACTTCGCTGCTCGTATCGGCGGTGATGAGTTTCTCATTATATTTATTGATTGTAATAGAGATAATGCCGAGGCAACGATGCTGCGAATTCAAAAAAATTATCAACAATTAGGAAAAGATATCGGGAAAAGCTGGAGCTTGTGCTACGGTTGCTCGCAAATGCGGGAAGGTGACGACACACCTGAAGCAATGATCGAACGTGCAGATAAGAAAATGTACGCTCAGAAAGAGCAAAGGAAACACGCACAAGATAATGTCAATTTACAAGTAGATAAAAAAGATCTCATTCATATCAGAACTCACAGTATGGACTTAGACAGTGTAACGCAATCTGTGCAGTCCTTAGACCAAAATGGGCATGTGATTGATATCAGCCCAGAATGGTTAATCTTAACGGGTTACACTAGAGAAGAGGCGATAGGAAAGCATTTTACCTATTTTCTTGACCAAGAATCCCAAAATTGTGTTAAAGAAAACTTCCCTCGCATCAAAGGGTATGGCTATGTAAATAATGTTGCCCTGATGATGAGGCGTAAAGATGGAACAATCATTCCAACGACACTAAATGGCACGTCAAAATACGACGACAATGGAGAGTTTACTCAAACGTTTTGCGAGATCACTACTCGTTAACAACCGAGAAAGCCTACTATTATTGGTTTTGATGTCCAACATCTAACTTGGTTGCGCCAACGAGGAATATAAGATTTCGTTATTTGAGCTGAATAGACAGAGGTTCAGCTCCTCTGTCTATTCTAAGAACAAAGCTAAACTTTAAAGTGTCCAGTTAAATCATTCACTTTCGCGCCAGATGCTGCCAAAGAAGCGCTTATTTGACCTGCTTTTTGTAAGTCGTCACTTAAAGTGTTCACCATCTGCTGGATTGTCACCAAATTCTGATTAATGTCTTCTGCAACAGAGCTTTGTTCCTCCGCCGCAGATGCTGTTTGAGTCCCCATATCATAGATAGAACTAACCGCACTTTCTATTCCAGAAAGCCTATCCTGAATAACAGAAGAGTCATCAAGGGTTTGTTCACCTCTTGCTTGGCCAGCCGCCATCGTTGTCACAGCCAATTTAACCCCTGCTTGAAGTGATGACAGCATTTCACCAATCTCTTCCGTGCTTTGTTGAGTCCTACTTGCTAATGAACGCACTTCATCGGCAACAACAGCAAAGCCTCGCCCTTGTTCACCCGCTCGTGCCGCTTCGATGGCCGCATTGAGTGCCAACAAGTTTGTCTGCTCAGCAATACCTCCGATCACTTCGATCACGTTGGTAATTTTGTTGGTTTGATCATTTAGAGATTCAATCGCACCAGATGTGACATTAACTTCATCAACTAACTGATTGATACCGGTCATTGCCGAAGTGACATCTTTTTGTGCTTCGAGAATCAATTGATTGGCTTCATTAATCGCTTCTGACGTGGCGTTGGTGTTGTTCGCAACTTCGCGAGACGTTGCAGCCATTTCTGTCACCGCAGTCACCACACTATCCGTCTCTTGGCTATGATTCTGCATTGTCTGATTTGATTGAGCGGTTTGTTGATCCAAATCTTTAGCCGCTTGCATCACCGCGATCGAGCTGTCTTTCACTTCACTCATTAAAGGCTGCATTTTGTTCATTAAGGTATTAAAAGCCTGACCGAGGGCTGCCAATTCATCATTACCTTTGGTTTCTAAACGGCTGGTTAAATCTCCCCCACCTTGCGCAATATCGTTGAGCTTATCAGACATATTTCTTAATGGAATCAGTGCTCTATTAATAATTACACCAACGATAAAGACGGTAACCAATAAACCAATGGCCGAGATTAACATTGCAAAACGAGCGTCACTTAGAATGGTCTCACTCCGATGATCACGATAAGCATTCACCGCAACATCGACATCATCAATATACACACCGGTCCCTAACACCCAATCCCACTTTGAAAGATGTTCCGCATAACCCAATTTAGGCGCGAGTGCATCGATAGAAGGTTTGTTCCAAGAAAAATAAAGAAAGCCGTCACCTTGTTTAGAAGCATCAATCAAACCTGCAATGATGGGAACACCATTATCGTCTTTAAAACCATATAGGTTTTTGCCTTCAAGTTGCGGTTTAATTGGATGCATCACATTGACACCCTGAGAATCATAAGCAAAGAAATAGCCGTCGTCTGCAAAGCGCATGTTACCTAAGATTTGCTTAGCTTGTGCTATATTTTCTCCGTTCACATCAGCATCATAAAGTGCTTTAATCGCCGTTCGCCCCATTCTCATATGAGCTTTTAATTCTGTTTTTCGCGCTTCAATCAACTCTTCTCGGTATAAAATAGACTGTTGTTCGATGTCTCTTAGTCCATTCCAATAAAATACGCCCGTCACTAACAGTGTGACCACAATAAGTGGAACTATTGTAATAACCAGTAGCTTTCCACGACTTTTTAAGTTCATCATTTTTACTCAGCCTTGTTTCTAACTTAATTTGCAGTTACTTACCCTCTTAAAAACATAGCAGCAAAGACGCTGTTTCACTGACTCAAGACGTGACCTAGAATACGTTTTTAGCAACTAATTGATCAAAGAGGAGTCATAGATTAAATGTGATATAAACATAGTTGCACCTTTTTACTGCAACGGCATTTTGTGTTGTAGGAAGCATGTTACTCGCTCTAAAAAATGAGTATTCTCACAATGTAAAAGGAACAAGTGGCTAAGTTGAAGTGAAGGGAAAAATAAGGAAAGTGTATTCAAGAAGAGTGAGTGAACAACGATAACGCCCCAAATGGATAATAAGTTGTCGTTACCGCAATAACTTTGTTTTGATCTCGAGATTACCGAAAACGTATGAGCCTTTTTAAAGGCTCACTACACGTTAAAGTCGTTTTTATCTAATAGCGATGCTAAAAACTTGCCAGTCGAATGATAATGTTTAACCAAAAGTTGTGAAGCAAGATCGGCATTACGCTCTATTGTCGCATCCAACAATTTTTTATGTTCATCCGATACATTCCTGGACTTATAATTTGTTGTTCTTTCAGCCAAAAATCGATATCGAATATTTTGATCATAGAGCTGCTTAGAATAGCCCAAGAGTATCGGGCTTTGACATTGCCCGATCAACTCAATATGAAAAGACTTGTGTTTAGACTCCCATGAATCAAAGTCTGAAATGTCTGCGCGACTTAGGCGATGATGTAAGATTACAAGGTTTTCTTCCCAATCACTGTCACCAAGTTCGATGCTTTTACGTAGTGCTAAACTATCCAAATCACATCTGAGCATCAGGATTTCATTAAAATTGTCTCTACTCATCGGCGCAACCCGAAAGCCTCGTTGATCGATACGCTCAACTAATCCATCGGATGTCAGCAAACTCAATGCTTCGCGAATCGGAGAAGCACCAATATCCAAAAGCTCTTTGAGCGACTCAATCTTCAACTTTTCACTTGGGGAAAACTCGCATTTTAGAATGCGAATTCTTAGCTGATGATAGACCCGATTAATCGCTGTTTTGCCATTCTGACTGTTCATTTCTTCATTCATAAAATCACTGCTTCAATATCTCGAATAATAATAACGCGGGTTAGCGACGATTCTCAGCACAACACTGATAGCATAGCAAAGCCACCTGTTTGACTTTGCGTAGTGCAATTTTACAAAACATCTTATAGATTCAATAAGTTTGGTTCAATTGTCTCAGTTAGATTATCAACTACTGACAAAGGTATCACTATAATTCTCTCTCAACTGAGCTTTTTGTACCTTACCCATTGTGTTTCTCGGTAGTTCATCTACAAAATACACTCTTTTTGGACGCTTAAATTTAGCAAGCACAGCTTGAGTTTGCCTCGTAATGTCATCAAGTAGTGACGTGGTATCTGTTTCTGCCACGACAACAGCAACGACAGCTTCACCAAAATCTGGGTGAGGTAACCCAATTACCGCCGATTCTTGTACACCGGGAATATCATCAATGACAGCTTCAATCTCTTTAGGGTAAACATTATAACCACCGGAAATAATCAAATCCTTCGAACGACCAACGATTGAAATGTAACCATCATCATCACGTACACCGAGATCACCAGTCAAAAACCATCCTGAATCTCGCAGTTCTTCAGCGGTTTTCTCTGGCATCTTCCAATAGCCAGAAAAGAGGTTCGGCCCTTTCACTTCAATTTGACCAATCTCACCGTTCGCCAACTCTTCACCTGTCGTTGCATCACAGATCTTAATATCAACACCAGGAAGAGGAAAGCCAACCGTTCCAGGTCGTCTATCGCCATCGTAAGGGTTGGACGTATTCATATTGGTTTCCGTCATACCATAACGTTCGAGGATCGCATGTCCAGTTTTCTCTTGCCAAAGCTGATGAGTTTCACTCAACAAAGGAGCGGAACCTGAAACAAAAAGCCGCATTGACGATACCGACTCTTTACTTAAATTCGGCTGTTGCAACAAGCGTACGTAAAAAGTTGGAACACCCATTAATACCGTTGATGTGGACATCTTCTCCATAATTTTATCTGCATCAAAACGAGGTAAGAATTGAAGTTTCGAACCAGCACACAATGTTATATTGATGGCAACAAATAACCCGTGAATATGGAATATTGGCAGAGCATGAATAAGCGTATCCTCGCGAGTAAATTGCCAATAGTCAGCCAGAGTCAATGCATTTGAAGAGAGCGCACCATGAGACAACATCGCGCCTTTGGATCGGCCCGTGGTTCCCGATGTATATAAGATCGCAGCTAAGTCATCTTTATTTCGTTTTACCTCAACATATGCCGACTCAACCGTATTTCGTTGGTCAAATGAAGAGCCTTCGGTGCCGTTGGATGACAAAGTAAGCAATGCGTGCACATTTGCCCTATCGGCAACCGATTTAAGGGTCTTTTCTAAAGTGGGATCACAGACAAATACCGTAGGTTGAGCATCACTCAAAAAATACTCAATTTCGCTCGCCATATAATCCGTATTCAATGGCAAAAAGACACCGCCCGCGAGTATTGTTCCTAAATATAACTCGATGGTCGTAATCGATTTACCCACTTGAACCGCTACTCGATCCCCAGCTTTAACACCATTTTGTTGTAAAACCGCTGCCATTTTCTCAGCGTTATCAAACAATGTCTTGTAACTCACATGGCTGTCGTCGAGCAAGGTTGCAAACAGATTGTCTTCGTACCCTACACTTGCTTTACGCAGGGTATGTGCTAAATAATTTGCATGGTACATGTTTATCATCCTATTGATTTTTTGTGGAATTTCTTAATGGCTGCCGACGTATTTATTTTACCTTCAGACAAAAATTCCTCGTGATTTCGTTCGATTGATTTCAAGTCATATTCATAATTAACCATCAACCCCCAAGAATCGGAAATACCTTTACTTGAAGAGTTCGCCCATAAATTAATCTGCTCAAGATGGGCTCCATTTCCCAAATGGAAACGCGAAACAGGGTCAAATGGGCCACCGTTCTTATGTTTCGCATCGAGTAGGTACTGGCATGCTAATCGATTCAGCTGACTACTGTTTTGAGCTTTAAATTCTTCATCAAATAGAGTGTTACTATCGGTTAAGGATTGGACAAGAGTCGTGCTTGCTTCGTCTAATTCGGGGTTAGTTGCGATCCATTTCCTTAGCCCAGGAACCGGAGACATCGTGATAAAGCGTTTTAAGTTAGGTAACTCACGCTTCAACTCTTCCACGACCTGCTTGATTAAAAAATTCCCGAATGAAATGCCTCTCAACCCGGCTTGGCAATTAGAAATCGAATAGAAAACCGCAGTCGTTGCTTCATTTGGCTCTAATATGTCTCTGTCACCAGATAATATGGATTCGATCGTTATGGGAGTGTGAGTCGTTAACGCAACTTCGACGAAAATTAGCGGCTCTGAGCGCATAGAAGCGTGAAAAAAACCATAAAGTCGACGATCCTGTTCTGCAACTCGCAAACGGAGATCGTCCCAACCCTTGATTTCATGAACCGCTTCGTAAGAGATTATTTTTTCCAGAATTACTGCTGGAGTCGACCAATTGATCACTTCCATGCTTAAAAAGCCACGATTAAACCAGGAATTAAATAAATGGTTTAGATCATGATCCAAACTGGCTAAATTAGGTTCTTGTTTACTTAACCGAATCAAATCCTCACGCAGACTAACAAGCGCTGCCGTGCCGCCTGGTGCTCGATTCAATATCCGAATAAGCTCTTGTGAACGAGGCTCAGAAGCAAAATGAATACTTCGCGCTTCCCTATTGCCCGCCGTTTCTCTCCATTTAGCAAATGCCGCTTCTAACGCTACAACGTCAACACCAAAATCAGAGAAGAGTGCTTGAAAAAAAACGAGCTTTTCTTCATCAGTCAAAGATTGATAATTGTCGAGGATCTCACGTGAAAGCGCCAAACTCGTTGCTTCACCGGTATTATTTAACAACTGTTCACATTTATCCGCGAGAGGAAGTTCAACATTATTTGAGATCATGGTGCTACCTATTTCGGTAACGCGAACCACTAAATCTCCGATCATATTTGTCCAGTTGGGCATAACATACCTCATCTATCAAACGTAATAATATCGATATTATTAGTAATCACACTAAATCATCGCTAAAAACTATGCAAGTGTTAATTTTATGTAAACAGGAATGTAACAAATAAAGCCAATAAAAATGACAAGCGACAAAGTTTACTATTTGAATGAAGAGAGGAAGTAAGCGGCACTTATGACTTCTAAAGTGCCGAGCTTTTTGATTGAAGAGTTATATCGAGGATGTGAGTTATTCACGAGCTTAGGTATCGGAGGCATGCATTGCTTGAGAACGCCCATTTTCTTTGGCTTTATAAAGTGCCGCATCCGCTATTTTCACCATTTCTTTATGTGAAACGTCAATATCTGGATACGTTGAAACACCAGCAGAAATGCCTAGTTGACCAAGAGACAAACCACGAACTTCAAGATGAAGCTCTCTAACACTTTCGATAATTCTATTGGTTAACTCTATCGTTTTCTCTTTAGAAAGATTAGGACAAATAACCGCAAACTCTTCACCACCTAAACGACATACTTCATTTCGTACGTTGCAGATGGATTTAAGCAAGCTTCCCAATTCTTTTAAGACATAATCACCGGCGTCATGACCAAAGTTATCGTTAAACTGCTTAAAATGATCGAGATCGAGCATGATTATCGACAAAGGCATGGAGTCTTGACTTGCAATTAGCCATTCACTTTCGAGCTTATTCTCAAAATAACGTCGATTATATAAACCAGTGAGTGGATCTCGAAGTGCTTGAGAGCGAAGTTTGTCCTGCAAGCGGAGGTTGGAAAGTGCCAACCCTAAATGTTCAGCTAGAGTGTAAGCGAGCTGCTTAATGTCCTCGGATATCAGATTATGTGGGGAGTCAAAATATAAGTGGAATATTCCTACCGTATTGCCATGGGCCGTAAGTGGTATACACAGAGTCATATTTTGTTCATCAGCTTCACACATATGATGGCAGCTAAGACTGTGGTTATCATCTCTTGAAAGGTGAGATTGCCCTTTTCTCATTGCCCAGCAATCATCCGGTGAAAAAGATGTTGCCGCTGGCCAAGGCCCACCCCAATCAATTTCGATTTCCAACAAATTGCGAGACTCTCGCATGATAGAGACACAGCCGTTAATATCTCCCAGTATTCGAGGCACGATATCTTCTACCACCTGCTGAGCCTCACTAATTGTGGTACATGCAGCCAACATATTGGCGAGTTGCCGCAATAGCTCTATTTCTCGAGTGCTCTTGTTAATTCGAACCTCTTGCAGTTTCCTCTCTTCATTAATAACTTGAGTTATCTTTCTCTGGCTATACCAAGATGAGGCTATCAACACTCCCATTGAACAAATCATCAATAGATAAACAATGCCCCGTAAATCCTGAGACATATTATGGATTGACGTCATTGGCATTGCGAGTCTCAGTATATAAACTGAACTGTGCTCTTCATGATGATCGAATTCGGTTAAGCTTGTATTACTTGGCAACACATCTCGATGGGAGCCTTCATGATCATGCCCATGTTTTTCGATTCCAGAATAGTTAATCGTATCATGCTCAGGATCGTCTATTTCTATGCGAGCAGCCACATAAAGAGTCTCTTGGCGACTAATGCTACTAAAACGCTTAGCGATACCTTTCCCGTCTGACAGTGCTAAAACTATCTCAGGACGTTGACCATAATTATCTAAATTGTACACTTCGCGTTTGGTCAATTTTGAATCGCCAAGTACCTTTCCACTTTCGTGGATAATCGTAAATCGGCGCTGGGTAGAGGATTGGGATAGATCACCTAAGAAGCTGTCGACTTCCGCGGGTGTAAGATCATAAAAGTGGTATTTGTGTTCTTTAATCTCGTGATTCACATCATTAAGCAATCCGAGCATATATTCGCTAACAATATCGGTTATCCAGTCGTCAAGCGTCCTATTGTATACATAGCCACCTACCAATATGGAAAGGCCTAACGCTACAACAGGTATATATTGAAACTTGCTAACGGGACGAGCTAGCATACATTCACCTTTTTAACTTACGCTCTTATAAGTCTAGTCTGTAATTAGAAAAACTAAATGGAGACTAAGCTAAACGTTAAAAAGATGCTTATTTTTAAACAGCCACTGAAATGAAAATCTCAGTGGCTGTTGTTTTCGAAAGTCTATTCCCTCTCGATGCTAAAGTTTAAATTTTCCCACAATTTCAACTAATTGATGGTTAACACTCGCAATATTAGTGGCTTCTGAAAGCGCATCTTGGCCATTGCTTTCAAGCTCACTGACCATGTCATTAATTGCTGTCATATTCTTACTGGTTTCAAGCGTAACACTACTTTGTTGCTCAGATGCTGTGGCGATTTGTGAACTCAACTCATTAATATCAACGATTAAACTCGTCATGGTACTTAAGTTACTCGACACCTGAGATATGTCACTAACTGTTTTCTGACAGCGCTCTTTTGTTCCATCCATCGCATTCACCACAGATTGATTTCCTTTAAGCAACGCGCCCAATGAGGTCTCAATCTCCAATGTACTGTCTTTAGTTCGACTCGCTAAGTTTCTCACTTCATCAGCGACAACAGCGAAACCACGCCCATGCTCTCCGGCGCGGGCCGCTTCAATTGCCGCATTTAACGCCAGTAGATTGGTTTGCTCAGCAATAGACTCAATCACACTCAATATTGTGTTGATTCCTTTCGTTTCATCACTCATCGTTTGCACACTTACTGCCGTGCTATCCACATCATCCACGAGCGTGGTGACCGATTGTTGTGCTTGACTCATCGTCTCTTGTGATAACTTACCCGATTCGTTGGCTTTCTCAGTTATATGGGCGGTATTGACGGCGTCGGTTGTCATCGATTCTGCTGTCGAATTCAATTCCTCAATTGCAGTCACAATTTGCTCTGTTTCTCTCGCATGTTTTTGCAAAATATCAGCATTGTGAGTCGATTTAAGATTCAGCTCGTCCACACTTTCCTGAAGAAGGTTAGACGCGGCCTGGATTTCGTGCATCATCGACTGCAGACTTTCGATAAACACATTAATGCCCCCAGCAATCTCACCAAGGTCATCGTTTGTCTCAACATTCAAACGTAACGTTAGGTCACCATCACCACGTGAAAGCCCTAACACCATACGCTTTAACTCTAAAATGGGGCGATAAAGAAGCTGAATAATGAAAAAGGCAACAAGCACACTGATGATACAAGCACTTACTGTAAATATAATGGCGCCATTTCTAGCATCTTCTAATGAAGCAAATGCAACGGATTTATCCAAGCCAACCGTATAGCTCCAAATCTTACCTCCGACCATGATTCTTTTTGAGAACATCAACTTACCGATACCATCAAGTGTATACTCTTGAACGAGTACGTCTTCTTTTAACGTATTCAAGAGCTCAGATTTGATAAGTTCATGTTTCGCTCCAAACTCCCCAACTTTTAAGGAAGGTGAAGAAGAGGCCAATATTTGAGAGTGTTCATCCATAACTAATGATACTGAGCCTGCAAGTGCTTTCGGGTCGTTAACCAACGATGAAAGAAAGTCTAAATTGAGGTCAGCATTAAACACGCCACCTTGAAACTGCTTGGTGATTGAAATAAGCGTGTAATCCTCGCCAGGTGGAGTATGAGGGTTACTAAGCTGAACGTTATTGCTTTTTAGTGCCAATTGATACCAGGGCGCTAACGTCGCGTCACTTGTTGCGCGATGATTTACCCAGGCTGGGTTACTAAATGTCGCGTAACCATCACCATTGCTAAAACCAATCAGAGCCGTTGCCATATTTAGAGACCCACCAATCAGCATGATGCGCTCTATATTGAGTTCAGCGCTTTGTTCTGCGGCATTGTGTGGTAATTCATCGACGATATTACTAACAGAATCGATCTTATCTTGTAAATAAGCCTCTATTTTTTCGCCCTGATTAATCGCGTAGGTTTGTGTGTTCTCGGTTATCATCCGAGTTAATAGCTTCGATTCATTCGAATAGGAAAAGTAGCTATATATTGAGAGAGAAATAGCGACAAGCGCCAAAATGGATATTAGCAAAAGGTTTTTAAAACCAAGATATTTCATTTCAAGTAGTCCTTGTTTACTTCAATCTAACAAGTATTAACATTAATTGAATAGTCACTAACTGCGATGTTGACATGGTTGAGATAGAACAATTAATGCTCTCTCAACGAGTACATCACTCCTTCTGATTTATAAGGCTGACTATTCCAACGTTAACGATAACCAGCTCTCAAATAACCAAGAATTAAAATCATAGTAGGTCTATCTACAGAATGAACAACGCTAGTCACATTTCTGAGATCACTAATTACCCCAGTCAACACTTAAATTGTTCTCGATCAATTTTGAGGTTGATTTTCAGATCTAGATTGCAAATTCTCTTTAAATTCCGTCACCACCACGCTCTTCTCTAGATATGTGTAAATTAATATGAAATAAGTAAAGATAGTACTTGCAGTTCTAACTTCTTACCCTAAAATGATAATAATTATCATTTGCATTGGCGATATTATGATCTCGACATCTTTTTCCGAAGTAACAAAACAATGGGCAAAAAATTCTCAAATACATTTGCGTTATAAACGATCTATTTTGCCCATATTATTGATCGCTCTACTTATCGCTGATCCCACTCGTGACATCATCATAAATACGTTAGCCGATGCATTTTGGGCCGTTTCAGCTTATGTTGCGTTTACTTTGGCGATTTACCACTACCTTTCAGCTTATATCAGCCAAGACAACCGTATCATTCGTCTATATAACCGCTCTCGTCGTTACCAAGTGCTATTCTCCGCACTTTTAGGCGCTCTTCCAGGTTGTGGTGGCGCTATAATAGTGACGACTCAATTTGTTAGCGGCCGAGTTGGGTTTGGCGCTATTGTTGCCGTTCTCACCTCAACCATGGGCGACGCTGCCTTTCTTCTTGTTGCAAGTGAACCTA
Organism: Vibrio phycocola; assembly: GCF_053850235.1. Lineage (NCBI taxonomy): Bacteria > Pseudomonadati > Pseudomonadota > Gammaproteobacteria > Vibrionales > Vibrionaceae > Vibrio > Vibrio phycocola. Next base: position 288,867 of record NZ_JBSQDJ010000002.1, on the reverse strand, counting down.
AAACTGGTCTAGCAGTTATTGCTCTCGGTGTGGTTGTCGGTACTCTTTCTGGTTTTGCTGTTAATGCAATACACCAAGATGACTTTTTAAGACCACTCCAAAAAGTAGATGTCCAGTGCATCAAGACAAATGTTAGCCAGAATGCATTAGAGAAATCAGCAATGAATCTTCAAGGCAAGTTTTGGCAATTCATGCTTGTTCCCGCAACTGTCGTCGCTTTTCTAGGGTCATTTCAAATTGATCTCAATGAAGAATTGCACTTACCCGGGCAAACAATGGAATGGATAGGTGCTATAGCCATTATTATGTGCATGGTTTTTTGGGCGTTAACAAAAGAAATTAAAGATTATGAATCAAGTGTTTCAGAAGATAAAAAAGGGACGTCGTCACACCCGATACAAAAAACAGCTCAAGATACAAATTTTATAAGTGCGTGGGTCATTGGGGCTTTTCTTGCGTTCGAATTAACAACCGCCTTTTTGCACCTTGATCTTGCAGAACTGTTTGCCGGTTGGGGAATGTGGATGCCAATGATTGGATTACTCGTGGGGTTATTACCGGGGTGTGGTCCTCAGATTTTGGTAACCAGTATGTATCTATCTGGTGCTGTACCAATGTCGACACAACTGTCGAATTCAATATCAAATGATGGCGATGCTCTTTTTCCTGCCATTGCTCTTGCACCAAAAGCAGCACTATATGCAACGTTCTACTCTGCGATCCCAGCCTTTATTGTCGGTTATGGGTATTACTTTTTGTTTGAGCTTTAATTTAGAGACGCTCACTATGGTGATTTATCATAGTGAGCATTAATTAACTCAGACAAAATTGTTATTCTATTGATGAAAAATAAATTCTATTTTTGCCTAGCGCTTTGGCTTTATACATCGCCATATCAGCGGACTTCATAATCTCATCCACTTGCATTCCATGAGCAGGGAATATTGCAATCCCAGCACTACCGGTTAACGACAGTTCAACATTACCTTGAAATGAATACGTCGAGAATACCTCATCAAATAGACCTTTAATCATGTCCTCAACATCATTAATACTTGATATGTTCTGTATCAATATAACAAATTCATCACCACCTAACCTTGCAGGAATAATATCAGGTAACGCATTGAAATAACTAAGAAGATCATCATCACTCTGAATAGAAAAATACTCCGACAAGCGCATGGCGAATTTAGACAACAAATCATCACCAATTTTATGACCATAGTTATCATTCACCAGCTTGAAATCATCAAAATCGATAAAAACAAAAGCTCCACTCGACTTCGATTCTGTCATCTTAGAAAGTGCTTGTTCAGAGAGTTGACGGAAGTAATTTCTATTTGGAAGGTTGGTCTGGCCGTCAAAATAGGCCAATTTTGAAATCTCGCGCTCTTTTACCTCAATGTTATTCATCATCAAAATGAAAGAACTTTTTAGATCTCGTATTTCAACTGGCGTGATACTCGATGTATCTACGTTCAGAGCAGTTTTGGAATCGCCTCTCTCGATACGTTTAATCGTTGTGATTAGCTGCTCAAGCGGTTTGATCAATATCATTGAAACAGGGATCGTAATCAATAAAGCAAGACCTAGCCCCAATAGCATCACGAAAATCGCTGTTTCATCAATATTTTGGGCTTTGTTTTCCAATTCCAAGATTGGCTGAGGTACCATCACGCCCCACTTAGCATTCGCGACTGTGGTATATCCGGCTATCATATCGCCCTTTAGAGCAGGAGAATAAAACAACTCCACACCCGTTTTACCTTCCAACATCTTCTGCACTGAGCTGATCATTGAAATGTTCTTGCGTTCTTTTATCCAAGAGTCGAGCGGATGAGCTAATACATTTCCTGCTTGGTCTACAATTGCAGCATGGCCTTTCTCACCAAACGCCACTTTCTTACCCATGGCAACAACGTATTTTGTCGACAAATACGCTAGCATCAATTTATCTTCTTGATGCTTTACTACGAGGAAAATTGGGCCGCTATCAATACTGGGATCTTCTGTAACAGTAGAGACTTTAACCCCTTGTTCTTCAACGGTATTTTGAGCGAGAAGCAGAATGTCATTGCTGATAGTAGCTGGGCATTCAAGGTTGGGATGGAATACACAGTGATCGACTTTTCCTTGGGAATCGACAACCGCAACCATGGTAAACTCAAAACCAGAAAGAAGATTGTTCAAGCCTTCTTTCCCCAGTTTTTCATCTGATTCAGGATCAAGAATTTCAAATACACTTGTCACATCTTGATAATAGCGTTCAAATGCCGTAGAGAGATTTTTCGCGATAACTAAGTGTCGATCTTTAACATCATCTATTTCAGATTCAAGCGCCTTTGAATATGGCCACATCCAAAATAGAGTGGTCGGAACTATGGCAATTAAAATAAAAATAAAAACGAACATGTACCGGAGCTTCATTTTAATTACCTTTCCTAAAAACACATCTCAGCCGATATTATTATTAGCTAATGTCACGCCATCCATATGAAATTGATGGATTATTTGTGCAGAATACTATAATAGTAGACCTTAGTAGTAGAATAGCGAGAAACGGGAACAATTAAAACAAGGAGAACTATTTCAATGTTGAAAGCTTAGTTAAATGAGGGGTCAACCAGTCTTTTTGATTATTACTTTTTAAACGGCATAATCAATAAGTACCATAAGGATGCATGTTCTTTATTATCAGGAATATCTCGTTGACCAATTTCTAGATGCTCATCATCCAGCTCCGCTTTATCACAATAGCTACCAAAAATACGATCCCAAGCACTAATACTGAATCCAAAATTAGAATCACTTTCCTTACGCAGCTGACTATGATGGATGCGATGTACTTTTTGAGTAATGATCAGCCAGCTTAATGGGCGCTCAATCGCAGGCGCTAAGCGAATATTTGCATGATTAAATAAAGCAAAACCATTAAGCATCACTTCAAAGATCAATACGGCTTCCCACGGAATACCAAGCAGTAAAACCAATATCGCTTTATAAAATACACTTAGGGTAATTTCAATTGGATGGAAACGTAACCCTGAACTTACATCGATATGACTGTCCGCATGATGGACTTTATGTAACCGCCATAATACAGGGTTGGTATGGAACACTCTGTGCTGCCAATAGATAGCCATATCTAAAAGAACCACTGAGACTAAGCATATAAACCAAAAAGGTAGAGACATAACATTGAATAGCCCCCACCCATTTTGTGCTGCGAAAAGAGCAGCACCAACCGCACCAGCAGGCAGGGCAAATTTAGCGACAAACGAAGCAACAAAAATAAGTGAAAAGTTTCCCAGCCAACGAGTCGATGCTGAAAGCTTGGATTGGCGTGCTGGTCGCCACGCCTCTATAACCATCATCACTACAAGAACGGTCAAAAACACACCTAAACGTATCGATTGCTGAGACTCTAACATCATTGATTTTCTTGCTCTTTTATCGTGCTAAATCCACCGTAAATACGCGTTACTGTGGTAAATGCACACAACGACGCAAATACATACGCAAAAATGGAAAAATATTGAGGAAATAAACAGCAAAGCACAAACAGCATGATGGTTTCAAATCCTTCCGTCAGCCCTTGCATGTAATAAAAGCTCTTGTGCTTAAACTGAACTTTTTCGATATTAAATTTCTGCGCAACAATCGCAAACGCTAAAAAGCTTGAACCAGTCCCAACAAAACTCACCACAAGAACCAAAGCAGGCAGAGCAAACTGAGCTGGATCTGCCAGAGCAAAACCCAATGGCACAAACGAATAAAACAGAAAATCTAAACAAATATCCAAATAACCCCCTGAAGAGGTAGCGGATTTTTGAGTTCGAGCTAACGCGCCATCTAAACCATCGAATATTCGATTGAGAACGATGAATAGCAGTGCGCCATACCACATTTGCATCGACAACAGCGGAATCGCTATCAACCCAAATGCAAAGCCAACAACCGATACTTGATTTGGGCTGATACCGGCCTTATCGACAGGTTGAACAATCCTAACCAGAAATGGGTTGAGTAACGGCGTTATTCTCGCATCTAACATTGACTAACCTCCATAGAAGCAAAGTTCTCTTCATTTACCCTTAGTCGGTTAAAGTCGATGCCGTAGCAAGCATCGACTTGGTCTCTAAACCATTGAAAGTATTTATTTATACCTGATCTTACTCTCCAGGCATAAAAATGGACAGTATAATTTGCTTGCACAGTAGCGCTAGTAGCTACCATGCAAACAAGTAATAACTGCTTATTCAACGTCATTTAATCCCCAATCATAATCAAGGTATTTTATTTTATACTTTTGCTCGTTGAGTGCCGCTGAATCGGCGCCAAGATCTTTTGCATAATCCGCTAGAAATACCTGTAGCGATCCGCTTTTGTCGGCAAAGTCTTTACCATACCATTTAAAAATTGATGATAGGTGTAAGGTATTTCCATCGAGATAGTTACGGCTGCTGTCCGATAGAAAGGAGTGTGTTTGTTCCTCCAATTGTGCGGACAACTCTTGCTCATTGTATGCTTCATTTCGTAGTGCTGGGCATCCAATACTGGCGCAATTTACCGCAAAATGAATCCGCGGCTCGTCGAAGACCCCAGCTTCGCGAATCAAACCATGTTCAACGTCATCAAGGGAACGCTTTTCTCCAAGTAAAGAAACCACATCTTTACTCCAAGGAGATGAGAATACATTTCCAAGATCTTTGATTGAATCAAGATCAGGGTATTTCGTTAGAATAAATGACACTGTATTGGCGTTATAGCTGTTAATTAAAAATGCCAACTGTTTGTCTTTATTCCAAGCTTGGTATTGTTCTTGACTAACGGCTGCTAACGAGTCGATATAAGAATTTAGCTCAGCTTTGTCATTTGCAAACCCTTTATAATCTACCGCAGTACTCGCACCATTATTTATCTCTTTGATATGTTTATTCAGTAGAGAATCCCACTGTTCGTGCATTGCTTGAGCATTGCTGGCAAAAGCCAGCACGCTCATTACTAAAATTTTCTTCAACATAATTAACCTCGACGCCACGTATGGAACTTCTCAAGCCATTCAAGTACTTTTTCTGGAGCATGTGCGCGTTTCCACTCACCTGCTGCGTATTTTGCACCTTCTGCCCATGTTGGATACGCGTGAATCGTTCCTAATATTTTATTCATTCCAAGACCATGTTTCATGGCTAATACGAACTCAGCAATTAAATCACCAGCGTGTTCTGACACAATCGTAACACCCAAGATTTTATCTTTGCCTTTTGGTGTGATAACTCGGATGAATCCGGTTGTCGCACTTTCAGCAATTGCTCGGTCAAGTTCTTCGAATTGGAATGTCGTCACTTCGTAGTCGATTCCTTTCTCCTTAGCTTCACGCTCATTGATCCCAACACGTGCCACTTCTGGGTCAATAAAGGTTGTCCATGGAATCACTCGGTAATCTACTTTGAACTTTTTGAAGGTTCCAAATAAACCATTTACTGCGGCATACCATGCTTGGTGTGCAGCCACGTGAGTGAACTGATAAGGTCCAACAACATCGCCAGCAGCTAAAATATTCGGGAATTTCGTTTGTAGATATTCATTGGTTTCAAGTGTACGACCCGTTTCAATACCTAACTCTTCAAGACCGTAGCCCGTTAAGCGTGCTGCACGTCCCACTGCACAGATGATTTGGTCATACTCTAATGCTTGTTCAACACCATCCACTTCCACGATCAATTGCTTTTGGTCACCTGCAGTTTCAAAGCGCAATGCTTTAGTGCTCGTACGTACGTTGACACCACTAGCTTGTAACGTCGATAGTGCGAGTGCAGCGACATCATCATCTTCACGCCCCATAATTTGAGGGCCCATTTCAACCATATCTACATTTGAACCTAGACGAGCGAAGCTTTGTGCAAGTTCACACCCGATAGGACCACCACCCAATACCACTAGGCGTTTCGGTGCTTCATCAAGCTTGGCAAATTCATTCCATAAAGTATCAGAGGTAACATAGCCACTGTCTTCGATTCCTTGTAGAGGTGGAACAAATGGACGAGCACCTGTTGCGATAACGATAGTACGAGTCGTTAAACGCTGAACTTCACCCGTATTTAATGTGACTTCTACTGTCCACGGGTCAAGAATTTTCCCGTACCCTTTCAATACTTCAACACCTAAACCTTCATAACGTTCAACACTGTCGTGAGGAGCGATATCTGCAATAACTTGGTGTACTCGAGCAAATACCTTTTTGAAGTTCAGCTTAGGTTCAGTATCTTCCAAACCATAGCGACTGGCGTGGCGAACTTGCTGAGCAACCTTAGCACTCTTAATTAGTGCCTTTGATGGTACGCAACCGTAGTTCAAACAGTCACCGCCCATCTCTCCAGCTTCGAGTAATGTCACCTTTGCTTTTACAGCAGCGGCAATATAACTCGATACTAGACCACCAGCACCACCACCGAGAACAACCATGTCACGGTCAAATTTTTCAGGTTTTGTGTAACCTTGGTATACACGTCTACTTTGAATAGCATCTACAATCATTTTGGCAATCCATGGGAAAATGCCCAGTAGGGCGAATGAGAATAATAGCCCTGGAGATAGAATCCCCGATAGGCTGTCGATTTGAGCAAGTTGTGTCCCTGTGTTAACGAACACGAATGTTCCTGCTAGCATCCCTACTTGGCTAACCCAGTAGAAAGTACGAACTTTGATAGAGGTTAAACCCATCAATAAGTTAATTAGGAAGAATGGAAATATTGGTACTAAACGCAACGTAAAGAGGTAAAACGCACCCTGCTTTTCAATGCCTGCATTAATATTATGGAGTTTGTCACCGAAACGAGTCGTTACCCAGTCACGTAATACATAACGCGCAACCAAGAAAGCAAGTGTAGCGCCGACACTTGAAGCAAAGGACGCCAACAACAGCCCTTTCCATAAACCAAATAACGCTCCAGCGGCTAACGTCAAAATCGCAGCTCCTGGCAAGGAAAGTGCCGTCACAGCGACATAAACCACAAAGAACAACACTGCACTCAAGAATGGAGAATTCTCTATTCCTTGTTCTAACGTACTCATCGAGCCTTTCAGTCCTGATAACGTTAAATAATGGTGAAGATCGAGACCAAAAAACACCGCGATTAACGCGATGGCTAGGCCCAGTATCAATATTTTCTTGTTCATAAAATGACTCTTCTATTAAAAATGGGTTAAAGTGAAACGTAATATAAATTCTCTATTTTTTACGTTGCTTTCAATTAGACGGTGAAGGACGATGTTTATTACAGTTAATTAAAAATTATTTTCACAAATCATATAAATTCAAAACATCATCAACATAAATGCTTTACATTTTGGTACTGTTATAGCGAAAAGTTCCATATAAAGTATAGCTGCAATAGATTGATAATATTGACAATAAGAGTATTTACCGCAAATAAGTAAGATGAATAATTGTAGCCTCATGCTAAATCACATCGAAAACCTCCAATGACAGACCGACTAACACTTAATTGACTTTAAAAGGAAAGTAGATGGATAAGCGCCAAATCGATACACCTAATTTAGATGTAAATCAATTAGATACCCCGTTTCTAGCTCTAAATAAAACTAAATTTTTAGCCAATATACAAAGGCTGGATCTTCGTCTGAAACGTTTTGGTGTAACACTTCGTCCTCATCTAAAAACGGTTCGAAGTATTGATGCCGCAAATTGCATTTTGAAACACAAAACTGACCCCATTACCGTCTCAACTCTCGCAGAAGCAGAAAGTTTTGCGGCATCTGGATACTCTAATCAGGTCTATGCGGTAGGTATTTCTCCAACAAAACTCAATAGAATCGAGGCGTTACGCGCGAAAGGCATTGATATTACATTGTTACTCGATAGCATTGAACAAGCTCAACTTGTTGCCCAATATTGTAACGATCACCATTGCCAACTCCCTTGTCTCATTGAAATTGATAGTGATGATGTTAGAGCTGGCATTCGTCACGATGACCCTGTGTTGCTCTCAATTGCGAATCAACTCAATCAAACTCAGCCATTGCTCCGTGGTGTTCTTACCCATGCCGGTGGATCCTATAAATGCAAATCTGCTGAAGAAATCACGGCCATCGCTCATCAAGAGATTGAAGCCGTTGTCGCCGCCGTCAATATTCTCAAACATTCGGGTTTTTCGTGTGAAATCGTTAGCGTAGGTTCTACCCCAACAGCCTATCTTGCTGAACATTTCGAAGGCGTGAGTGAAGTACGTGCTGGGGTATATCATTTCTTCGACTTAGTCATGGCCGATTTGGGTGTTTGTCAGCTTGATGATATCGCATTAAGCGTAACCACATCGATCATTGGTCACAATCAACGAAAAGGATGGCTGATCGTCGATGCTGGTTGGACTGCATTATCTTCTGATGCTGGAAGTTCCGACATTCAAGGCTTTGGCGTCGTTGTTGATCAGCTCGGTCATATATACCCCGACTTAAGAGTAACAAAATTAAGTCAAGAACATGGCATCGTTACCAATATTCATGGTGATGCTATCTCATTCAGTGATTTTCCAATTGGAAGCCAGCTGTCTATTTTACCCAATCATGCTTGCTCAATGGCAACCATGCACACTCATTACATAGTCACAGATCATAACTCAACCCAATTTGAGGTATGGCCTCGCATACAAGGTTGGTGATATTGACTTGCTGACAAATAAAGAACAACCCTGGTCACATGAAACATTCAGGCGATATCTTGAAAACCAGCAAGGAGATGATGAATACATAACCTTCGTAAAGATAAGTAAATTGCTCAAGTGAGCCTTGTGTCGATCACTATTTAATCGCATGCTGTTTTTATGAATTCTCACTTATGATATAGGTTTCAAAATGAAGACGTTGCTGCTATTAACCCAACTTGGCAGAAGCATTCATTTTCATGCCCTAATTTGGTGTCATTGACTCGCAAAAAAATTCGGAAAAAAAACTGACCATGAAAAAAACAACTAAACGTATTCTTACCGTTGCCATTGTCGTCGCTCTTCTCGGAGGCGGAGGAGCTTATTGGTACAGTTCAAAATCCGAACCGCCTATTTCATTCGCCACCGATATCGTACGAAAAGACGATATACAAAACACGGTGCTGGCTAATGGCATGTTGCAAGCGTCCAAACTCGTAAGCGTTGGCTCCCAAGTGTCGGGTCAAATTCTAAAAATTAACCCTTCATTAGGAGATGGGGTCAAGAAAGGAGACATTCTTGCTCAAATCGATAGTCTGACCCAAGAAAATGAACTCAAAGAAGCTCAAGCCTCACTTGCCAGTTTGCGAGCGCAATATGAAGCAAAACAAGCTGAGATTCACCAGTATCAACAAACCTTCAATCGTCAAAAAGCCATGTTTGCGGATAATGCGAGCTCTCTATCCGATTATGAATCTGCCCAGTCTAATTTGGCGATATCTAAAGCTGAACTCAAGCAACTTGCCGCCCAAATCGACCAAGCAATAATCAGTGTTGACTCGGCCAAATTAGATCTGAGCTACACCACTATCATTGCTCCGATGGATGGTACTGTCGTCTATATTGCTGTCGAAGCTGGTCAAACCGTAAACGCCAGTCAAAACACTCCAACAATTGTTGAACTCGCTGAGCTTAATATGATGACCGTAAAGTCTGAAATCTCCGAAGCGGATGTAATCAATGTCGAACCCGGTCAACCCGTCGAGTTTACAATTCTGGGGCAACCGAATCACAATTACAAAGCGACGCTTCGTGCCATTGAGCCTGGCCCTACCTCGATGGATGGGGACGACAGTGATATGACATCCGATGATTCAGATGCCATTTATTACAATGGATTATTCGATATTGAGAACCCAAGAGGAAAGCTGCGTATTGGCATGACTGCTCAAGTCTCGATCATCGTTGACCAATCAAAAGATGCATTAGTCATCCCAGCACAAGTTCTTCAAAAAATTCCTAAGCGTGGGTACTACCGTGTACCGATCCTCGTCAACGACCAAGTCGAATATAAAGAGGTAAAAGTCGGAATCAACAACAAAGTGAATGCTGAAATTATCGAAGGCTTGTCCGAAGGTGACGAAATTGTTCTTGGTGATTCGAATGGAAGTACCACCGTGCCTAGACGTTTCAAACGTTCACCGATGGGAATCTAACCCATGTCTGACACGCTATTAGAACTCAAAGGTGTATGCCGTTCATTCCTCGCCGGAGACCAAGAACTTACGGTATTGAATGACGTAGATCTCTCAATTAGACGCGGCGAAATGGTTGCCATCATTGGTACATCAGGGTCAGGAAAGTCGACACTGATGAACATTCTAGGCTGCCTCGATAAACCGTCTAAAGGGCGCTACTTTATCAATGGTCAAGATACGTCCACGATGGAAAACGATGCACTCGCCAAACTACGTCGTGAATACTTCGGCTTTATATTTCAACGTTATCACCTGCTGAGCGATCTCGATGCAATTGGTAATGTCGAAGTTCCTGCCATTTATACCGGCGAAGACAGTGCCAGTCGAAGGGAAAGATCCAAGCACTTACTAAGTCGCCTTGGGTTAGCCGATCGCTTAGACCATCGCCCTAGTGAACTTAGTGGTGGTCAACAGCAACGAGTCAGTGTCGCACGCGCACTTATCAATGGCGGCGATGTAATCCTTGCTGATGAACCAACAGGAGCATTAGACAGCAAGAGCGGCGAAGAAATGCTGCAATTGCTTCAAGAACTCAATAATGAAGGTCACACCATTATTATCGTCACGCACGATAAACACGTGGCCGAATTTGCTGACCGAGTCATCGAAATCAAAGATGGGTTAATCATTAGTGACACCCAAAAAGAAGAGAGCCAACCTACGAGCATTCCCAGCCCCAACAACCAGATCGTAACCAATAAAAGCAGGTTTGGATGGGATCGCTACCTAGAAGCACTAAAAATGGCGCTGTTAGCCATGTCCAGCCATCGGTTGCGAACATTTCTCACCATGTTAGGCATTATCATTGGTATTGCGTCGGTGGTGTCTGTAGTGGCTTTGGGTGAAGGATCGCAGCAAGCAATTTTAAAAAACATCAGTTCTATGGGCACCAACACCATTGATATACGACCGGGGAAAGGGTTTGGTGATCGGCGCTCTGGACGGGTAAAAACGTTATTACCCAGTGACGCAACGGCTCTCACATCACTGCCCTTCGTCGATAGTGTCACTCCGTCAGTGAGTACCAATGTGACTATCCGTTATACCAATCAAGCGGTTACCGCAGGTGTGAATGGCGTCGGCCCTGACTACTTCCGGGTTAAGGGTTATACGTTAGCCAGTGGACAATATTTTGATGATTCCAGCGTCGAAACACTAGCCCAGCAAGTTGTGATTGACTACAACACCAATAAAGAGCTCTTTCCAAAAAGTAACGCGATTGGTGAAATCATTTTCCTTGGCGACCTACCTGTACGTATTATCGGCGTGACAAATAAGTATGAAAGTACCTTTGGCAGTAACGATTCTTTGCGGGTTTGGGTGCCCTATACTACGGTATCGGGACGTATGATGGGGCAACACTATCTCGATAGCATTACCGTTCGTGTCGATGACCAATCATCAAGTAGCGCCTCGGAACAAGCCCTTGTTAACTTGCTCAAAATGCGTCATGGCATACAAGATTTCTTTACCATCAATACCGATACTATCCGCCAAAATATTGAAAAAACCACCGCAACGATGACGCTGCTTATCTCTGCAATTGCGGTAATTTCTTTGATTGTCGGCGGGATTGGTGTAATGAATATTATGTTGGTATCAGTAACAGAACGCACCAAAGAAATTGGCGTGCGAATGGCAGTGGGTGCGAGACAAAGTGACATCTTACGTCAATTTCTCATCGAAGCCGTTTTAGTCTGTTTATGCGGAGGAGTATTGGGCATCGGCCTTGCGTACCTCATTGGCATGATATTCCAATATACCGGTGGCAGTTTCCAAATGATTTACTCAACCACTTCTATCGTTGTGGCATTCTTATGTTCGACGCTTATTGGTGTTCTATTTGGCTTCTTACCTGCACGAAGCGCCGCTCGACTCGATCCGGTAGAAGCATTATCAAGAGATTAACCCATGAATAAAAATAACAAGCTTACGGTAAAGTTAGGTTTAGTCGGCTTAAGTTCGATTCTCATGATTGGGTGCAGCTCAACTCCCGAACACATGACAGTGGAAGAAGTCACGACAATACCAGAGCATTGGGCCGTTGAAAGTAACCCTGTAACACATATCGATCCTTGGTGGTTGAAGTTCAATGATCCCAAATTAACAGAATTGATTAACACAGTACTCAAGGAAAATGATGACCTTGCCCTTGCGACACTGACATTGCGAATAGCACGATTGAATGCCGGTTTAACCTCGAGTGATAAATACCCGCAGATTTCATCCAGCATCGATGGGTCCAAAAGCATCGGATTAAGTTCTGGCAATACATCAAATCGCTATGCCGCCGATGTATCACTGAGCTATGAACTCGATCTTTGGGGACGAGTGTCCTCAGAAATAGAAGCCGATCAATGGTTAGCAATGGCAAGTGCCGAGGATAGAGAAAGTACCGCTCAATCACTCGTTGCAACCAGTGCATCTCTGTACTGGCAAATTGGCTATTTAAACACTCGAATTACACTGAGCGATAAAAGCTTAGATTACGCACGTCAAACGCTCGCTCTCACGGAAAAACAATACCGCTCGGGTGCCGTTTCCCAACTTAATGTATTGGAGTCCAAACGTAATCTAGCGGGACAAGAAGCCAACCATAGTGAACTGCTTCAACAACGTGTTGAAGCCTCTAACTCATTGGCTTTCCTACTTAAACAGACGCCAGAAAACACATTACAGTTTGTCGATACTTTGTCGACGGCTGAGTTACCCGAAATAACAGCTGGATTACCCGCGGATATTCTAGCTCGTCGCCCGGATGTAAAAGCGGCACTTTACGAATTAAAGTCGGCACTTTCCGATGAAAAAGCGACAACAACCGCCTATTTCCCAACCCTGACATTGACGGGCTCAATCAGTGATAGCAGCACAAGTCTTAGTGAACTGTTGACGGATCCACTCGGAACATTAGGGGCCAGCTTGGCGTTGCCATTCTTACAATGGAATGAACTGAAGCTCAATCAAGAAGTCAGCCAGTTAGAAACTCAAGCGGCTTTGATCATTTATCGTCAAACGCTCTACAGTGCCTTTGAAGATGTGAATAATGCATTGTCTGCTCGTTCACACTATCAATATCAAGGGATAAAACTTGATGAACAATACCAAGCTGCGCAGGCCACCGAGCGGATCTACGCAAGTCAATATCGGCACGGGGCAGTCAGTATTCAAGATTGGTTAGATGCCCAAGAAACATTACGTGAAGCGGAAGAAAGCCTACTTGAAAACCACTATAATCAATACAATGTTCAAGCAACTTTGTATCAAGCCCTTGGCGGAAGGGATATCGCTCCACAAGTCTCCACCGAGTAAACGATCGCCTCAGCCGAACACCACTTTCGGCTTCCTTTTTATCTTATTTTTCGAATTCACAATTAAGTGCTTGATTTAGATCACACTTTGTACGTATAAATAGAGTTCGGTTTTCACACGATGAACGTATATATGGATATATCTGTTTTATTGGTCTTTATACCAACCTTTTTCTTTGTTTCTGCCACTCCAGGAATGTGCATGACTCTTGCTCTCACACTAGGGATGACCATTGGTGTGCGTAAAAGTATGTATATGATGGCCGGTGAGCTTATTGGTGTTGGACTCGTCGCAAGTGCTGCCATTATTGGCGTTGCCGCTATTTTGTTAAACCACCCGCAAATATTTCTGCTATTAAAAACGGCTGGCGCAGCGTATCTATTTTACCTTGGCACTCAAATGTGGCGTTCACGAGGAAAACTGGCGATCCCAGAAGATTTAGACGCAAAACTCGAGCCCTCTTTCTATAGCTTAGCGAATCAAGGTTTTATTACTGCGATTGCAAACCCGAAAGGGTGGGCATTTTTTATTGCACTATTACCTCCCTTTATCCAAACAGATCGTGCGTTACTACCTCAAGCCAGCATATTAATTAGTATTATTCTGTTGTTTGAATTCATCTGTTTAATGCTTTATGCCACAGGTGGACAAACCTTACGAAAAGCACTTCTCAACAAAAATAACGTTGTATTGATGAATCGAATTTCAGGAACGTTAATGATGGGCGTTGGTGTGTGGCTGGCATTAGGGTAAGTCTTAGGGAACTATAGACTAACGCAGCTAGAAAATACCCTATGGTCATATTTCTAGCTGCTTTTGGAAGCTAGCATCTGCATCTGGACAAGAAAGGCCTCAGTAAAACATTTCTCCACTATCGACATCAAAATAGATCTTATCGCTGACGCGCAATCCTCCACAATAAACAAAATACACATTTCGTTCCTTGTAGTTTATCGAACGCATCCACCCTTGTACCTCTTCAAAGTCTTCTGGAGTGCATATTTTCTCTTTGATCAAACTGTCTGTGATCGTAAAGAATTTTTCTTTATACATATGAAAATTATCGGATTTTCCTATGTAACTGGTGAGCATTTCATCTCGTTCTTCTTTGGTTATTATCGGCACCCAATCAACAACACCATCCATTTTGATCCATTCGGCGTACTCTTTATCCCCATCATTTAAGGTGTAGTAACCCGAAATTCGCCCCCAACCATCTTTAATTTCGATGACATTGATTGATTCACTCTTATAGAGATAACGGTCTGGGTAAACTTTGTCATCAGGCTGATTTCGCACTGGCAAACGCCTCTGATTGACAAAATAATACGTATTTACACGTGTTGAAACAGCAGGCTCTTGCGGAGCTTGGTTCGCTTGAGCGTTAGCTTCTTCTAGTTTTTGAGCCTCTTTCGCTGCCAATTCTGCTGCCGCTATAGCCTCTTGCTGGGGTTTCTTCACAAACAAATAATAACCGGCACCAGCAGCTCCTAACCCTAATAAGAGCAACACAACCATCAATACCTTTTTCATATTTCATCCTTATAGCTTCATGGCTTTATATCGGCAGCGAAAGAAAAAGCTTAACCTATTCTCAAAACCCTCAAATCTCATGGCCATGCTCTCGCCCCTTAGAGAAGTCGACACAAAGTCTCATCCTATTATCGATGTTATTTTTCAAAACGAATTCTAAAAAACTATCCCTATAGAAATAGAGGCTATTCCACCTTGTTTATATACACTGTAGGATGATGAATCATATTGTGCCATCTGCCGCACCAATAAAACGCATTATACGACTCGATGCACAAGTGTAGTGCTAATACGGTGTTGTCACGGTAGCAATGCCAGTCGTGGTGGGGAATGCGAACTTGGCTTGAAACTTGTAGTTCCAAAGTAACCCTCGCTGAAATATCGGACATTTAGGAGATTGAATAGATGCAAGACACATTAACTATTGTGTTAGCTGGAGGTATGGGATCTCGTCTCGCACCATTAACTGATGATAGAGCAAAACCCGCGGTTCCTTTCGGGGGCAAGTATCGAATTATCGATTTCACTCTTACTAACTGCCTTCATTCGGGTTTACGAAAAATATTAGTGCTAACGCAATACAAATCACACTCGCTCCAAAAACACCTCCGTGATGGGTGGTCCATTTTCAACCCTGAATTAGGCGAATATGTCACTGTCGTACCCCCACAAATGCGCAAAGGTGGTGCATGGTATGAAGGCACTGCAGATGCTATATATCACAACCTATGGTTACTAGAACGTAGTGACGCAAACTACGTGGTGGTACTGTCCGGCGATCATATCTATAAGATGGATTACGCCGCGATGTTAGAAGAACACAAACAAAGCAATGCATTGTTAACCGTTGCCTGTATGACAGTCCCTAGGAATGAGGCATCGGCATTTGGCATCGTCGGAGTTGATGGCGATGAACGCATTACTTCTTTTGTCGAAAAGCCTATCGATCCATCTTCCATCCCTGGCGATCCCGATAAAAGTCTCGCGTCAATGGGAATCTATATTTTCAATATGGAAATCTTAAAACAAGCCTTGGAAAAAGATTCTCTGGACGAAGGGTCAAATCACGACTTTGGTAAAGATATTATCCCTCAGTTGATTGATACTCAGTCTGTTTTTGCCTACAACTTCTGCGGCGATAAGGGGCGTGTAGCAAAAGATAATTACTGGCGTGATGTCGGCACTATCGACTCTTTCTATGATGCCAATATGGATCTTCTAGAACCTGTTCCACCGATGAACCTTTATCAACGCGATTGGGCAATTCGCACTTATGAACCGCAGTTTCCACCCGCTCGTACGGTTTCGTCTGTTACAGGAAACGAGGGCATTTTCATTAATTCAATCATCGCTAACGGTGTCATTAATTCGGGTGGTTCGGTTCAGCATAGTATTATTTCGTCAAACGTCGTCATCAAAGACAGCGCCACCTTGATGAATTGTATTATTTTCGATGATGTCGAAATAAACGAAGGGTGTCAGTTGATCAACTGTATTATTGATAAACACGTTCGCGTCCCCGCTCACACTCAGATTGGAATCGATAACGCAGAAGACGCGAAACGCTTTCATATTTCTGAAAAAGGCATCGTCGTCATTCCAGAAGGTTACGAATTCTAAATACCTTTCTCAGCAAACACCGTATGATGTTGTTACGGTGTTTCACTGGCATTTATCAGACATTCGCAATGATTTCAAAACGGCGTCTCAAATAATTGGGCTAATTATTTGATTACCGTCCTACATATCGTATATAACGTTGAGTACGTCATCAATCTAGGAAATTGAACAATGCAAAAAACAACACGAATCCTTCCTGCAAACAAACACGTTGCACTGGTTGCACACGATCACTGCAAAAAGGATTTACTCCGCTGGGTTGGCAACAATAAAAGCGAACTGCAAAAGCATTTTCTTTATGCCACTGGAACAACTGGACATATTTTAAGCCAAAAAATGGGTCTCGCTATAAAATCGTTAATCAGCGGACCAATGGGGGGAGATCAGCAGCTTGGCGCTCTTATTGCAGAGGGGAAAATAGATATCCTTATCTTCTTTTGGGATCCCCTAAATGCCGTTCCGCATGATCCGGATGTTAAAGCACTATTACGTATTGCCAGTGTTTGGAATATTCCAATTGCAACGAATGAAGCCTCTGCAGACTTTATGTTCGCGTCTGATTTACTAGACCAAGAAGTTACCATTGAAATTCCCGATTATCAGGCTTATCTCGAAGAGAGAAAATAACGCACATTACTTCGATTTTGAGACATCATAATCACCGGATAATAGCTCTTTAACAAAGCTTGAGCCTCCGGTGGTATGAGTCACCCACACCTTCTCTCGAGCTCGAGTGAGTGCGACATAGAATAACCGCCTCTCTTCAGAGTCGGGATAGTCGTCACCATTATCCACCAAAACAGCGTCTAAAGATTGAGTCTTGTTTCGCAGTGGAAACTGCCCTTCATCGACATTAACAACAATAACATAGTCAGCTTCAGCGCCTTTGCTTCCATGGCATGTCATAAAGCTCAGGTTCAATTGTCGATATGTCTCTTCCCAATCAGAGAGTAACTCCGGACGCTGACTATTGGTGCGAGCTAAAAACAGGACTGACTTTCTGACATCAGCACCTCGATTAATTTGATCAAGTATTTTTTCAATGCTCGTTTGCGGCGCAACAAAGACACTGTTACGTTTACGCTCAACCACACTGTTTAATGTCTTGATTAATTGATTCGGATTTCGCTGCACAAACTGATTAGCCACTTCACCAATCTTGTTATTAAAGCGATACGTCGTATCGAGCTCACTGATCGTTGAATTAGCAAAACGCTCTTTAAACTCAGTGGTCAAAGAAACATTTGAGCCCGCGAATTGGTAAATCGATTGCCAGTCATCACCAACGGCAAAAAGCGTTGCTTTTCCTTTGTCTTGACGGCATAAGGCATCAATAAGCTCGAGTCTAGCCGGAGAGATATCTTGATATTCATCCACCATAATAAAGCGCCAAGGAGATTTAAATTTTCCTTTTTTAATATAACGAGTCGCTTTACTGATCATGCTGTCAAAATCTAACTCACCACTTTCCTCTAGCATCTCTTTCCAAGCTTTATAACAAGGCCAGCATAGAGCCAATTCGCTGTTTAAACGAGTATAATCAGCATGGTCAATGATCTGCTCTTGCAGCGCCTTTTTGCCTTTACCTAGCATCGCCAATTGCTCTAACTGCCTAAGCAGCCACTGGATTAGCTTCGGGTCTTCAACATGACTTCCTAGCTCTTCATCGCCTTTAATATACGCAATCGGCCACTGCCCAAGGTGTTTCTGCCAGCGTTTAAAATTAGTCGGTGTCATCCAATGCTTCTTAAGCCATTCTGCACACCATTTCGTTTTTTTCTTTGCATCCGTAGCAATTGAAGAGATCTGTACACGCTGCTCTTCGACCTGATTAATAATCGCCAGCCCTAACTGATGAAAGGTATTAATTTGCACATGATTCGCAGCTGGTCCCACTTTCCCACGAATACGAGTTTCCATCTCTTTTGCCGCATCTCGCCCAAATGCGAGCAATAAAATATCATCGCCAGTGGCGAGATCGGATTCCAGTAAATACGCAACTCGAGCAGTCAACACACTGGTTTTTCCCGAGCCAGCCCCAGCCAATATCAAGTTGTGATCGTCATTCATCAAAATTGCTTTCTGTTGAGAAGTATTTAATGGAGAACTCTCAAACTCTGAAAACAACGTACTCCATTTTGGGCTCTCTTGGACTAACCAATCTTGGTTTCGTACATCTAATTTCGATGCTGAGTGATCAAACCATTCACTAATGTTACCCATTAAATCGGGAATGCGTTGCTGGATTTCTTCCATCGACATCTCAAGTGACTCGAGGTCCTTGGCAACTGATACACACCATTCCATCAGCATTGAGTGACGTAAAAAGCCTGAATTGAATTCAAGTTGATGTAACTGCTTACGCCAGCGAGGATAAAATTCGCGTAATTTTTGGCATTGATCTTCGTGCCACTGTTCGTAAGACGTAATTGCGTTTTTTGCAAATTCTCGACATTTTGACCAAGGTAAGCCTTGCACTACCCATGCATATCGGCTCCCATCTTTAGGCTGAGAATAAAAGACCAACTGCCCCCAAAAAATGCCACGTTGAATATGAATGGAACCATCCCACACGCTGAATGGAATTTGCTCTTCTATCAAGGCTGAACTGACAATGACCGTGTCATTGTCGAGTTCAACCTGACAATATTCATCATTAATAAAATATTTTGCAGTCTGATTTGCCTGTAGCTGCATGCTGAAAACTCTCTTCTGTATTTGGGGGTATGTTAACTCAAACGAAAAAAACGACCAAAAAATGTGATTGTTTTCTTGGGACAATTCTCATGTAAATAGTCTTGCTGCGCTATTTCAATCCGACCTATCTTG
Source organism: Vibrio phycocola (assembly GCF_053850235.1). Taxonomy (NCBI): domain Bacteria; kingdom Pseudomonadati; phylum Pseudomonadota; class Gammaproteobacteria; order Vibrionales; family Vibrionaceae; genus Vibrio; species Vibrio phycocola. The sequence goes on along the minus strand of NZ_JBSQDJ010000002.1, from coordinate 269,372 downwards.
TTTTATTCTAATATACTATTGTTCTTTCTTAACTGTTGACTTCCAGTGTCTCTCCTAAATTCATTCACACATCATCTACGAAGCTATTTGAACAACAAAACCATTAACTACGCACTAATGATTTTAGTTGCTCTATTGGGTGTCGTCATCCCCACTTGGTTTTATCAAGCTCATGTTTGGATTACACCGCTAATCTTAGGCGTTATTGCCGCAGCGCTGGCAGAACAAGATGATGGCCTGATTGGGCGATTTAAAGCAATTTCATTCACACTTCCCTGCTTTGCCATTGCGACCTATTCCATTGAAATATTGTTCGACTATCCAGTTTATTTTGCCATTGGGTTATTTATTTCCACTTTTGGCTTCACCATGCTTGGCGCGATCGGCAGTCGTTATGCCAGCATCTCCTTCGGATCATTGTTGATCGCAATCTACACCATGATTGGAGCCAACCAAAATGGCAGCGATTGGCTTCAGCCTATATTGCTGCTTACAGGCGCTATTTGGTATTTCATTGTCTCGACGATTTGGGCTGTGGTCGCACCTCGCCAGCCTATGCGCCACAGTCTATCGTTGGTTTTCGAAAATATCGCCAATTACCTCGATCTCAAAGCTGAGTTATTTCACCCATCGGATGATTTTTCACCTCAACCTTATCGCATCAAAGAAGCAAACCTTAATGCTACCACTGTAATTGCATTAAATAACTGTAAAACAACGTTTTTAACGCGTTCCAAACGTGGCAATATCCACACCAGTCAAAACCGCTTTCTCAATATTTATTTTCTCGCACAAGATATTCATGAACGTGTAAGCTCCACTCATTACCGCTATCAAGATCTCGCCGCTCAATTTGAACGCAGTGATGTGCTATTTCGCTTTAAATATGTCATTGAATCCCTCGCCAGTTCTTGCCGAGACGTAAGCAAATCCATCAAACTCGATCACGCTTACCAACATGATGCTAACGTAACGAAAGCACTGACTGAATTGCAGCGTTCTCTCGACCATTTAAAACAACAGTCAAATCCTGAGTGGCATTCTCTACTTAACCAGCTGGGCTATTTATTCGACAATTTAGCGACCGTCGCGAAGCAACTCGACAATATTAGTCAACCTACAATTGAAGCATTGGATGAAAGAGATTTAGATGATCACAATGTCCACAACTTAGAAAATATGTGGCGACGCGTTAAAAGCAACTTAACGCGTGAGTCACTATTATTTCGACATGCAATAAGAATGTCCGTTGCCTTGACCGCTGGATACGGGGTAATTCAAGGATTAGACTTATCACTCGGGTATTGGATATTACTCACTACATTATTTGTATGCCAACCGAACTATGCCGCGACAAAGCAGCGTATTACGCTGCGCATAATTGGGACAATTTCCGGGCTGATTATCGGAAGCGTGTTGCTTTCTCTGTTTCCTTCACAAGAAAGCCAGGTTACTTTTATTGTCGTGTCTGGCGTACTTTTCTTTTCATTTAGAATTAACAACTACGCTTTTGCAACGGGATTTATCACCATTTTAGTCCTGTTTTGCTTTAGCCAGCTTGGAGCGGGTTTCAATATTATTATCCCGCGATTATTTGACACCGTTATTGGCTGTGTTCTCGCCGTACTTGCGGTCGCGTTTATTTTACCCGATTGGCATGCACGAAGGTTACACATCGTAATGGCAGAAGCGATAGAAAAAAATAGAGTGTATCTTGCACAGATCATTGGTCAGTATCGCATTGGAAAAAAAGACAGCTTATCCTATCGAATTGCCCGACGCGAAGCACACAATCAAGATGCGGCGTTAACGGCCGCAATCAATAACATGCTTGCAGAACCGGGACGTTACCATACTGCGACTGACGAGAGCTTTCGCTTTCTAACTCTCAATCATGCCTTACTTAGTTATATCTCCGCCCTAGGAGCACACAGAGACCGTCTGGAAGATGAATCTGTCCACAAGCTAATTTTGGACTCGCATCGAGTTATTCATCAACATTTAGCTCTTGTGCACCAGCAGCTACAACAGCAATCTCCCACCTGCGACACGAGAGAGATTGACAGTAAAGGACTGCAACAACGACTTGCCAGTTGGCGTGATGACGATGACAGCTCCGCTAAGTTAGTGTTACAACAATTGCACCTTATTTATCAAGCACTGCCTGAGCTTCACTCTCTTGCATCTAAGTTGGCGGCTCGTACACGCTAATACCAGCGATTAGGGAATTCCAAATTGACTTTCAGAAGATTGACACTTTGTGGACAAGACCAAACCTCGTTACAAATTCGCAATTCCCAAATGCTTATTAACATTGTGTTTGGTGAATGAATCAGTAAAATGCCAGCTTCAATTTGATTCTGGTTTAATTCATGCCTCACCATTTAAAGAAAAATAACTTAGTAAATGAGCAAGAAACTTGCGCGTCGAGCCCTTCGTCGAGTCAGGTCGCGGCATCATTGCCAAAAAGTGGATCACTTAACGAAAAACTCGTGGATAAGCGCTGGAATTCAATTGATGATGAGGCAATCAAAAACGCTCTATTCGATTCCTATACCCAAAATAACATGGCGTGTTATCGGCAAAATATTGAGCACTTTATCGGCACTGCAAACCTGCCGATAGGCTTAGCCGGACCACTACTCGTGAATGGTCAGTATGCTTCTGGAGAATACCTTGTCCCACTAGCGACCACAGAAGCGGCATTGGTCGCCTCCTATGATCGTGGCGCAAGCCTTATCCATGCCGCGGGCGGAGTTCAATGTATTATCGTAGATGAAGGTGTCTCCCGCACTCCTTGTTTTGTGTTCAACGACGTTATCGAAGCAGCGCATTTCGTCACTTGGGCAAGTAGCGAGTTTAATCGCTTCACTTTAATTGCAGAACAAACTACGTCACACGGTAAAGTTAAAAAGATCGATGTTCAAATTGAGGGAAACTATGTCTTCTTAGTATTTGAATATTTAACCGGTGATGCATCTGGACAAAATATGGTGACCATCGCCACCAACGCGGTCTTCGATTACATTAAACAGAACTCACCTGTTGCCATAAAACATGCGTATCTAGACGGCAACCTTTCAGGAGACAAAAAGTCCAACACCAATACCCTTCTTAAGGTGCGTGGAAAGAAAGTGATTTCTGATATCTCCATTCCTCGAGCACTTGTCGAGAAATACCTTCATACCACACCTGAGGAAATGGTTAAGTTTGCTGAGATCTCAACCTTAGGAGCGATGCTCAATGGCTCTGTTGGGGTGAATGCACATTATGCAAACGGCCTTGCTGCACTGTATATCGCGTGTGGCCAAGATGCGGCATGTGTTGCTGAGTCAGCGATTGGTGTCACTCGAATGGTTTTAAATGAACAAGGTGATCTGTATGTCACCATTACCATGCCGAACATTATGGTGGGTACCGTTGGCGGTGGAACCGGACTGCCAACACAAAAAGCGTGTCTCGACATTCTGGGCGTATATGGCTCAGGCGGAGCAAAAGCGTTGGCAGAAATTACTGCAGCGACATGTTTAGCTGGCGAATTATCGATTGTCGGAGCATTTTGCGCGGGGCATTTTTCAAGGGCACATCAAAAGCTAGCTCGTGGAAAAAACACCCACATCTAATACGTAGCGTTCAATACCTAGCCCTAAAGCTTATAAAGCCAAACGACACAAGGCCGTTTGGCACATTACTTTTAATCCATCGCTAAATCGGGCCATAGCGTTTTAAAATCCATACACTCTTCTAGGGCATCAGCTAAACGATCAATCGCCTCAAGCTGTTTGTTCTTGTGGTTATAACCGGTCAATGTCGTTCCATTTACCCAATTGGCGATCAAACCGATTACGTCAGGGTTATCTAACACTCCATGCAAATAGGTTCCCGCTATCTGGCCACATTCGCTGATATATCCATCGTGTTGCCCATTTGATAAGGTAATCAAATGTTGAAGTGAGCTTTGCTCATGGGCACAACTGACACCAGAATGAATTTCATACCCCGAAACCAAGGCCTCTGATGTACCAATGACGAGCGTACCCGATACATTCGCCAATTGTTTTTGCTCGGTCAGTTCAGTATCCATATCCAATAAGGATAAACCTGAACTGCTTCCCGCGGCACTTTCTACACCGCTAGGATCATCAACCTTATGCCCCAACATCTGAAACCCACCACAGATACCGAGTACTTTTCCGCCATAGCGAAGATGACGTTTAATATCGCGATCCCAACCTTGTTGAAAAAGGTATTCAAGATCTGCGCGAGTCGATTTACTGCCTGGCAATATAATCAAATCGGCATTATCTAATCGCTCGCCCTTACCAACGTACCGCAGTGATACTTGAGGGTGATTGCGGAGCACATCAAAATCGGTATGGTTGCTAATACGAGTAAACACTGGCACGACAACATTAAGTTTTGCTTCACCTTCCAAGTTTTGACTGGAGTTGATGGCATCTTCTGCTTCGATATCCAACCCATGTAAAAAGGGAATCACACCCAACACTGGCTTGTTGGTCTTTTCTTCCAACCAATCTAAACCCGATTGCAATAACGCGATATCTCCCCTAAAACGGTTTATCACGAAGCCAACCACACGATTTTGCTCGGAAGGTGATAACAATTCTAGCGTGCCATATAAATGAGCAAAAACGCCACCTCGATCTATATCTGCTACGATAATAACCGGAATATCAGCTCGCTCAGCAAACCCCATATTGGCGATATCATTGGCTCTTAGGTTAATTTCCGCGGGGCTTCCGGCACCTTCAATCATAATACTGTCAAATTGTTCAGAGAGTTGCGAAAACGAATCTATCACCGTTTCCATCGCAACCTTTTTATAATCGTGATAACTGGTCGCTTCCATATTACTCAATGCTCGACCTTGTAGGATCACTTGCGCACCAGTATCACTGTTAGGCTTTAGCAGCACCGGATTCATATGCACATTCGGTTCAATACCACAGGCTAATGCTTGTACCGCCTGTGCTCGACCAATTTCTCCACCATCTGCTGTCACTGCACTATTTAAAGCCATATTCTGTGGCTTGAAGGGGGCAACCTTAATATTTCGACGTGCTAATACACGACACAAACCCGCGACTAAGACGCTTTTCCCAGCATCGGAAGTTGTACCTTGAACCATTAAGGCTTTAGAGCTTTGTTCCATATGAAAATCCTTACGAACCCACTCAATATTCGTTGTTACCAGCCTCAATAGACGGCACATTTTGGATGGATTTAACACTAAATCGATGAATATTTATAAATATTGGGCCTAATCCTAAACGTTTCGTGTATTTGTGGCTATCCTATAATGTATAAACCAATGTTTTATCAAATTAATACTGTTATAGAAAATAGGAATAAAGATGACTTGTCGCGCGTGGAATATCGCTTTCTCCGGAATGTTATGTCTGTTTTCATCAACAGCGTTTGCGAACAATTTTAACTACAACTTTTTCGAATTCCGAGCCTCTTCGGGACCACAATCTATTGGCGCAGAGTTTACTACTTACATTCAAGAAAACTTTCATACCGTCGGTCGACTTGATAAGCGCTTTAACGAAGCATTCGATCTCGCAGGAGGAATCGGGTTTAATGGACCAGCCGGTCCCTTTGTGGATGTTAATGGGCAACTTCTTGTTCACTATACCAAAGCAAATAAAAACGACCATGACGATGGCATGATGCTAGAACTCAATGTCGGCGCGCGAGCTTGGTTAACACAAACTCTTGAAATTCATGGAAAGTTAGGCCAAATAAATGAAGGCGGATTGATCGAAGGTGGGGTTCGTTTCCACTCAACATCGCAACTTACCTTTGGCGCACAAATTAGAAATAATGGGTTATGGGGCCCACAAACAACACTCGGTGTTCGTTTCGAATTTTAAGGATAAAAATGGCAGCTACACCAATCAACAAAAGCAAGGATATCTGTCGGTATTTATCCTCTGAAATGAAGCTTCGCGTAAAAATAGAGTTTGGTCCACATGACACTTATCAATTCACTACGCGTTTAATCGGTTACAAAGCCCATCAATATTTAGCGCTCGATTACCCTCGTTCAGTACACGAAGCACTGCTGGTTCGTACGCTCAGTAATAGTACAGTTGTGCTTCGTGGTATGTGTGATACTGAACTCGGTCATATTGTCGCTTTTGAGACTTCGATTCTGCAAAGTACATTACAACCTTTTCCAATGCTTTTTGTCCGCATGCCTCATCATTTCGTGACTAAGCCCATTCGTCAGCATAAACGAATTAAACTATCGCTACCGGCAACCATTAATCACCAAGATGGATATCGAAAGATCGACGGTACGCTGGTCGATTTCTCCGTGTCAGGGTGTGGCGTACTAGTGAGCGGCGATGATGCAGTAACAAGCGATAATTTTTTACAGAAAGATCTTTCAGTATCAATACACAGTCCTCTCACGACCGTTTTAGGTGCTCACATCGATACACGTGTAGCCAATATGGTAAAACAGCCTAACGGCCACTTTGTGGGACTTCGTTTCTTCCCTCCATTGACCATCAATGAAGAGCTTAAAGACGTACTATTTGAACACACTGTTTTGGATAACCTAACGCATTAATCGCTGTAGTTGATTCCTTCAATATACCTGTTCAATGAACTCAAATAGTTAGAGCCCAAATCAACAACTGTTAATTTGGGCTCTATTTATTGCTTATTAAATTAGGACTCGTTATTTAGAACTTAACTTCTAAATTAGTTGAAGCGCCGAATTGATTCTCACCGGCATACGATGCGCCAAGATCAAAACTAACGACATTAAACGGACTAAATCCTATGCCGGCAGTAACACTATTTTCCATCGATCCAACCATATCGATTTCGTAGCCAGCTCGTAGCTGTGCCCAACCCCATGCATTTCCTTCAATACCAAAACGAGCAAATTGTGTATCGTCTTCACTCATAGAGAAGCGCTCTTGCTCAGTAAGGTCTAAATCAACAGCCGCAGTAAAAAAGTCTGACACATACGCACCTGACACCACGACCTGAGGATCTAAGGTGTAGTTATCTTGGTTGTCGTAGGTCTTAATTTCTTGCTTAAACATATCTTTAACTGCAAGCCCAACACGATAGTCACCTTTTAACCACACAGCACCTAAATCAAGGTTAAATGCACTCTTTGACACTTCACTTTCATCGAAATCTTCAACATCAAACTCTTCAACTGTGACGGTTTGTTTATAGGTTCTTAAACTCTGAATTTTAGGGCTAACACCGAATGAGAAACGTTCGCCATTAATCATAGCCATTTTCGCTAACGCAAGACCCACTTCACTGTAGCCGAATGCAACAAGATCGACAGAAGAAGCATTTATTCGGTTATCTAACGTTTCGGCATCATTTGCACCTGTCGCGTAATTGCTTTCATTCACATCAGCGACCAATTCCATATAGGCGCGAGCAAAAAGATTTACCGAGACAGATTTAACTGGTAACGCGACTGCCAAGCCAGCACCAGCTGTGACTCCGATTGCGCTATTATCAACCAGATCATCAAGTTGAGTGTTCAACTCAGAAACTGTATTCGCATCGATACTCGCAAAGTTTGAATTGTCTACAGCTTCGTTAAAGTCATCGATAAGAGTTTGAATATCATCAATATTAGATAAAGATTCATCGGGATCGTTAGCATTTACGTTCAAGCCAAGAAGTACGCCAATGTTTTGATCATCACGATACACTGCTGTCAATGCAGGGTTATAGAAAGGAGCAACAACGAAATCGGCGCTGGTTACCCCAGTATTACCCATTGCGTTACCACGCGCATCAGCAACCCATGTCGCTGAGTACACTGAAGAACTTGCAATAAACCCAGCAACCAGCACTGCTATTTTTGTGTATTGATTCATACTTTTTAACCTTATTTGCTGAAATATCATCTCAAGGTTAAGAATAGTACAAATTATCTAATTGCTAATGTTTATATATTCAAATAGCCGCTTTTTTGAATATTCATCTCTTACAATTGCTTCTTTTTTGATCTTCGGCAACTTTTTCAGACGATACTCAACCTGTAAGGCCACAGAATGATCCCCTATCTCCATCGTCCAAACGAGTTCAAGGGGTGTTTTTCCTCGTAGTGCTTTCGCGCCAGTTCCATTTTGATGTTGCCGAAGGCGTCGTGCAACATCAACACTGATCCCACAGTACAAACGTTGATCTGGCGTTCGAATAAAATATACCGACCATATCGATTGGTTCGGCATAGGTTAGATAAGTTGGTCTAGCTGTTCAGTTAATCGCGCTACCTGAATTTTTAGTTCCGCGACATCTTGTTCAAGTGCGAATACTCGATCAGAGTCTTTTGTATCCAATAGCGCTCCACTCACATTTTCCGATTGGTAATGTGATATATCGTCATCAGAAAAGCATTGCATAAAACGAGATTCACGCTTTCCAGGCTCACGCTCTAATTTCACCACATACTCTTTTGTAAGCAGCTCTTCGAGCACAGACTCTGTTTCCTTAACATCGGCAAACTGGCACATCCGATTCGTTCGAGTACGCAGTTCCCCGGGAGTCTGTGGGCCACGTAGCAATAAACAACTCACAACCCCTAGCTCTTGTTCACTGAGTTGTAAGTCGCCAAATTCGGTATTGCAAAAACGGTGTTGGTACTTACTGGTACGACTATTAAAACTGCTCTCATCACTGACAAGTCGACGAGAAATTAAGCCTTGTAGGGCATCTAATACTTCTGCATCTGACAAGTCCATAACAGGATCACGGTTGCTTTTTTGATTGCATGCCGATGTCAAACTATTGAGAGTAAGAGGATAGTAATCTGGCGTTGTGACTTCCTTTTCTAATAGACAACCAATAACTCTTGATTCTATTTTGGTTAACGCTTGCGGCATACTTCGCTCCTTTCAGCTATATTAATGTTCTTGTTGCAGTTTAATCTTAATCACATTACCTGCATTATCCATAACAATAACATTTGATCGTTGTAATTCAATATCAGTGATTAACTCTTGCTCTCGAGCAGTAAGATACGCTTTAGCAAGCATATTTTTTTTGGGTAATGCTTTTGGTAAGTCTTTTACTTTAGGAAAAATGATGTTGGAAGGCTTCATCATCAATACACCGTGTCCAGCCGAAATTTTAGTGGGCACAGTATAAAACTTTTATAACGATAAATAGAAGTATTGATGTGAAGCCCATTTCCTAGACAAGCAACATTTTGATTGATGTAAAGACTATTCGTGACGCCAATGATGTGATTTAATCAAGATAATCTCTTTAAATAACAACTAGGAATAGTTTATGAATAGCGTATTTGAAATAGTGTCACTCGCACGTCGTAAGAACAGATTAAAGCGCGAGCTTATTGATAATGAAAAGAAAGTTCGTGATAACAACAAGCGTGTTGACTTACTTGATAACCTTTTAGATTACATCAAACCAGAAATGACGCTCGAACAAGTGAATGCCATCATAAAAAATATGAAATCTGATTACGAAGACCGTGTCGATGATCATATTATAAAAAGTGCAGAAATATCTAAAGAACGCCGTGATATCAGTCGCCGCATTGCTCAACTAACAGAGCAAGACAAGCAACAAACTCACCCTAAAAAATAGTGAGCAATAAATTCTAACAAGCGGAATACATAAAGTGCCCAAATTCTGGGCATTTTTATTGCACACAAACCGCAAAAAAGAGATGGATTATGTGTACCTTTACAACACGCTGCCCGAACTGTAAGGGCATGAATCGCTTGCCTATAGAACGTTTAGAAAATCGCCCTTTGTGTGGAAAGTGTCAACATCCATTGATTGATGGTGATGCATTCGAAGGAACAGAGAACAACCTATCGGCGATACTATCTGGACATCTTCCTGTTGTTATCGATTTTTGGGCACCATGGTGTAATCCTTGTATTGGCTTTGCTCCTGTATTTCAAGATATGGCAAAAGAAATGGAAGATAAGGCCCGCTTCGTCAAAATAGATACCGAAGCTCAGCAGGCGCTTGGAGCTCGTTACCAAATTCGAAGTATTCCCACCATAATGGTCTTCAAAAATGGAAAGCAACTTGACATGATTAATGGTGCTTTACCGAAATCTCAGTTTTCTCAGTGGCTTGTTCAGGCCTTATCTAAACAGCCAATCTAAATTAATTCGCCACGCAGAAGACGGCTCTTCATAAAACATATAGAAATAAAATGCGCCTTCACGTAAAGCAACGTGAAGGCGCATTTTTATCAATCAACACTCTCTTTTAGGAAATGGTCGACTTACTTAAAACCAACCACCAGACGTTGCAAACTTTCAAGCCGACTCACCAGTCCATCTGTACGCGAAACTGAACTTTCAGACAAAGATTGAGTCGCATCTAAAGCAGTTTTCATTCGGTGAACATGATCCACCATTCCCTGAGTTACTTGAACTTGATCTGAAATAGCTTTATAGGTTTCGTTGCTTTGCTCACCCATCTTCTTCAAGTCATCTACGATCGCCTCGCATACAGCTTTACCTTCTTGGGACTTAAGAACGCTGCTTCCCGATGCTTCTTGTGCCGATTTCATTAGATTTCCGGTAGAATTGACCGTTGTTTGCAACACTTCAATTTTATCTCGAATATCTCCAACCGATGAACTGGTTTTCTCAGACAATGCTCGCACTTCATCTGCAACGACCGCAAAGCCTCTTCCTGTTTCACCCGCTCTAGCAGCCTCTATTGCGGCATTTAATGCCAATAAATTCGTTTGCTCAGCAATACCTTGGATCATCCCCAAAATAGCTTCAATACCACCAACGTCGGCATACAGTTGCTCAAGTGCTTGCTGAGACTCTGAAAGCTCTGCACTTAAATCTTCTACAGTTTTCACTGCATCGTTGATCGTTTCAACGCCTGATATGCCCATTTGACGAGCTTTACTCGCGAATTCAGAGCTTTGACGAGCTTGCTCAGCAACCTCATCTATCGCCTGTAACATTTGGTCAGAAGATTCTGCAATCGCTTCTGTAGCATGATATTGTTCTGCTAATTCACGTTCTATTGATTTGCTGCTCGCTGATTCATCTTCGGCAGAAGTCAAAAGATAACTCGTCGTATCGTGTGCTCGTGCAGTTACAGCTCGTAGCTCCGCTTTCTTCATAATCAAGGCGAGTTCGATAGACGAAACGTCGTCACAATACCCAGTATAGGGATACTCCATTAGAGGGTTATCATACCCCTCTGAAGCGATAGATTGGACGGCTTTAAATCGTGAATGTAAATTAAACAAAGTGAATAGCTGCCCAACAAAAGCTAAAGACAATAACGAGAATCCGACTTGGTTGGAAATAATGTTGGTCAATAACAATGCCATTGCGGCCATCTGTACACCGACAAGTATCATGGTCCAAGTTAACCAATTTTTTCGTCGTACCGTCACTGTGCCAGACTTCATCTTCTTATACAGCGCGGTTGCACGGTTGATCTGTTCGTCGGTAGGTTTTGTCCTTACTGACTGATACTCATGAATTGAGCCATCTGCGCCCTTGATTGGCGTCACAAATGCCGAAACCCAATAGTGTCCACTCCCTTTACATCGATTCTTAACAAGACCCATCCAGCTATTGCCTGCCTGAAGATATTGCCATAACTGAGCAAATGCTTCTTTCGGCATATCACTGTGACGAATCACGTTGTGTGGATGATCGAGTAACTCTTCTTCTTCATACCCTGAAACCTGACAAAAGTCTTCATTGCAGGAAGTAATATGACTACTTGGCGTCGTCGTCGAAATTAAGCTATCACTATCTGAATATTGTGCACGTTCATCGCTCATAGGGAGTCCTTGCAGACTATATAAACTTTGGTTGTTTACATAGTATGTCGATTGTTTTGATTGGCTATTTTTTACTGAAAGCTCAATAAAGATAGTCCATAGCTTAGGAGTGTGCATGTTATGCAATGAGGTATCGTTTAACATCAGCGTATTCTGTTAACTGTGTCAAATTGTTCTGAAGGTTTGGTATATGTTGCACATTGGAATTTACGACTGAAGGTTACACGGCAACTAAATGATGACGACAATAACGTTAGCGTTCTAAATCAGAAACATGAGACGTGATGCTCAGAGTCGATTTGATAATAGAGAATAGAGGGGAAGTGAGATACTTAATGGAGGCGCGTCCCGGAGTCGAACCGAGGTCCACGGATTTGCAATCCGCTGCATGGCCACTCTGCCAACACGCCTAATCATTCTCAAATGGTGCCCCGGGCCGGACTTGAACCGGCACAGCGCGAACGCCGAGGGATTTTAAATCCCTTGTGTCTACCAATTCCACCACCAGGGCAACGCAATATTGCGATGGAGACACCATCAACGAAGAATTTCTTCGTGAGAACGAGGCGTACTTTAACCGATTTACCCAATAGATCAATAATAAAATTTGCTTTTTTATTCAAATGATTAAAAAGCATGCGTCTATGTCGATAACTTATCTAATTTGTTGATTAATTGCACAATGAAGAATGACAAAAATAGCATTGAGCACGTTAGTAAGCTCTAACCGACACCTCGCATTGATACGCCTAACACTTTTTAACCAGCCTTCCCATCAAACTTGGGTTATAAGACCAGCAGTGATCAAACATTGCCATAAGCTGTGGATTTCCATATTTCGATAAACTCACCGCATGAAAACGATTATTTTTCTGCTTCAAGCTCTTCACCTCTGCAAGAACCTCCGGCGACTGTTTAGGTGCTATAAAATCAGAAATAACCACGAGATCCGCATTTGCATAGCGATCATGTTTCATTAATTCTACTGAATGGCTAAGTGCAGGCTCTAAATCGGTTCCGCCTTTAAAGGTGTAACTTAAGAAATCACTCGCCTCGCGTAGGCCGTCTTGTTTGGTTAATTGGTAAGCGATAATTTGAGTAGAAAAGATCATCACATAACAATCTCTGTTTTCTGCTAGCGCTATTTGCATCAATGCATAAGCCGTCGCTTTTGCACATTGCTCAGGAAAGCCTCGCATAGAACCAGACGCATCAATGCAAACAATGAAAGGGCCTTTATCCAATTCATTCTGCTTAGAAGCCACTTTCGTCGTGGTTACTTTTCTCACACGTCTCGACTTACCTTGCATATGATAATTCATTAACTGCTTATCAATTAAGTGCTTGTAAAATACAACTTCTAGCTCTGGGTGAGAAAGAAACAAGGTCTCATTTGGCAGCATCTTATTGAGGTCGTCACCTTCTTCAACTCCAACAATATCATCGGTAGCAAATTGTGAATGCTCCTCTACTAGCTGCAATTCTTCAACCTGAGATTGATGATCATCATCACAATCAAGGTTTTGAGCCATGCGGCCAAGCTGCTCAGCAATATCTTGAATCCCTTTATGCTTCTTTAAGAATTCCGCGTGCTTCTTCATTACTGAAACATCGCCTTTGCTTAACTTTGCCGAAGCCATGTTCCACAATCGCAGGACACTCTGAGCATCATCACTGTTGGTAACGGTATCCATGGTCTGCATGGTCTCAATACGCTGATACAAATCTTCTAGAATCTTCTCTTTGTTTGATTCCAACTCACTTAATTGCGCTTCCTGAACGGCTTTCAATAAACTTTGATACCACTGCTCACAGAAATAATGTGGAAACATGGGGTTGAGGCGACTTTTTTCATTATCAAGCAAACATCTTGCTTCAAGATAAAAAGCTGAATGCCATTCAAGTGGCTTTAAGACATTATCGATCTGCGCATGAAATGTGGCTTCGTTCCAATGTATCACCTCTTGATACAACGCAAGTTCCTGCTTAAATCTGTCAGTTTCTGACACTTTGGTCATTTTCATTTTTACTTGACCTTGCCACTTGAGCAACTGCTGTCGGACAGAACGATTCACATTTTGATTTTCCGCAATTAACATTAACTGCGGCTTTGACATTAATTCATTGACCGCAGAATCAATGATCCCAGACTCTGCAACCATCATTGCTAAATTTATACCATCAACACCCAACATCGTAACCGTCCTTACTCTGCAAAATAGCTGCTTAAATTATTAAAACGCGTAATCGACGATTCTGCGGAAGCAATGGAGCTTTCAAGCTCATGTTGCAGTTGTTGTATCGTCGTCTCCATCGCAATAGGCAACGAAGGGTCGATAAAATTATGCGGCAACGCATCGTGGAATGTATTTTTGACCAAACGTAAGTGGGCGTCGGCTTCTTTCAATTGCTTCTGCGCGGTTTCAATTCGCTTTTTCCATCCGACAAATGCCACTTCTCCAAAGCTAGTATTGGTAATAGGAGTCACCAATACTGAACGGTTAGCGATATCTCGGATAACTAAACGTTTTGATGAATCAAGATCAAAATGCAGCATACATAATGCTGAATTTTGGTTTACGTAGCCGTATGCATCACCGCCACTTTCTCGGATGATACGCTCAAGATCCGATTTAGAGACAGAAACCCAGCGGCAGAACTTATCCGTGTTTTCAGTATCGGTTACTGTGATTTCACTCTGAAGCAATACTAATCTCACCAGATCGGATGAATTGCCTTTCTTATACAGTTTTACCGTAGATAAATCCGCTTGCATAACCTGCTTTTTAATCAAACCACTCGTCGTCTCTTGTGAGAGCTCTAGCCCGAGATAGGCCTCAAGTTCAACCTGAATTTCAGCTAGCTCTTCTTGGCAAATTTCGACTTGAGTTCGCACTTTTTGTTGGTCAAAAGCCTCATACAATGCGAAATGTCTTATCACCTCTTGCACTATCAACCTCGATTCAGGACTGTTCCAAAGACAATCTTGTAGCAAGAGCAAATCCAACGGATTCATTTCATCACGGCCATTAAAAAAAGCACTCGCTTTTAACAAACGTAGTGCTTTCTTCCAGCGACGATCGGAAACATACAACTCATCAACACGCCCAGGCAATTTGTCTTCCGCAGCCCGTTCCAATTTCATTTTTAAGCCATATAGCTTTTCAAACATTTCACTACTTAACGAGAGTTTATCCAACTGATGTTGCCATGTTTGATACTCTTCGTTAGTGATCGCAAGTCCTTCTGGAATATGAGCCTCTTGCGACGTACCCACTGTTAGCATCGACTTAAAATTTTGTTTATTTTGAATTCGATTTACAAACACTCTAACTAACATACGGTCATATAGTGCATCTAACCCACTATCCTCATCGGGGAGCTCGTTAGATGCAGAAATAAGTAACCGCATCGGCACTGGTTCTTGCTTGTTGCCATTCTTAAACGTCTTTTCGTTTACCACCGTGAGTAGTGTATTTAAAATCGCGGGGCCAGCCTTCCATATTTCGTCAAGAAACACGACTTGTGCCGTCGGCAAGTACCCATCTGTTAGGCGGACGTAGCGACCATTATCTTTAAGCTCTTTGATACTGAGTGGGCCAAACACCTCTTCTGGTGTAGAAAATCGCGTCATTAGGTATTCAAAATAACTACTATTATCAAATGCTTGAATCAATCTCTTGGCAATCATGCTTTTCGCAATTCCCGGAGGACCAAGTAAAAATACACTTTCTCCGGCTAATGCGGATAACAAACATATCTTAATGGTATGTTCACGTTCATATACCCCATCAGCAAGCGCACTCGCTAGGTTATTGATTCGCTCCGACAAAAGTGCTTTGTGAGTGTGGTCTGCAGTTACAGCTGAAATCATTTTTACTCAATACCATTATTTATTAACGACCTAAATGTTGACCAAATGTTTCAACATACTCTGTCTTGTTACTATTTCTTATATCAGATCTCTTCGCTAACTTAACAACTGTAAACTATGATTCCAAGAATGAGATATATATCACCTTTTTATAAATCGGCCATACGGTAAGTTATGGGCAGTACTCTTTCGTTCAAAGTTAAGGTATTGTGATTAATAAATTCGCCTATTAAAAAGAGCTCTCAATGACGACGCTAATCCATCAGTGGAAGAATATTCAATTAGTTGAGAAAAAAGTCACTCTTCCAACCGGTCAGAGCATTAATCACACTACAATTGATCACCCGGGAGCAGCAGTCATATTACCGATCCATGAAAATGGCTCTATTTTGCTTATTCGTCAGTTCAGACCATCGCTAAATAAATGGTTAATAGAACTTCCGGCCGGAACGATTGAAGAGAATGAATCACCAGAAACATGTGCACTTCGGGAACTAGAGGAAGAAACCGGCTATAGCGCAGATCAGCTACTGCCCCTGGGTAAGCTCACGCCATTGGCAGGATTTTGCGATGAAATACAACACCTTTACATTGCAAAAGGAATATCACCAAGCCTCAAACGTCAATGCGATGAAGATGAAGTAATTGAAGTCATTTTCCTTTCACCAAAAGACATTGAACAACAAATAATCGCTGGAGAAATTAACGATGCAAAAACCATTGCATGTTTAAGTAAGGCGAAGTTGTGCGGCCTAATAAGCTAAACTTAAATTACCGATATAACACTTCGTTTTATAGTAAAATAAGACTAATTAGAAAAAGCTAAATATTGATATCAAACATGCAGGCAAAAAAACAAGGTCGTCGCAGCGCTGAAGATGCTGAACAAACACAATTACTGATCCTAAAGGTCGCTCATGATCTTTTTTGCGAGTTCGGTTACGCAGGTGTATCTCTAAGAAATATTAGTGATAAAGCAGGAATCTCTCACAGCCTGATCCGTCACCACTTCGGCAGCAAGGAGCAAATTTGGTTTTCTATTTGCAATATGGCAGACGAATTGATCGGAAAATATGCGATCAAGATTGTTGATAATTTATCCTCTGACTTGCCTCCGACCCACCGTGTTTATCAATTTGTTGCTCGGCTTTTAGCATTTCATCTTGTCTATCCATCTTCTATCCAACTATTATCAGATGTCGCTCGAGAAGAGTCCGAGCGCTTTAATCACTTCATGGAAAAAATGGGATCACGTCAGGCTGAAATCATCTCTATTGTGGATACCGAAAATGAGCTTGGTTTATCTCAAACTGAAATCGCTGAAATAAAATGGCAAACCATAATATTCGCTCAGAGTGCAGCGACAATGCGACCAATGATGAATAGAATCTGGACAGATCAAACCAGCGATGATGAACAGTATTTATTGTTGCACTGGTCCATGTTTAATCAATGGATAAGTCATAAATTTTCTATTCCTGAGAGCGATACTCTAAAACCCAAATCACTTAATGAAATTGTCTACTCAATTGACCCTTACTGTCGTGAGTGCACGTATCATTCATTAAATCGAGATTGATAGGCTTTCGCTTCTTCAAGTACCTCGGGATAAAAATGCGAAAATTGACTATTTAGTTCATCGTAGTGCTGTTCCAAGCCAGAAATACATTGAGTTAACCCTGCCAACCGCGGCCGACGTGTGCTAATTCGCTCAAGGGCATATGTGATATTGTCGAAAGCTTGATAAGACACCAACCATTGTTGTGACCATAACTTTTGACTCACTTGCTGAAAAGAAAGAGGTAATTCTAAATGTTCACTTTCCAGCATTATCGTTTTCTCAGATTGAGCCACGAACCTAAGTAGCTCTGTAGAGTCATATTGCGTCCAATGCTTAGCAAGGCAGTGATCCCAAAACATATCCAATGCTATAGGAACAAAACGCCTTGATGTAGGTTTAAAAAGCAATTTCAGTTCTTTCGAAATCGGATGGCTATCAGTAAACTGATCCACACGACGATGTAAGAAGATACCGCGTTGAACCGAGCTCCCCAATTGCTCTGGTGGAGCACCCTTCACAAAATCGCCAAGCAAGTTACCCAGTAAACTACTGTTAACCTGTTGAGCAATATGAAGGTGGGCAAGATAATTCATAGGTTTCTCTATTAAGAAGCCAACTTTGTTAAGTTGGCTTCTTTAGTTACTCTTCTGGGTATCCATTAGGATTATTTGACTGCCAGCGCCACGTGTCTTGTGTCATCTCTTCTAATGAACGTTTTGCTTTCCAACCTAGCTCGCGTTGAGCTTTCTCTGGATCAGCCCAACATTCAGCTATATCACCAGGACGACGCTCGACCAATTGGTATGGAATCGGTTTATTGCTGGCCTTCGCAAACGCCTCGACCATCTCCAAGACGCTATAGCCATTGCCCGTACCTAAATTATAAACATGTAACCCAGGCTTCAAACCAACTCGATTCAAAGCTGCAATATGACCATCGGCTAAATCAACCACATGTATGTAGTCTCTCACTCCGGTTCCATCTTTGGTTGGATAATCGTTGCCAAACACCGACAAGAACTCACGACGCCCAACAGCAACTTGGGATACAAACGGCATTAAATTATTCGGAATTCCCTGAGGATCTTCACCCAGCTCCCCACTTGGATGTGAACCCACTGGATTAAAGTAACGTAACAGAGTAATACTCCAATCCGGATTCGCGTTTTGAAAGTCGGTAAGACACTCTTCCACCATCAACTTACTGCGACCATATGGGTTGGTTGCACTTGTTGGGAACGACTCGGTAATGGGTACTGATGCAGGATCACCGTACACCGTTGCTGAAGAGCTAAATACTAGAGAGCTCACCCCTGCATCACGCATCGCATCAACTAAAACCAATGTACCGTTTACATTGTTATCATAATATTCCAAAGGCTTAGCGACAGACTCCCCAACGGCTTTTAAACCTGCAAAGTGGATTACTGACTCTATCTGATGTGATTTCATTACTTCAACCAGTGCCGCTTTATCTCGAATATCTGCATTGATAAATTCTGGGCGCTTACCTGAAACCTTCTCAATTCGTGCGATAACTGACGATTTACTGTTATATAAATTATCGAGAATCACAGGGTTCATACCTGCTTCGATCATTTGAATACATGTATGACTGCCGATATAGCCCATGCCGCCAGTAATTAGTACGTTCATTTAACTCTCCTGAAATTTGGCACGAGTGTAAACCTACACAGCTTCCAAACCTATAATTGATAACTCTATATTAATCTCTAAACGCTGAACAATGCTTTTCGTAACTTGTATAATTCAACATTAACTCAAAGAAAAACCATAGCGGTCAGCCAAAAAGTGCGCAATACCATCATCTTTATTTGATCCAATGGTTGCCGTTGCAATGGCTTTAAGCTCGTCTAAACCTTGCCCCATGGCATAACTTTCATCTGCCCGCTCAAACATAGAGATATCATTGTCTGAATCGCCAAAACAAACCATTCTCTTCGCTCCGATTTGCTTTTGAATAATCTTTGCAGCGTCACCTTTGGTTCCACTAGAATGATGGATATCAAGCCAATACCCGCCTTGGTGATACATGTCATGACCCGCAAAAACTTCAACACCTTTTAAATGCGCCAATGCTTCAGCCACTTCCATTACAGCCGGATTGGTCGATGCTGCAAATATATTCAACGTATGGTCAGAAATATTAGTATAGTCTTGTTTTTCTTGAATTCTTACACCTTGAGAAACGAGAAACTCTGCCCACTTCTTCTCTCTTTGCGATGTGATTCCTGAAATAATGGCACTGACGTTGTTTTCATGATCTATCGTGTTTATCCACGCTTTGATCCCTTTTTGATGTAAACAACGACACACTTCTTGCACCTCATCTGGATCCATTGGTAATTTGCTAATTACCGTGTCTTCATTTAGGTCCCACAATAACACCCCATTTTTATATGCTTGAGGATACTTAAAAACGACATCAGGCAGAGCAGCGCGTGCTCCATGTGGCATTCTTCCTGTCGCAACGGTCCAAGCAACACCAAGACGATCCAAGTTTGCCAACGCTTTCAATGTCGCAGGAGATAGCTTTTCATCTTCATTTAATAATGTGCCATCTAAATCAAATACTAATAACTCGTCCAAAAGAATGTCCTTAAACATATGCTCACAAAGAGCGTAAAATATAGGTTCAGAGGCGATACAAGTGACACAATATCTTCCAGGTTAGTCTTGCCCACTCACTTGAGCGAGTTCGATTGGATAATTGCGCTGCTTCGCTAACTGAATTGCGTACTGTTCTATGACTTCTGAGCTAAGACCTATTGAAATCGGGTGAAGTTCTTCAATTGATTTTTGCCCATAATCCTGTTTGGGTACCAGTGACCATTGCTCAACAATTTTCACTGCTGCTTCCAAGGCCGACGAGCCCTTGACCACTTCCATTCGAGCATAATTATTTGCTTCAAATGATACATCTGCAGCACGTAAACTTTCATCATCACCCGGTATTTGTTGTGCTCCAAATAACGGTTTCGATTCTACTACAGCCGAATCAAACTGAGGGATAAATTGGCTTAAATAATCAATCGCTCGCTCTGTGTGCTTTTCAATCGCAATATCTTTCCATCCGTCGCTTAACTTAGCCTGCAAATAATCAGGTAAGACAGGTTGGGATGATTGGTCAGATGAAGCAACCAAACCTTTTTCAAACAGTGTAATTCCATGTGTCATACCATGCAGTTGAAATACCCCGTTTCCATACGGCGTAAACTGAGCCATTCCAGTTGGTGTACCACGTTCACCATGAAAAACAACTTCAGGCCATTCAACACTATGATCAACCCATCGTGCGACATAAGCCGATTTAAATTCAACCATCCGTTTCCGTTTAGCCTTGATATGATCATCGATGTTACCGGTTTCGTACCCACAAGCATTAATCAAATACTGAGACCGAAGATGGCAAACCTCTCCTTCGGCATTTTCATACTCAATATCCCATTCAGAGTGTTCGTTATTAAATTTTGTATCAATAACATTAGAATTCACCAATACTTGGCAATTACTAAATTCTTCTAATGCAAGACCAATGGAAGCCGCTAATCGAAATACACTCCAACCATATTCTTGAACGATAACAACCGGATACTTGATCTTCTCCAAATCCGTAAACTTGGCGAAAGGGATCATCCACTCATCAAGTGTCGATGGTGAAGTGCAAAGTTCTTGACTCAAAAACTTTTCAATATCATTACGATAGTAGACTTTATAGTAATCGTCAGCATCACCAAGCACATTATTTTTTTCATCATTCGCGACTAATTCTCGATACGCCGCGACGATCGTTTCAAGACGTTCAATGATAGAATTGGGAGAACCGGGATCGTACTTTGGTATTGCAAGAACCGTTGGACGTTTATTGATAGTATGAGGAAACAGTCGGACTGAATCGATCGACTGCTTGAGTAATTTAATACATTGCTGAGGCGATATATCACGATACAAATTTCCACCAGCATGTAAGTGACAAATTGGTGGCCCATCCACTAAGCCAGAACCTCGCTCTAAAAGTGTCACATCAACGCCAATCGCACTAAGGTGCACCGCAGCTGTCGCACCAGCAACTCCACCACCAACAATAGCGACATTAGTAACGCTTGTATTCTTGGTTTTCAATAGCTTAACCTTCAACTTCGTTAACGATAATCACACTAGTATAGTGTCTAAAACGTGGGAGCTGAATCACATTTTATACTTATCTTTATCGAACACTATAATCCCATTTCTGAGAAGATAATTTTTTAAAAAAAACCTTGACTAGGGGTAGATAAAACAGCGAATTTAACCTTCCTTAAGATACTAACAAGTCGCAAAGCGTTACCCTGCTTAGCCTATCTGAATTCTGGATCTTTTCACTGCTTCAGTTATCCCAAACTTTATCCACTGATTTTGTGGATAACTGAGAAAAGATCCAGAACGATTAGATCGAAGGCTGTTGATATCTTGATGAAACCATCTTATAAATACTATTTTTAACTACTAAAATCAATAAGATAAATGTTATTACAGGTGTTATAAGCCAAAGATCAATATGCCATTGAGGATCACTGTCAAACACTTGTAGCATAATCAATCTATATGATTTTCTGTGTCAGATGATACAGGGAACCCGTTATGAGATACAAACTAGCATACAAACCTACATACATAATACAAGTGGGAGATGTATTCTATTTCTCTATGAGAATACCAACTACGAGAAAACTCTTTCGTAAATCGTTAAGAACGAAAGATAGTTATCAAGCTCAGAATATTGTTAGAAGAGTTAAAGAAAAAATAGAGGGTGTTAGAGTGAGTGCAGAAATACTGAAATTACTAATTGATGACGAAGTGGAAAGACTAATCAATGTTGCAACTGCAATGCTATTGCCGCGCTCAGAACAAGGACGCGAAGCTATCCAACTTCATCAAAAAGTAACGGAGGAATCTGAATATTATAATTTGAATGTGACTGATTCTCACGTTGGGGAACCATCGTACACACGAAAAATTCCTACGCTTAAAGAATTTTTGCTAGACAAAGTAAATACAAAGCACCAAGTACCACAACTTTCTGAAGATGATCTTAGTTTTGATCCAGTTTATGCTCAATCAAATGCGGAATGCGATTTACTAAATACATATGCTGAAAAGTTAAAAAAGTGTCTTCAAAATGATGATTTTAACCAAGCTTTCAATGCTCTATCAGCACTTAAACAGAGCTTTAATATTGATCATTTACCTCAAGCACAAATAGAATCTAAAACCCCTCTATTTGAAGAAGCTTTAAATCAATATATCGAAGATAAAGACGGGATGTTGTACAAAGACGCTAAAGGAAAGAGTATTGCTTCTAAAGCCAGTAACGAACAAATACGTCACTTAGAAGACTTTTTCTTACATCTTTTCAAAGGTAAACATATTGATTTGATTACTTCAAATGATATAGATGACGCTTTTTATCTGCTTACTCAGTATCCACAGCGTAAATATTCTCCCTACAAGAAAATGTCTATTGAAGAATGTATAAAAGCCGCTCACGAACAATCTGTACCTGATGATCGAAAAACGTCAAGCGGACTTATACGGGGTAAAACTGCTATTAGTAAAATGTTCCAATATTTTTATAAAAGACACATTATCAACAGCAATCCAGTGGAAAATATGAGGTTTGATAACTTCAAAGAAGGTAAAAGTAAAGGTGCTTATAGCTGTGATGATATTAAGAAGTTAACTAAATATTGTACTTGCAAGCCTTTAGACAACTTCACGAGTTCAATAATGATAATGGCGTACGGTGGTCTTAGAAATGGTGAGATAGTTAAATTAACTCAAGATTCGATTAGACAACTTGATGGAATATATTACTTTGAAGTCGATGGTACGAAGACAGACAATGCATTTAGATATGTACCAATTCATCAAAAATTGTTAGATATCGGAATTCTTGATTACTTTAAAAATAAGACTGAATTTATCTCGTCTCAGCAGCTTACAAATTGGTTTACTAGAAGAACTGAAAAACTTGGTCTCCCTGCATTTTCCGACAGAGGTGAGTTATTAACATTCTATTCATTAAGACATAGTTTCATGACGGCTCTTGCTACTCACAATATATCTTCTCTACACATTGAACAATTAGTTGGACATGCTCACCAAGGTACTAAAGCTAGGTATATAGATAAAATAAGTATCAAGGTTCTAAATGATTCACTTCAAAAATTGTCTTATGATTACCAATAAAATCTAAATAATAATGATTATCATTTGCATTTAAGAAAGAAAGTTGGTATAATATATTTATAGTAGCAAGAAAAACTTCCTTCTTTATTTTTGCCGTCTTCTTTACGTTATGAGATATCCCCTAGTTTTTGTAGTTTCCTGCTAGGGGTTTATTTCGCCTAGTACATTCTTTAATTTTCATTACATCAATTAACAAATTACCCCTTAGAGGCTGATATAAGAATCAGTCTCTTTTAAAGCTATTCCTCTTCTTTAGCAACAAACACATATACGGTTAACAAAGGCTTTCCTATGACAAATAAATCACGGGCGGCTGTTCTATACACACAGCTAAACCCAAGCAGTAACAATGCATTAAAAATCATCGAACTTATTCTTCAAGATTTCACATTAGACGACATCATCCGCAATTCTCGTAAGTACAACATCAACCTTGGTTCCGCTGGTATATCAAGTGCTTACTACAAGTATAAACGCGCCGCTCAAGAGTTGGTTATCCATGACCAGTAATTCACGCAGACGCTTATGGTTCCACCTTTCTAATAAGAATAAACATATGCCTTCTTATCGAAGGTGATGTAAACATTATCCGTTTAGCGGACAACATAATTTCCTAAAAACAATTAATCCCACTCGGGAACATAACTAAAAAGGCTAATAACAATGACAGATCAACAAATAACCCTACCTCAAACAGTTAACGAATTAATCACTGAGTATTACAACGGTATTAAACTCAAATCACTTCAAGATTCAGACGTTCAATTAGAGTTAGAAAAACACATTGAAAACAATCTCATTAGATTTGAATCAAATTCGAATCATCGAGTTTCGTCACCAAGTCCAGATTGTTCTATTGATTCTCGTATGACTCAGTTTGTAGTTCACAACAACCTATCAAAAATCAAAGTCTACACGGCTAATAGTAAAAGTGTTCAAACCATGATTAACGATGTCGCGAAGGACTTAAACCTTGGATATCGCCCTATTGAAGACCACAAATATAGTTACTTATTTAAGTTATCAAATAGTCAAAAATCATACGCATTACTCCGACCAGAGGAAGAAATTGCAAAGGGTAAGCAATCCATTAGAGAAGGTTTAACTAGTTTGATGAAATTGAAACTTGAAGAAGAAAATAAAGAACTTCTTGATATTAAATCAGCAACAACCTTCGCAACCCTAAAACATCAAGAACAAGTTAAAAATTATAATTTATCTATGCAACAACAAGCGAAAGAAGCAGCATTAGCCGCTCAAACTGCCGCATTAGAAGCCGTCCCCACGGTAGTAAATGATCTGTTTGATTCTTTCCTCAAAGACAATAAAGAATTCAGTCTTTCTGTGTTAAAAGCTGTATGTCAAGACCTTGGTACTGATGCAGAAATCACAACCAAACTAAGCGAGCTAGGATATGAAAGTTCGAGAAAGTCTGTGGATGGCACCCGTAAAACGGTATGGAGTAAATCATAATGGCTCACGAACTATTAAGATTCACTAAAGCTAGTCTTGAAAATACTCCCCTGATGATCACTGAATCACAATTCAAAGCTATATCAGATTTTCTCGATAATCGTAACGTTGGGCAGTTCACAGAATCCCCTTTGGTGTCCCCTTCTACAAAGTCTTATGTAGTTAAAGATGGTGTTGCCACAATCAATATTCATGGGGCGCTAACGTATCGCCCTAGTCCTTATGCGGCTCTGTGTGGCTCAATGGTTAGTTACGAAGGTTTATTGAAAGACATTGATTCACTCTGTGCTGATAGCACTGTTAATACTATTGTTTTGGACGTGGCAAGTTCAGGCGGTGAAGCCCTGAGTTGTATGTATACAGCATCAGAACTAAAGAAACGTACAAATAAAGCAGGTAAAAAACTTATTGCTTATGTATCTGAACAAAGCTGTTCAGCAGGGTATGCCTTAACTTCAGCAGCAAGTGAAATTTACATGGCTCAAGATGCTGTTGTGGGTTCAATTGGTTGTGTTGTTTCATTGACTAATGATAGTGAACATCTCAAGAAAGAAGGTTATCAACGCCAATTTATTACCTCAGCAGAAGGTAAAGTTCCATTTGATAAAAACGGGGCATTTCGTGAAGGCTTTATCTCTGACTTACACGATAGAGTGATGGAGTTAGCAGATAACTTTTACGCACTTGTGAGCGATCATCGTGGGATTTCAGTTGATGATATTAAAGCGATGAATGCAGGCGTTTTTAGTTCAAATAAGGCTATTTCGCTTAATTTAGTGGACGGCGTTAAAAGTCCTGTTGAGTTCGAGAACTATCTAAAAACTTCTGCTACTAAAGCTCAAGCAAGCCGCTCAGGTAGTGCCCTTTCACGTACTAGCCTAGAAGCTCCTGTACAGCCCTCACAGTCTCTTAATGCTGCTAAAGAGTCATTGCTCAATAGTAAGAACAACAAGAGTTCAGCGTCTTCTCAGGAGGTTGTAAAAGAGCTTTCTCGTACTGAACAATTGAAGGCTTATGTTGATAAGCATCGTGTAAAAACTGATGCAGAAATCAAGAAAGAAGAATTAGAAGCTAAGGTTCGTAAACAACTCGGACGTTAGTTCTAATGTAGAGTTACAACACAATTCTATTTGCAAAGAACTGATATGAAAAAAAAACCCTCAGCCAATTAAGGTTGAGGGGTTTTCTTTATTCGAAGAGCTTGGACTTTTTTCAATCATAGCCGCTTTAGGAACTAATCCAGTGAAGCCCACAATAATACCAGTGAGAACTGATAATATAAGCGGTATCAAAACAGCATCATTATTAAATAATGGATGTTCCTTAAACCCTGTAACTAACATTATCCCTAGCAGAGCGGAGCTAGATACAGTAGCGGCTGCATACAACTCTGAAACTTTATTCTTTAAGTTCTTCCAACTATCTGTGGAAGAGGTAGGGCTGTATTTATCCCAACAAACATGGACGACAAATAATAAAAGTATCCAGACAAAATAAAATCTAATCAATTCAAGTGTATTTTGAGGGTTGATCAAAAAAGTAAAATCTTGAGCCAAAAT
This sequence comes from Vibrio phycocola, assembly GCF_053850235.1. Taxonomy (NCBI): domain Bacteria; kingdom Pseudomonadati; phylum Pseudomonadota; class Gammaproteobacteria; order Vibrionales; family Vibrionaceae; genus Vibrio; species Vibrio phycocola. The sequence continues at coordinate 242,838 of NZ_JBSQDJ010000002.1, read as the reverse complement.
TAACCTTGTGCTTTTTGGTAGGTATAACACGAAAAAATTAAAGCTGTTACACTGGCAATAGAAATAACTATAGGTGTAGTTAATGAAAGCAAAGGCATAAAAAAGGACGCGCCTCCCATAGCAGCGATACCTAAACCAGCACCACCAACCCCTGCTTTTAATGTATATTCTAGCTTTTCTGTACTCATTATAATTCACCTTTCGGTTGAGGATGCATTACTCTCATGCACCTACCACTAATAATATTAATGGCTCTTATATTGTAATTACTTTACACAATTTATGTGTGATATTCATCACATTTTTATCGTGATATGCACTTCACTTGTTATAAATCTTGTCAAGACTAAACATTTTCCATCAGCACAGAACCGAAAGTTTTACCAAAATCAATATCCTTCCTTTTTCCGTCTTCCCACTTAAAACCTAGCCCGTATTGCTCCTTAACTTCAACAAGAATTGGAGTAATAAAGGTATAGAATGATTCAGGTTGCATTGAATCAAACAAGGTTTGAAGGATTGGCATATGCGGCTTCAACGCTTCCCTGATTTCGTTGTCTGATTCTTCACTAGATAAGCTAATCAACCTCTTATCAACATACTCACAACTAAGTAAATCTAATAAGATACATAGCCAATCAGATTCTTGATGACGTAGGTTTTTGTTATATACAATAGGTAACTCAATCACTGGAAATACTCCGGCATAGTGGCTCTCAATTTATTTTTAGCTGCCTCAATATCTGATTGGCTATCAACACTAACTAAAACACGTTCTTCTTCTAACGCTTTCTTTGCTTCGACCGATGCCACATTTTTAATTTCATCTACTTGGGACAGCAGTTTAGCGTCTAGCTTGTCTTTATGATCTAGAAGCATTTTTACTGCCGCCATGCGTTGACTAGCCTTAAGAGTAGAATCTCCTGCCACTTCTAAAAGAAAGCGGATTAGATTAGGGATTTCGTTTGTAATAGCTACATTCGATTTGGTTTCATTTTGGGTAGTTGCATGAACAATACTCTGTAATGAATTTGTTTTAGCCTTGATATTATTCGCCATTATTGCAGCCCTCCAATAGTTCCGTAGTTTGTTTCAACATGTCTTTATATTTAAATTTAAGCTGTCGAATATGCTCATTCGATAAGCCTGTGATGATAGAAATATGAGAAGTTTGTTCATTCAGTAGTAATAGTTGGAGAGCATGACGTACTCGTGAAGATAAAGTCTTTTCATAGTAGGTGGCAGCAAGAGCCGCCTCATGGATGTTCATAAGGTAATATTTCCTGTTAAATGTAATGTAAATACCCTCTCCTGCCAGTGGCAGAAACGCTGGTAAGCCCCGTCATATAAGGGATTCGCAGAAAAAGAGGATTTTACAAGGTAAAAATAGAGTAAATTGGTTACTTTTTAACCACACCATTGGCAGCAAGGCGATTGGCAGGGCTAAAAGTTAGAGGTGATAGAGAGTGTTAAAAAGTATCAAGTAGGATAGCGGTCGAGGAGCAAGTCAGTAAAATATATATAAATCATATACTTACTATCAATCTGCCACTGGCAGGGTATATTTTGATTAAAAAACGTACAATTGCCAATCTAGTGGCAGGATTGAGTAATTCCCTTAGTTATATTATATCACAAATGAGAACTGTTATCAATTGGATAACTAAAACAATAGGTAAAGAAAGGGCAATATTGATAGATAAAACCTATTAAATAATATTCAATCTAGGCTCAAAGTTAAGAGGAACGTTGGTATATATAGAATTGACTATAGTAACGTTACTAGATGACTAACTTTTTAAATTATTACTCTTAAAAATTTTCTGAGTGACATTTAAAATTAAATTTGGGGTTGGATTATTCAGAAGTAAAATATCTGTACTGAGAATGAAAATATCTGAGGGGGAATAATTCCGCAGGGAACACTAATTACACAAAATAGTAGAAATGAGAGACTGAGCCATCAAGCCCAGTAACCCACCCCCCGAATATAAATTCACGATGCGTGTAAAATATCGTGTGTCCTCTTGGGATGATATTCATATCACTTATGATAATAAGCATCGTGTGTCCTCTTGGGATGATGTATAACACCACCTCTCATAATAAGCCCTACAAGCCACTCTAAGCACCTTACCTATACAATCATACTAATGCTACCTTAAAACGCCCCACAGGAGCTTACAGGGGCTATTATACTGTTATAGTCAAGTCCCATATAACCAACACATGTTAGTGGTGATACTTGAGAATAGTTCTCATAAGAGGCACTTCTAGTTTACTCAATCGGATTGTGTCAATTAGAAATCCCTTATTACATATAGACTTTATGTAAATATACCTTTCCTAGTTGACACAAATGTATTATATTGAAGGAAGTGAAACCAATTATTAGGGATATTAAAGGGGCTAGTTATGAATACTGTTCAAGCGATAAAAGATAAAAATGATGTAGTTCTATTATTGAAGTTTATAGAGAAAAATTACTCTTCTGTTGTGTATGACGTTGTAAGGTTAGGCTTCAATATTCCATTGCGTATATCTGACCTCTTGAACCTGCATAAAGACAATATTAGCGAATGTGGTTGTTATATAGAGTTCACCGCAAAGAAGACGAATAAGACTGACCGTTTTCCATTGAATGAGAGTGCTCAAAACGTTATACAGCGTAGATTAAAGCAGATGCCTCTTAGTAGTGATACATTCCTATTCATTGGTGATTCAAACCGTTCAAGAAGCTCTCAGAAGCCTGTATCAAGACAGTATATCTCTAGGGTGTTGAAGGAGGCAGGAGAAGTAATCAATGTTGAAGTGGGTACACATAGTTTCCGTAAGACTTGGGGTTATCACTACTACACGACTAATAACGATTTGGCTATGGTACAGCGTGTATTGCAGCATAGATCTAGTGCAGAGACTTTACGTTATATTGGTATTGAACAAGATGATATTGACGAAGCTATAACGTCTATTAGTTTTTGAGTAATAGTACTATTAGCTTTTAATTTTATATAGATTCCCCTACCCCCTGTAGCCGTCCATCGTGACGGTTTTTTGTTGCCTGCCTCCTATCATGCCTCCTATCAGGAGTGAATAAACGTTTACCCTAAAGTGGATAACAACAACCTTCCTGATAGCTTTAGTGTCACTCTTTTTATACTTGTATTAAACAAGCCCCTGAAAGCCCTCTTAGATGTGCTACGCCTTTGTTATACACTGACTTAACTATCCAACTAAAACCCCTCACACGAGGGTGCCTGCTTGCAGGTGAACGTAGTTCATCCCTAAAGGGACATAGAGCTTACAAAGGCTTTCTGTTCCAGTATCAATTATTAATTCGTCAGTTGTTATACACCCACCAATAAAACACTGTTCATAGTTAATCAGATGTTCAGTGCATGTATTCCCTTTGCGATTTATTTATTCATTTTAAGTGAATTATTAGTCATTACAAAATTATCTAGTAAATGCGGCAGTAATATTAAAAATTTGGTGGGGTGTTGATGTGGTGAGCGTGCGGATTTTGTTAAGCACTATTGCTAACAGTCACCTTGCAGCCAGTGGCGCTAAAATCTCTGATCAATTTAAATTGATCCCATAAATTTTACGGTTTTCTCAAAACCACTTGTTATTCTAGCTGACTCGAGGCGTATGCTATTCAAGTCTTTACTCAGCCGAGTAGTAATGCTTTTCTGATAAACCATCACGCGAGTCTTGAAATATAGATTCAGGAACGATTTTTTTGTAGTGGTTAAAAATATACCAAAATTAAGCTGTACATTTTTTGAGCTCAATTTCTTTATGTAATAGCTCGTAAGTAGCTACTAACGTTTTTCATTCCTCTCTCAAGATAGCAAAAAACTGTTACTTGATATCTACCAAATGACGATATATTCTATCTTCATTAACAAAAAACACTATATATTGTGTTTACTCTGAATGTATGGAGTTTTAAACCTCCATAAATTGTTCAATTATAGACACTAGGTAAAATTAATTGATCTAAATCAAAATGCAGCGCTTAACCCTAAGCTTTAATTGAATAGAAAGTTTAAATTTCAACCTGAAACAAAAGAGAGGAAATATGAATATGACGTGAGAAAAACCCCTAACAAAATTAGGGGAAAGAGTGTAAAAGTGATTGCGAAGACAACCAGCTTTGTATACTACATTTTTTGAGTCGTGTCTTAAGATGGTATACATAGTGAAACACCTTCGCAACCTGAATTTTCATACAGTGTTAACCAAAAGGAAAAGTTATGAACACTAAGAAAACTTCAAATCAGGTTGCCTCTTTAGCGGCAGCAACGTTGCAGGATTCATCTGCATCAAAAACAGCTAAGTCTCTTGCAGGATTTGTGTTGGCTCAGTCTTCAACTAAGAAGCAAACTGGTACAGAGCTTGAAGATAAAGCTTCTCAAGTACTCAAAAGCAATAAATATAGTCGTAAAACTAAGACTCTTGCTGGCTCGGTACTTTCACAATCCGTTAAAAAAAGATGAGGGTTATTACTATGAGTAGGACTGATTTATTAAAAGATACTCAACGTATCGTTGAAGGACTAGGCTTTAAAGAAAATGATTCTGAAAAACCATCCACTTACCAACGAAATGTAAAGTATCCAAGTATTTTTTCGGAAAAGAACGATTACGCAAATTTTCTTCTCTATACACCTAACGGCACTATTCAGATTTTGGCGAGGTTTCAAGAAGTTTCTGGAACAGCTATTGATAAGCTTGCCTATATTCCTTTTGATGCAGCTCGAACAAACCATGATCACTATATTGTTGTTTGTGGTGGCGTAGAGTTATTAAAAATGAATCGGGCTGTGTGTTTCCTGAATGAGCACAAAAAAAGTGCTCCGGTGCTCCATGCTTTAGATATCGATAAGTTAGCGAGCTATCTTGAACGATGTCTGAATGATAAAGCAGCATAACTAGATAGACTACTAAATCAACCTGTCAGTTCTGGATAAGTTTCGTACTGGCAGGTTTTTCGATGGAGTCGTTCGACAAAATTCCCAAAAAATAATAGGTAAGCTTACTTTTCACAGCATCAAGCGTTCGCTGTTACTTTAAGTGAAGCTAAAGATGTATAAATCGTTGATAGGGGTATACAGAATGAATAATGTATTTTCAATTATCTGGCTAAATGTTAGAGACGCATTTAAACGCTTAAGCGAAAATCCCAAGGAGCCGTTTGTTCAAGAAAATTACGACAATATGTTGGAAACCGCTAAGAAACATGAACCTGAGACTTACAAAGAATTTAAAAACAGGTAAAGCACTTTGAACCAACATTAGTGATATGCCCTCTTTTGTCATCAGAGATAATCTGTACAAATACCCATGAAATATGTTTTTTGAGAAAGTTATAGCCTCTAGAGAATTAAGATACCGTTGAAAATACCATTAATAAGAAGGTGACAAAATGAACGAGAGTTCAACAGTTAGATAAAATTCCCGTATCAATAATATGTACTCACTTTAAAGTAAAAGGTTAGCGATGAACTATAAATTAGGTCTTAGAGAAATTACTGAATCTGATATAAGAGCAGATTGCCCATTTATGCCTGAAAAAGAGGACTTTCCAATGTACGTTGCCTCTTTCGTTGATGATCTTAATAATCTCGATATAGTCGAAAGTGCTACTGAACATAATAATATAATTAGCATAAATCTAAATAATGGCGCTGATATCGAACAACTCCGACAAGTAAGCATTTCAATACACCAGAAATATTGGGATAAATTGCGAACAACTGGTTTTCTGTCACTTACCTAACAAAAGCATAAGATTTCAACATATATTGCTAATATAGGGCTAATGATTTGACAATGAGCCAAACTCGTTTTTGTCCGGAAATGACTTGATTCAGTAGTTCGAGTTAAAGGGTTCTCCCCCCATTTTCGTTACAACTCGCTTTGATTTATCGTTTATAACCGCTTTATTTACCTGTTGTGTATGAATGTTTGATTCTCTACCTTTCAATAAGCTACATATGAATATAACCAGAGGAACTTCCGTGAGATTAAATCATTTATTTATCATCGGTAATGGCTTTGACTTGTGGCATAAAATACCCACCAGTTACCAAGATTTTTATAAGCAACATAGTGGATACCTCGATCAAATCGAGCACTACTTCTCAAGTGGTTTGCAAAAAGAAGATCTTTGGAGTGACTTTGAAAATGTACTAGGTCAGTTTGATGTATCTATTTTGATAGCAGAAAATAATTTTATAGATTTCTCTGGGGATGATTTTCCAACGAAACAAATGTATGGTTTAGAAGACGCTGTTGAGAATTTTAGTCACGATACTGTCCAATATATAACCAGTAGCTTTACTGAATGGATCAATGGAATAAACTTAACAAGCTCAGGACAGAAAATAACGTTCCCAGAGGCAACTCAATTCATTAGCTTCAACTATACATCTACATTACAACAGATTTACGAAATCCCTGAGGAGAATGTTTATCATATTCACGGTAGCGTACGGCAAACAAATTCTTTGATTTTTGGACACTCAGAAGAAGTAATTTATCCAAATGCCGAGGAAGCCTCCTACGAAACTGTAGCAATTAATAATGGTTTGCAAATATTAGAAGCTTTTCAAAAACCTGTTAATGATATTGTAAGAAGCGAGCTTAACCCTTGGTTGACGAATTATAACGACATATCAGTGATTACCGTGATTGGCCATTCACTCAATAAAATAGACCTTCCTTATTTTTCGAGTATTGTAAACCAGTTTCCAGATGCTATCTGGCAGTGCTACTCATACACCCCAACCGAGGCTATTAAACACAGATCTATACTCGAAGGCATCGGCGTTCCAACAAACAATTTAAGCGTAGGAATCTATGAGAAGCTCGTTCAACAATATCCACTTTAGAAAGCTGTTGTGAATTAGAATATTTAGCTGTCATTCTTGAAATAATGTAAAAAGTTAGAGTGTAGCTAGATCGTAAATCATAAATATCCCAAAATGAGTTGTTTAGATATCGGGAGGACGACCAAAAACGTTCAAATCGAATATGAGTCAGTACACCTCAATATACAACTTTCATTTTACTCAATCTTATAGATCTCTACCCTACCCACCTTTTTACCTTCTGCTTTACCCCCGTGATGGTGGTATGGCCTCTGGAAGAAAAACTCTACTTCTGTATTACGATTAATACATGCAAATTCAATCTTAGCTCTCTTAAATGTTGTAACAGCCGCTTTAATTGCGCCTATGTGTGAATCGAATATCTGGTCTTCTTTTTGCAAGTTCCCACTTTGACGTAATAGGCGAACCAAGTATTTACCATTAGGTTGAAGGGTTGATACATGAGTGAGATCATCTAGATCGATTACTGTATTATCATTTGGATCTGATAGTTTCTTCTCATTTTCTGATCGAGCAATCCACGAGACAACAACTAAAACTAGACCGATTAGTATCACCCATACCACATTATCTTGACCGCCTGACATGCTAATTCCTCGCACTAAATTTAGTGAATCCGTCATTTTTACCGAACGCTTTTGAATCATACAACGAATAAACTCCTTCCATCCAATCTGCTTCAAAATGAACATGTTCTAACATTTCATATCGTTCTAGTAACTGGCGATATTTATAGAAATCAGAGTCTTCTTCACAGATACAATTTATTGCTAATAGTTGAATAGTTTCGTTATCTAAAAAAGATCTTACAATGTTTGAATAGAATTTTTCTTCTTCTGTTAAGTCTCTTTTTAGTGCTTGTTCAAAAGCTACTGAATGTCCAGATTCAAAGTTGATGAGTATGAATTTTAAAAGATGATAAATAACCCGAAAATAATGGTTACAGAACTTAGATTTTTTTAGCATATGTTTATTGGTATTCTTTAGATGCTGTTCGATAGTTATATCGTCGTTAACCAAAAGTTTAGCCAAGATACTGGAATGTAATATCTTGAGCTTTGACTTACGATCACTACGACGTTCGTCATTAGCTTTAAGCTCAGAAGCAACATTATTCATTTGCTCTAACAATGAGTAAAAAGAGTTCTCAAACCTTTGCTTTTCCAAGGTTCTTGCTTGTGCTGCAGTCGCTATTTCTGTCTGTGCTAATACTTTCTGTGTTTCTGATAGCTCTTTCTTCTGGATCAGAACAGACCGTGTTAACCAATAGAAAGCTAGGAATGCAATCACTGGGTTTAGTATCCCACCAACAAAGTCACCGAATGCACCCCATACGGTACTATCAACAGATAACTCTTGTTTGTTAATCACCCAGAACCAGAAAATAAAGCCAACAACAACAAATGTAATAAAACCTGCTGCAAAACGAATTGACCTGTTTACGTCATCTTCAACACTATCTGATTCTATAGATGTGCTTAGAACTCGATTGATCGATGTTTTACATGCTTTGAACTTCTTAGATATAGGCATATATAATCACTAGCCTGTAGATTAATATTTGAACGTCATTATATACTTACATATGCAAGAGGTTTAATCTATTGATTCATTTTGAGTTATGAGGATATAAAGAAAATGGAACCGAAATTAGAATTTTTTTACATAATTAATGGGAACGAGCAATCAACGAGACCGATATTAGATCTATCAAAAAGAGAGCATATCTTAGGCGCTCTCGAAGAAGAAGAAGAAGCTACAAAGAATTTATGGTTGATAGATGCTTTCATTAACATAGTTGAACCCAACGCCAATACTTTCCCAAGATCAGATAAAAGAAAACCTGCAGAGCTTTTGATTAAATCAAAAATTAATGTTACTGATATATGGTTGATGAAAGATGATGAAAGTATTTTCGTATTTCCGTAGACCCAAGTAGCAAACCTTCTTTCGGAAAGAATACAGTTAAGAAGAATGGCTATGTTCTCTCCGAATAGAGGGTATATTCTTTCCGGAAGCCTAACAAAGTAAATAGGTCTCCGTACCTATAGTACTCCACCAAAACACACCATTATAGTAAAGATAAAAAACATATAGATCTTAAAAGAGAAAAAGAAAATAGATTTTATATTAATATTTATTAAGTAGTCTAAAACAATAATAGTTCTTAAATAATTAATAGAGGTCTTACTTAAACACTATATTACTATTAAACTACTCGTTCATTCTTCACTCATAAGAGCAAGGTCAAGAGCTAAAACCTTTTTCTTTTTAGATCTTATTATATATTAAGTTCTTTAAAGGCATTCGCTCACGCTCACTATAATAGTTTTACACTAATACATTCTCTCAATGCTTACGCATTATTATATAAACATTGTTTAAGTCACTGTATAACCGCTTCGCTTAAAATAGTAACTTCTATTATTATTGTGTTGTTGTGTTTATTGTATAACATATCTATTTTGTGACTGACGTCACCAGTGTGTTTACTCTTTACTATAATACATACTAATAAGATTCACATGACAAGACTAAGCTCGTACCTCACTTAATACTTGTGTTCATCTAACTATTATTGTGTTGGAACTATTATTGTTATTACTATATAAATCTCTCATGATCTCTTCAGGATGATATTTACATCACCTGTAATACAGGTAGCTCTCTATGCTTCTCTGAGAGGTGTTGTAACTATACTAGTGTATTTGCTTAGGTGTATTAACCTAGTAGCTCTCAGAGGGGCTTAGGGGTGAACGTGGTTAACGAAACTTAACTATATTTTATATTATGCTAATAATCAAAACATAAACAGAATTAACCTTAACATTCTCTTATTAAAACCTCTTTATATTAAAATTAATATCCGTTATAAAACTCTTTAGAGGTATAAACTCTGAAGGTATAGAACCTACCCCCTACCAGCTGCTATAATGGCAACAGTAACCACAGTTAAACTACAAAAGCAACAATTAATTGCTCAAAACAACAAATAAACCTTGACTTGGTTCACATAAAATGAGATAATATAAGTATAGGGTAAGGAAAGTTACGAATACCTTCTTCTACTCTGCAATCTCTTCTTAAATGCCTCTTCATACAATCCATTGCATTGCCACTTTCACTATCTGCCTTTTTAAAAGGAATAACAGATCGGTGGTTATTTGCTGTGGATGAAACAAATACCCGTTATTACAGGTGGTGTAAAACATCATCCCCACGGAGACAATAAAAACAAATAAAAGGAACACTAATGCTCAATGAAATAAACATAACTAAATACCCACCTCTTACACAATTAACTTTTTCCAAGTTGGTTAATGGTGGGGCAAATATAAAATCTGTATTAATGACTAAGTACAGACGACAGAAAGTAAAAAATTGGTCAGAAGTTATTGACCTCTCGATTGCAATCGAACTTTATAGAATTTACTTAAATATTCAGGAGAATAAATAGTGTTTGAACTGCTTGTAATAATCCTCAGAGACATTTTGAACTCATAACTACATGGGAAATATAATATGAAAATGACATTAGACGCTGAAATTAAAGACTTGTTGTTTCCTGACTGTAGAGACAATGACATCAAACCAACTAAATTAGTAAAAGCAATTCTACTAGCCCACTACAACCAGATCCCAAAGGATAAAATTTATGAAGAATCAAAAATCAAATAAAACTCAGTTCGATATTACTAACGAAATTATTCAATCTACTAACCCTGAATTGAAAGGTACTGAGAAAGCTGTATTGGTAACCTTATCATCTTATTTAAATGACGAAGGTAATAAAGGCGTATTTAAAGCATCACCTTCTAGAGCAACATTATCTAGTAAAAGTTCATTTGGTCTCAGCGCCATCGACCGCGCACTTAAAAAATTAGAAGACCTAAATTACATCTCTTCTGAACAACGTATGGATAACTCAAAGGTATATACATGGAAAGGGTTCGAGGCTGAGAAGACACCAGAAGTATTAGCTTTTGAAAAAGCTCTTGTACGTAAACGTGAAGCTAAGAAAGAGTTTGATCGTGTTAGGGGTGCCAACCTTGGACGTAATAATGCAGAAGTTAAAAAACTTGAAGGGCTTCTTGAAATTAACTCTTGTGAGAAACTAGAGGAAGAACTCAAGCTCGTTAAAGAAGCTAGAAGTAAGAACGTTTACTTTAGAGAATATGAACCTTACACAACCTTTAAGACTGACACACGTAAAAAGTACTTCACAGCAGCAGATCAACCAACCCATGTTGAGACTCCGAAGCTGATATTCTCTAAGAAAGCTAATTCAACACAAAATGAAGACTTCACAGAAGAACGTCAGGAAGTTGTTTTCTCAGAAGTTGAACAAGTACAAGAGGTACAACAAGAACCACAAGGTGATAAAACTCTACTACAACCTTTTATCAATCCATTTATAAATATTAATGATTTAGGTATCACTTCAATCGGTTATTATGCTGCCCCTATCGCCCGAGGTGAGCTTGATAAAGAAACATTAAACGAATATATCTCTATTATATATAAACTTGATTGGGAGGCTTACAACCCCTCACAAGAGGTTATAGATTCAATCTTAAATATACTAACAAAGGTTGAAGAAAAAGAATTACCACTTGCAACACCAACTAAAAATACTTGTAGTGAATGTGGTTTAGAAATAGATTCTCACGGATTTTGTTTTAATGACGATTGTTTAAACGGGTCTAATAACATTCCATTCTAAATAATACATAACCTTGGTGTATTTCAACACCAATAATAAATAAAACTCATAACATAGCAATCACACTATTTCTAATGTGGGATTGAGCACATCTAAACAAACAGGAAGGAAATTAATGACAACATATACTACAAAAAACCTGCAACAACTTTATCTAGTCCAAAGACGAATCCGAAAAATAGAATACATATTAAACAAAAGATTAACCCCCGAATGGTGGAATGAAACGACTAACGAAATTGGTCTGTTCTATGACGATAATACAAGCTACTGGAATGAAGAGCATAGGGCTATCTTTGTTGAATATTATCAGCAGCGCCACATTGAGAAGACTGAAAAAATTCAAGAGGACTTAAATTCAATCCATGAAGAATATATACAGTTAGAATTAAAAAATCCTGATTTATTTATATATTCTACTCAATTCGACTTGTAATAGTTTCATTTAAAACTGTCTATATCATTACTCAATTTTTATTATATAGATATCACCTAACCCTACAGAAAATATAAGTAAACATTACTATTTAGGAATAAATAAATGAGTAATATCAAAATAATATGCAAAGATTTATGCATTAAATCAACTTTAGAAAATCTACCTCTTACCTTTCATGAAAAAGAAAAATTTAGACTATTTACTGATAAATACTTTATCGATGATTACATGACTATTTTTGTTAATCCATTTTGTAATAGCTACTTAGTAAATGATGTACGTAATCTAAACATCTTCATCAAGGAATTTAAGGAAATTGCTAGTAATAGAAATGTAATAAAGAGCCTTGAGGGTTGTGAAGGATTGATACCTTACTTATCAGCAGCAGTTGGTAAAAAACGTATTCATCTCGTGAGGTGGCGTGACGGGTCATTTTGGGTCAACGGTGAGAGAGTCTCTTTTTTGTGTCAAGAAGGGCTAAGTGCAAAGACGCACGCAAGATGCACAGATACTCAACCATCTCGTATAAAGCACTTAGAGGATTACACAATTTCCACAGGGTATTCCTCAACCGTGACTGAATTGTAGCACGCAGGTTACTCACCTACCGAGATTGCAACCTATTTGAGCTTGCATGTACCGACTTATGGACTTGAATCAGAACGACACGATAGTTTTACGTTAACTTATGCAGAAGCAGGAGAAGACGTACACGAGGTTCAAAAAGCTTATCGTGAACAATATAAAGAAAGCTGTCCAGAATCCCAAAGCAAGCAATAATATTTAACTTCTGTTAATCATGGAGTTAAAAAGTTGATTATTCTTATCTATCTCCCTAAATCTAATACTCTTTTAACACTTAAGTTATTTGTACGAGGTGTATTTTTGTACGAGATTTTACAAAAACGGAGTATGAGAGATGACAAGTTATTTACTACAACTAATCATAAACATTTTAAAAACAGAGGGATTAAAAAAGTCGAAAAAAAAATGCACTATATGTACTTATATTCACGCTTAGAAAACACCCGAAAGTTTTTAACGTGTTCGATAATAATAATATTAGCGAGGTCGGATTGGCTATAGATTGGCTTTGTTCTAACCCTGAAATCACAGGGACATACCCTAACGATGTATTTAGAGAAGATTTGCGTGTAATGCTTAGAATGTGTGAACACAATTTTAGTAAAAAAGTTGTTGGAGAAGTTCAGCTACTTCTTGCATGAAAAAGTTAAAAAAAAATCCTTCACTTGATGAAGGATTCATTACTTGTATTGCTAGTTACAGACTAATATACATTTTAATATAACAATTAATATCATAATCTATTGACATTGACTTATAGTAAAAAAACTTAAATACTAAGCCCTTTAGTACCAACACATTTACAGAAAATCATATAGATTTTTGCACAGATAACCCACTGATTTTGTGGATAACTGAGAAAAGATCCAGAACGATTAGATCGAAGGCTGTTGATATCTTGATGATACCATCTTATAAATACTATTTTTAACTACTAAAATCAATAAGATAAATGTTATTACAGGTGTTATGAGCCAAAGATCAATATGCCATTGAGGATCACTGTCAAACACTTGTAGCATAATCAATGAACTGAGTAAGTCAGAGATCATACTGGAAACCAACCCTGCGACAAGCGCCATTACGCCGAACTCGGCCCATAGCGTCATGGTGATGGTTTTACGGCTCGACCCTAAGATTCTATAGAGTGACATCTCTTGAGTTCGTTGGGCCAAACTTAGCTTCAGTAATGTCGCAATTAACAGAACCCCTGCAGCGACACCAAATAATGCCAAAATGGAAACGGCGGAGACTATCTGATTCAGCAAGCCTTGGATTTTCTCCAACATCGACGACATATCCACAACACTCACAGTAGGATACATCTTTGACAATTCGTTCAGCCGTTCTTTTTCCTGATCGCTGATTCGATAGCTCACCAACCAGGTAGCTGGAAACTCAGCCATCACATCGGGCGTAAAAATAAAGTAGAAATTAGGTTTCATTTCACGCCATTCGACCTGACGAATAGAATTGACCTTAGCACTAAAATCGCGACCATTGATCGCAAAAGTTAAACGATCACCCAGTTTTAGGCCAAGATCTGATGCGACTTCAGATTCAACAGAAACCCCATCATTTCCAACCCACTCGCCTTCTAATACCCCATTGTATTCGGGAAGGTCATTTGCCCAAGTAAAGTTGACTTCACGCCTCAAAGAGTCACTAGTTTGTTCTCCTCCCGCGTATTCTTTGGCATCGGAACCATTAATATGAGTGACACGACCGCGAGCGATAGGAAACATCGGAGAAGAATCCAATCCTTGTAACTTCGCTTGATACGCGTCTTTGTCCTGATCGGCAATATTAAATGCGAAAACATTCGGCGCATTTTCAGGAATGACGCGATTCCAATCAGAAAGTAAGTCACTTTTCACCAACCACAATGTTGTTAGGAGCAACAAAGATAAGGTCAATGATCCCAATTGCATCCCCGAAGTTACGGGGGTTCGGTTTATACGGCTAAGTGCTAGTTTTAGAGGTGCTCTCACGGTCACATAACCCATCAGTTTAAACAAGCCCAAACTAATACACCCTAGCAACACAATCAGCAGGACAATAGCGAGAATAATTAACCATATTATCGGGTTATTGCCGTACGCGACCAATCCAACCACAATCGTAGGTAGCAACAATAGCCACCACTTCGGATCAAATCGTGTATTCTGCACCGTTTGAATAACCGCCATTGCAGGTAGATTGATCAAACGTAAAATAGGTATTCCCATTGCCGGTATAGAGACTGCAATACAAGTCAATATCGCCACTGTGAATGGTTGGCCACCAAGAGAAGGTAATGGGTCGGGAAGAAGATCCGCCATAGGAATCCGTAAGATATATTCAAAACCCAACCCAAGTGCGACACCAATAACCATGGCCACAGAAAGAAGTATTGCAATTTGTGTTAATAACCACGCTGAAAGCCAACGTTTGTTTGCTCCCAAACTTTTCAGCATTGCGATTGTTTTACGACGAGATTGCGCATAGTGATGACAGGTTAAAAACTGCGTTGCACTTGCCATGAGAACCACAATAACGACCACCAGAGATAAATATTGCTGCGTCTTGGTAAAAATATCCGTGGTACGACTGCGCCGATCAGTATCTCGCCATTCATCTCCCGGTCCTAATTCCACCCCCTGCTTGAGTAATGCTATTTGCTCGGCATCACCATCAATAAAAAGGCGGTATTGAACACGGCTACCAATTTGTGTTGCCCCAGTTTTATCAATGTCGCTTGCGTGCATAAATACGGTGGGTCGTTGACGGAAAGGATTGAAATTTAATCCAGGCTCCTCGCTAATGACACCGGAAACCTTCGCGGCAAAATCCCCAACGGCTGCTTCTTCTCCCGTTTTAGCCTTTAAAGACGCGGCTAGTTCAGGATCTAGCCATAACTGACTTGAGGAAACAGAAGAAAATTCCGTCCCATTTTGATCAAGAACTAAATTCCCTTGCAACGGAAAAAGATTTTCTACCGCTTTTACCGTCACGAGCTTCATTTCATCACCCACAAACATCATGCTGGTGAAGCGAGTCATTAAGCTTGAAGTTAAGTCCCTTTCTTCTAGCTGATCGAGCAGTGTTGCAGGAATAGGGTTCGATGAAACAAAAACGATGTCGGCCATCAACGCATCTTTGCCTTGTTTGATGACGACTTGCTCCATCCTGTACGCTAACGACGAAAGTGCAAATACACTCGCGACAACCAAAATCATCGCCATTAAAACAGGCCATAAGTCACCTTGGCGTACTTCTTTCCAGCTCCATCGGAATAAAGCTTTTGCTAGTGAAGCGTTCATCTATTCGACCTCCCGCAATACACCAGATTCCATATGTAATCGTCGATCACAGCGAGCAGCAAGCGCAAGATCGTGAGTCACCAACACGAGGGTTGTTCCATTTGACTGATTGAGTGAGAACAGTAACTCTATGATTTTGTCTGAAGTAGCGCTATCTAGGTTTCCTGTAGGCTCATCAGCGAATAAGATTTGTGGATTAAGCATAAAAGCACGAGCAATAGCTACGCGTTGTTGTTCACCACCAGATAATTGAGAAGGTAAATGGTGAATACGTTTACCTAAGCCCACCTGTTCAAGCAATTTTGTTGCTCGCACTGGATCTTCATTATCTCCTCGTAAAAGTGAAGGCAATGTCACATTTTCTAACGCACTTAAGGTAGGGATAAGTAAAAAGCTTTGGAAAACAAACCCTATTGACTGACTTCTTAACTGAGCACGTTGTTCATCGTCCATCGCATTCATCGACTTACCCATAATCGCGACGTCTCCTTCACTCGCGGTATCCAATCCGGAGATTAACGTCATTAATGTCGACTTACCTGCCCCTGAAGTCCCAACTATCGCCACACTCTCTCCAGCAAAAATCTCAAAATTTGCATCAGAAATGATTGTTAATTGTTCTTCATTAGTAGAGACTATTTTTTTTACTGAATTTACTGCAATAATTGGAGAATTCATGATTCGACTGATTTCCTTTATGTCATTATTTATTTTATCAGCACAAGCGCACTGTTCGTCGCTTCTCATTCTTGGTGATAGCTTAAGCGCCGGCTACCAAATGGCATTTGAAAAAGCATGGCCAACATTATTAATTGAAGAAATGGAACAACTCGATACTCCTGTTACTGTCATCAATGGTAGCGTATCAGGCGATACCACTGCCAATGGGGTGATCCGTCTGCCTTCTTTGCTCAGTCATCACCAACCCCAATTTGTTTTGATAGAGCTCGGTGCGAATGATGGTTTGCAAGGTTTTAACCCTTCGATTGCTCGAAACAACCTGCAGAAAATCATTGACCTTGTAGCGCAATCAGGTGCAACCCCAATTCTGATGCAAATCCGAATTCCAACCAACTATGGTCAACGCTACAGCGATTCTATCAAGAATCTTTACCCAGAATTGGCCAAAGAAAATAGTATCAACCTAATACCATTTTTCCTTGAAGGTGTGATTACAAAACCTGGCTGGATGAAACAAGATGGCATTCACCCGAATGAGCTTGCCCAGCCATGGATTGCTCAATTTATGGCAACACACCTTGCGCCTATAATCCAAAGTTCGACAACTAATTAATTATACGACAATAGGAATTGTTTGCATTTACTAGTGTTTACAACAATATATTTACTGCGTTAACTCAATGATATTTACCAAGATTTACAATAGTGTTAACGCAGACTGAGTTCTACCATATTAAGTAACTTATTATCTCTAAACATAACGAGCTGAAAATTATAATATTTTATTTAAATCAGCTTGAACAAAATTATATATATCCTCATGTCTCGTCTGAAAGACTTATTCTCTCCAAAGTAGCAAATGAAAAATACATCTCATTTTTGAGAGGTTATTAATAATCATGTTTATATGCGATGTTTAAAATGTGAATATTTGCTAATATTTCCACTTATTTTTCAAAGAAACATTTCGAGCAAGATGAAGGTAATAGAAACAAAAACAGGCACTTTAGCTACTGGCGTACATTATTCTGAGGCAAACGCTCTCAGAGGTTCACGTCGTGCTTTAGTTATAATTCAGTGACCGAATCATGATGAAGAAACTATTTGGTAACTGGCGCATTATTGTCGATTCAATATCTGATTATTTGGATGTTTCAACGATCGAAATCGTGCTCTGCCAAGACGAGCGCACAGAGATCATTTGTCGCAGTAAAAATCTTAACCAAGTCGGCGATACTAACTATATTGATGTTGAGAACATTAAAAACGCTCTTTTCCATTCGCTAACGCCAACTTCCTGCAACGAATTCATGGAAGGTCAAATAATTCAAAAGTCTGAATCCATTTGGTATTGCGGCATAGCCTTGTGTGATCCTCAACTAAAACCATTTGGTTTACTACTGATTGCTGATAATAAACCGCACCAACTACAAGATTCGCATTACCTACTTCTCAATAGCTATAAGTTGATTATTGAAGCTCAATTGAAAATGGAAATACAAGAGATAGAAATTAATCAACTCAAGATTAGTTGCGGGCAAGAACTGTCAACGGCGCTAGATACACCATGTAACTTAGTCACCGACGCGCTAAATCAAGAGATTATTAAACGAAAAAGTGTCGAAGAAGAACTCAATTACCATCGATATTACGATACAGGGACAGGGTTTCTTAATCGATTCGCTTTAGAAGTTGAGTTAAAAAATCACTTTTCCAACACAAAAAATGTGCAACCATTTGCACTTATTCATATTGGATTTAGCAATGCCAAAAGCCTACAAACGCGATTTGGCTATAAAGAATGGGAAACGGTATTAACTCAATACCACGATCGCCTAAAAATACTGGAAAATACCACTGGTATAAAAATAGCACGCCCAAATTCCATCGATCTTGCGCTGTTGGTTCGTTCTCACAATCTCCATCATCAGGTTGAGTCAATTTGTTCCCAGCTTCTAGCAATTAACAAGTCTGTTTTTAATATTCATAATCAAGTAACCCATTTACACAGCTATATTGGGATTTCTACATCACATAACAGTTCATCCGTCGATGAGATACTTGATCAAGCATCCTCTGCAATGTTGTCATGTCGAGATTCCGGATTAAGTCACTGTTATCATTCTCAAGCACTATCTGACTCCCAATCTCACCACCATCAATTGGAAGATTATTTGCTGCAAGCGGTTCGCAATGAAGATCTCATGCTTTATTTTCAGCCTAAAGTTTGTGCGAAAAGTAAACGTTGGACTGGTGCAGAAGCCCTGTTACGTTGGAGTCACCCTACATTAGGCGATATATCCACTGAAACATTAATCCATATGGCGGAAAAAAATGGTCTTATTTTTGAAGTCGGGAGCTTTGTTCTAAGAACTGCGATAGAAAAAGCGAGCCAATGGGTTGGCCACATTAATGACTTTAAGATGGCTGTCAATATTTCGGCTAAACAGTTAAAAGATGTTCGATTTGTTGAGCAAGTTAAGCAGCTACTTAAGGATTACAAACTGCCACCTCATTTCCTCGAGATTGAAGTGACCGAAAGCAGCTTAATCACAGATGAACATATAGCGTCTGACACTCTAAAAGTATTGCACAAGCTTGGCGTCACAATATCACTCGACGACTTTGGTACTGGATATGCTTCGTTCAACTATTTAAAAAAGTTTCCGTTTGACTGCATAAAAATCGACAAAAGCTTTATTCATCCACTTGAACATAGTGAAGACGATCGGGAAATTGTGCGTTCAATAATCCAAATTGCGAAAATTCTAAAGCTGAAGGTGATTATTGAAGGAGTCGAAACGAAAGAACAAGAAGCCTTTCTTATGGGAGAAGGCTGTGACTATAACCAAGGTTTCTTATATGGTCATCCAATGCCCGCTGACGATTTTGAAAATGGCTTAATCAATCAATATCCGTCTTTTAGCCAAACATGGACGCGTCACTGAGTACGTTTGTACTACCCCAGTTCCATTGCATTCGCTATAATCAGTTCAAATTTAAAATTAGAGTATTCATTTACTCTAATTTTTTTGTTCAACAACAGCGAAAGGCTCCATGGATCATTTAATCTCAATTCTTAAACCATTAGAAAAACAGAACTTTCGCGCCTATCAGAAGATAAAAGGCCAGTATGAATTTGGAGATTTCTCCCTAATCATTGATCATGTCCAAGCAGACCCTTATGCCTCATCATCGAGGTTTCGTAGCATAAAGCCATGGGCTCCGAGTGGACTTGGATGGTTGAGAGAAAAATCGCAACAGTACCAAATCGCAGCTCGAGATTACATCGCTCGTCATTTTGCTCAATTGGCCCATAGAGACAATGCATTGCAAATGGCAAGCAGCGGACAAGTAGTGCTAAATAGTACCTCTGTCGTTTTTACTGAAGAAGGTATCGAACTTAGATTTCGCGTAAACCTGCCTGCTGAAGGACGAGATATTTTAGGTAAAAAAGCCGTCAACCTCCTCACCTTTCACTTACCAAAATATATTCGCCGTAGTACTTCCGAACGTGAATTGGACATTGAAGCCCTCGAACGTCACTGCGAAGTCATTGAAGATCAGGCCTATCTAAGAGAACAACTTGCTCAACATGAGCTAGTTGCCTTTGTCGCCAATGGAAGTCTATTACCGCGAACATCGGGTAACAGTGATACGCCAATGAAAGAGGCTATCCTTTTTCAATCGCCTGAATCAATGCAAATAGAGCTCGACTCTATTTATCATGGCAAAATTAGCGGAATGGGGATAAAGAAAGGGATAACCTTGATCGTTGGTGGCGGTTTCCACGGAAAATCTACACTTCTCACTGCGTTACAAAAAGGCATCTACAACCACATTCCCGGAGATGGTCGTGAATTTGTAGTCACAGATGAAAGTGCTGTAAAAATCCGAGCTGAAGATGGACGCTGCGTTCATGAGCTTGATATTTCAAATTATATCAATCATTTACCACTAAAGCGTGATACTCACTGCTTTAGCACACAAGATGCTTCTGGCTCAACGTCGCAAGCTGCTTGGCTGCAAGAAGCGTTAGAGGCAAACTCAAAAACACTTTTGATCGACGAAGATACCTCAGCAACCAACTTTATGATCCGTGATGAGAGAATGCAGGCTTTGGTCAACAAAGGTGACGAGCCCATTACTCCTTTAGTCGATAGAATCGGTCAACTAAAAGAAGAAGCAGATATATCGACAATTATCGTTATGGGTGGGTCGGGAGATTATTTGGATCTTGCAGATTGTGTCATTCAAATGCATGACTACAATGCGCTGGATCTCACTGATAAAGCGAAACAAGTGGTCGCGCTTCATCCTTCAACGCGTACCAATGAAAGTGAAGCGAAACTCTCTTTTCCAAATGCCCGTTCGATTCGAGTTAATCCTCTAGAGAAGTTGCTCAAGGAAGGTAAATATCGCGTATCTTCAAAAGGAGAGAAGTTTCTCCGTTTTGGTGCTGAATCTATTGATTTAACCGCACTAGAGCAGCTTGAATCTAACCAAGAAATTAACGCAATAGGTTGGCTATGGTTCCAGTTAGTACAACAAGGTCAAAATATTGTACCAACTTCTTGCTTTGAAGCCATGCTTGACGATGATTGGTACGCTAGAATGCCGCCACATGGCGATCTTGCCAAACCTAGAAGCATCGATATTTTAGCGGCGCTTAATCGATTGAGAAAAGCGCAGTTCTTATCAAATTAAACTATGCCTCTCTATCAACGAGCCTATAGACAGAGTACAAATGCGAATTAAGCTTGGTCATTGTGTCTTAACACATGCCAAGCTTCACACATAAGCCTAAACTGCTCAACATCACCATCATCTCTATCAGGATGCCAACGTAAAGCGAGTTTTCGCCAACGTTTTCGAATATCTGAGAAACTCGCGTCGGAAGATAACTGAAAAAGATTCAGCGCATGAGTCCGGTCCATATTGAGCGCTGGACCACAGCCAACATAATCACGGTACTGCTGCCAAAATTGATTCAACAAACGCTTTACTTCTGTATCTGATGTTTCGTAGTTGGCCCAATCGGTATAGTAGCTACGTAAAGGGTCTTCAACATCAATACCCATCCGTTGACTATCTGTAGCAGATTCTTGAGATGACAATACAATATTCATCGAGTTAACTTGCAGCCAGTTGTCGGGTAACAGCGCCTCTTGAAGCTGGTATAAGCCATTCATGATGAGAAAGTTTCGCTTAAACATATCTCGGTCTGGTGACGCATCAAGATCGGAAATATAACCCTGTTCATTTAGTTTCGCTGCGAGCGTATGCACTTTCCAAATTTTCGGCTCACTACGCAGCACGTCAAAGATAGGCCAAACTAAAGGATTATCCATCAACGCTTGTTCTGTCACTATCGTATCTTGGATCGAACTCATCAACATTGCCTCCTAGCAATCCCACTATTGAACTGCAATCGTCTAAGTTTGTCGACTGTTCAAATCAATAACACGCAATATCTGAGGTTAAGATCAAAAAATTAATTGTACATTGTTCGATTGGGTAGCATAATGAGATTTTAATGATGTAGCTGGATGAATTATGTTCTCACGAGTCCCCAAACCACTGTCGATTTTCTCATGTTGTTTCCTGTTGCTAGTGCTTTTTTCACTTTGGCGTCCAGCATCGATGGAAGTTTGGCTTGCTGAAATGATACCTGTTTTCGCCATACTCTCTTTAGTTTGGGTAATCAGCTTCTCATTCAAATTTAGTATCGCAAGTTACTTATTTATGTTTGCTTGGCTTACTTTACATACCATTGGTGCTCGATATACCTTTGCGGAAGTGCCGTTTGATTGGTTCAACAATCTAATAGGGTCAGAGCGAAACAATTTTGACCGCGTCGCGCACTTTTCTATCGGGCTTTATGCCTTCCCCATCGCTGAATATTTAATCAGAAAACAATACTGTAATACACAATTAGCCACTCTTGTGGGTTTGTTGTCCATTATGAGCCTTGCCGCTGGCTACGAGATTATTGAATGGTGGTATGCGGTACTTGCTGGCGGAGATGCTGGGATAGCTTTCTTGGGCTCTCAGGGGGATATTTGGGATGCACAAAAAGACATGCTATGCGATACACTGGGGGCAGTCTTAGCTCTTGCTTTCATCCCGTTTGCCGTTAAAGCCAACTTTTGGACAAGAGATTATGTTTCATTATTCCTAAAATAAGAGTCACAATTAACTATCGCTCTAATAGAACGTAAAAAAGCCCGCGATAACTGCGGGCTTCTTAATGACGTCAATGTTCTAAATGAACTTACAGAAGATTGATACAATCTTGAGCAATGACCAACTCTTCATTGGTAGGAATAACTAATGCAACCGCACCAAGCATTTCCGACCGAGCAATCACGCCAGATTCACCAAATCTAGCCTGTTCGTCTCCAGCTTCATCTTCGACAAATCCAAGAATTTTAAGCTTTTTCAAAATTTCACGGCGAATAGGCAATGCATTCTCACCGATGCCGCCAGTAAATACGATTGCATCTAAGCTATCTAGTGGAATTAAATAAGAACCAATGTATTTAGCAACACGATAAGTAAAGACTTCAAATGCTAACGTTGCTCCTTCGTGACCTTCGGCCATTGCATCTTGAATACCTCGAGCATCAGAGGTTAGGCCTGATACACCCAAGAAGCCGGACTTTTTATTCAACACTTCAAAAACTTTTTCAGGTTCCCAGCCTTTCTTCAATAGAAACTCAATAATACCTGGATCTAAATCTCCTGAACGCGTGCCCATCATCAAACCAGCAAGCGGAGTGAAGCCCATTGAAGTATCGTAGCTCTGTCCATTTCTCACGGCACACACTGATGCGCCATTACCTAAGTGAACAGTAATTAAGTTACACTCTTCTGCGGGCTTGTTCAGCATTTTTGCAGCTTCACGGCTGACAAAGTAGTGGCTAGTGCCATGGAAGCCATAGCGACGAATACCATATTCAGTGTAAAGCTCATTGGCAATCGCACCAGTGAAAGCGCGTTTTGGCATGGTTTGGTGGAATGCAGTATCAAATACAGCAAATTGAGGTAAGCTAGGAAATGCCTCCATAGCGGCACGAACACCAATAGCACCAGCGGGGTTATGCAGCGGCGCTAAATCACTTAGGCTTTCAATTTCTTCAAGTACCGTGTTATCAATTCGAACTGAAGATGTGAATTTCTCTCCACCATGAACAATACGGTGTCCTACCGCAACAATATCTTTATCAAACCCTAAACTTTCAACAAGAGCAACAATACGATTTATGGCATGCTGGTGATGACTGTCTGGATGAGAGATAGCTTCTTCTGTTTTCTCACCTTGATATTTCCAGCTCACTACAGCTTCAGGTAAACCAAAACATTCACCTAAACCACTCACAATTGCATCACCAGAATTTGAATCGATGACAGCAAATTTTAGCGATGAACTACCAGAGTTGATAACCAATACATACGAATTTGACATGGGGGGTACATTCCTGTTTGCGGATTAATTAAGAAGCGCTCCGCTTCTCCATCTTACATACCCCATTATTCAATATCTTTTGAAATACTCAACTTTTTTTTAATCTATTCATTTTTTTTATAATCATTTGTATGATCTAACTCAAAAAATTAATTATTTTTTGGCTAAAAGTAAATAAATAGTACAAAGAACACACCGTTCATTACTGAAATGTTAAATCTAGAAAAATATGAGAATTATCACATTCAAAAATATTTTAATATGATCGTTATAACTTTAAGGTTTGAAAATAAGGAAGTGATAAAAGAAGAAATGCTGCAAAGAATACATATGCAATTACAGCACAACTCAATTGATTTGCAGAGGCTAGCGGTATCGACGCTCTCGAACCCCTTTCTTCTGAACATTATGATGCCCAGTATCGTGGTACACTGGCTTACCACCACCTCGACCATGCGTTGGCCCCCAATGTCCAACACAACCCGATAGTATCGTCACCAATACTCCAACAGCAATAAATCTAAGCATCTAATCCCCTTATTAAGAATCTAATTGAACGCTGTTCATTAAATTTACTAAAATTTAAGAATCAGCGCTACTCCAATTACTTAAATTTACATTAAGTCTCAACATTCTTAGTATTGGATATAGCACTGGAGTTGTTCTGAAGAGACGTTCAGTTTTGCATGAAGCTGCGCAACAAAATTATTTATATCACCAAACTGACTGTTTGCCTTTACTACAACATCTGATACTAGTAGATCATTGTCTTTCAATGTCACTATGGCACAAGCGACAGGATCACCATTTTCATAACCAAGATATAACTCACATGGCTCGGAATAGATAACTTGAGTAAGAAACTCGATAATGTGGCCTTTATCTAAATCACTATCATATTTTTCTGCTTGCAATAGCGCAAATGTCACTGTTAATCGATGAAAATCAACCAAGTAAATGTCGTCAAGGTACTGTGGTAATATTGGTAACGGGCACCATGCCTCACACAAATAATGCTTCTCTTGTTCCATATATAAATCACATCCAGCAAGGCTTTCTTTGGTTGGATGCTCTACCTCGACTTGCTGACGTAGCCATTGATTTTTTAGTTTTACAATGGCATTAGCACTATCTCTCATATTGTTCCGTATAATATTGGTTAAAAATATTACTCAACAAAGGTCAGACTTAAATAAGTCACGTTTCATTCAGTCAGTGATATTGCTATTATGACCTTTACTTCAGTTAGTTGGAAATTGTTATGAAAAAAACTTTACTGCTTGCTCCTCTTCTCGCAACAATGCTAAGCGCTTGTGATAACAGTGAAGTAGGTGATGTGAGTCTTGGCTTGTTCACAACTCAAGATATTAAAATTAATAACCTTGTTGATCCCATAGTAACAGGCGTGACCTGTCACGTGGCGAGTATTGAGGCGGATTTAAGTCTTGCAGATCCATCAGATTCTTCAATCGCTTGTCGTCAAACCGGTCCGATTACCGCGGAAATGATTGCTAAAATTGATAAGTCTAATTCAGGTGATGTGGTCTTTAAAAAATCAAAAAGTATTTTCTTTAAGACAATGAAGATTCGTAGAATTTTAGACGCTGATACGCAAACTTTGTTGTATGTATCATACTCAACCAAAGAAACTTCTGGTAGCTTCAAACACAGTTTGTCGACGGTTCCGCTTTGGGGTACTCCTGCTTATACAGAGCCACAGCCAAAACCATAACGAAATCGAAAGCCAACACAAGCAGTAAAGATTTAGAGCGACAATATTACTTCATGTCGCTCTAAATACCTTTTCATTTAGATATGCCCGTAACTTTGTGCTCTCGTTAACGAACTGAGCGCATTCTCACGCGACGAATGACAGCAACCAACGCCATCAGCAATAAACCAACCTCGTGAATAGCACCAGCAGCAGCGCCACTTGCCGATGCCGCTACGATATCGTTGTCTAATGATTCGTCACCGGTAAAGTCTTCATCTGCAGGGTCCTCACCTGAAGTGCTCTCCGATGTATCTTCGTCAGAAGCATTGTCATCAGAAGTGTTATCACCCGAAGCCTCGTCATCTGGCGTATTATCATCTGAAGTGCCACCACCCGAAGCGCCGTCATCTGATGTATTGTCATCTGAAGTGTCATCACTCGAGGCCCCATCATCTGATGTATTGTCACCAGAAGTGTCATCACTCGAAGCCCCATCATCTGATGTATTGTCACCTGAAGTGTCATCACTCGAAGCCCCATCATCAGACGTGTTTTCATCTGATGTATCCGAAGAATCATCAATCGCTGAAACATCATCTAGTGGTTCACCGTTAACAAACGCTTCTCGTTTTGCTTCCGTTGCAACATAGACTGATGTAACACTTGAATCGTAAGTGCCGGCCATTACGCCTTCTATCCAACCAATATAGTCAGCTAGCTCAGTATAGTAGGAAGTCACGTCTTTACTACCACACCTTGATGGACCAAAGCTCGTAATCCCGACTTGAGTATATGTGCTACCACTAACATGATAGATAGGGCCACCAGAGTCTCCAGAACAAATTCCAGCCACTAGATTATTGGTTGTTGTATCTTTATCTGAGCCTTCAAAGCATATCTGTTTATCGGTAAATCTATCACTGTAATTCGTGCCATAATCCGACGCGAGAGATGACTTACATCCGTCATTGTCTATATAGTTCATATTTGCTGAGAGCAAGGTGTTGTCAGAAGTTAAATCATCGTCATCCGTTTTACCTAATCCGATCGTCACATAAGTGCTATTTTCTTCGTCACGATATGATTCATCAGCAGGTATGGTTACAATTCCTGCACTGTTTAAGCTGCTCTCAAGCTCAATAATAGCAATATCGTTAGCCCATAAATCTGAGCCAGAATTATCAAAAGAAGTGAAATAATAAAACTTTGAAGCGCGGACGGTATCTACGGTATCTAACCAGTTAGACATGTCATCAGTTTGTCCAACGGCAGTAAAAAGCATATATTCTTGATCAATATCTTCGTCATCAAAAATACAATGTGCAGCCGTTAAAACGAAAGTATCACTTAGAACGGTAGCACCACAAAACGATGCACTACGATATGTTCCATCGTATTCAACACTGTCCCAAAATAGGCTGGCGAAGTTGGGATATGAGGTAAGTGACGTTTCATCACCATTTACGATATAGGTCGAAAGATCCATTGCCATTACAGCTGGTAAGCAACTGAACGTTGAAAGTAGAGTCGTTAACTGGCGTTTCATGATGGCATGTCCCCACGCTAAAATATTGACACCATCATACTCTAGACAAAATAAAAGGGGAACACTTAGTGATCCCCTTACCATATCAAGCCTCAAAAACATCGCACGGCTAACATACCATTATAAAAACGAGTCGAAAGTCAATTTTATGACTTCCAATAATAACTAACCTTATTTGCCTTTACCTTTTGAGAAGCAAGAAAATATGTTGAAACGGCGTATTAATGCAATGCATGCCATAAGTAATAACCCTAGAGTATTGATAGTACCAGAGCTCGCTGATGACGAAGAGATCACTTGAAAAGAACCATCTGAACCACCAGATGAACCACCGGAAAAGCCGAAGGATAAATACGCCGAACGTTTATTATCTGTTGCGGTAAACACACTCGTTGTGCTGGAATCGTAACTTCCATTCATAACACTTGTTATCCATCCAGTGTAATCCGCCACTTCTGTGTAGTATGACGTCACCGTTGTCGAACCACATTCACTAGGTCCAAAACTGGTAATTCCAACCTGAGTAAAGCTACCACCATTTTCGTAATATATAGGGCCACCTGAATCGCCTGAACAAACACCAGCAACGAGGCCATTTGTAGTGCTACTCGAGTCAGCTCCCTCAAAACAAATTTGCTTGTTGGTAAACAAGCCACTATACCCCGCGCTATAATCTGCGATTAATGCGTCTTGGCAGGCTGCATTAGTGATATACGTCATGTTGGCAGATAATAAAGTATTGTCATCAATATCATCATTATCATCGGTTTTGCCTAATCCAATAGTGACAAAATTATTACTCGTATTGCGGTAAGACTCATCTGATGGCGTACTTACAGTCGCATTGCTATTTAAGCTACTCTCCAATTCAATGATGGCAATATCATCAGCCCATAAGTCAGAATCTGTTCCACTAAAGGAGCTGTAATAGTAAAACTTTTTGGCACGAACTGTCGTCACCGAGTCAGGAAAATTCGATGCATCATTAGTTTGTCCAACGGTAGTAAACAACATGCTGTATTCGTTAGGTTCATCCCCATCAAAAATACAGTGCGCCGCGGTCAAAATAAAAGTCTGGCTTAGTACTGTCGCACCACAATATGGACCAGCATAAAGCCCATCATAATCAATACTATCGAAAAACAAACTCGCGAAATCAGGATGCTCGGTAAGCGATGTGCTTTCTCCATTCACAATATACGTGGAGAGGTCATTCGCGGTTGTCGTATTTACAAAACAAAGCGCGGCTACCAAAGTCAATAAATGACGTTTTATCATAGATTCGTCCTAGCGAAATTAACTCTTGTCATAATACGATACCCAATAGAAAAGGGGAACATATCATGTTCCCCTTTATCAACAGAATTGCATGATACGTGTCTTACCCGCGATAATAACTCTGCGGTACAAAAGGCATCTTACTTACGGTCATCGGTAACATTTTCCCCCGAACTTCCGCTTGAATTTTGGTTCCAACAGCTGAGAAATCACTCTTCACATACGCCATCGATACAGGTACACCTGCATTTGGTCCGGTCGTCCCACTAGTTACTACTCCGATAGCTTGACCCTCTTGATCAAACAATGGCGTTCCTTCTCGAACCGGTGCTTTAGTCTCACCTATCAGTCCCACACGCTTGCGAGCCGCAGATTTATTTGCGTGTTGATCATGAATAACCGATGCCCCAGGATAACCACCAGAACGTACACCGTCTGCGCGCCTCGCTGGGCTTAGAGCCCAAATCAGGCTCGCTTCGATCGGTGTTGTCGTTTCATCAAGATCATGACCATACAAGCACAAACCGCATTCTAGGCGCAGTGAATCTCGAGCGCCTAAACCGATCCATTCCACTTGCTCGAACGCTGTTAAACGTTTAGCAAGTGCAACTGCATCTTGACTAGAAACCGAAATCTCATAACCGTCTTCACCAGTATAGCCGCTTCTACTGACAATGCAGTCAATTCCTTCAATCGTCACACGTGCGATATCCATAAACACCATATCGTTAACTTGTGGTGCTAGCGTTCCAAGTACCGAAGCGGCTTGAGGACCTTGCAGAGCAATTAAAGCACGATCATCCAATTCGGTTAAAGTAACGCCTGGCTGTAAGTTTGCTTTCAAGTGAGCGATATCAGCTTCTTTGCACGCTGCATTCACCACGACAAACAAGCAATCGCCTAGATTCGCCACCATTAAATCATCGAGAATGCCACCCTGTTCATTGGTAAAAAAAGCATAGCGCTGTTTGCCCGATGGAAGATCAATCACATCAACGGGAACCAAACTTTCGAGCATTGCCGCGGCGTTTTCACCGGTCAACGTTAATTGCCCCATATGGGAAACATCAAATAAACCAGCGGCATCACGAGTGTGTAAATGTTCTTTCTTTACACCTAATTTATACTGCACTGGCATTTCGTAGCCCGCAAACGGCACTATTCTCGCGCCCTCTTCAACATGTAAATCATATAACGGGGTCTTTAACAACGTACTCGGTTGCTGCTCGTTAGCCATGACAATTCTCCATACCAATGAAATGGGTTAAGACTGGTCACAATAGATGACCAACTTAAGATGCTGTGTGTTTCCAATAATAAACAAGAATGAGAAAATTGAAACTATTTAACCATTTTTCTACTTAAAAACCGCTAATACATAGCAATAGGTAAGATATTTAAAGAAGAAGAGTGCAAAAACAGGGCAATTCAAGCACTGAAATAGTGATTTATTAGAAAAGTATCTTATAAGAAACGAATTATTTAGCCGTCACCCAGAGGATTTCTGCATCTTTTTCACTAATGGATACCAGCATATGTCCCATGTTCGCATCGTAATAAACACTATCGCCTTTCGCCATATTTACAGGTTCATAGAATTCTGAATAAAAGGCAATTTCACCTTCTAATACGAGAAGGAATTCTTCACCATCATGACGAACCCAATCACCATACTCTTCAAAAGTTCGCGAACGCACCTGTGTTTTAAATGGCATCATCTTTTTGTTTGATAGCTGAGTGGCAAGTAACTCATGTTCGTACGTTGGAGTAGGATGCGGTTTTCCTTGCATAGAGCGAGTGACATCTCGGCGTCCAGTTGCAATGATTTTCTTAGGTGGCTCAAATAGTTGAGGCATATTTATCGCTAGCCCATTGGCGAGTTTTTGCATAGCCTGAAACGTTGGCGATATTTGTTCATTCTCTATTTTACTTAACGTAGAGCGTGCCAAACCCGTCTTCTGGCTTGCTTCTTCCAAAGTAAGACCAAGATTCAACCGAATATCTTTAATCCGTTGGCCGAGTTTTAGAGGCTGAATATTCTCTTCTGTTGAATCTTTTTCTAGCAACAATGAAGGATAATCATCAAATATTTCATCTTGCATTCTTCCATCCTCGACCTTAGTCATTTTTATACGGTAAATCATACGAGTCACACTCCCCTATATCATAACGGCTTGGCGTGAAAAATGCACCTAACCCATAAACGCAAGAGAAACATAGTTTCCTATTGGAAATTTTAATTGAATGTTGCAGGTTGAAAAGGTATGTTATCGACATGTTGAGTACGCCTATAGTTGTGCGTTTATTACCCCTTATTTTAGATTTGATTATTTGGAGAATTTGTCATGGACAATACGTTGAAGTTTACTGAAAGCCACGAATGGGTTCGCGATAATGGCGATGGTACTGTCACGGTGGGTATTTCCGAGCATGCTCAAGAAATGCTTGGCGACGTGGTATTTGTTGAATTACCAGAAGTCGATGCCGAGCCAGAAGCCGGCGATAACTTCTCACTTGTTGAATCTGTAAAAGCAGCGTCTGAAATTTACATGCCTATCAATGGCACGATTATCGAAGTTAATGAAGATCTTGAAGGCAGCCCAGAGCTTATCAACGAAGAACCATACGAAGGCGGTTGGATTGTAAAAATCAAAGCAGCAGACCTTGCAGAACTTGATGGCCTAAAATCGGCTGAAGATTACTTCGCCGCTATCGAAGACGAGTAATATTTT
The DNA here is from genome assembly GCF_053850235.1 of Vibrio phycocola. NCBI lineage: Bacteria > Pseudomonadati > Pseudomonadota > Gammaproteobacteria > Vibrionales > Vibrionaceae > Vibrio > Vibrio phycocola. The sequence continues at coordinate 211,472 of NZ_JBSQDJ010000002.1, read as the reverse complement.
CGAGGTGGTGAACACTGCTTTTAACGAAAAAGTAGTTTTTGCTGTTTTCAATATCGTCAACCACCAACCTATTACGGTGGTTGAAGTGCAACGCTAGATTTACCAAGGTACCGGAATAATGACACAGTTACTGAATCGTCTTTCGACTCAAAATGAGTTCGTCTCACGCCACAATGGCCCTAATTCAGCGGATCAGCAATCCATGCTTGAAACGCTTAACGTTGATAGCCTAGATGCGCTCATTGCTCAAACAGTGCCTCAGTCGATTCGTCTAGAGCAGCCAATGTCATTAGCCGCACCTATGAGTGAATCTCAGATGCTGAGCGAGCTGAAAGCCATTGCTCAGCAAAATCAAATTAAGCGTACCTTTATCGGTCAAGGATATTACAACACGTTCACACCCAACGTAATTTTACGGAACGTGCTGGAAAACCCAGGTTGGTATACTGCTTATACGCCGTATCAACCAGAAATATCTCAAGGCCGACTCGAAGCGTTACTGAACTATCAACAAATGGTGATGGATCTTACCGGCATGGAAATCGCCAACGCATCGCTGCTTGATGAAGCTACAGCGGCAGCAGAAGCCATGACCCTGTGTAAGCGCGCTGGTAAAAGTAAGAGCAAAGTATTCTTCGTTGCCGACGATGTTCATCCGCAAACTCTAGAAGTGGTGAAAACTCGTGCCGAATACATTGGGTTTGAGGTCATTGTTGGCGAACTCGACTCGCTTCCTGAACAGGATGTGTTCGGCGCATTGATTCAATATCCTGGCACCACAGGTCAGGTTCGTGACCTTACGGATGTGATTGCAAAAGCCCAAGCCAACAAAACCCTTGTTGCCGTTGCGACTGATTTACTGGCCTGCGCACTGCTTAAGCCTGTGGGAGAAATGGGCGCTGATGTCGTGATTGGTTCAGCGCAGCGTTTTGGTGTCCCCGTTGGTTATGGTGGTCCACACGCCGCATTTATGGCGACACGTGATAAACATAAACGTACCATGCCCGGCCGAGTAATTGGTGTGTCTATCGATACTCACGGTAACCCAGCGCTGCGCATGGCGATGCAAACTCGCGAACAACATATTCGCCGCGAAAAAGCGACGTCGAACATTTGTACCGCGCAAGCGTTGCTCGCAAATATGGCCTCTTTCTACGCAGTATTCCACGGCGCAGAAGGATTACGTACCATTGCTCGTCGTACTCATCATATGACCGCAATTTTAGCCGCTGGCTTAACAAAGTCTGATTACGAGCTTGATCACAACAGCTTCTTCGATACCATCACACTAAACACTGCTAGCGATACCGATGCACTCTATGCTAAGTCGCAAGCAGCCGACATCAATTTACGTTTGCTTCCGGGTAAACTTGGCATCAGCTTAGATGAAACCACCACCACCGAGGATATCGCGGCGTTGTTTGCTATCTTCGACGTGAAGGAAAACATCGAAGCGTTGTCTTCAGCTATTGCCGACAATGAGTTTGCTGCGATTCCCGAAGCCTGTCGCCGCGAATCTAAGTACTTAACTCACCCCGTATTCAACACGCATCACAGCGAAACTCAAATGATGCGTTACCTAAAACAGCTTGAGAACAAAGACTTCTCACTGACCCACGGCATGATTCCGCTGGGCAGCTGTACCATGAAGCTCAACGCAGCAGCAGAGATGATTCCTGTTACATGGCCTGAGTTTGGTGCGATTCACCCATTTGCTCCTCTTGAGCAAGCGGCGGGTTACACCGCATTAGCGAAAGATTTAAAAGAGAAGTTGTGTGAAATTACCGGCTACGACGATTTTTCTCTACAGCCAAACTCAGGCGCGTCGGGCGAATACGCGGGTCTAATTGCAATTCAGCGTTATCACAAAAGCCGAGGTGAAGGCCATCGTAATGTGTGTCTAATTCCGAGTTCTGCACACGGAACGAACCCAGCGACAGCTTCTATGGTGTCGATGAAAGTGGTCGTGGTTAAGTGTGATGCCGATGGCAACATCGATATTGATGATTTAACTGCGAAGATTGAGAAACACAACGACAATCTTGCGAGCATCATGATCACCTACCCATCAACACATGGCGTGTACGAAGAGCACGTTCGTGAAGTGTGCGATTTAGTTCATGCTGCTGGCGGCCAAGTCTACCTTGATGGCGCTAATATGAACGCACAAGTCGGCCTTACGTCACCTGGGTTTATTGGTTCAGATGTATCGCATTTAAACCTACACAAAACTTTCTGTATTCCTCACGGTGGCGGCGGTCCAGGAATGGGCCCAATTGGGGTGAAATCTCACCTTGCACCTTTTTTACCGGGGCACATTGAAAATGGTGTAGAAGGAACTGACTACGCGGTTTCTGCGGCGGATCTAGGCAGTGCATCCATTCTTCCAATCTCTTGGGCGTATATCGCTATGATGGGGGAACAAGGTTTAACCGAAGCCACACAAGTCGCGATTTTGAACGCCAACTACATGATGGAGCGTTTGTTGCCACACTACCCGGTTCTTTATCGTGGCGGCAATGGTCGTGTTGCTCATGAATGTATTATCGATATTCGTCCGTTGAAAGAAAGCAGCGGCATCAGCGAAGAGGACATTGCAAAACGTTTGATGGATTACGGTTTCCACGCCCCAACCATGTCGTTCCCAGTTGCGGGTACGTTGATGATTGAACCAACGGAATCTGAAGATCTTGAAGAGATCGATCGTTTCTGTGACGCGATGATCGCCATTCGTGCCGAGATCGACAAAGTGGAAGCGGGTGAATGGCCAATCGAAAATAATCCATTGGTTAACGCGCCTCACACTCAAGTTGATTTGTCATCCGAGACTTGGGAGCGCCCGTACTCACGTGAAAATGCGTGCTTCCCAACCAAACAAACCAAGGCGTCGAAGTACTGGCCAACCGTTAACCGTGTCGATAATGTCTACGGTGACCGTAACTTGATTTGTTCATGCCCGAGTATTGAGAATTACGAAGAGTAGAGATTGGTAATGATCACAAATAACTAAGTTGGAAACTAACTTAAGTAAAAAAAGTGAACCGTTTGGTTCGCTTTTTGTTTGCAAGTGTGTCGCTAGCGAGCACTCCCCTATTATTTTCTTTTAAAGCGCAAGGCGAGTTGAGCGATACGGCCAATTGTTTTTTTTTGAAACTTCCAGAAAAAACGAAACTGACCACTAATAGACCCAAAAATCAGCAGCAGTAATTGATAGGTGAAAAAGCCCAAAACATACGGGATTACTTTTAAAAGTGTGTGCGACTCACTCTCAATCTCAAGCCAGGAAAAGTACTGAACGACGCACCAACCAGTAACGGATCCGGTAATCGAAAATACAATTAAAATAATACAAAATTGAAGGTGACTTTCGACTCCCCACTTGGTTTTGAGCTTTGCTGCCCAACCATTATTTTCGGGTTTTGAGGCGAGTTTGGGTTCACTATTCATATAGATTCATCTTTGTTTTGGGACACTTGTTTACAACATGAATAGTATCCGTTAATCAATCGTTAGTTATTCACAACTTGCCGAGTTGTAACCAAGCACAATGTCGAAAACTGATCGGTTAAAAAGGCTTCTTTCCCGGGCGTTCTTTTACTCTCTAGTACGACGGTGCGCTCGTTTAACTTTCCTTCAAATGTCCACTTACTGAACGCTTCATGTCTGGCATCCGAGCAGGGAGTTTGCAGTACGTAACTTTCTGTTACCGACGTATCGCATTTTCCCAGTGAATTTCGAACACCATGAAAGGTAACATGGCTATCTCGATCGCGATAACTGGTCACCGCTAGAGCATTAAATAGGTGAACATCATCAATACCAGTTTTCTGCTCTAGCATCCGATGAGGGTTTTCTTTAAGGCTGACTCGAGCAAGATCTATTAACTCTTCAGAACACGGGATAGGCTGCTCCGCAGCAATATGCTCCATCGAGGTTTCTTGAGCGTATGTGAGCGTAGAAAAACCGATCGAGAGCAAACATACCAAGGAAGTAGATTTTGTTTTCATACTAGCTCCAAATAAACAACGAGCGTAACACCATTAGGAGAGAGACGATATCTTGAATTAAAGCTATCGTCTTTAATTATTAATGAGAAGGCGTTGGAGCCACTTTCATGACTGTCTCATAACGGGCGCCATCTTCACTTATCAATGCTAAAGGAAAAGACTGTCCTTCCTTGAAGGGTTCTTTTATAGATATAAACATTAAATGGTAGCCATGAGGACCGAATTCAAGCGACTCATTAGGGGCCAATTCAATGACGTCGACCTTACGCATTGCCATTTTGTTTTCTCTCATAAACATTCGATGAAGCTCAGTATGGCTGGCTACTGGAGTTTCCGCACCGACCAATCGTATTGGTGCTTTGCTTTCATTGGTGATCCTCAAATAACCAGAACTCACTTTTACACCGGGAATGGTCGGTTTTGCCACCACATGGCTAATCGCTAAACCTGATCTGACTTCACTAGTTGTATTGTGAGCGGCTACCATCGACTTGGTTGTCGTGGGCTCATGAGCATGATGCGCTGAATGGTCATCCGCAATGACCGGAAGGTGGATAGATCCGAATACAATAGCGAAGCTAAGAACCATGGATTTCATTATTCGTTTCCTTTTGAAACCGTGTACTGTTTAACGACTCTTTCAATACGGGAGGCTAACTCAGTAGGAGTAGTACTGTGACTCATTGCATCAACTAGCCCGCCATTTGGATCGAGCACAAAAAAGCGTGAAGAGTGATCGACTGTATAATCGAGTACTGATGATTCCATACTTACGATATCAACATAGACCCCATAATTATCAGTTACCACATCAACTTCTTCCTGAGTGCCGGTTAACCCGAGTATCCGTTTGTCAAAATACTGAGAGAATTGATATAGGGATTCATAATCATCCCGGCTAGGGTCGACACTGATAAAAAAGCCTTGGACTTGTTCATAACTACTTGGTTTAAGTAAACTAAATGCCGCTGACATAACACCCATTGAAGAAGGGCAGACTTCGCTGCAATTTAGAAATCCGAAATAAAGGACGACGGTTTGACCTTTATAATCATCTGAATCAACGGGACCATTTAGACTGGTTAGTTCAAACCGACCACCAAGCTCATCGATAGACCTTGGTGTTTCGCCGATGGGAACCGTCGTATTGTTGAAATACAAAGACAATAAGCCTAACAATATGAGCAAACCAACGGCTATCGCCCAACGTGAAGGGTTCATGCTCATTAGCTGTTTCCAGTAGGAATTAGTTGCACCAAGCTTGCCACAGTTTGTTCGACACTATTTAATGTTGAAAAATCGAGCGAGATTAAGATACAAAATACAAAAATACTGACGATAGAAAAAATCGTTAATTGCTTACCCCATTGTTGAGCAGGCATTTTCTCGAACCGTACTTTTGCAATATAGAGCCAATAAAGACTAACCAAACCCATTCCTAATGCGTACCAGCTACCGACATACCCCATATAGGTGAGTGCCATTGCTGCAAGTGCAAACGCGACAATATAAGCAATGATATGTGTGCGTGCTTTCAAGATTCCAGATTGAATCGGTAATACAGGAATCGAAGCAGCTTTGTAGTCATTGAATCGATATATCGCAATGGCGTATGAGTGAGGAACTTGCCAAATACAGAATGTCAGAAACAGGATTGCCGCACCAGCATCAAACTGATTACTTACCGCACAATAACCAATGACCGGTGGACACGCTCCAGATAAACCACCAATCAAGGTGCCATGAACAGAATGACGTTTGTAGTAGAGCGAATAAAACCCTACGTAAATTAGCACCCCTAATACACCGAAGACAATTGCTAATGGTGTGGTATAAATTGACAGTACAGCAAAACCAATAATACCGAGTATCACGGCATAGATTAGAGCGTGCGATGCTGGAACAATTTTCTGTACTAACTCACGTTCGCACGTTCGCTTCATCAGCGCGTCAATGTCTTGGTCAATATAATTATTGAACACACAGCCTGATGCGACGATACAAACCACACCGATTGAAACTGCAAGAAACAGTTGCCAGTCAATATGTCCCTGTGAAGCTAAGAAAAACCCGCCAGCAGTGGCAATTAAATTGCCACGAATAATGCCGGGTTTCGTCAAGCTTATATAGTGTTTCCACATAGAGAACATCCGTTTAGTGTCCCATCAACATGTTGTGATTCAAATGCTGCATGATCCAAAGTGAACCGATCAGAATAATGGCAACGATAACCACAACAAATACAGCAGAAGTGGTGTTCCACATCTGATCAGATGATGTGTTCATATGAAGAAAGAACACTAGTTGTACAAGTATTTGGGCCACAGCACACACTAGAATGACAGGAATTAGGAACTGTGGAGAACCTAATTCAGCTCCAACCAGAATAAATGGAATTAGGGTGAGTATGACGGACAGAATAAGTCCCATCTTATACTCTTTAACGCTACCATGTGCTTGACCGCCATGGTGCTGTTCAGAAGATTGACTCATTAGATGACCCCCATCAGGTAAACAACGCTAAAGACACAAATCCAGATAACATCTAAGAAGTGCCAGAATAAGCTTAAACAAGCCAAGCGGGTTTTGTTTTCGGTTGTAAAACCATCACGTTTAAAGTGAGCAAACAGTACTAACATCCAAACTAGGCCCGCTAAGACGTGAAGTCCGTGCGTACCCACTAGCGTATAGAAAGAAGACCAGTAAGCGCTACTGTGGAAAGTCGCCCCTTCATGGCTAAAGTGATAAAACTCATAGAGTTCCATGACCAAGAAAGCAAAGCCGAGCGCAAACGTAATCAGTAACCATTTTACGAGACCGCGCATATCTTCAGCGTTTGCTTTCAACATTGCGATGCCAAAGGTAAAGCTACTCGCAAGCAACAGTGCGGTTTCTGCCATGACAAACGGCAAGTTAAATAGCGTTTGCGGATCGACTTGACCCGCGAAGCTGTTAGAAAACACAGCAAAAGTCGCGAAAAGTGTTCCAAATAGAAGACAGTCGCTCAGGATATAAATCCAAAAGCCAAACAGGGTGTCTCCAGCATAGTCATGATGATCGTGATCATCATGACTGTCTTGTTGAGTGTTTACCGAGTCAGTATCGAGTAATTCATTTGTAACGGTCATCTATACTCCCTCCTTAGCGGTATTGAAGGCATCGGTATTCCCCGAGTTGTTTTTTTCTTCAGAATCGCTGGCTTCTTGTTTTGCTTGAGCAACACGCTCTAAGTGGCGACCTTCAATCTCTTCAACTTCGGCAATTTCCACGTAATAGTCTTTACTACGTTGGAAGCTGTAAATTATCCAAGACGCTATAATTCCGACAAAACTAACGGCTACCAACCACCATATGTACCAAACAAAGCCAAAACCAAGTGTTAAGGAAAATAAACTAATCACAATACCTGCCCAAGTATTTTTCGGCATATGGATACGCTTATAACGATCTGGTTTTTGATAAGCGGTACCGTTCTCTTTTTGGTAAAAGTGCTCATCACGATCATGAATTTTTGGTAACACAGCAAAGTTGTAAAATGGAGGTGGTGACGATGTCGCCCACTCTAAAGTACGCGCATTCCATGGGTCGCCAGTGGTATCGAGGTTCTGTTTTCTATCTCGAATACTGATATACACCTGATACACCTGTGAGGCGATGCCTGAAGCAATGATCATTACACCGAGTGCAGACAACCATAATAGAGGCGCCCAATCAGGGTTATCAGCGACGTTTAATCGACGAGTCATACCACTGAAACCAAGTACGTAAATCGGCATGAAGGTAACGAAGAAACCGAGTGTCCATAATGAACACGAGATTTTTCCCCACTTCTCGTTCAACTTAAAGCCTGTCGCTTTAGGGAACCAGTAAGTGAAACCGGCAAAGTATCCAAATACTGCGCCACCAATAATAACGTTATGGAAATGGGCAATAACGAATAAGCTGTTGTGCAGTAAGAAGTTGGCTGCAGGTACGGCTAACATTACGCCCGTCATACCACCGATAGTAAAGGTGAATAGGAACGAAATGGTCCACCACATGCTGGCGGTAAATTCAACTCGCCCTTTGTACATGGTAAACAACCAGTTGAATATTTTAACCCCGGTGGGTATCGAAATAATCATGGTCGCAATACCAAAGAACGCGTTTACACTTGCTCCTGCCCCCATCGTAAAGAAGTGATGTAGCCACACGATAAACGACAGCACCATAATAACGGCAGTCGCCCAAACCAGAGAGGTGTAACCAAATAGGCGTTTACGTGAGAAGGTAGCGGTAATCTCGGAGAAAATACCGAATGCCGGCAAGATCAGAATGTAAACTTCAGGGTGACCCCAAGCCCAAATCAGATTCACGTACATCATCTGATTACCGCCCATATCATTGGTAAAGAAATGGGTGCCGATGTAACGATCTAAAGTTAGTAACACCAAGGTTACCGTTAGGATTGGGAAGGCTAAAACGATCAATGCGTTTGCACAAAGTGATGTCCAAGTGAACACCGGCATTTGCATCAATTTCATGCCTGGAGCACGCATTCTAATGATGGTAACGACAAAGTTAACACCAGTTAGCAAAGTACCAATACCGGATATCTGCAATGACCAGAGCCAGTAATCGACACCAACCCAGGGGCTATACTCCATTCCTGAAAGTGGCGGATAAGCCAACCATCCAGTTGCTGCAAATTCACCGATGAAAAGTGATGCATTAATTAATATGGCACCAACGACGAATAGCCAGAAACTCAATGAGTTTAAAAACGGAAAGGCAACATCTCGCGCACCAATTTGCAGTGGAACGATGACATTCATCAGACCAACAACTAAAGGCATCGCGACGAAGAAAATCATAATTACACCATGAGCGGTGAAAATTTGATCGTAATGTTCCGGCGGTAAATATGAGGCATCAACAGTCGCGGCCGCTTGTTGGGTTCGCATCATAAAGGCATCAGCAAATCCCCGTAGCATCATTACCAATGCCACGATCATATACATCACGCCGATTTTCTTGTGGTCAACTGAGGTAAACCACTCGCTCCATAAATACTTCCATTTACCTAGATAGGTAATGAGGCCGAATAGACCTATTCCGCCTAAAACAGCAATTATCATTACTGGTAAAATAACGGGATCTGTGTAGGGAATGACGTCCCAGTTTAGCTTACCGAAGATCGGATCGGGTGCAGCATAAACATCACCTTTATAAGCCATTGATTACTCCTGAATGTTTCTCGATGATGTCCTTGAATCTAAGCGGTTCAATGGATTGATAGTACGTTACGGGGTGAGGCGTCTTAATCTGCTCTTTCGAGTTCGCCTCCAACGCAGCGTACGTTGTATCGTCTAAAATATTCTCTGTGGACTGAATGTTCTCAACCCATTGATTAAATGAAGAATTGTCTTTTACGTGAGCTTGGAAGCGCATGTTTGCGAACCCAAAACCACTGTAGTTTGCAGAAATACCTCGGTAGACACCGATTTCCGACGCCATCAGATTGAGGCGGTTTTCCATACCTGCCATCGCATAAACCTGACTACCTAATTGAGGTATGAAGAATGAATTCATGGTGGCGTCAGAGGTAATTAAAAATTCTACCGGTCGGTCAACAGGAAACGCGACTTCGTTTACCGTAGCAATATTTTGCTCTGGATAAATAAACAACCATTTCCAATTCATCGCAACAACTTGAATGGTCAATGGCGGCTTTTCAGATTCGATTGTTTGTCGGGGATCTAAAGAATAAGATGTTTTGTAAGTCACCCAACCCAATGCAAGAATGATTAGACATGGTACAGTCCAAACAACGATTTCAATCGAAGTCGAATGCTCCCAGTCAGGCTTATATTCTGCATCTGTATTGCTATGGCGATATTTGTAAGGAAAATAAAACACCATAAATATCACTGGAACAATAATAATACCCATAAGCAAAACCGACGTGATTATCAGATCGCTTTGTGCTTCTCCAGTGCTTCCTTTAGGGTCAAATAGCACCATGTGACTACTGAACAATATAAGAAAAAAGCCAACTATGGCTAAAGCCACCAGTGCCAGCGCTGTTTTCTTGCTAACCCTTATTTTCATTGCCTCTCCGATTTAACATATTTAACATTGTATAAACTATCTGTTAACAATGCGTAGTGTTTATGGGCGTCCAGGTACTTAAAATGTTTTTAATGGACACTTAATTAAATTAATTAACTCTACTCTATATTATGACAGGTTAGTTCATCAAATCCATAGATAAATCAAGCTTTAAAACCATACTTTTAATAGGGCTAAGTGGCTAATATCTATAATATTAATTACTAATATATTGGGTTTTGCTTTGTTTATATATCTAGACTTACTAGTTAGGATTTAGTCTATATTATTGAATTTTATTACTAAAATTTAAAAGAATAATGGGCAGGAGTGTAATCAGAATGAAAATAAATTGCTTCTTAGAGGTTAATCTTTATAACCGAATTAGGTTACAAAGCCTTACAAACGTCATCGACATGGCAATATAAGTAACAAGTTTACGAATAGCGGGTTTTTTAGTCGAGAGATCTGATCGCTGAACCAAACAAACCAAGGCGTCGAAGTACTGGCCAACCGTTAACCGTGTCGATAATATCTACGGTGACCGTAATTTGATTTGTTCATATCCGAGTATTGATAACTACGAAGAGTAGAGATTGGTATAGCCACGATACTGTTTGTGGTGAGGTTATCGATAGACATAGAAGCGAGCCATTTGGTTCGCTTTTTGTTTTTATTCGGAGGTGGGTTGGTTAAATTTATTAGTACGTCTCAGATATATCGTACTTTTGCATAAATGCACTAGAACTAAAACACCCGACTAAACTTCCTAATGATATTGAAAATGCAAGAATAAAAATGACTGCCTTGGATATGTCCCCACTAAAGATACTGCCTCCAAAAAAGTAGCTCAGCATAGAGACAGCAAACCCAATAAACGCATACTTATTCAAAAGAAAGAACCAAGGAATCTCAAAAGCCCAAAGCTCACTGCGGCCTATAAACGTAGACAAGCCGCCAAAGACATATATTAATGCTCCGAGCAACCCAATGAAGATTACTGATAATATATAGGGGAAGAATGCCTTACCTGTAAACAAAACGTATCCCATACGCCAAGTATAAAAGAAAGAAACAATCCAAAAGATCACGACTGGCCCGATTATTAGTCCCATTTATTTTCCTTGAGTTTGACGCACATTAAGAGGTGAAAAGCAGTTGACAAAAGTTTCTGAACGAAGCGAATTCGAGCCAACTGTTACGAATCCGACTTTTACGACTTATTAGGCTACTGATTTTCGCCTACGCGCCACAACACACCACCCGGATCTGTTAAACAAAACTCGAGCATTCCCCACGGCTGTTCAATAAGCTCAGTGACCTTTACACCAAACTCTTTGTCTAGATTGAGATTTAAAATATGTGTATACCAACTTTTAGCATCTTCAACTAATAGGTGCATCATAAAGTTGTTACTGTGAGCAGGTTCGTAAAAGTCTTGAAGCAAGAAGGAACAAGAGCCTGACTTGAAATATGCGATACCGTCAAACTCAGATGCCATTTCAAAACCCATTGTCTGATAAAAGTGTTTAGAGACTTCAAAGTCTTTAGCGGGAACGAATGACTTTATTTCTACGGTATTCAGGTTTTCCATTTCCATCTCCATTTTATAGCGACTGGTTGTAGTCTCTTAGTGACTTGTTAGGCGATGTTTGACGATAAACTAAAACAGGATGGACAAGGATTCGTGGATACCTGCAAGTTCTTACCATAGCTTCCATCCCATCAAATCCACGGAACATTCCTCTAAACGCATTCTCAACAGATTCATAATCCTCAAGTTCGTCTTTTTCAAACTCACTTAAGGGTTTAAAATTTTCTTCTTCTGAACTGGGTACAGAGGTAACAATACCTATAATTGTAAGTTCTTCTGTTGGGAATGAACCATAAGTAAAATGAAAAGCCGTAGGATCAACAATTGTAAAATTAGATGATTCTAAATGGCCAAATAGATGCTCATCATTTTCTTCACTAAATGGGTACACCCTTATATTCGTTATATTAGGTAGGAAAGCATCTATCCATGTTTTCATTCCATCAAGAACCCATTGAGGTACAGTATCTACATCTGTGATAGAAGCTTTAAATTCATCTAACTGACTCTGTAATTCTTTAGCTTGTTGTTTTGCTTTGTTTTTTAAATTTCGCTCACCTGAAGTATTTCGTAAAACACTAATTTGCTCGACAATACTTTGATATTCAGGTGATTGCTCAATTGTGCTTAATTGACTCTTGTTAATTAATGCGGCTATAGAAGGAAAATCTTGACCTATTTTTTTCATTCTTTCATAGTCTTCGAAAACCACTCGTCCTGTGCATTTAACGCAGAGTGTATTTTTTAATATATCTCTCACTTCTGGTGATTTAAGAGTTTGGTTTTCACCTAACTTAGAAAGGTTTAACAAATACCCAGAAGAGCTCAACTCTTGCTCGAGTTCTTGTAGAAGTGCATGGTGAGGTTTAATTGTTGATTTATCTTGCTCTTTTTCTTGCTCAACACCACCAGCATCATGCTTAAATACTTTAAAATCATAGTTTCTTTTGTTATCAGCCGTAGAGCTATTTTCACGTTGAGTTTCTCTTAATTCAACTACACCACCTGTTAATTGGCTATATAAAGAAATTGCTTTATCTAAATCAACGTATAAATAGTCATATAAATTCATTTTTCTAAATATCCTTATTAAGAGAGTGATACTAATTAAGTCGCCTAACGCCGCACTAAGCGGACTAAAATTGTGGGTTATAATGTGTAGCGAAGCGAAACGTAACCCACTGTTTTAGTTCCGTTTAAGTGCTTTGTTATGTGATAATACTCGGTATGGTTTTTGCTGGTAGTGGGTTAACTCCCAAAGTAGCAAGTTTATTTGAAACCAACAAGGTACGAAGCTCCTTTATTAAGTCCAAAATATGACAACCCCAATTTTGTTTGATTAAATTTAGAACTGGTAGTAAAGACGAATCATAATTTGCCTTTTGTTCTGGTCCTAGAGTCATAAATGTTTGAATAGTACCAATTGCATTGTGAAAGTCTTGAACAATAGAGTGATCACTTTCAATGATAATGACATATTTCCAGCCATAATAAGTTTGAACCCATTTACCCGTAATAGTTGGTGGTTCAGGTTCAATTTTACCAGTAAAAATATTAGGAGCTTTAAAATTTCGTTGCTTTACGCCAACACCAAAAGAGTAATATTCTCCTTTCTTTTTCTTCCAAAAAGAGTCAAGCAATAACTCACTACCATGATTCCCTTCAACTTCACCTAATATTCCATAGTTCGTATGCTCTTCATTTTTATTTTTTAGCAGAATACAAAGATCTGCATAAGCTACTTTATTAGCAGCATCAGAATGGGTTAAGTTGTCATAACCTATTAAGCATGGGTTATAACTTTCTATAAACCGCAAGCCACTATTAAAGTCTTTACAACTTACATGAACACCATATTCTTGCGTTTCGGCCATAAAATCATACGAATGTAAGTCTGATAATTTTGAAACAATATCAATAAATATTGGTCTGCCTTCATCGCTAGTAAGATAATGACAGAGTAATGTTTGAAGACCAAAATTTTGTAAAGACTGCTTGATACCATTAAAAAATGCAAAGCCAGCTTTAGAAGCCAAGTTTTCGAGGGTAGGTTCAACGTTCTTCATATAGGGGCGATTGAATCCATCAGTCATAGTCTTTTGTTCATATAGCACTTCAAGTATTGAACAGTAATGCATAGCCCAGTACGAATTTAAATTTATATGAATCCCAGGCTTAATGATTTCTACAATATTTTCATTCATTTTATCGAAACCAATTCCTTTATCACATAACGCCTTGTTAAGGTGTGAGGCACGCAATACCCAAGCTTCCGCATAACACCTTAACCACTAAAACCAACGCATAGTAAAAATGCCACGCGTGCCGAATCACTCTTGAACAATTTGTTATGTTTCTAACTCACGTTTGACGGCAATATCCTCAGAATCTGTCAAATCGTAGAATTTACGTTTTGCTATTGCACTCACTGGGTTATCTAGCTTTCTGATATTTTTTAACTTCCATGCCAACCAGCCCTCTTCAAACTCTGACTCATCACAGCCTGAATGTTTGCAGTCCTCTTTTACCCATGGTTCACTTGAGACAATATCAACAATAGCCACAACTCGACCATCAACATCTTCGTCACCGTATTTCGTTAGACGTGTGTTATTTTGAACCAAAGCAACATTTAGCATTGGTAGTAGTTCTGGACTCCATGATCTAATTTCCAATGACTTTAATCCATTGGCGATCATTGTTCCCCACGGCTCAACTACTGATAGAGCTTTCAAGTTTTCCTCCATGAAACATAACATCTTTAATAATATGCCGGCTCGTTTTCGCAGGCTAGCTGTATAGCAAAAAAACCAACAAACATCTGATTTATATTAAATAAATATTAGTATTTAAGTAATTTATTACTAGAAAAAACGAGCCTACATAAATCATTCTTCAATTTTGGCGCGTTATCTCAAGAGTACTAATACCTAACTTTATAATATGTAACATATTTCGTATTTCACTACTAGAAAATCGAGCCAATTTAAACGACGTTCTCTCCAGATAGTGATAAAATCCCCGCACCAAAATTTCCGAGAACTCTCTATGTTTATCCATCGTGTTAACGACATCGACTGGCTGGTGATTACAGCTTATGAAGAACTGAAAACTATGTTTATAGAAGATGCCGGTGCTATCCCCTCTTGCTTCTCTACCACTAGTGAATTGAGCCTGATTGACCAAGCTAAGCGCACGTATGGATATTTGCCTCCACTCAGCGGCGTGATCACCGATACCGGCACGTTTCAAAGCCAAAATCTCGAGGAAGATTTACACCCACAGCTTGCCTGCTTAGTTGAAGGGCGTGGTCGGGTATTTATCTATTACGGCGACTATGTGGCTTTTGTCGATGACGAGCAAACCTTTATTACCCGATTGGACTGAAAGCTACTCAGTAAGTTGAAATCGGCGAATTGAATGAGGTCGGTTAACTGGCGATCGGTTTACCTAGCAAGAAATAGAGCAAACGATTTAGAATTGCTGCCTAAATTTTTCAGCTATTAAACCCAAGTTATGCATGATAGTTCGATTACGGGCTTGCTCATGAGCATCAGGTGCAAGGATGGCGATTAACAGAAAACAACTAAGGTCATTCCAGCCTTGGCAATACACTAAATGCTTATCACTCGTTTGGTAAAATTGGATGGAACTTAAAAACGGAGCATCACTAGAAGCTAAATGAATGTGCTTCACTTCCTCTGACTTCAAGATCGGTAATGTATTGGGATGATTATAAGCTTCATCTCGACCAAAAAAATCTGGTTTCTGACCCGTCTCCTTATAGTGTCTAAAGTCGTTAGTCAAAAATTGAAGCTCACTTTCAGTAAGCGAATCAATTAAGATTTTATGTTTAAAAATCCTAATATTTAATGACTTACTCACTCTTGAAACTCACCCAAATTACTCTCATCTAGCTCTGTCAATGCTTGAGCGTTCAGGTGTGCAATGGTTTCTAAGCGAGCGCTCATTGGTCTAAATGATGAAACGGAGTCAGCATTCTTCTCTTCTAAAGCTTTCATAAGTCCTTCAAAAAAAGTGGCGCTCATCATATAACCAGCAGGCTCATTGTTCGATAAAACCACGACAGGCTCCCCTGATAAGCAATCTTTAAAATGCTTTCTAGCTTCGCTTGATGACACTGCTTTTTCTGCATAGATTGTACTTATTTTCATAACACACCTGAGTACTTGATTGTGTACTTAATATTGTATATCGGCATTATGTGTTTGTACAGAATCAAGTTGATTGAGGTGTGTACTGTCACGAAATGAGGTGATTTTGAATTACAGTCCGTGCGCTAAACGCTTCCTGCCAACTTAAGAAATTAACTTAATAAATGATAAGCTAAGTTAGCTTTCCGATTAAAACGCTAACGCCAGTAGCAACGCGACAAACAGAATCAATGATATTCTCTGCCAAAACAGAATGGGATTGCGCTCTGCGATCGGCTTCCACCTGTTTTTATCCGCCTTGGGGTTTGGATTCGTGAGATCAAAGACAAATTCAGAGACCTCTTCATAACGCCGATGAGGCTCGACACTGGTGGCTTTTTTCAAGGCAAAATCGATCCAGTCTGGAAGATGGGTATTGATCGACGATGCAGACACATATTGCAGTTTCTGTTGGGATTTAACCGTGGTGGATTTTGATACCATAACACCATATGGGAATTTACCCGTGAGCATCTGATAGGCAATCACTCCTAAAGAAAAGATATCCGATCGGTGAGAACCAGCATGGCCAATAAAATACTCTGGGGCTGTATACTGGGCCGTTCCCATTATTGATTGTGGGTGAGAATAGATTTCGGTAATACCGGCGACATTCGTCGCACCAAAATCGATGATCTTAACAACGCCGAATTTGTCAATCATGATATTGTGCGGGCGGATATCCTGATGGATCATTTCCTGCCGATGCATCGCCTGCAACCCTTTCGCTATCTGGGTGATGATTTGTCTGACCGTATTGATATCAGGCTCAAGGTTGTCCTTAATCCACTGCGATAACGTTAACCCATCAATGTACTCAGTTACAGTATATAAGCTACTTTGAACACGATTTGATTTATGCGATTGCATTAAGTGAGGATTACTCAGTTTTTTTGCGATCCAATCTTCCAACAAAAAAGTATCGAGGTGCGCAATGTCCTGACTACTTTCAGCTGAAGGGGTTTTTAACACCACAAAAGTCTCAGTTTGTGTATCTTGAGCAAGAAATACATGACTACGGCTACTTATGGAAAGCTCTCGGAGAATTTGATAACCATCGATAGAATCTCCTGGAGTCAAAATCGGTGCAGGAGAGAGGTTTAACGCCGTATAGGTTAGTTCCGTTAACTGAGGCTCGGGCAAAGCGATAACATCAACAATTTGAATCGATAGATTATCGTCACTTCCTTTATCTAACGCTTTCTGAATAAGGATGTCACAACGTTCTTTGGTGTCAAGAGTCAGCTGACTTGCTTGTTTAGCAATCTCTTTTTCCGCAACAAAGTTAAACAAACCGTCTGTTGCTAATAAAAACGTTTCTCCTTCTTTCACGGCAAATGATCGATAGTCGATCTCGATCTCTGGATCTATCCCCAAAGCTCGACTTAAGTAACTGGTCTCGTCATTAATTCTGCGCCTATGGTCTACTGTCAGTTGCTCTAGAGTGTCACCGGTCAGTCGGTAAACTCGCGAGTCTCCGGTGTGAAATAAATGGGCGGTGTGAGATTTAATGACCAAAGCACTAAAGGTACAAACATAACCTTTATTAAAATCAAAGCGGTGTTCGCTATTTTTCGTCTGTGAGTAGAGCCAATAGTTAATGGCTTTGAGAACTTTTAAACCCGAACTTTTCACTGTCCAAGCATCCGACGTAGAATAATAGTCAGAAAGAAAACTCAGAACGGCGATTTCACTGGCGACTTGGCTCACCTGACTGGAACTGATCCCGTCACTGATTGCCACTGCGACACCTTTACTCGTTAAAGTCGGTTCATCAGGAACACGAGCGCCGACACTGTCTTGGTTAACAGGCTTCAATCCCGCGACTGAAGCCTGACCTATTTTTATATCAAGCACGATAGAACAATTACATTTCTACGGCTTTCTTAGACGCATCAATCTTACGCTCTGATTTTGTGCGAACGTGAGTAAGGTAGATTGGCAGTCCCACTAACAAGAAGCCACCAAATAGGTTTCCTAATGCTGTCGGAATTTCATTCCAAACAAAGTAATCAAGAACCGTAAATTCACCACCCATGATCATAGAGAAAGGGAACAAGAACATATTTACAATTGAGTGCTCAAAGCCCATAAAGAAGAACAACATGATTGGCATCCACATTGCCATCATTTTACCAGCCGCAGACGTTGAAATCATTGCACCGACAACACCCATTGAAACCATCCAGTTACACAACATTCCTCGGATGAAAATGGTGAACCACCCTGCAGTA
Source organism: Vibrio phycocola (assembly GCF_053850235.1). Taxonomy (NCBI): domain Bacteria; kingdom Pseudomonadati; phylum Pseudomonadota; class Gammaproteobacteria; order Vibrionales; family Vibrionaceae; genus Vibrio; species Vibrio phycocola. The sequence goes on along the minus strand of NZ_JBSQDJ010000002.1, from coordinate 193,333 downwards.
CCATGCTCCTGATACCCTAAGGTACGTGACTCACCTATCGTACTTACTTTGGCGGCTAGTGCTCCACCGTCAGTGTTGTAACCATAAGTCAAAATAAATGAAGCGAAAAATGCAACGGTTAGCGCGCCAGCGAAGTTTCCTAGAAATACTAAGCCCCAGTTTCGGAAAAGTTGATTTGGCGTACATCCGGGACGCTTATCAATGACGGCCAACGGGACAAGCGTAAACACACCCGTTAACAGGTCGAACTTCATCAAGTAAAGCATGATAAAACCGACTGGGAATAGCACCGCACCAATTAATGCGTTGCCCGTCGTGACGATAACAGTAATGGCGAAAAATGCTGCTAGAGCAAGAATAGCGCCTGCCATGTAGGCTCTTACTAGGGTATCTTGGGTTGACATAAATATTTTCTGTTCGCCTGCATCAACCATCTTGGTTGCAAACTCACGGGGTTCTATATAAGACATCGTTACTCTCCTTGAAATGATTGTCATTTAGTTGATAGCGATTTTCATGCCAACCCCTCAACAGCCTTATATCTCTAGTGATCGTTGGCTTTTTTGTTGTTTATTTGTTAACAATTCATACCATTGTAGAACAGAGAGCACATCGATTGGGCAGATAAACTACTACTAAAGGGTTAACTTTACTTAGCGGATTTGTCTATCTAACTTGTTACTTTTAAATAAACTTATCTTAAAATAAGCAGTACAAATTAATCTTAAAAACAAACTAGGACGTCATATATGTTGGTTATAGCGGTTTATGTTCCAGAAGATCATGTCAATGTAGTAATTGATGCCATGGCAACGGCAGGCGCTGGAGAGATCGGTGATTATCGGCGTTGCGCCTTTACAATAAAAGGTGAAGGAACGTTTCAACCCAAGGCTGGAGCGACACCCTTTATTGGTACCGTTGGTGAAGTTGAAGTGGTATCTGAACGAAAGATCGAAATGGTGTGTTTAAGAGACAAAGCAAAGCTCGCCATCCAAGCGATGATTCAAGCACACCCCTACGAAACGCCCGCCTATCATATCCTTGAAGCCAAAACCCTGGAGGATTTAATCTGATTAATGAAAGAGGCTCATACCTCCGCCAATAACTAAACACGATACGCTAATTTTAAGAAGCTTCTTTCGCTTCTCGGTGTTATTAATCATTGTCAGGGATAGTAAAAAACACAGTGACACGATAATAAAATACATCATTAACAGAGTATAAAAAGGCATAAGCAAGCTCCATTTTTTCATTGATGAATCTATATTTTCAATGAGATTTAGATAAATACAACAATCATTAATACGTCTCTATAGACATAATGACTCTCCGTAAAAATATTAGACCACAAGTTATCTAGGTTAGTTTCACCGCAGCGACACTGCATATCATCTACGAAGCTGAACCACGTGACACCAAGGCTTTTCGTTTAATCAGGAAGACACGATTTTCAGTTGTGTCTTCACTGCGCTATCGGGGATGTCTTTCACGTCATGCGTGACCAATACTGCGGGAATGTTTTGAGTTTGAATCTGACTAAACACCCAACTTCTAAATTGGTCGCGCAGCGTTTCATCGAGCTTTGAGAAAGGCTCATCGAGCAAGATCACTTTAGGCTCTGAAAGCAAGGTTCTCAGTAGACTAATACGTGAACGCTGCCCACCCGATAATGTCGCAATATCTCGCTCTTCAAATCCTGATAACCCCGCGTGATTCAATGCGCTCGAAATTCGTTCATACTTCTGTTGTTGGCTCAATTTAGAGGGTAAGCCAAACACCAAGTTTTCGAAGACATTTAGGTGCGGAAACAGCAAATCATCTTGAAATAAAATGCCGATTTGACGCTTGGAGGTTGGGATACCAGATAGCTCTGTACCGTTTAATATCATCCCGCCCTTGCGAGAGAACACTGGCGCTAAATCACCCAAAATATCCGATAAAATGGTCGACTTACCGGAACCACTCGGGCCCGTTATCGCGCCAACTTGCCCCGCTTTAACGGTTAAAGAGAAAGGTTCGAACAGTGGGCTATCACCCATGGCGATTTGAAAATCAATTAGCTCAAATGACATACTTTATACTCTCACCTATAACGAGCTTTGCTGCATCGCTTTTCGGTTTCTAAACAAAACGGCAGGCACTAAGGTCGCCAACAAAAAGATCACAAGCGGTAGCAATTGTTGCCACATCGCCATGACCGAGATTAACCGACGATCTCCACCGCTGGTCATCGCGACGGTTTCAGTCGTAATGGTGGCAAACTTCCCTGCTCCGACAAAAAGCGTCGGTAAATACTGAGCAATTGAGACGGAAAAACCTGTCGCAAATGCGTAGAGTATCGGCCGCAACAACATTTGAAATTTCACTTTCCAAAAACTTTTTACCGGACATGCGCACAAAGTGACAGCGGCAACACTATAACGCTGATCGAATTTCCGGTAAGGCCCACTCAGCGTTAGAAACACATAAGGAATAACAAACACGCTATGTGACCATAATAAGGAATAAAAATTTGCATCTAAGCCCGTTTGAATCAGAAAAACCTGAAAACCAAACAGAAAGGCAATTTGAGGAATCAATAATGGCAGATACACGATGAACAACGTTTTATCCGCATCATAATTTGGCTTTCTCTTTTTCACCCTAACTTCATTTTCAAGCATGACAATGGCAAGTACGAGCGCAAAGAATGCAGACAGACTTGCCAGTAACAAACTGTTATAGAAGGGTTCTTCGATGCGGTTAAAAATTCGGCTCCACGACCTCATTGATACCTGTTCAGGAATAAGGTCTGGATAACGCCAACGCGAAGCAAAGCTCCACATCAGCAATTGTACGATTGACGCAACGTAGAGTGAGATTAATGAAAACATGGCGAACATCGCCACTGGGTATTCCCAATATACGCTTCTTCTATGCGAGACACCGCGCAGCAATTGTCGACCACGCAGGTTCCTTAATGGCGCTTCTACGAAATGTAAACCAACCAACACCACAACATTGATAGCAAGTAACAGCGTCGCACCTGCTGCCCCTATCGTTCTATATTGAAAGTCTGGATTATAAAACCATTGATTAACCATAACCGCCAGTGTTGGTGGCGTCGTTGGCCCGGCGATCATCGCGATATCAACCACCGTTAACGAATACGCTACCACAGCGAAAAACGGTAATTTGATTTGTTTATAGAGCCTTGGAAACAACAACCAAGCCCACGCGTAACGTTTTGTGTGTCCCAAGCTTTCCGCCAAAATCAGCGTCTGCTTTGCTTTCAAGGTTGGTAAAATCGCCAACGACATAAACAATAGAAACGGTATCTCTTTTAGAGCAAGAGTTACGATTAAACTGATGCCATTAACATCCTGAAACGTTGTCCATAATGGCGGGAGCGATAAGCTTTCGGTAAATTGCGCGGCAAAACGAACCAGCCAACCACTCGGCATCACCAGCAAGCCTAACCCTATCGCAAAAGCGGCATGAGGTATTGATAATAAAGGAGCAAGGCTACGTTCAATTCGATTGAAAACCGTTGATGGGTATAACCCAATTAAAATCAGTAAGGTCACGATAAGTGCTAATAAAGAAGCACCTAAGCCCGTAACTAAGGTTTTTATGGTCGCAGGAAGCGCACCGGGATGGGCGAATAATTGTTCCCACGGCGTAAAGCTAAGCGTGTTGCTATTTATTGCCGGAAACCAACCGAAGGCAGGTAACCATGTTCCAAGAAGGCCAACAACAACAGGCACAAGAAATAGGCTCGTTGTAAGCCAAGGTGAGGCCCCAAAAATGGAGCCTCTTGATAAAACGGATTTTAAAATACTCAAGGTCGCTATTAGTTTCCGTATCGTTCTAACCAAGCTGCTTCAAGTGCTCTAACCCAACTGGTATCAGGTTCGCGCAATACATTAGAAAGCTCTTCATTTGAAAGGGTTGCAACGCCCTTTGGTAAGTTCTCAAATATAGCACGATCGCTATCGGTTAGCTTGCCCATTGCAAGAACGGTTGGGTCTCCCCAAATATCGGTGTTGGCTTTACGAGCCTGAGCTTCCGGTGACATTAGGAAGTTAGAAAAGACCATCGCACCTTCTGCGTGACTGGTATTAAATGGAATGGTCAAGAAATGGGTATTACCGATTGTCCCACCTTGGTGAATGTAAGTACGGACAGTATCCGGCAGCTGACCTGTCGCAATTGCGCTGCTGGCGTCAAATGGGTTAAAGCTAAGTGAAATAAAGATCTCACCATCATTCAACAACTGCTTCATGCGAGGTGCGCCATCGGTGAATGTCGTGCCCTTTTGCCACATGTTTGGATGCAACTGGTCAAGATAGTTCCACAATGGAGCTGTCACTTCATCGAAATTACTCTCTTCTACAGGCGAATAAAGTGCCGGATTGTTATCGGTAAGTTCCAATAACACTTGTTTTACAAACGTAGTGCCGTGAAAAGCAGGTGGAGCCGGGTAAGTAAATCGTCCAGGATTCTGTTTCGCAAACGCCAGAAGATCTTCAACATTGTTAGGTGCTTTAGAAACGTACTCAGAATCATACTGGAAGATTAACTGTGCCATGCCCCAAGGTGCTTCTAAATTATCAACAGGAACAGTGAAATCAAACACCGTTGTCGGTTTATTCTCGACATCAACATACTGATAACTCGGCAGGTCTTGTGTAAATGGGCCGTAGAGCAAACCATTCGACTTCATGTTGGCGAAATTTTCACCGTTAATCCAAATAAGGTCGACCGCACCACCTGTATCCTTACCAGCAGACTTTTCAGCAAGCACTTGACTCACCGCATTCGGCGCAATGTTTTTGACATGTTTTACCGTGACGCCATACTGATCGTTCACTCGGTCAGCGGCCCACTGAATGTAGTCATTTATATTTTCATCCCCACCCCAGGCATGAAAATAAACGGTTTGTCCTTGTGCTTTTTCAACAATACTATCCCAGTCTGCTGCCGTAGCAACCGAAGTAGACAATGCGGCGGCAAGGGTAAGTAAACGAGTGGAAAGTTTCATGTAATTCCTTATTTTTTATATGATTATAGTTAATAAATTCTGATACTCTCACAAAATTCAAGACTATCGTTTCACCAAATAGTTCCGAACTTACCAAGTAAACATAAGTAGCTCCTTAAATAAGGATAGCTCATATGAGAAGTTATCTGATTATCATTAGTCGTTCTTAACGGGACTATTGTTACAGTAGTTATCACAATATTTTTAATCATCTTTGTAAGCATATGTTTTCGCATGACTAACCTCAATAAGAGACACTGTAACTAAAACAACAAAGGCGAACCATTCAGGCTCGCCTTTAATTTGCAGTTACCACACTTTTTAGCCCACAAACGCTAAATTGATTAGGCTAATACATATTCACTAATCGCACGGTTAAACGTGACAATATCGAACGAACCTTTTACTTCAAAACGAACGCATCCGACTTCGCTCAAATAGAGTTCAATTTCGCAATCTATGTCGAAAGTTCCCGACGTTTCTACCGAGAATGCATTTACTTTACTGAAAGGTAGCGACGTATAGTCAACCTTTGAACCCGTAATCCCTTGAACATTCGCCGCTATAACGCGCTTATTTGTAAAGATCACCTGATCACGAACACTTTTAAATGCCGTCAGTATGGTTTCACCGTCTATTAGAAACTTATGAAAATCTTCTCTCGCATCCGAAAGCTTAATCGGCTTGAGTTTAAACACTGAGGAGTTTTTGAAATCAATCATTTATCTACCCTATTTCGATAATTTATACGAGTGTATTGAATTGTAAGGCGAATGGGTGAATTGAATGTGATTTTTTTGGAATTGGTCTGAATTAATGAAATCAAATTTACTCTAATAGAAATTCGAGTCACTTCATCGATTTCAAACAAGAAAAACGTCAGAATAAAACATCAATTTGAGAAAAATATCAGAATAACTTTTATTGCCTCACCAAATGATACCGCGTGCTTCGGCCACCTGCCCCAGATTTTACAAGACAACCAAGCTCAACCAATGCCGCTAAATGACGAGTGGCGGTGGGTTTACTTACCTTGGTGACTTTGTGGTATTGAGACGTATTGATCCCTTCGGGGAAATCACCATCCAGCATTCGATTCAGCACTTTGGTTTGTTCTCTCGATAACCGAGATTGATCGGTTTGTCGCCAAAAGTTCGTTTTGAATACCGTTTTATCTATCTCCTGTAACGCCGCATCAAAAGTTTGATTCAATGTTTCAAAAAACCACTTGAGCCATACGGTAATATCCATTCCACCTTTTTGAGTTTGCTCTAGAATGTCGTAATAGCTTTTTCGATTGGCGAGAATAGCCACCGACATGGCATAAAACCTCACAGATTGATGCTCTGCTTGAGCTAACGCTAGATCAGTGAGTAGACGCGTGATTCGACCATTGCCATCATCTAAAGGGTGCAAAGTAACAAACCAAAGATGAGTAATGGCTGCCCGTAACAATGGGTCGAGCGTGTTATCCATCCTCGAATCGTTAAACCATTGAGTGAATACACTCAACTCATTATCTAACTCCTCTCTATTTGGAGCCTCAAAATGGACAACAGGTTTATCTAACCGACCCGATATAACTTGCATCGGCGCATCACCCCGTAATTGCCCACCTACCACGGGGTTAAACATGGTATATCCCTCTGGAAATAATAAGGCGTGCCAATCCAGAATCCGCTGAAGCGTTAAAGGTGCATCTAGGTTATTAACCGCATCAAGCATTATTTCTGCAAGACCATCGGTTTGATTGGTGGTTGGAAAAGGGGTCTCTTCTGTTATATCCAATTTATGCGCGAGCGATGACCGCACCGAGAAGGCATTCAGCTTTTCGCCTTCTATCGCACTGGAATGCACAATGTTCGCCAACAAAGTATCGAGCATATTTTCTGTTTGATCAAAGGGTTGGCATAACATCTTACCTAGCAAAACGCCTTGGTTAAGGCGCGTCTCTCTAACGAGTGGCTCGATGATACCTTTATCCCAGTTAAAACTTGGCCATGACTCTTGCTGCCAAATCCACATAGATAACTCCTTAATTTGAAAACACCGCCTATTCAAATCACATTATGATTCGAATAGGCCCATTAATCAAATCAAAATATGATGTGAATAAGGACATTATTCGCATCATTAGAGAGTTTTAGGATGGGATAATTTTAAGGTAAGAGGCAAGAAATCGATCTAAAACGCATAGCGAGTTGAAAGGATCAATCGGTCTCGGTCACTTACATCTGAAAGAAGCGAATAATCTCCGCTCACATAATCGACATAACGAAGCGTAGTTTTCCAGTTGTCGCTGATGTCGTATTCCAATTTGATCGACTGAATTCGGCCTCCTGCCATATCCGCATCATACGCTAACATTTGAGCCGATAAACTGAGTTGTTCATGGAGAAAACTTTGCGTGTAGATCAACGCCCAGCGCGCAGTTGCTTCATCTGGAGCAAAATCGGTCTCCATGAAATCATAGCTATCGAAGTCAACGATGGTTGAGGCTTGGAATTCCACAACCAATCGACCAATACTCGAGGGATCGTAATCAAACCCTAGCGAACCAATAACGCGATCGTAACGACTCATTTCACCATTATTACTCTGTGCTTCCATCCCATTCTCAAACGCACCTTCTGCTTTCAGTAAAAACGCATCAATAACATAACTTGTGGCCAACGCAATAGTGTGAGTTCGAGGGTACTGAACATCGACAATAGAGCCATTTCCCAATTCCAGAACTGGAGTGTGAGACAACTGAGTAATAAGGTTAAGCTGCCAATCAAGCGCGCCTTTTACCCCAGAGAATGAGCTAAACCAGCCCATATTCTCTAGCGAAAACGCTTCCGCTTCGAGCTCGAAACCAGACGCTTCTAACGTACTTTGAATACCGATATCAAAATCAGAACCGGTGACTGGGTAACGTAATAATTCATGAGTATGAACAATCCCAGCTTTAATCAAAATATCACCGACATTCCCCTTTAGCGCGGTGGTCCACGCTGGAGCATAACTGTCACCAACATCGACAATACCGGGTACTTCCAAGTTCTGCGCATACAAAACATTCGAGGCGGACAGAGCGTCGGCCATACCCAAAGTAATACGTTGAATACCTGTACTGATTTGCCAATTACCCAATTGATAAGAGGCTTTGAGCTCATTTATATCAGAATCAAATTCTCGAGCATCAACATCGTCATCACTCCACGTCTCATCAGATCGCAGATCGAAAATAAGATCGGTGCTTAACTCAATATCCGCATCAATACGAAACTCGTCATTCGGTTGATAGGTAATGTCTGGATTGAGACTAATAGCCAGACTTGATAGGCCAGAATAAGCCTCGTCAACGGCGGTATCTTCATTACTATTGGTGTTGATAATCGTTTTAACACCTGCTGCCAATTCTATTTGGAGTGGACCTGTTTCACTTTGAATGGTTTCGATTTCAATATCGGCAAAGAGATCTTCGGCGAATAAATCAGAAAATTCATCTGCAATTGCCGAAACCGAATATAACGAGAGTCCCATCAGTACAGTAAGGGATCGAACTCTCAATCCCTGATACTGTTCTAACTGTGCTGGCTTAGGATAATTCAAAGCCATACGCCTTCTCCTCATTATAATCCCCGTTCTAAGCGATTTAAGGTAAACTCACCGTCATCCAACGCCGGACCAACGTCAACATCGTCCACTTTCATTAACGTGCGGTGCACCGTTTTACCGTTTTTCTGAGTGATCATTTGCGTTTCTAGGTTAATCCAGTAGCCATTTATAAACTCCGATTTCGCGATATTAAGGAGCTTTATTTCTCCTTTTTTCTTCTTGTAGCTAATGCCGCGAACAACCTGAAAATTATCTTGTTTCACGTAGATGATTGAGCGGGTATAGCCATACTTATCAATGATCTCGTCGCTCACTGGGAGAGATTCAATAATCCAAACGGAAGCGCCATTGACTTGATCTTCTTTAATTATTTTATAGTTCCATTCTTCTAGGTTCCGGTCGTTCATATCGGCGTAAGAGAAATCACTCCCCATAAAACTCGAGGTCTTATCGGCGCTGGCAATCCGTTTCGTTTTCTTCAGCGAAGGCAATAGCATCCATTGGTCGTCATCTTTAACGGCTTCGCCATAATCGACCATAAGAAATCCTGTCCCTTTCACATCTGACGGTTCTAAAAAGAACATCAGCGATTTTTCATCATCACCAAACTTTTTTCTCGAAGTCGTTAATGAACGAATACGCTGTTTCCCTTTATTATCTACCAGCACCATGCTCATTTTTGAGGTTAGAGAATCCGGCTCAGGAAAGGCATCAACGTTTTGCATAATTTCATCAGCAGTTAGCGCCAATGCCGAGCTTGATAGCGCGATAGTGGTTACGGCAGTCACTAATTGAACGATTTTTTTCATGTTAAGCTCCTGTGTGAGCAGTCGTTTGAGACTGGTGATTTCGATAGTACCAGCGCAATAAAAAGGGAGTTAGAGTGAAGTTAGAAATCAGTGCGAGAATAAAGGCGGTACCGCATAAAAAGCCTAAATTAAACACACTCGATACTTCACTGAATAGAAATACATAAAAGCCAACGGTCAAGACAATACACGTGGTGAGCAGTGCCTGACCTGCCCCAGCAAAGGCATCCAACATCGCATTATAACTCGTGTGTCCTTGCTCCAAACCGTAGCGGAAATGGTGGGTAAAGTGCACGGTGTTATCCACCGCAATACCAATTGCAATTGTTGCGACTAGCATGGTCAGCATATCGAGCGGAATCCCCATCGGATGCATAAAGCCCATCACTACGATGATCGGAGCCATATTTGGGATCATCGCAAGCGCACCTAAGCCAAATGATGACAGCAGTAACATCATCATGATGCCAATCACTATGGTCGCAATCAGATAACTAAATGCCGTCGACGTAATCAGGGCCGACAACGCCCCCGCCATAATGGCGACCAGCCCAGTGACTTTAACCTTAGCGCTGTCACCGAATATCTCGGCACCTTGCTGTTGCAGCTCGTCGACAAGGTGGCTGTAATGGATCAAGTCATTCCAAGGCAATACCAAGCGCATTTTGGTTTGGCTGAAATCACCATCTACAATTTTGAATAGCTCATCGGAGGCACTATTTTCAAATAAGAACAGTTCTTCAATCAAGAGCTGCTCTGAATTGGGCAAACGATACTGGCTATTTTCGCCGCCTTGAAGAGCGCGATTCGATTCCCGCACCACATCAATAATAGAGCTAGTTCCTTTTATCTCGACTTCACCATCTTTAAAACCATTAAGCTTGTCTTGCCAAATCGCCAATTTTTTCAGTAATTCGAGATTTTTTATACCATTGCTTTTACCCGTATCAATCACCACATCAAAGGTCATGGTTCCGCTCATATTGTCATCGATAATTAAGGTGTTTTGAGTGATCTCAGACCCCTGCGGCATCCAGTTCATCGGGTCATGAGAAAACTTAAGATTCGCGATTTGAGTCAGTGAAATCAATACCACCACTAACCAAGCTATCGCAAGCTTACCGCCATGACGCCAACTAAAATTCGCGATTATTTCCATCACATGACTAGCGCTGTGACGTTCACTTTTCTGTGTCACTTTTCGCATTGGCAATATCATAACAACCGCAGGAATCACACAAATGGTTAATACGAATGCGAGCATGACTCCGACAGCAGCAAACACACCTAAATTTCTAATCGGCACGACATCGGCTATACCCAAAGACAGCAAGCCGCCTGCGGTGGTTAAAGAGGTCAATAACATCGGAACCGCGGTACGCTCAACAGCATGGATCATTGCGGACTTTTTATCGTCTCCAATTCGAATCTTACGATAAAAATGCGTCAGTAAATGCACGGCGTCACCAATGGTGATCGCCAATAAAAATGACGGCAACAGAATAAGAGGAAGCTGAATTTTATTTCCGGTTAAGACCAATATCGATATCGTCAGCAGTAACGCCGCCAAAACCGCAAACATAGGCGCAGCCACCGCGTTTAACTGACGGAAGAAGACAACCAAGGTTAACGCTATCAACAATACCGTCAAACGCAGGAAGAAACTCATTTCCGATTGCATCGTGTTTTGCAGCGCTTGATCAATAAGCGGCATCCCAGCAAGTACCGGTTTCAAATCTTGGTAGTTTTCTAGCTCAGTTCGGATCATAGAAATAAGGGATATCACTTGATCACGGCTAACTTCTGGCAGCTCAGTGTTTAGTTCTGGATCTGGATTTTCTGAGTCAAAATTTGTGGCCGAAAAATCAAAATCATCTGTGGCAAAAGGATCTTGCTCACCGTCTATTTCACTTTGGTCTTGGCCATAGTCGTAGGTTTGTAACTCAATAATGATCAACGCCATGCTCCGATCTTCATTCACTAAGATCTCATTGGCCAATTTGTTTTGAGTTATTCGTCGTTCTATTTCAGCAACATCTGTATCGTTTTTTGGCAATTCATCAATCAGGTCTAGCACCTGAAGTTCATCTACCGAACCCTGTTGAAATGGCGCATTAACCAGACTGGTGACATCGCTGACATACGGTAACTCGTATTCAATATATTCATGGAGACTTATTAGCTTAGTTAAAAACTCAGGGGTTAATACTTCACCCTGTAATGCCAACATGATTACATCATTGCGACCAAACTGCTCTTTTACTTCATTGTAAATAACGCGCACATCGGCTTGTTCGTCGACAAAGCTTTCCATTTCAGGATCAAACTCAACCGATCTCAGTGCTGTCGAAAATGCCGCCAACAACATGACAAAAACCAGCAGCGATGTTTTCGGACGCTGCATAATTTGGTCGCTTAGCTTGGAGAAAAACCCTTCCAACTGCTGTCGCCATGTCGTCATCTTATTTCTCCAAACCAAAAAATTGCGTCAGTAATTGGCTATTCAGTTCCGCCAACTGTTCATAAAATTCATCATTCATTCGGCCTGGTTCAAGTTCCTCAACCATAGGCTGGAGCACCTTAGGCATCACCAACATGCTCTGAATAACGGTTCGAATAAGGTGAGGGTCATAATCCTTGCCACTCTTATCACCAATTTCGCGAGAGGTTTTAAGTGCTAATTGCAACACTCGTTTAAATATGGTGTCCATAATCCAGTCACGCATGTCATTGCGTTCGTATAAAACGGTTCGGAGTATTAAATGAGTAAATTCTGCAGGAACAGAACGATAGAAATTGAGAAAGAAGCTATTTAGATTTTCATGATTCAAATCATCCAAGATGTACTCTAAACGATCCAAATTATGATTGAGGTAAGAGCCGAGCATTTCGCGGAACAAGCCGCTTTTTGACCCAAAATAATACCCAATCAGTGCGGAGTTAACTTGCGCCCTATCGGCAATTTTTCGAATTGAAATATTGTTGTAACTGTTTTTAAGAAAGAGTTCACGGCTCGCATCCAACAATGCTTGTCGTTTACCATCATCAGAGGATTTGGTTTCGGTCATTGTTAAGATCCAAGCAAATTAATCAACTGATTAACAGCTTAGATCTTTGCTTACAGTTAAGACATCTTTTTCGCTAATCAAATTTAATCATTTGATTAAAGTCAAAAACAACTTAACTCGTCGACTGCAATAACAAACAAATCACGATCAACCCCATGCCAAACCAGCCGATCAAAGGAATCACCTCACCGACCACCAACACGGCTAACGCAGCGGCAACAACAGGCTCAAACAAGGTTAATAACGTCGCGCTGCTGGCCTTAACATGCCTTAATCCGAAGCCAAACGCGATATACGCAATACACATTGGGATAATAGCCATGTAGCCCAAAATCAGCGTATTTGATGCAGAAGTAAACAAATTGCCACCCGTAAATGCCAGTGTGGGAAGCAGCAACAGCGCGCCAAGACCAAAAATACTGCCAAGTGCCGCTTGAGATGGGATCCCCTCATCAATCATGGCTTTCGCTATCCAAGAATACGTTGCATAGGTGAGGCCTGCGACAAGGCCCAAAACAATGCCCAACGTTTGTAGGCTTTCATCCCGTGTTGGAACAGAATGAGCGGAAACAGAATGAGCTGAAACGGAAGACTCAGAAAATGTGAGTAAGGCAATACCAACCATTCCAATAACAAAGCTAATTAGCCACTTTTTTGTAATATGACTATTATTGCTAAAAAGACGCTCTAATAACACAGTAAAGAAAGGCGCCGTAGCGATGGAAATTACCGTTCCTACCGCCACACCAGCAAGTCGCATCGACGTGTAAAAAGCCAGTGGATACACAGCTAACGCTAACGCGCCGATCAACAGCATTTTCTTGTGTTTGATTAATTGGCTCGATGCCTGATTTAACGCCTTATAAGCAAAACATGCTTGTAAAAGTCCACCAACGCCCATGGAAAAAGCACCTATTGCGAGAGAACTAATCTCAGGAGCAAAGCTCGCAGCCGTGCCAGTAGTACCCCATAAAATTGACGCGAACAAGATTGCGAAGCTACCAAATTGATAGGGTGTAATTCGATGTTCAGCCATTAACATTGTCATTTTAACTCTTTCCCGTGCGTTATCTTAGTCATTAGGATAACGAAGTTAAAAACATATATTTGTGCTAAAAGGACGTAAACATTGATTAACGAGACGCTTTTAATCAAGATTGACTAAACTCTCGAGGCGTACGCCCAAAGTAAACTGAGAATCGACGGCTAAATGCAGAAAGGTCGCTGTACCCAACTTTCTCAGCCACCAACTGAACCGGTAAGTCGGTATACGTCAATAGGGCTTTCGCTTTTTCCATGCGTTGCTGCGTAATGTATTGAAGAGCACTCATTCCCAAGCTCTCTTTGAAGAGCTTTTTAAATTGCGTGGGACTTAGAAAAGCCGCCTGAGCAAGCTGAGTAATCGTTAGCGGTTGGTCAAGATGTTCAGCAATGAATGACAACACCGTACGAATACGAGGATCAAGCGTTTGAACGATATCCTGCTGTTCAAGCAACATCCCGAAAACACTCAGTATCGATGCTTCCATTCCACTATCAACTTGATGCTCTAATTGCTTTTCAACAAACTGAAGAAAACTCAGCATCGGCGGTGACACAGAAAATACACTCAGGTGACTATTAAGCAAATGAGCGGGTAGCTCAGCCATATCGGCCACAATAAAACGCGAAGCTTCGTCGGCTTTGAATCCATGTGCCACACCAAGAGGAATCACCACACATTCACCCACCGACACTTTGCCCACGTAATCATTCATCACCATGCTAATACTGCCTTGAATCGGCAATACCAGTTGGTGATGATCACTGTGCGAGTGACTTTTCAATTGCTTGGTGTAACAGCGAATACTTAAACTTGTTTTCATCAGGGCCACAGGTAAATGAAAAGAAAAAATAGTATAACGCCTAAATACCGATCCTTAAATCTTGAATAAAGCGAGTCATATCTGACAAAAAGAACTAAGCACTTCTACTGCAAAATGATTCCGATATTAAGCCTATTTAATTCAGCCTATTTAATTAAGATAATTAACCTTGGAATAAAAAAAACCACTTCCTACTTTTCTTTAAAATATAGAGTAAAAAAACATCATTTAGAAATGATGCCATAACACTAATTGTTAATTTATTAATGATTCAGATCAATTTTATATCAAATGTCTAAAAAATAAAGTTTTAAAAAATAAATTTATATTTTACAAACACTTACAACTAAACATACCCCCAAAGTAGTAGCACGTGCAATTGCATTTATTTCGCGCCGTGAATAAACTAAATTCACACTAAGAAACAATAAAAAATTGATCATTATTACTCGCTGTTTTAGGCAAACTATTTTTGTAACGTATCGATAAAAACACCAAATAAAAACCGAAAACCTAATTCAAAAATAGCCACCAGATTCAACAAAAATGTCTTCGAATTTGGTACCACAACGGCGAGAACAGATTTAAAATTACTACAAGGACCTGGGACATGAGCAAGCAAAGAATAATCGTGGTCGGAAATGGTATGGTAGGCCATAAATTTATCGACACTCTCATACAAACTGAGCGCGATGACTTTGAAATAATTACGTTTTCTGAAGAGCCACGGTTAGCCTATGACCGTGTTTATCTTACATCATACCTTGAAGGAAAATCAGCTGAAGATTTGGCTTTGACCAGCGAAGCTTATTACCAGGAAAACGATGTTACTTATGCGGTAAACGAAAAAGTAGAACAGATAAAAATCGAAGAAAAGCAAGTTATCACCACCAGCGGTCGCGTCGAAGCTTACGATAAATTAGTGTTTGCGACTGGGTCTTACCCGTTTGTTCCACCGATCCCTGGAAACAACCAAGAGCATTGCTTTGTTTATCGCACACTGGAAGATCTCGATGCAATTGAAGCATCAAGTAAACAAAGTAAAAGTGGCGTTGTCATTGGCGGAGGCTTGCTAGGTCTAGAAGCCGCGAATGCAATTAAATCTCTAGGTTTAGAAACTCACGTTGTTGAGTTCGCACCACGCTTGATGGCCGTACAACTCGATAACGGCGGCGGTGACCTACTACGCAGTAAAATTGAAAGCATGGGCGTTTCTGTGCACACAGGCAAAGCAACTACCGAAATCGTCGCCGGTGAGCAAGCTCGTTACCGCCTTAACTTTTCCGATGACACATTTATAGAAACCGACATCGTAGTCTTTTCAGCCGGCATTCGTGCTCAAGATGAATTGGTAAAAGGCACCGAGATCGAACTTGGTGCGCGTGGCGGTATTGCGATCAACGACCATTGCCAAACCAACCTTGCCGACGTTTACGCAATTGGCGAATGTGCCGCTTGGCAAAACCAAACCTACGGCCTTGTAGCACCGGGCTACCAAATGGCCAAAGTCGCGGCAATGCATATTCTAAAAGATCAAGCAGCACCTGAATTTGTCGGCGCAGATATGAGCACTAAGCTCAAGCTACTCGGTGTTGATGTGGCTAGCATTGGTGACCCAACCGGTGAAACCCCAAACTGTAAGAGCTACGTGTATCTAAACGAAACCCAAGGCGTCTACAAACGTTTGATCACATCTGAAGACAACAAAACCTTACTTGGTGCTGTTTTAGTGGGCGATGCTTCTGATTACGGCAATTTACTTCAGTTAAAACTGAATGACATGGAGCTGCCAGAACATCCTGATACTCTGATTCTCCCAGCTCATGCAGGTGCAGAAAAACCCGTGATGGGCGCAGATTCACTGCCAGAAAGCGCGGTAATTTGTTCTTGTTTTGATGTCACCAAAGGAAAAATAGCTCAAGCTGTTGCCGAAGGCCACCACACCATCGGCGATATTAAAGCAGTAACCGGTGCAGGTACCGGCTGTGGTGGCTGTGTTCCTCTTGTGACCGATGTACTCAATGCTGAACTTACGAAAGCGGGAATCGAAGTTAACGACCATGTATGTGCACACTTTGAATATTCTCGTCAGGAATTATTCCACCTTATTCGCGTTGAAGGCATCCAATCCTTTGATGAATTAATAGAAAAACACGGTCAAGGTTATGGCTGTGAAGTATGTAAGCCAACCGTGGGTTCTATCCTTGCATCTTGCTGGGGTGAACATATTCTCAACCCGCAATTGGTCGGCCTTCACGATACCAATGACAACTTCCTTGGCAACATGCAAAAAGATGGCACGTATTCTGTCATTCCTCGTATGGCTGGCGGTGAAGTGACGCCTAAAGCGCTCGGCGCTCTCGCTAAAGTCGCGGAAGATTATAACCTGTACACAAAAATTACCGGTGCTCAACGTATTGGGCTATTTGGCGCTCAAAAAGACGATCTTCCAGCAATTTGGCGCGAGTTAATTGACGCTGGATACGAAACCGGACAAGCCTACGCGAAAGCCTTACGCATGGCGAAAACCTGTGTCGGTAAAACCTGGTGCCGTTATGGTGTGCAAGACAGTGTCGGCCTTGGGGTTGAGTTAGAAAACCGTTACAAGGGAATCCGAACGCCTCATAAAATGAAGTTTGGTGTGTCTGGTTGTACTCGCGAATGTGCCGAAGCGCAAGGTAAAGACCTCGGCATTATTGCCACTGATGCGGGCTGGAATATGTACGTATGTGGAAATGGCGGGATGAACCCTCGTCATGCCGACCTACTCGCCTCTGATCTTGATAAAGAGACTCTGATTAAGTACATCGACCGTTTCATGATGTTCTACATCCGTACTGCAGACAAGCTGCAACGTACGTCTTTATGGATGGATAACCTAGAAGGTGGCATCGATTACCTACGCGATGTTGTGATTAATGACAAATTAAACATCAACCATCAACTCGAACAGGATGTCGAGAAGCTGATTGAAGAATATCGATGTGAGTGGACCGACGCCATCAACAGCCAAGAGCAATTGACACGTTTCTCTCATTTCATCAACTCAGGTCAACGCGATGACAATGTTGTGTTTGTGACTGCCCGTGAGCAACATCGTCCGGCAACTTTTACTGAAAAACACCCTGAACTTAAAGGCGACATCATGCACGTAACTTTGGAGGAAGAAGTATGAGCAATTGGACCAAAATCTGCGAAGTAAACGCGATCGCACCGGGAACAGGTGTTTGTGCTTTAGTCGACAATCAACAAGTTGCGGTATTTCGCCCGCGATCAGATGAAAACGTGTTCGCGATCAGCAACATGGATCCATACGGAAAAGCGAATGTGCTATCTCGCGGCTTAATTGCCGAACATAAAGACGCACTTTGGGTGGCGAGTCCGTTAAAAAAACAGCGGTTTAACCTCGCAACTGGCGCGTGCATGGAAGATGAAAACTACAACGTAAAAGCCTACAGCACACGCGTGGTAGATGGCTTAATTGAAGTCTCCGCATAAGCTGATTTAAATTTTCGCCATCGAGATTCAATAGCTTAAACACTCTCGGTTTTTCGTATAAAGACTGAACCACCGAGAGTATTTCACTATTTAATTTTAACTTTTAACTTTTAACTTTTAACTTTATGTAGGTATTAACTATGTCAGATCCAAAACCAATGGAATTCGTTCAAACCATGATTGATGTGGGCGAAGCGAAAGTAAAAACCGGCACTCGTGATCTTATTCTTCGCGGCACAATGGCGGGCATCATTTTATCTTTAGCGGTTGTGGTTGCGATTACCACAATCGTTCAAACCGGTATCGGCATTGTGGGCGCACTCGTGTTCCCGGTCGGTTTTGTTATTCTGAGCCTAATGGGCTATGACTTGGTTACTGGCGTATTTGGTCTAGCACCACTGGCTAAACTCGATAACCGCCCGGGTATCACCTGGAGCCGAGTATTTCGTTGTTGGGGGCTCGTTGGATTGGGCAACCTAATTGGTTCTCTCATTGTTGCTGCGTTAATTGCTGTTTCACTGACGAAAAACTTCAGCATCGACCCAAATGCAATCGCACAAAAGTTCATTGCTGCATCGACCGCTCGCTCTGCTGGTTTTGAAAGCTTGGGAACCGATGGCTGGATCACTTGTTTTGTTCGCGCTATTTTTTGTAACTTAATGGTATGTCTAGGTGTAATTGGCAACATGACCGCTCGCTCAGTTCCAGGTAAAGTGGCCGCAATGTGGTTCCCTATCTTTATCTTCTTCGCACTCGTGTTTGAGCACACTGTTGTTAACATGTTCCTATTCCCACTGGGTATGATGTTAGGCGCCGATTTTGGTATCGCAACTTGGTTAAATTTCAACCTCGTTCCAACCATTCTAGGTAACATCGTTGGTGGCTTAGTGTTCACGTGTTTACCTCTTTACTTAACTCACGCAAAAACAGCGCCAACACTGGATTCAGAAAAAACTGAACAACGCGCTTTAAAAACTGCAGTTAATACTAAATAGGTCCTATCAAATCCCCCATTCATCCCCTTCGATTACTTAGGGGATGAATTTAAATGCTTCAAATTTCTTCCAGCTAAAAATTACATTCTTAAATCCGTAAAACTAGCAACCTCTAACTAGGATATTATTTCCCGTTTTGGACGCGAGATAACATTCCATTAACACCGCGCTACGTCTTTAAAATAAACTTCCAAAATTATTTACAAATCTCAGATCTCGTCTAACTTTTAAATATGTAACAAATAATAATCATAACGTTGAAGAGAGTAAGCATGAAGATTAAACATAAGCTGTGGGGTTTAACGCTTTTCGCGCTCCTAGCCCTAGCGTCAGTAGTCGCGATAACTGAGATCGCGAACTTAAAAATATTAAAAATCGAAAAAACCTTAATTGAAGTTAAGTCTCTAGAAATCTCACTACTCAGCCTAAGCAACTATGAACTGGAGTATCTTTACTCTCATGATGTGACTTTAACAGAGAAGTTTAGTAAAGAAGCGAAACATTTTGATGCTTTCCTCAAGACTTTTAAAGAGGAGCTTGAAGCTTTAAATATCCCTACAGACAAATTTTCGACTCTGCAAGAAGAAATTCGCCTTTACAAGAAAGACTTTGCTCTGCTGGTTGATGGGTTTAATGCCACTGGAATAAATGACAAAAAGTTAGTCGGTGAAATGAAACATCTCCTTGAAGATATCAATTCTATATTTCTAACGTTTGAAGAAGCTCTCGAACATGAAATTGAGACAAACCAAGCCAGCATAGCCACTACCATTGTCGTATCGATACTCCTAGTTACAGGCATTCTTCTAACTATGTCTTTCTTTATAACAACTCAAATTATTCGCAAGATTGGTGACTTAGGTCAAATCATGGCCGATGTCCAAATTAATAATGATTTCACCGTTAGAGCTGACTCGAGTGGTATGGATGAATTTAGTTGCATGGCCTTTAGGTTTAACGATTTACTTTCAAAAGTTCAAACTCTCATAAAAAGCACACAAAACACTATTACTGAGCTAAATGGGACATCTAAAGAACTCGAAACGGGTAGTGTCCAAACTCAGGAAGCATTAAGTCAGCAGCAACTAGAAACCGATAGTGTTGCAACAGCAATGACGGAGATGAGAGAAACGATTAGAGAAGTTGCAGTAACCACAGAACATGCGGCAGAAAATACTCAAAATAGCTATCAAGTCGCTCAAGCGGGACTAGAGGATATCGAAAAGACTCGAAATACCATTACCGAATTATCGTCGGAGTTGGTAACAGCGAGCAACGAAGTTGATAGCCTTTCAGCCTTATCAGAGCAAATCAATTCAGTACTCGATGTAATTAAAGGGATTGCCGAACAAACGAACTTACTGGCTTTAAATGCTGCTATTGAAGCTGCTCGTGCAGGTGAACAAGGCAGAGGATTCGCGGTTGTTGCTGATGAAGTAAGAACATTGGCAGGTCGAACGCAAAACTCTACTGAGGAGATCAGTACCATTATCACATCGGTACAACAACAGACTCAGACCGTGGTCGATACAATCACACACTGTACAGAAAACGGACAGAAAAGTGTGGTCAATGCCGGTGAAGCACATGCTAGGATCCAAACAATGATGGCAGATCTGCAGAATATCTTAGACAGCAGTACTCAAATAGCAACGGCCGTCGAAGAACAAAGTGCGGTATCTGAAGAGATGTCTAGAAACATTAACAACATTAGTAATATCGCGTTGGATAATGTTCAAGCCGTAACTCAGAACACGGCATCGTCAGAGCAATTGGCGGTTCAAGCAGATGAATTAGCACATGCGATATCGCTATTTAAAGCCTAGTTAACTGTATTGGTTCAAACTAGAGCTGAAACATCGTTACATGAATGATTGTTAACCAAACAAAAATGCCCCATCTCTTTAAACTCTAGAAAGGACATGGGGCATTCTGGTTAAGAGACAAATATACAAAGGCCTAGTTTGCAAACTAGGCCTTTGATTTATACTCTAAGTAAACTGATACCGTTGCAGGTCAAGCTTTTACAACCGTCAACATTACATCGACATCGCTTTATCAAATACAACGTGACTGTATGCGCCGACTGGTTTCTTGGAGATCACGGGGGCAGATTCACTACCCAACAAAATTTCAACAGTACGTTCATAGGCCGCAGGATCTAAATAGCCGATTCCTTTGCCCGATGTATTGAGCAATTTCGCCACCTCACCCATCATACGAACCTGATGCTCTTCAGTTTGAGCACCTGTGTCATCGTAATCGAGAACGATCATTGCAGCGTCTTCGGTATTGTCCGCTGCCCACTGCCACCCTTTAATGGTTGCTTTTAAGAACTTCGCGTAGTTTTCCACTTTTTTCGCGTCGGTTAGGTCCTCTTCCATCACGTAAAGTCCATCTTCGAGTGTTGCAACACCTTGATCTTCATATTTAAACAAGGTCAACTCAGAAGGCTCTAAACCACCGTCTAGCACTTGGCCGTACTCATTGTAAGTCATGGTTGAAACACAATCTGCTTGGCCTTGGAAAATCGGGTCGACATTAAAGCCTTGCTTTAGAACGGTCACACCATCACCGCCCATCGTTTCATAGCCCAATTTAGACATCCAGCTCAAGAACGGGTACTCATTACCAAAGAACCATACACCAAGTGTTTTACCGCCAAAGTCTTGCGGTGTGCTGATTCCACTAGATTTCAAACAAGTTAACATCATCCCAGATTTGCCGTAAATCTGTCCGATATTCACCATTGATAAACCCTTTTCACGTGTTGCCAAAGCAGAAGGTAGCCAATCGACGATAATATCAGCACCACCACCAGCCAAAGCTTGTGCTGGAGCAATGTCGGGCCCTCCGGGTTTAATCGTGACATCCAAACCCATCTCTTTGTAATAGCCTTTTTCTAGAGCTACGTAATAGCCGGCAAACTGAGCTTGGGTTACCCACTTCAGTTGTAATGTTAATTTTTCTGCCGCATTTACAGCCATGCTTGAAGCAAACATAACTGCACAAACTGCTAGTGAAACGTATTTTTTCATCCATGTATCCTCGTTTATTGCCTAACAATGAGCGCTTTAAGTTACTTGATATGCGTTGTTCGCACTGACTGATGCCAGAACAACACAATCCTTTCAAGTAGCGCTAAAGCACCGTAGCTCATGGAACCAGCCAAGGCTGCAACGAGAATTGTCGCCCAGACCATTTCCATATTCATCCGACCCACTTCAGTCGAAATTCTAAATCCCATACCAACGATGGGAGTACCAAAAAACTCCGCAACAATAGCGCCAATTAACGCCATGGTAGAGTTGAGTTTTAAAGCATTAAAAATAAAAGGTAGCGCCTGTGGAAGCTGACTTTTAAAGAAAATATGTCTCTTCTTAGCGGCATACGTATGCATAAGATCTTTGTGTAACGGATCAACAGACTGCAAACCGGCCAGCGTGTTAATAAACATTGGGAAGAATGTCATCACCACGACAACAGCCGCTTTTGACTGCCAATCAAACCCAAACCACATCACCATAATCGGGGCGATACCCACAATAGGAATAGCCGAGACAAAGTTACCCAATGGCAACAAACCGTTCTGTAGAAAACGACTTTTAACCGCCCACTGCGCAACAAGAAAACCCGACGTACACCCAATGACATAACCCGCGATCACGGCTTTCATAAATGTTTGTTTAAAGTCCGCCCACAGAGTGGGTAAATTAGA
Source organism: Vibrio phycocola (assembly GCF_053850235.1). NCBI lineage: Bacteria > Pseudomonadati > Pseudomonadota > Gammaproteobacteria > Vibrionales > Vibrionaceae > Vibrio > Vibrio phycocola. The sequence goes on along the minus strand of NZ_JBSQDJ010000002.1, from coordinate 170,754 downwards.
AATAAAAGCCATGAAAATATTACTTGGCGCGGGTAACAGAACCTGTGGAACTTCATAGCCTTGCGTTAAACTTTGCCAACAAACCAACAGTACCAGAGCAAACAGTGCAGGAACCAAAGGCTTAATCAGTGTTTTATTGCCCTTGTCATTTACCACGAGTTTGGCTAGATAAGACATCAACATTGCCGCGCAAAACACCGAAATTGGCAGTAATACAATGAGCAACGCCTGTCGGTTATAGAAACCCGGCTCCAAGAAAAAACAGATATAAACCTGTACCAATAACAGAAAAAAATACGCAGCATTTTTTTGCATTAGACTCATACTTTCATCCCTCTGCGCCGTAGTAGCACTTTTTCAAATATCGCGACGATGGTCACCAAGCTCGCACCTAATATTGCGGCCATGAACAGTGCGGACCATATTTGTTCGGTTTGCCCATAGTACGACCCGCTAAGTAAGCGAGAGCCTAGACCGCCTTGTGCCCCAGTCGGCAACTCCGCGACCACCGCGCCTACAAGCGAAGCCGCAATACCAATTTTGAGACTAGCGAAAAGATATGGCTGTGCAGAAAACCAGCGCAATTTCCAAAACAGCTGAGATTTAGACGCGTTATACGTTTGCAGTAATTCCATATGCAATTTATCGGACGACCTAAGCCCTTTAACCATACCAATCGTTACCGGGAAGAAAGAGAGATACATAGATATAATGGCTTTCGGGATTACGCCAGTGAGGTTTATTGCGCCAAGTACAACAACAATAATGGGCGCAATCGCCAATATAGGGATTGTTTGCGACGCAATAACCCATGGCATAAAGCTCATTTCCAGCGTTCGGTTGTGAATAATACCGACGGCAATCATAATGCCCAGCAAGGAACCAAGCAAAAACCCTAACATAGTCGATTCGAGAGTGATCATCGAGTGATAAACGAGTGATCGCTTCGAGGTCACTTTAGTATCAAAAACCGTTTTATACCATTGCTGAGCAACCTGATGAGGCGGCGGCAGCATTGGCCTTTTTACGCTATACGCTTCCTGTGCGATTTGACTGTATGACCATTCCTGGTTTTTACGTTCATAGGTATTAATCAGTTGATTGCCATTCATCCATAATGACGCTCCATACCAGATCACAATGACGGTAATCACAGTACACGCGACAGCAAACCATTTTTGGTGTGTGAGTTTTTCTTGCATAACCTTACCCGTCTTAGTCATTAATCGATGGCATGTTCATCTGCCAGCGCTTCACGAATTTCAGCTGCGAGTGCGTGGAAGGTATCGGTGTCTCGTAGCTCCAATGTCTTCATTTTCGGCAACGGACTCTTGATAATTTTGGTAATTCGACCCGGCCTCGGAGACATGACGACGATGTGCGTTGACAACATTACCGCTTCCGAAATTGAGTGCGTAACAAACACCACTGTCTTGCGTGTCTCTTGCCAAATTTTTAACAATTCAATATTCATGTGGTCGCGAGTAATTTCATCCAATGCTCCAAACGGTTCATCCATTAGCAGTAAGTCAGGCTCAATACACAATGCACGTGCAATCGAGGCACGTTGTTGCATTCCTCCCGAGAGCTGCCAAGGGTACTTTTCATGAAAATCTTGCAGTCCCACCATTTTCAAATATTTATCAATTTTCTTATTTTGGTGGTCCTGAGAATGACCGGCAATCTCCATGGGCACTGCACAATTTTTGTTGATCGTTCGCCAAGGCAATAACGCTGGCGCTTGAAAAACATAGCCGTATAACCGATTTAAACGGGAGTCTTCAGGTGTTGTTCCATTAACTTTAATCTTTCCCGATGTCTGCTTTTCCAAATCTGCGATCACGCGCAACAAGGTTGTTTTGCCACAACCTGATGGCCCAATAAACGATACGAAATCACCTTCGTTAATTTTTAAATTGATATTGGATAGCGCATTGACCGGACCATCGTTAGTTTCAAAAACCAACGACAAATCTTCCACTTCAATCATTGTTCTATTTGAGTGCGACACTGCATTCATATTGACTTCTCTTCTAATCGACAGGTTTATTAATCACGCGTAACGCTAACCGGTTGGTTATCTGCGTTGTATTTTTTAACCGCATCAAAAATGTTTGGAAAGGCCGGTCTCTTGATGTAACGCCCTGCCCCTTCAACGACATTTAATTCGCCGTTAGCGTAAACAACCTTACCCTGACTAATCGTAATAATTGGCGCGCCCTTGACAGTGCGTCCTTCGAAGATATTGAAGTCGATATTTTGGTGATGTGTCTTGGCGGAGATGGTGTGCTCTTGATCAGCGTCCCACACAACGATATCGGCATCCGAGCCAACCGCTATGCACCCTTTTTGTGGAAATATATTGAAGATTTTTGCAGCGTTGGTAGACGCTACCGAGACAAATTCATTTTCCGATAGGCGTCCTTTATTGACGCCGGAATCCCATAAGACCTTCATTCGATCTTCGACACCTGCGGTACCATTTGGAATTTTCGTAAAATCATCTTTACCCGCTGCTTTTTGCTCGGCGCAGAAACAGCAGTGATCCGTTGCTGTGGTCTGTAACGTTCCGCCTTGTAATGCGCTCCATAGAACTTCCTGATGTTTTTTAGGACGGAATGGAGGACTCATCACATGGGCAGCCGCTTTCGCCCAATCTTTGTTGTAATACACCGAATCATCAATTTCCAAGTGACCGGCAAGCACTTCACCATAGACTCGTTGGCCTTCATGACGTGCTCGAGCAATTTCATCCACTGCTTCCTTACAAGAAACATGAACCAGATAGAGTGGCACTCCCAAAGATTGCGCAATCCGAATGGCACGGTTGGCCGCTTCACCTTCTACTTGGGTTGGGCGAGATTGTGGGTGCGCTTCTGGTCCTGTAAGTCCAGCAGCAATTAACTTTTGTTGTAAGTGATATACCAGCTCGCCATTTTCGGCGTGTACCGTTGGCATTGCACCAAGCTCAAGGCAACGGTTGAAGCTGTTTACTAGAGTTTCGTCTTCCGCCATTATCGCGTTTTTATACGCCATAAAGTGTTTAAAACTGTTGATGCCATGTTCGTTGACCAACTTACCCATATCTTCATAAACCGAGTCATCCCACCAGGTGACCGCAACATGAAATGAGTAATCAGAGACAGAGCGCGAGGCCCAATCCATCCAAGTATCGTATGCTTCCATCAGCGGTTGTTGAGGATTTGGAATCACAAAGTCAATGATCATCGTTGTACCACCAGCCAAACCTGCGGCAGTGCCGGTGTAAAAATCTTCGCTTGCGACCGTTCCCATGAATGGCAATTGCATGTGAGTGTGGGGATCAATACCACCGGGCATCACTACCTTTCCAGTAGCGTCAATGACTTCAGTGCCGTCTGGTACTGATAAGTCAGTTCCGATTTGCTGAATAATGCCATCTTCACAATACACATCTGCAAATAGAGTTGTATCGGCGTTTACGACTTTTCCACCTTTGACTAATAATCCCATTCTGCCATCCTTTTCATCTGTCCATGTCTAGCGGCTTCGAAACAACAATGAATCACACGCTAAGTTTTATATTGATTCCCTATGCAATCATCTGACCAATTGGACAAGATATATTTTTAATCACCTATTAAACCACCCCTAACACCATGAAATTACTAAGTTTATTAATTTAAAAAATAATTCTACTCCCTAAATAGTGGACTAATATTTATTTATCCAAATACTCACTTTGACCCAAAACTGGGCGTAACATAACTGAGTGGTGCAATATCGTTCAATAATCTCATGCTTCTATCTTTCTTTCTGCGGAGTCCATTTAATCCCCAAGAGTAAAAATATATAATAAACAATAAGTTAACAATATTTTTATCAAAATCTGTCCAACTGGTCAAAAGATTGCATCTGTCAATTTGATTATTTTTGCACTCGACACTCGATTGCTTAGGAGCCATACATGAAAACATTTAAAATAAATAGCGACCGTTTATGGGATAGCCTGATGCAGATGGCTAAAATAGGCGGGACAGAGAAAGGCGGATGTCGCCGACTTGCTCTCACCGATTTAGATAAACAGGGTCGAGAGCTTTATATAAAGTGGGCTGAGGAAGCTGGTTGTACGGTTAAAGTTGACCAAATCGGTAATATTTTCTGCACTCGACCTGGAACGGATAACAGCCTTCCGCCTGTTGGTACTGGTAGCCACTTAGATACGCAGCCAAGCGGTGGAAAATTTGATGGTGTGTTTGGCGTACTTTCTGGCTTAGAAGTAGTGCGTTCGCTAAACGACCATAACATTGAGACCAAACACCCAATTGAAATTTCAGTGTGGACAAATGAAGAAGGGTCACGCTTTGCGCCTGCTATGATGGGTTCGGGTGTGGTTTCGGGACGCTTCTCTCTAGAAGAGATCTTGGATACGAAAGACGTCGATGGGATTCGCTTAGGTGATGAATTAGAGCGCATTGGTTTTGCAGGAAGTGAACCCGCAACACAACGCAGCTACCACGCCTTTTTCGAAACCCATATCGAACAAGGACCTTACCTCGAAGCAGAAGACAAAATTATTGGTGTCGTCACAGGTGGTCAGGGTCAACGGTGGTTTAATGCGACCATCACAGGTCGTGAGTCACATGCAGGGACCACACCAATGCATCTAAGAAAAGATGCCCTACTGGCAACGACAAAACTGATCCAAAAAATTGAAGACATTGCCAATGACCACCCACCTGGTTGTGGCACTGTTGGATTTGTTCAGGTGACACCAAACTCTCGTAATACCATACCCGGAGAAGTGTCCATCAGTATCGATATGCGACATCCAATCGATGAAGAACTTACTAAGATGGACCTAGAGCTGAAAGCTTATGTGGAGGCGTTACGTATAAGCGATAGCGTTGACATCGCTCTTGACCCATTCTGGTACTATGAGCCGATCCATTTTAACCAGAACTGTATTAGTGCGGTACGGAGTGCGACACAAGATTTGGGCTATAGCCATATGGATATTATTGCCGGTGCAGGCCACGACGCTTGTTATGTTTCGGACTTCGCTCCGACCAGCATGATTTTCACACCTTGTTTGAATGGTATTAGTCACAATGAAATAGAGAGTACCACACCAGAAGAGTGTGAAGCAGGCTGTTCTGTCTTGCTTAACGCGATGCTAAGAATGGCAGAATCGGCATCACTTATCGAAACCACAGAGACTGAAGCCGAAATCACGTAATCCGAATTCTAACGCTTTACGAAATAGCGCTTTTATTACATAAAACGCCATTACAGAAAATGGAGTGTGGCATTACACCAAACTAATGCCACACCCTTTTAATACCAACCGTGTAATCAACTCCACACCGGTATCGTAATCTTCATCATCCAACTCTTTTTTATCGAGCATAATGCAACTTTGTAAAGCGTGATCAGCGTAACCTTGGGTCGATGTCCATAGCATAAACATCAGATGTTCAGGACTGATCGGATCCATCCACTTTTTGGCAATCCAGCCACGAAAAACATCGCAAGTTCGGTCAAATTGATCTTTCAATTCCGTCTTGAGCTGCTCTTCCAAGAATTCCGCACCATGCAGTATCTCTGCTGCAAATATTTTTGAGGCTTTCGGATGCTCCTTAGATTGCTTTATTTTATTGCGAATATAGTTACGCAGAGCATCTCTTGGATGTTGATCCACCGTCATGGCATCCATGTGTTTCATCCACAACTTTAATTGGTTGTTCAGCACTGCCTGATACAATGCTTCTTTGGTTTTAAAATAGTAGAGAATGTTTGCCTTAGGTAAATCGGCCTCTTCAGCAATCGCAGCAATGGTACTTCCGCGATAACCTCGCTCAGCAAAAATCGTTTCAGCCACCGATAAGATTTGCTCCGAATTTCCTTTCCGTATATCCGCTAATTTTCGACGTACAGAGGTTCCTGTTTTCTCTTTTTTCATTTCGTTTCTATGCACCCTTATGAAACTTCATGCCAAATTATAGTGCGAACATGTCAGCGAGTAAGATTCAATTTGTGAATTGAATTTGAGACTCGGTGCTCCATTTTCATTGAAATTCTATTATAACAAATAATAACAAACTAATTAACTCATTGTTTTTAATGAAATTTAACTAATCCATCCTAAAAATACTAACCATTTGGTCAGGAGTTGGCACAAGCAATGCAAGCGTCATCCAGTATTCGTTTAACATTACCATGGAAGGGAACCCCGAATGAATTCCTATACCTCTGCTATAGATGCGACACAGGAATCGGCACTGGACGAGCTGTTCACTGATATTAATCCTGCGCTAACCGATCGCCAAGCTAATATTGAAAGCTCTCGCTGCTATTATTGCTACGATGCGCCATGTATAAAGGCCTGCCCTAGTGATATCAATATACCAAGCTTTATTTCTAGTATCCACAATGGAGACTTAGAAGGTGCGGCTAAAACCATTTATGACAACAATATTTTAGGAGGAAGTTGCGCCCGAGTCTGTCCGACTGAAATACTTTGTGAGCAATCGTGTGTGCGTAATAAAGAAGAAGAATGTTCACCCGTGTTGATTGGTCTATTACAGCGCCACGCGACAGATAACGCCAAGTTTACTGACCACCCGGTCAACAGAAATACACCCACAGGTAAAACCATCGCAGTTGTCGGAGGCGGACCTGCCGGCTTATCGTGCGCACACCGCCTATCTATGCTTGGGAATGACGTAGAAATCTTTGAAGCAGAATCAAAAGCGGGTGGACTCAATGAATACGGAATCGCCAAATATAAACTGACCAATAATTTCGCTCAAAAAGAGGTCGACTTCATTTTAAGTATTGGTGGCATCACTCTGCATACAAATACCGCTCTTGGCCGTGATATTGAATTAACCGAACTGACTGAAAGATTTGATGCGGTATTCATCAGTATTGGCTTGCAAGGAACCCGTGCTTTGGGTCTAGAAGGTGAAGAAACAAGTGGTGTCTATAACGCTGTTGATTTCATCAAGGAGCTACGCCAAGCCGAGGATATCGACAAGCTCGACGTTCCTAAAAATAGCGCGGTTGTCATTGGCGCAGGTAATACCGCTATCGATATCGCCTGTCAGTTAAAGCGTCTAGGAACAGAAGAAGTAACCTTGGTTTATCGCCGTGGTTATGAGCATATGACAGCGACTGAGCACGAACAGCAAATTGCAAAGAACCACGAAGTTAGGATCAAAACCTGGTCTCGTCCTGAGGCCATTACGTTTACTGATGACGGTAAGGTCAGTGGCATGGTGTTTCAGAAAACAGCCCTTAAAGAAGGCAAACTCATCGATCTAGAGCAGCAATTTGATGTTCCTTGCGAAGCCATATTTAAGGCTGTGGGCCAAACATTAACCTTACCGGAATCTAAACAATGGTTACCTGAGATGTCTGGTGGAAAGCTTTTCACCACAGACAACTTCCAAACCAATTTAAACAATGTATTTGCTGGTGGAGATTGCACAAGCGTAGGTGAAGACTTAACAGTAGAAGCCGTACAACAAGGCAAACTCGCCGCGATCGCCATCAATGAGCAACTCACTATTGGTGCCAACATAATTGCAGAGGGCAAATAACATGGCTGACTTATCAACGAATTTTATTGGTATTAAATCTCCTAACCCATTCTGGCTTGCTTCAGCGCCACCAACTGACAAAGCTTACAACGTTGAACGTGCCTTTGAAGCGGGCTGGGGTGGCGTTGTTTGGAAAACGTTGGGTGAAGATCCCGCCGCAGTCAATGTGTCATCTCGCTACTCAGCAATATATGACACTTATGGTGAGGTAGCAGGGTTTAACAACATCGAACTCATCACCGACCGCTCATTGGAAGTAAACCTACGCGAAATCGAAGCTGTGAAAAAAAGCTGGCCTGACCGAGCATTGGTTGTATCGTTAATGGTGCCATGTGAAGAAGAGTCATGGAAAAAAATTGTTCAGGAAGTGGAAAAAACCGGAGCGGATGGACTCGAACTAAACTTCGGCTGCCCTCATGGCATGCCAGAACGAGGCATGGGTGCGGCAGTTGGCCAAGTACCAGAATACGTTGAGCAAGTTGCACGCTGGTGCAAGATGTACTGCAAGATACCAGTGATCGTGAAACTAACGCCTAACATCACAGACATTCGCTTCCCTGCTCGAGCCGCTAAGCGTGGCGGTGCCGATGCCGTTTCCTTAATCAATACCATTAATTCAGTCACAGGAATCGATCTCGATAATATGGTGGCTCGACCAACCGTTGATGGCAAAAGTACCCATGGTGGATATTGTGGCCCAGCAGTCAAACCTATCGCACTAAGCATGACGAGCGAGATTGCACGAGATCCTGAAACCTACGGTTTACCGATTTCAGGCATTGGAGGGATCAGTAATTGGCGAGATGCCGCAGAATTTATTTCGCTCGGTGCTGGTTGTGTTCAAGTATGTACCGCGGCAATGGTCTATGGCTTTCGAATTGTCGAAGAGATGAAATCTGGGCTTTCAAATTGGATGGATAGCCAAGGGTATGAAACGATAGAAGACTTCCGTGGTTTGGCCGTACCAAATACCACCGACTGGAAGCATCTAAATATGAACTACAAAGTCGTAGCGAGTATTGATGAAGATAAATGCATTGGATGTGGTCGTTGCTATATTGGCTGTGAAGATACCTCACACCAAGCCATATCTATGGTTGAGCAGCAAGAAGGCACGAATAAGTTCAGCATCATCGAAGAGGAGTGCGTTGGCTGTAACCTTTGCCAAATCACATGCCCTGTTGATGATTGCATTACCATGGTTCGTAAAGATGAAGACAAGCCTTATATGGCCTGGACGCAGGACCCGCGTAACCCTTATCGTGATGCCTCATAAACAAGAGATAGCTATCCGCATTAGGTCTCATTAAAAACCAAATGCCCCATAACCTTTGACGTAAAAAGGTGATGGGGCATTTTATATTTCCAGTGGTACTTTGACGTCTATCGATTACTTAGCGTCGAGTGTTAACAGTACACTGCTGCTGTCTTGTTCGATATCGAAACGACTATCGAGCAAGAACACGCGAGATGCATCGACTTTGATAACATCAACCAAGTAAGCTTTAACAGCTTGAGCACGCTGTTGAGCGAGTAGACCAAGTTCCGCTTCCGTCACTTCTTGTTTATTCAACACGAAGTTATACAGAGCGATATGCCAACGTTGAGCCAAGTCTTCCTTGGTTAACTTAACGCCTTTGCTCTTCTGCTCATCGTTAATGGTGTCTCTAACTGTTTTGGCTTTTTCACCAAATTGTGTTTTGTAGAGTGCTTGTAATGCATCTGACAAATCACCAGAAACCGGCATCGTACTCGCGCTGAGATCAGAAGGTAACTGCTCGACCGTAATTTTCGCTTCTTGCGCTAATAGCTGATTGAACTTACTAAGAGCAATCGCCTTACTATCTTCAACTACATTCACCGCACCATCCACACTGACAGAGAGCTTAGGACGAGAATCTAGTGCGTCACCCAACGTTTTCAGCTTCTTTTGTTCTGCAGCGGTTAGTGAATTAATACCGTAATCAAATGCGATGCTATTTAGCTCCTCATCTGACCCAACAAGGTTACCAATCAATGCGAATGGCGCTGTTGCGGCTTTAACAATGACATTGGATATGGCGTGCCAAACAATCGCGCCAATTCCAAATTCAGGATCATCTACATCTCCTGAAACATCAACACCGAGATCAATCACGCCATTACGGTCTTGTAACAGTGCGACCGCCAAATCAAGAGGTAAAGAGGCAGCTTCTTTACTGTCACTCGATTTACCCAATTGCAGTTGGTTAATGGTAACGTGGTTTGAACCCTTAAGTTTGTTTTTCTCTAGCTGATAATTTAATGCAAGAGATAACTGACCTTTATCGATATAACGACCAGCATAGGTACCTGAATATGGGTTTACTGTGGTGAGTTCAACACTGTCGAAAATAACGTCCAAATCCAAGAATGGCTGTTCAAGTAACGGGTTAATTTCTCCGTTGACCTTAACCGGCGCATAACGGTCGATTTTACCGCTGATATCAACCGATGCTTTCGTTCCCGGGATACTTGATATTTGACCAATTTTCCCCTCAAGTTGCTCAATGCCAGACGCAAAATTAGGCGTTAATGAGTTATCTGCAAAGAACGCCGATCCATCGTTGAACGCAACTTTTTTAACACTGAGTGCAAAAGGTTTATCGTTGCCCGAACTTTTTGTTTCTTTCTTAGCTTGGTCGCTACTTGGCTGCTCAACTACAAGGTCACCGATGTTGGTGGTGCGATCTTTATTGATCACCACGCGAGCATATGGTTGTTCTAACGTCAGCGTATCAATACCCAGCTTTGAGTTTTTCAAATCGAAATCAAACTGATTGACGGCCAATGAACGCCATTTCACAAACGGTTTCTTAAGCTGATTATCGCGAACAGACAATTTATCCACTTGCAGCCCACCACTCGCTTTAACCTTACCTTCCGCATTTGCATCTAACTTAACTTGAGTACTGAATGCACCATCAGTCAGCGTCGCATTCATTGCGGTTGCTAAGTACGGTTGAAATTGAGTCAGTTTCAGTGATTTTACATCGATATCGGCAAGAACCGCTTGCTGCTTAGCATCGGCTTGACCTTTCACGCTGATGTCTCCTTTGCCATTTACTGACGTAAAGAAATCAAAGTCTATTGGCGTTGAAAGATCACTAACGATTTTTTGAGTGGTTAAGTTAATAGGTGCGATAACCCATTGATTCGCCCCTTTGGTTACCACTTTTTCATCGACATTCAACTGATATTCTTTCAGTTCAATGCCATTAAGTGTCACTAACCATCCAGGTGCCTCTGTCGTTGGCTCTGCCGTCTCTTCCGCAGGTGTACTTGCTGTGTCACCACTTGACTTAGGGGTAAACAAAGTCGCGAGATCGGCTCCGTTTTCGTCAACCTTCGCAGAAACTTTTAGGCCATTGGAGGTAATAGACGCAATATCCACGGTTTGATTTTCAACATTAGTCGCAATGTCGTTCACAGCAAACGTGGGCAATGAGACCACAGATTGATCATTGGCATCAAAATTAAGATTGTTAACCGCAAACATGCCTTTAGCTGTGGTGATACTCATGGCATCGTCTTCTTCAGTCTGACCCAATGTTTGCACAATGTGGTAGTCAGACGAGAAATTAACGTCACCAGTTGTCAGTTTTGCTTCGATGTCTTTTTCAACAAATCCCCATAAACGTGATAATTGAAGACTCTTAATCTCAACATCACCGACGACTTCTAATGGCTTCAACTGTACTTGGCCTTGCACGGCAACCGTCGCAGAATCGGCATCGGTAATATTCAGTTGGTACTCATTCTTTTTCTCTGTATCGCTAATTAAGCTTCGTGTCGAGAATTCGCCCAGCGATACATTAATATCTGGATAACTAAGTTCCGTGTCCGTTACACCATCTAATAGGCGTACATTACCCTGAACCAATGCCGTTTTCTTGATGACCACAGGGAACAATGGCGCTTGTCGATCTTCTGGCTCTTCAGCAACAGGCTCTTCTTCCTGAGTCGTATTGCGAGCAACTGCCTCGAGAATATCACTGAAGTTAAACACCAATTCATCACTGTTGTTCAAACGTTCAATATTGATGAAAGGCTTGTCTAAGGTAATGTACTCAACCGAAACCGCTGCGTTAAAAATCGATTCCCAGAAATTAACTTGAATACTTGCTAGATCAAATTGAACAAACGGTTCTGATTCTTCCATAATCGCAAACTGTTCAACATCAAACTGAAGCGTAAATGGGTTAATGCGAATATCGGATAAAGTCACTGGGCGTTCAATCAACTTCGAAACCTGTTCCGGGATCTGCTGTTTGGCGACATAAGGTACTAATAAACCAAGCAAGGCTGCATAAATGAGATAGGCACATATTGCGTATGAGCCCCAGCGAATGGTCCGTGGGTATGACCGAAACTTCGCGGCGCCCGCTTTGAATTTGTTCGTCATGATGGCTTACTACTCCTCGGCTAAAACAATAATTATTGGTCACTCATCAAGATAATGCTCTACTTTACGATAATCCAGATAAGTCGTTATCTCTCGAAGTACTTTGCAAGGCCGTTCAAAGCGATTTACTTGTCACTCGAAACGACCTTATAGCGTAATAGTGCTTTCTAACGTTGCAAACGAGCTTTTGCTTCGTCGACTTTAGCAACATCTAACCCTAGCTCTTGCACCGCTTCTTTAATCAAAGCTGGGGTCTGCATCACCTGCCCCATTAACAGTTTTAACTCCTCTTGAGGCAACCCTAGTTGACTGATCGTCGCCATCGCTGCGAGAGGATTTTCTGTTAGCGCTTGAAAAATCTCGTTAATTTGTTCGTCGCCAATACTGTTTTCTTTTAACATTGCAAGAATCGGATTCATTCGATTACCTTTTTTATTTCCAAGTAAAATAGCAGTCTATCACTGGGTTCAATCGGATTGAACTCTCATTTGTTGTCATTGCATTAATATGAAAAATGGCGAACAAGGATCTCCCCTATTCACCACAATCGATAGACACTATATTGGTGGCTAAATAATACTGGAACCCAGTATCAAAAACGCCATATGTCTTGATTCTTATTTGCCAATAACGCGTACCGCTCGCACCATATTGCGTGCATGAGTTTCGTCTCCTTGAGGATGTTTCCCCCCGTTCCAAGGGTAGAAGGTATCAGGTTGGGCTGAACGCGTATCGCCACGTTGCGCTCCTGCGCCATGAACATCCATCGGGCTACCACCCAACGCTCCCATACCACGACCAAAGCTGATATCGATACTTTCATTACGTTCACAAAAGGGAGTGGACGTCCAATAGTCACTCCAATCTTGCAAACCAGCCATATTCACAAACGGTGTACATTCGAATAGTGGATCAATGGCGGGAGAGTTTGTCACATCTGGACAACGGTCATAATCGACAATACTGTGCAGTTGCTTAGCATCCGGTAGCCGCCAATCATCGTGCCCAGCAAATAACAAGTTTTCACAATAGTTCATCGCAGATAGCCAATCCATTCTACCGTCACCCGTTGGTCCTGTACGAAAGAAACCACTGTCATATTTCATCCACATTAGACCGGTAGCCAAATCTGAGACGGTTCCATCGCCGTTATCAACAAGCATATTTTGGCCGTAATGAGTATTGCCGCGTACATAGAAAACGGTAAACGTTTTAACCGAAGGGTAACCTTTCAAAAAGCCATCGCGGAAGTTATACCCAAACATCGTTGTGGTGGAGCCTAATGTTCTGCTGCGATAGATAGTACTAGTCACGGTTTGAGTATCTAAAAAGCGGTCACCTGGATTTAATACCGCTGGCTCATCGGGCATTTCAAAAAAATCGGTATTGAAAAATGGCTCTGAAGTATCAAATTCAAAACCAAATGAACCAGAAAAATCAGCCAGAGAATAAAGCTCTTTAATCGTTGGGATACGCCAATCATTAAAACCACCCAGCTTCTTGGCGTTAAAATCATTTAAACCTTCAAGTGCCTCACGGAACGTTTTTTTCTCTTTTCCAAATAAAAACGGGCTACTTGTCCACATCAATCCCGTCACTTCATCTTCAACAATATTCTTTTCAGCATCAAAAAATTGATAGCTCGCCTTATTTACCTTATCCGTTTGATTGTAGTAAGCACTTTGCTTACCGAAATCTTGTTCTGGTTTAGGCTCCGAACCTTCTTCATAAACACCCGTATTGTGGTAATACTTTTTCGTACCGCAACTAACGATTGGATAGCCACCTTCGGCAGCGGTATAACCAACCTTATTATGAAGCTTCTTAGTGAGTGCTCTAGCTTCTTCAACAGTGAATTGAGGTGTGTTTGACAGTAAAAAGGCCAGTGTATCGGCTTCGGTGTCATTCAATAATCCAACTTCTTTTGCGATCTCAATCGCTTTTTCTTCGTCACCATCAGCTTCACCGTCAAGAATTTCAACAAACTTCACCTGTTGGTCCCAGCTAATGGCGTGCTGAGTATGAGCTTGCGCCACCCGTGGGTCGATATAACCTAGCACGTCTTTAGCTTTCATTCCGGTTCCGATACAGAGTTTTGAATTGGTGATGTAATTCATGCTCGTGGGCCTCATTCAATATGCACTTACTGATAACTTATGATTGACTCAATATAAAGATTCACAGACAACTGAAAATACTTAAGAACATTAAGTCACTATTCGAGATTGCTAAACACTGTAATATATATACATGATTCAATTCGAATAGTTGCTCACAAATTAATGAAGCACTATTGGCACAACCTTGTCACTAAAATAAAAACGAAGAAAATATTAGATTTATTTTATGGTATCTATCAATAACAATAATTACATACAAAACATTAATTTAATTATTGCCTTCAATAAAATATATAAACATTTACTCGTAGGGAGGAATATAAATCCACTTTAAAATTAAGGATTTCATTTATGGGAATGTGATTTTTATATATGGGAGTTAATTTATTGAAGAAAAAAAGAATAAATTTAATTTTTATACAACAATGCTAAATGAATCTACAGGTAAATAAAAAGCCAGATTAAAAAACCTGACTTTCTAAAGTGCACTTCTATCTTGCGAATAATATCGAAAGCGATTATGACTTATTTAACCAAGGGTCAAACAGCTTACCTAATTTTGGCATGATAACCCAAGTTAGGAGGCCGATAACAACAAAGGTTTCAATCCCGAATCCAACCCAAGATGGTACGACACCTTGATGAAGTGGACCAAGTATTTTTGCAGCCGCATACACACATGGCCATACGCCAAACCATGTCACTAACGCCATTTTCCATGTAGGTGGATTTTTAAGACCATTCGAGGCAAAGAACGCTTCCATTCCGTGCAAAGTCTTACGAGTGTAGTCTGGTTCAACAAGAGGTTGAATGTACGCAGTCCACTCGCGGAAAGTATCAGAAGCATAAAACGCGTCATGATCTTCCTTAGTAGCAAAAGAACGAATAATGCCATAAACATGATTGTCTTCACCTGGCATAGGACGTATTAATTGTGCGCCAAGAGCACCCGGAGCTTTCGCTGATGTAGAAAAGAAATCACGAATTGCCTCTTCAAATGCCTTTTCTTTACCTGGCAGAACTCGGCGTGTGATCGCAACGTGAACAGTTTTACTCATATATCTTTCCTTGGAACCTCTTTATTTTCAGGCGGCAGTATAACGGATTTTTAACATATCTCAATCATACTTGGTAATATTTATTAACCAATGTTTTTCTTTCTTTACCATAAATCTTTATTTATTTTCTGGAGGCCCTGAAAAACCTAGCATTTTCACTTTTTAGTAAATGGAAAGTTTAATTTACCTATCTATCATTAATGAATAAAATCACGACTAAACATTAAGTTTCTCTGCTTAACTCTCACTTATATAACTAAAAACAGCTATTCAAATGGCTTGAAAAATATAGTTATGCGTACTGTATAAATAACTCACTATTACCGATGACCAATTGTGATCTCAAAATAGAATGGAATGTACCGGTCAACTTTCCTTTTTTAACTGAAATGCAGAATCATTTTGTCGAGCTTTATTGAATGCATAACTGGCGATCACTCCCCAACACAAAGTCTGTGCCCAAAGTAGAGTCCAATCACTTTTGACCTGAGCCCAATCGGC
Source organism: Vibrio phycocola (assembly GCF_053850235.1). NCBI lineage: Bacteria > Pseudomonadati > Pseudomonadota > Gammaproteobacteria > Vibrionales > Vibrionaceae > Vibrio > Vibrio phycocola. Next base: position 155,069 of record NZ_JBSQDJ010000002.1, on the reverse strand, counting down.
CCCCATCTGATTCAATTTAAGGAAGCCACTCACCGCGGGTTTAGTTGGAAATAATGAAGCTAACCAATTCAGTGGGGCCGGAACCATCTCTGACGGCCAAATAAAGCCCGCGGTAAATATCAATGGCATCGAACTAAGCAGTACAACAACCGTAACCCATTCTCGACTCGGTGTGACGGCACCAAGCCAAATACCGATAAAGCAGGAAGTGAGTAAAAATGGCAGCATCAACGTAAGAATATCGACTGGACTTGCAAGTCTGCTGATACCATAACTATCAAAGCTCATTCCAAAATAATACATCCCCATTAGATAATAGATGAGGACAAGCATGACCGTTCTAATCGCTAAAGTCGTGTAATTCGGCTGAGATTCCCAATAGCCGTAACTTTCTCGTTGCGTGCCTCCAATAAGCCCCGCCGCCATAGCCAAAGTTTGTTGAAGAATTAGGACAAACACCCCAGCAACAACATAGTCAACATAACCAAGTCTAGGGTTAAATGTCGGCTTAGTATTTAAATAGGTCGCAGAATATTGCTTGCTCGCCAACGCCAATGGAACGCCATCGTTAAGTAGCTTGGCGACTTTAACTTTCGCAGCTAACGTTCCTCCAGCCCCTGCAAGACCTTGAACAACAGTTCCATAGACCAGAATAAGAGATGCATCTCCGGCATAGGAAAGCACCGGGCTTTTTCCCAGCAGAAGGTTTTTGTAAAAATCTTCAGGAATCACGATATAACCCGTGATCTCTTCGTTTAAGAATGACTCCTTTGCAGCGGCTATTGAGTACAACCGGCTAACGACTTTTACGTTTGGTGACGCATCGACCATTCTCTCTAATTGATAACTGGTTTGACTTCCATCTAGATTGACAACCGCAATCGCTTGCTCTCTAGGTGTTTGATGGCTGTAAGGTAGCGGATAAAGAAAAGAATAAAATACAATCCCACCGAAGATCGTTAGTACAACAACGGGATTCGTTAAAATAGCTTTAAGCTCAAGCTTAATATGTTCCATTAGCCTCATGCCGCCATCTCCTTATTCATGTGCTTTTTAATCAAAAGCACGGTAAGAATGAGCGGAAAAACATACCCAACCATAGGAACAAGATGAGAAAGTGACTGCAACGATCCTACCCCAGCACTTGCTTGGCTTACTTGAACTTCAATATAGTGGCTAGCCGGAAGCAATCCTCGCCATATTTGCGCTAATGAGCCCATATCGGTAGCGGGAAATGTAATGCCCATAAAAGCAAATCCAGGTGCCGTAAACGCCCCAGCAAAACTCATGGCTCTAGCGGCGTTACATGTTAAGAAAAAGAAAAAACACGCCATAACCATACACGCCAAAGTCGTAATAGCTTGAGCAAAAAGCAATACCACCCAACTTCCTTCCATTGGCCACTCAATAAGTTTATAAAACCAAAGCAAAAAAGTGGCGCCTAACAACCAGAACCAAATAAAGTAAGGGAATAAGCTTTTGCTTAAATCTATAACCGTAGTTGAACGACCTAGCCATGATTTCAACCCAGTTATCTGATAATTTGCATTCAGCACTAACACCGTGAATGCAACGATACATATTTGCCAAATAGCTGGAATAATTGCCGAAACCAGAAACTGAGCATAATTCGTGCTTTTGTTATATAACGGTGTAATTTGAGTCCTAACGGAAACGGCACGACCAAAGGCAGCAGCACTTGTCGTATTACCCTTGGCTAAATTCTGAACCACGCCCACCTTCGCATTAAACGTTCCTTGTGCGCTTTGAGCAGCAGAACTGATCAATTTGCCAACAAGCAGGTATTGGCTGTTGTAAAATAGCGTAACTTGCGGAGGATTCGATTGGACAATCGATTTGGTAAATCCTCTGGGAATATAGAGAATTGCGTAAATATCACCGCTGACCATCGCGTGCTTAGCTTGAGAAATATCATCGAACTGATGGTTCACGTTAAGCATTGATGTCGCATCATAATGTTGAACCAATGATTGCGACAACGAGCTCTTACTCAAATCAACCACCCCTATCGGTAAGTTGTTTACGATGCCTTGAGAGAAAATCCAATACATGCAAAGACAAAGTAAGATTGGTACCCATGTGAGCGATGACAATAACCATTTATCTTGACGTACGACTTGCCATTGACTGCGAGAGCGCGTCAAATCATCAATTGACGCTTCGGAGGCTTGAGAAGAATGCGGCATCATATTTTACCTACATCTCAACCACTAAACTCATGCCCATTCTCAACGACACATCATTATCAACTGGGCGAGCTTCCACCTCAAACGTTCGTAAATCAAACCCTTGAGTTGCATCGGTTGAGCGCCAGGTTGCAAAGTCGCCCATCACCGCAATATGCGTTACTTTAAACCTCACATCGGCATTCAAAGCTGGAACAAAGGCATCAAACTCTTTACCTTTTTCGAACTGTTGAAGAAGATCTTCTCGAACATTTAGCACGGCCCACGTATCTTGAGTATCAATAACCGTGACAACTGGAAACCCTTGTGGAGCCAGTTCACCACTGTGAAGTAGAACCTGAGCGACTTCTCCATTGAACCATGAATGTATTTGTGTGTCCGCGGCATACGCTTCTACTTCTGCTACCGCACCTGCTGCCATGCGCTCTTTTTCTGCTGCCGCTTGCTTGGTTTCATCTCGAGCGCCTTCTTTGGTCATGGTAAACATTTGGTAGGCTGCACTTTCATTGTATTGAGCCGCTTTCCATTGCGTTAACGCTTCATCTCGCTTTTGCTCAGATACTACACCATCCTCATATAAGCTATTGATTCTTAGGTATGTTTTTTCCATCAGTTCCGAAGCAGCTTTGGCTTTACGCCATTGATCTTGAGAGGCTTGGATTTGTTGTTGTCGCGCACCGGTTTCGGCTTCTTTTGCCAACGCACCCGCCGCTTTTTGGCCTGCAACTGCTTGATCCAGTTTGGCATCAATTTCTGGACTATGAATGGTAAACACAAGGTTACCTTTTTTCACATTGTCACCCTTGCGTACTAAGACCTGGTCAATTCGCCCTGCGACTTTTGAAGAGATACTGTATTGCTGAGACTCAATTTGCCCTTGTATTCGAAAGGCTGGTGCTTCGTAAGCATCAAAAAATTTAAAACCAACCCAACCTGCAATGGCGAGTACTCCTAGTGAAATCAGAAGAGGTTTAACCTTATTCATGATGCATCCTTTAATCTAAGTTGTGCTGGCGTAATCGCATTTCGTTTATAGGTGTCGAAACTGTCCATTTCATTAGAAAGTGCGAGTAATTTATTCAGAGAAAGTAAATATTGGAAACTGGCCGCGTCCTGCTGAGTTTTGATATTGGCAAGATACAATTCGGCATCAACCACATCGAGGGATCGTCCCAAACCTTGAGTGAATGCTTTTTGTCTTAAGCGCAAATTCTCTTCCGCGAGAGTAATACTAGAGTTTAGTCCCATCACTTCTTCAAGTGCTTGCTCAGCTTCGAGGTACGTTTTTTCAACTAAGACGCTTAGATCTTGGCGAGCTTGCTTTCTTAAATATTGAATCTGAGAAACAGCACTGCTGGCCGCTTTCACGTTTTCACTACGCCCAGTATTTTCGGTTAACGGAATACTGACTCCAATACCAACTAACCACTCTGGTCGCAGTTGACTATACAGTGAGTCATTTTCATATAGGTTGTAATCACCGAAAGCATACACTTCTGGAAAGAACTTGCCCTTTTCAGCGTTAATCAAACTTCTTGCTTGTGTTTCTTTAGCATCAAGAATATCAAGGCCAGGGTATGTGTTTAACGTTTGGTCAATAAATGCTTCAAGTGCGGGTAAATGTTGATTAATAAAAATCTCATCACGCGGTACAACTGCTTCGGTTTGCCCTAACACTTGAGTGAGAGCTACTTGCGCGATATTTAAATTATGTTGAGCTTTTTTGCGTTCAACCACGGCTTTATCTAACGATGCTTCCGCTTGCAATCTTTCCACGCGAGCAATCTGCCCTTGCTGTTCAAGTTTAATTGCATGGCTGCGGTGGGCAATCAACCCTTGTTCGACCGCAAGTCGAGTTTCAACCACGTGATCAGCTAAAATGACGCTGAAATAGTACTTGCTGAGATCTTCATAACGGGCTTGAACTTCCATCGCAAGCTGACTCTCAGCCTCTTTAGTTCGCCCTTCTGCCGCACTTTTTGCGGCCGAAATCCGTCCTCCGGTAAAAATAGGCCAAATAGCACGAATCGAAGAGGTGAAGATCTCTTTATCAATTAGTGTCGCGGACACACCACCAAGCAAACTTGATAATGCACCCAAGCCAGAAATACTTTCAGTAAGATCTGATCCTGTAATCGTGACATCATCATCCAGTCGGGTGTAGGTCGCACCAATGGAGATTTGAGGCAAATTGAGGCTGTCAGTCGCATCTTCTAGATGACTATAGCGCTCAACACTGGCTCTTTGGGCAGCAATAGAATTGTTATTTTTTTGCAGTAATTCCCATGCTTCATCAAAGGAAACATCGGCTGAATTAGCGCCGAATGACAACATTCCTATCAGTGCGCCCATTGCATAAGCCACGGACCGACTCTTCATATTTGCTCCAGAAAAATACAGACGAAAAAAAGAGTTAGAGTATAAGCTCTACAACTACCCTACGCAACTAGTTAACACACACCAAATTCAGGGTCTAAGAATAGCTTCTAGACCGAATCTGATATTTGGATTAGTGGATGAAAGAGCGGCATTGTGCATAGCGAATTTAGGCGATCTATTATCCACCGAGGCATATTAATGTGACTTTAATCACGTTAATTACAAGTTGAGATCCTCACTACAAACAGAAAGGTTTATATATACAAAATATATACTCGGAGGTATTACCATGAGCGGTAAAAAAAAGTCATCGAATAAAAAAGACAGCCAACTTCTGCTGAGAATCAACAAAGAAGATCGAGATGAGTTTATCGCGTTATGTGAAGACTTAGACACCTCAGCGGCACGAGAAGTCCGTCGCTTTATTAAGCAATTTATAAAGGATCATAATAAAGGTTGAACATCATACGTTAGAAAGAAATATACGTGATTTACTCTGTTATGAACTCCCTCCTTAGATACACTTTAATTGACTAGAGACTAATGAAAACACCTTGCGTTGCTGCGTGCAAAAATGTCGATGGTATATGTTCCGGATGCCATAGAACAATGACAGAAATAATAGAATGGAAACAGTACAGTGACGAACAACGAGAAATAATTCTTCAGCGATTAAAAGGCGCGAATGAAACTCATCGATGCCCAAGTTGCAATGAACCCGTATCTTGTGGCATCAGCGCCGGAGAAAATACCTGTTGGTGCATGGGCCTTGAACGTCGCGATACATCATTGATAGTACCCAGTGATAGCTTATGTTTATGTCGAGAGTGTTTACGCAAAGCAAAATTACTAAACATCGACGAGTAGAGAATAAAAGACACTTCTATTCTCTACTACAAAGCTAACTACTTCTCTTTTAGTGCTTCACTCGTAAACTCAATGCCTTCCCAACCAAATTCGATAAAGTTACGAATATTTTGGTGATCATCATTGGTTGGGTAGAGTAAAACATCTTTACGATAAAAATCACCAAACAGTGCTAGTGCTTCCTCTGCGGCCAAACCTTGTAACTTGGCGAATGCGAAAATCTTACACGATCCATTGTTTTGATCGGCAGCATTGGTTAATGCTCCGTTAGTAAACTGAGTTGGTGTAAAATCGTAGTTGGCATCAATCACAGCAATGACATCACTAAATTCTATCGATTTAGGGTCATTCTTAACGGTTTCAATAAGTGTCGTGAGTTTCATCGTTTATCCTTAACTTAACACGGTTTTATTACGTTTTTTAAAGGTAATGTAGTCTAAAGAAATTCAACTCTGATGCAAGATCTCGATTTCTCTTGGTTCATTCCGTTGCTACTCCAATCAAGACCTATCTCATTTACTGATAGCTCTGTGTTTGTTCAATCAGTTTAATAACCGAAGGGGTTGTTAACCCTTCAATACTCTCTTTATTTTGCAAACGAGTTCGAATATCGGTACTCCGGACTTTTACTTTTTCAGGTAATGCCATCACTGAAAAATGATCCATAATCTTATCTGCATTATAAAACTTACCAAAATTCATTAGGTTATCAGGCCCAATAATAAACGTTAGGTTATCCGCTGAATACAGCTCAGCTAGGTAGTTTAACAATTGATAAGTCGTCACACTCTGATTAGATTCGAGTAACTCCTCTTCAACACGGCACAACTCAACGCGATTAGAACTCGGCGCAAGATCATCGATAAAAGCCTCAACAAGCTGACAGCGTAACTGAAAATCCAGCATCTCTTTGCCCCATGCATGAGCAATGCTTGGAACAAGCAAGATAAGATCAAATTGGGTCAGTGATTCAATAACATTTTTATGTCCGAATGACGGGGGGTTGAAAGCACTGCCAAAGACGGCAATATTCCTCATATTCATCCTTTAAACTCAATTGAGAGTTTTATAATCGACTAATTTCGGTATGATACTATGTACTATTTATTATTGCTTGCACAAAAAGGGAAGGCCTTATGGAACAATTAATCCGCGACGAGATGCGTGTCTCGCCAAGCATTGACCCAAATTTTGAGATAGAACGAAGAGTAGCGTTTATTAAAGACAAATTAACCTCTTCTGGATGCAAAGCTTTAGTACTTGGGATCAGTGGTGGCGTTGATTCCACAACGTGTGGACGTTTGGCACAACTTGCAATCAATCAACTTAACGATGAATCTCAAAGTAACGACTATCAATTTATCGCTGTTCGCCTGCCTTATGGCGAGCAAAAAGATGAAGATGAAGCTCAAATTTCACTTCAGTTTATCCAGCCAACACATGCGGTTGCAGTCAATATAAAATCGGGTGTTGATGGATTGCATGCAGCATCACATGCAGCACTGGAAAACACAGGCTTGTTACCAACCGATTCTGCCAAAGTCGATTTTGTTAAAGGTAACGTTAAAGCTCGCGCACGTATGGTCGCACAGTACGAAATTGCTGGTTACATAGGAGCATTGGTCTTAGGTACCGATCATTCTGCAGAAAACATTACCGGTTTCTACACCAAGTATGGAGATGGCGCTTGCGATCTCGCACCTCTATTTGGACTGAGTAAGCGTCAAGTTCGTCAAGTTGCAGCGACGTTAGGTGCTCCAGAAATTTTGGTCACCAAAACCCCTACCGCTGATTTAGAAGAGCTTGCTCCGCAAAAAGCAGACGAAGATGCGCTAATGCTGACTTACGATCAAATTGATGATTTCTTAGAAGGAAAACCCGTACCTCAAGAAGTCACTGAGCGACTAGTTGCGATTTATCAAGCGACACAACATAAACGTCAGCCAATTCCAACGATTTATGACTAATTAACTCAAAATTAATTGCATCACCAATTAAGCCGCCAAACTTTTAGTTGTTTGGCGGTTTTGTTTTATAAAATCAAGAATCAGTGCCGATCTCAATGATTAGCGACGCTTTTTCCCACGATTCGCATGGACATTTAATTTAGCCTTTAGCTTGCGCTTCTCAGATGAGCGGCTGCGCTTTTTAGGGTTACTGTCAGTATAAACTTCGGCATTTGGACTCGGTTCAAATCCAGCGAGCCACTCTTGTGGTAAGCGCTTATCCAGTAAGTTTTCTATCGCTTCCAATAAGTACTCTTCGTCGTGACCCATGAACGAATAGGCTTTCCCTGTTTGCCCAGCTCGCCCTGTTCTACCGATGCGATGGATATAGTCTTCGGCTTTAAAAGGCAGATCGAAATTCACGACTTGCTCTAGTTGCTCAATATCAAGACCACGAGCCGCGACATCCGTCGCAATTAATGCTCGAACCTTACCCGACTTAAAATCATCGAGCGCCTTCTGACGAGCGCCCTGACTTTTATCACCATTAATTGAAGCCGCATGAATTCCATCTAATTTAAGCTCTTTGGCAAGTGCATCACTGCCTTGCCTTGTTTTAGTGAAAACCAAGACTTGATGCCAATTTCGAGAGCCAATCAAGTAGGCTAACAATGCGCTTTTCTTGGAACGGTCAACCGGGTAAACCAACTGTTCTACGGTATCAGCTGTCGCATTTTGCGCGGCGACCTGAATCGGCACGGCGTCTCGCATCAGGTGTTGGGCAAATGCGCGAACTTTATCGTCGAGGGTTGCAGAAAAACACAAGGTTTGCCTAGATGAATTCAAGCGCTTCACTATCCGTTGAATATCAGGGGTAAACCCCATATCCAACATTCGATCGGCTTCATCAAGAACCCAAAACTCCACCTTCTCTAAAGTGATGATTTGATTAAAAAGATGATCCAGTAAGCGGCCAGGTGTCGCGACTAAAATATCGCACCCTAACTTGAGTTTATCGCTCTGCGCTCTGATACTGACACCACCATATACCGCAACGATCTTCAACTCTGTGTGTGCAGAATACGCGACTAAATTGTCATAAACCTGCTGGGCTAGTTCGCGAGTTGGGACAAGAATAAGCCCTCTTACTTCACCTTTTTCAGGCCGATCAATCGCAGCTCGTTCGGTTAAACGCTGAATCATCGGTAACCCAAATGCCGCCGTTTTCCCTGTACCAGTCTGAGCACCAGCCAATATATCCACACCATCAAGAACTCTCGGGATTGCTTGAGTCTGAATTTCCGTAGGCGTCTGAATATGTAATTTTGCTAAGGTATTACTAAGAAAAGTAGCGATACCTAATTGGGTAAATGTTGCGGACATATTTAATTTCCAGTTGAAATTTTGGTGAGTCTAACAAAATAACGCTAAGACTGCTCTTCCACATATATTGAAGCAATATCACGTTCTTACCAAGTCAGTTCTAAAAATGTATCAATATATCACTCAGTTACTAGATTTAGTTGCAGTAATCACATACGTTTATATATAAGAAAAATCATTGACTTAAGTAATGTGTAACACATATGCGTGGACAATCGGCGAATCTAAACACATTAACAAACAACTATCATTCGCTGCAAAATCGCGTTGGCATCATTCTGCCCGTCTTGGCAATTTTTATTATTACCTTTTTCGCAGGTAGCTTATACACCTATTACAGTACATTCAGCACCGCTCACACTCTTGGGCGACAAGCCATCTCTAACCTAGAAGTCTTCATTAATCGAACGGCGCATGATTTAGATCGTGTCAGCATTTCTGCCTCTGAAACATGCAATAAAAATGACATCTCAAAACTACGAAATTATGTGTTTGCAACCGATAGAATTAAAGAAGTCGGTATGTATGATGCTAATGGCAGTATTTATTGTACAAGTAATGCAGGACAAGCCAACATTGCTATCTACCGCTCTGTTTTAGACCGACTAGAACATTCGACGGATCGCACCACTATTGAATTAACTGATTCACCTGATGGAATTCCAACCTTTTTTATTTTCTCTTCTACCCCAAAAAAATCAGGCATCAATGCGCTTATTCCTCCACGCCACTTTCTCGAATTGATTTCATCTTCATTTGATGACATGTCTTTTGGGTATCAGATCCAAGTATTAACTCACGTTATCGATGGCCAACAAATCGTCCCGAGTAAATCAAACCGAGTATTAACATTTCGCTCCAATATTTATCCACTATCTATTCGATTAAATATAGGGTTAGAAGCCTATATTACCTATTTCACCAACCTAGCTTGGGTTATCATACTGTGTGCAAGTTTATTGACCGTTGGGTATTTAATTGTTCGGGATTATCGACGCAGCAACCACACACTTGATGCATCTCTCCGCTCAGCGATTCAAAACAATCAACTTAAGTTGTACTTTCAACCAATTGTTGATAGCCGGACTCGAAGTGTCGTTGGCAGTGAAGCTTTATTACGTTGGAATGATCCGAATAAAGGGTACATTTCACCCGCTATTTTTATCCCATTAGCAGAGCAGATCGGCATAATTAAGGAATTAACTTACCGAGTTATAGACTATTTAACTAACTACATCGAACGACATAAACTTGAATTTGAAGATCGTTATATCAGCATGAATATCAGTCGAACATTGGTATTGGACGATGAGTTCATTTCATATATTTACGACTATGCGATTACTCATCCGATTATGGCCAAAGTAGTAATGTTAGAAATTACTGAAGATAACAACTTTTCACCAGAAGAAATGGTCAAAGCTGTACACAATCTAACCCTTCTTAAAAACCTCGGTTTCAGAATGGCGATCGATGACTTTGGGACGGGGTATTCTGGGTTAAACTTTATCCACCAACACCCATTTGACAAGCTGAAAATAGATCAGGTGTTTATTCGAAGCCTATCTCAAAACGAAGCACTCGATGCAGTCGTGCTCTCAATGATAGATCTATCCAATCAACTAGGAATGGAAATTATTGCGGAAGGTGTCGAAGATTCTAAACAAGTTGAAGCACTAGCAAATATGGGCGTAACGCAAATTCAAGGATTTTATTACGCTAAGCCAATGCCCGCAGAAGAATTTATCGGCTACATTAAAGCCTCTGAAAAAAATGTATTGTAATTAACGATTCTGTTCACGCTTAAGCCTAATAAAAAGACCATAATGATCATGTCATTATGGTCTTTTTAGTTTAACTGCATAACAAAAAAGTTTTAGTTGCTACCTAATACAACACGAGCGTTGATCGCCTGTAATGGACGGTTATTTTTCCCCATAGCACCGCTCATTAACTGCTCTTGATTATCTGATAACGACTTAGCATTTTTTAATACAAACCAACGCACGCCTTCGCTACACGGTGGTGTCGTTAAAGAACCATTAAAACGGTAATATGAAGAGTATTCCGGTAGCATATCTTTCACATCAAATGACTCAGCCAACGTCACTGTTTCACCGTTTTTAGGAAGTGTTTGAATTAAGTTAGCCAGTTGTTCGTTTTTCTTACCCATATCGAACATCACAGCCACTACCGCTAGATTGCCATCTTTATCAGCATGAACAAAATGTCCCTCTAAAGGATAAGATTTGTTATTGATTTGATTTTCTGAAGGCGTATGGAAGTGAAACTGTTTCAATTCGAATTCTCGACCATCAATAGATAATGTATTGCTTCCTTCAATCGTTGCTTGCAACGTGTGACCATTATTCATCAAGGCCGTCACTGAACCCGTATATTGAATATCTAATGGCGCAAGCTTAGCGTCTGTGATTGAATTTAAATTAATTGGGCTTTGGTTTACACCAGTTGCACAAGTCTGAGATACCTTATCCCAGTGCTCAGGGCCATGTGCGCCTTCGTAACCCCACTCTGATGCTTGAGCAACGTTAAATAAAGAAGTTAGAGATACAGCCAAAATTAGTTTTTTCATTTCATGGTCCAAAAATTAGTTTTAAGTCATCACCATGTATTGTCATCATGATGAGCGATGGTAATCATCTTAAAGGGAGTGTTCGTGATTCAATAACACGTGCGCTACTGAAGGCATATGATAATACCGCAACATTATTCGTCGATAATAGATAACCATTTGAAAAATAAGATTTCATTAGCAACCCGATTCATTTGAACACACTATTTTTTCCGGCGATTAATCAATATGAAAAAACTCTGTAAGTAAAATGCAAAAAACAAAATAACCATGTGCAACTCGCGACATAATTCGCATTTTGCAATTGCAAAATGCGAATTATATTTGATGAATGATTGATTACGACGAATGGTCAACGACTTAGGAAGAAATAAACTTGGCACACTATATGCTTTATGTACTATGACCCTTATTAAGCCAAGGGTCACCTAGCCAACTGACGTTGTTAGTGAACGCCACTTGTTCACAATTAATATAACCAATCACCTTTTTGTGGTTGGTTTTTTTTCTTTTTTTACCAGCCATAATTGCTTTCAAACAAATCGCTTGAACTCCTCTTTGCGATCGTAGCGAAACCATCGTTCATATACTCTGACAAAATAACCACTCGACTTTTTATTGGAATGATAAGTAATATTTAGAACGGGACAGGCAATAAAAAAGGACCTGTTTTTCAACAGATCCTTTTTTATTTCTACTATGATTATTATTTTAGTTAGTGCTCTAGCCAATGTTGTTAGTCAACATTTGAATATTTTTGATCGATACTTTTTCTAAGTAATCTCGAATCATCTGATCCATTAAACGTGAACATCGAAATGAAATACAAGTTGAAGCTAAAATTTGTTATAAATATGCGTATTGGATTCCAAAAAGATAATTATATATCCGTAAATTTACATGAAAATGTGACCTTTATCACATTTAATATCTGTTCGATATCTCTACTTAAGAGCTATACCCATTAATATACTTTGCATGCCTTTAGGCGTATTTATTTTAAATGGTTGAGTAACCGATACCTCTGAGAAGCCAGCTTGAATCAACTCATCTTGCATCTCTATCAGCCCTAAGCCGAATCCGTCTTCATCATCAGCGACCCAATCCCAATGCACAAATACACCACCTTTATCTAACAGTGAATAGATAATGGCCAATACTTCAGATAGGTTGTCGAGATAACTGCACACTGCACATGCAATCACCCCATCAAATTGCTTTCGAAAGGCTGGATGCTGAGCAACGAGGCCTCGAGTTAACGAATCAACGACAGGCTCGACATTAAATAGTTCTTTCGTATCCAACTCTTCAATCATCGCTTCCGATGAATCTAGTGCGATGATTGATTTAACCTGAGGAGAAATTGATTGGCTTAAGCGACCAGAACCACACCCAAAGTCTAAAATGTGCTTTCCCGCTAAATCCATCACACTGCCAAGTGAAGCAGACGCCTTATCAGCTAACTCGATATTTTCGGGATTATCTTCCCAATCTACAGCAAGCAAATCCCACTGGTTCGCCATCGTGGTCTCCATTGAAGGTGGTCATGTCATCATTTAAAATAAAAGAATAAACCAAAATAAGACTAACTTCATAGTATTAAGTCACTATCTTAGCTCAGAAATGCTCATTGAGTCCCAACTATTTACCCCTTTAATTTTATCATTTGACATAATTTCTCCCAACACCTTACGAACAGTAAGTTATACTTAGTTTACAAAAACATGGCTCATTTGTTATGTGTAAGTAAATGATGAAAGGAAGTGAATAATGAAAAGAGAAACGACTCTACGTTTTCTTGCCGAGCCAAGCGATGTAAATTTCGGTGGAAAAGTCCATGGTGGCGCGGTAATGAAATGGATTGATCTAGCAGCATATGCTGGAGCTGCAGCATGGAGCGGTAAATACTGTATCACTGCATATGCCGGTGGTATCCGCTTTGTAAAGCCCATCACGGTAGGAAGTTTAGTAGAAGTTAACGCCAAAGTCGTTTACACCGGACGAAGTTCTATGCATATCGCGATCGACGTCCAAGCTAGCGATCCCAAAACACTCATAAACTGCCTCACTACCCACTGTATCGTTATCATGGTTGCCGTTGACGAAGAAGGCAAACCCACCAGTGTCCCAGAGTGGAAACCGACCGACCCCGACGATATCGCTCTTAGAGAGTCAGCCATTAAGCTTATGAATATGAGAAAAGAGATTGGAGAAGAGATGGAAGCTCACGTTAAATACTTAAAATCCATCCAATAAAGCGAATTTCCTTCTGTCATCGAACGGTCATTTAATTTTGCTTTAATAGGTCAATTATTTGCTCGTTCGGATTTTTTGAAGGTACCTTGGCTTGAAAACGCCTCAAATCACTCTCAGTATTAATACACTAAAAGACCAACAATCAGTTGAATATCAATGGGTTCGCTCGCTTTACGTTAGTGGGTACACGCCAGAAGAAATCAATAAATATATTAACAACTGCTTTGGTGGTGATCATATATTTGCCAACCTTTTCCGTCGGGTTGCACTAAAACAAGTTAGCCTATATGTACTACTTCAACATTTAGGGTGTGCGCCTTCAAATCAAGAGATCAAAAGAGATCAATAGTCACTAAGTTATACCCCAGCATGACAAAAGTTATTTTAGAAGCTAAATGACCACGACGTTGTCATATTAAATCAGCTTGTTCATCTTATTCTACTCAACTGAGATTTTTCACATCAAAAAATAAAATTAAATCATCGTTTCAAAAATATTGATTTATTCTTTTAAAAATATAAAATAGCTTTCAAAGAATGGATATTCCGGAGTAAAGAGCAGTGATAAAGCAACAGCGCGTGGCCGTTATCGGCGAATGTATGGTTGAACTTCAACAACATGGTGAGCTGTACAAACAAAGTTTTGGCGGCGACACTCTAAATACTGCTCTTTACCTTTCGCGACTGACATACGAGAAAGATGTTTCAACCTCTTATTTAACGGGTCTGGGCCTCGACCCTTTCAGTGAAGAAATGTTGAATCAGTGGAAAAAAGAGAATATCGATATATCGATGGTACTTCGTTCTCAAACCAAGCTTCCTGGTCTTTATACGATTGAAACACAAGATGATGGCGAACGTAGCTTTTACTACTGGCGAAATGATTCCGCAGCGCGATTTTGGCTAATGGAAGCAGACCTTGATGCTCTCGTCACTCAACTTTCAACGTTTGATATGATCTATCTCAGTGGGATTAGCCTTGCGATCTTGCCTTTAGAGTGCCTAAGTTCACTAATCGACGTACTTCAACGTTGTCGTGATAACGGCTGTAAAATCGCCTTTGATAACAACTATCGTCCAAAGCTTTGGAACTCTACCGAACAAGCTCAGCAGGCCTATCGTCAGGTGCTCTCATTAACCGATTGCGCATTCTTAACATTTGATGATGAAGTGATGCTTTACGGTGATGATAATGAACAACAAGCGATTGAACGTACTCAACAGCTCGGTGTGACAGAAATTGTTGTTAAACGAGGTGCGGATGCATGTTTTGTCGTCGTCGATGGCGAAATGCACATGGTTGCCGCGAACAAAATATCTAACGTTGTCGATACAACTGCAGCGGGAGACTCATTTAGCGCAGGTTACCTAGCCAAACGAGTAACAGGCGGTACACCTATTGAGTCAGCACAAGCTGGTCACCTATTAGCGGGAACCGTGATCCAATACCCTGGTGCTATTATCCCTAAAGAAGCGATGCCACATATTTAAAGTGTTTAAGACAAAGAAACATTGAAGTTGTCTTGAACGAACCAAATGTTCTCATTTTTGTAACCAAAATGAGATGAACTAGCTCTGCTAGTTAAAGAAGTCATAGGTTTGATCGACATGCCGATCAAGCTTGTGCCTAAATGTAGTGATTAAATTTTCTGTTTTGTTTTATTTTGAGCCCATTTATATGGGCTCTTTTTTTTGGCTACTCACAGGGCTTATCACCTCATGAGTCGACGCTCTTATCTAACCGGCTGACCTCGCTTGGCGTGATGACAACCGCTATTGATTTGGATGTTGGAGTATCACTAAATTCACCAACGCTCTCCAATGGAATCAGTGCATTTGCCTCGGGAAAATACGCGGCAACATTCCCTTTTGCAATCTGGTAAGGAATGACTTTAAATCCGTGTATCTTTCGCTTCTTGTCATCTGTCCACAGTGTTTCAATATCAACCAATTGTTCGGATTTCAACCCTAAATTATCGATGTCTGCTTGATGCATAAAAACAACATTTCGCTCGCCAAATACCCCGCGATAGCGATCATCATATCCATATACCGTTGTGTTATATTGATCATGAGAACGCATCGTTTGCATTACAAACACAGGCTTCTTAGAGGAACTTGGTGCATCAAAAATAAGGATATTTTCTGGCAATTCATGACTACAAATTTGAGCCTTACCTTGTGGGGTATTCCATACCAAATCCCGAGCACTATTTCCTAAATAAAATCCGCCAGGAATATCCAAGCGTTGATTAAATTGAGTAAAACCAGGAATGGTCTTCTCTATGTAGTCTCTGATATTGCTGTAATCATCGACCAATGATTGCCAGCAAACGGGATTATTTTCACCAAGAGTCGCTTTAGCCATACCCGACACAATAGCGATTTCTGAACGCATGTTTTCTCCTGATGCGTCCATTCTTCCAGCGGATGCATGTACCATGGAGAACGAATCCTCTACCGTGACTTTTTGTTCGCCATTTGCTTGCATATCAATATCAGTTCGCCCATAGCAAGGCAGAATGAGGGAATCTTTTCCCGGATTAACATGACTACGATTAAGTTTGGTTGCAATATTTACGGTCAGTTGGCACTGATGCATTGCTTCCATAACTCGTTCGGTATCCGGTGCAGCGGCGACTAAATTCCCACCCAAACCAATAAACACCTTGCTTTCGCCTTTACTCATTGCTTGCAACGCATTGACGACATTATGCCCATATTCTGTGGGCGGCTTGAAGCCAAAAACTTTTTCAAGATTTTCGAGCAATAACGCCGGCGGTTTTTCATTTATACCAACAGTACGGTCGCCCTGCACATTCGAATGACCTCTCACTGGACACAAACCACTGCCCGGTTTACCAATCTGACCAAATAGTAGCTGTAAATTGGCGATTTCTTGAATGGTTGCCACAGAGTGCTTATGTTGAGTAACGCCCATCGCCCAAGTCACAATGCGAGTCTTGGCATTGTGATAAATATCCGCGGCCTGCACGATGTCATCTTTACTCAATCCCGACTGATCTAGAATCTGCTCCCATGGCGTAGCCTCAACAGTCGCTAGATAATCATCCAACCCGTCTGTATGTTGCTCAATAAATTCGAGGTCGAATACATTTTTGCCCTTCTCCACCGCTTGCTTATGTAAATCCAACAAAACTTTTACCATGCCGCGAACCACGGCCATATCACCACCTAATTTGGGCATAAAGTAGTGACTGGTGGTTGGCGTGGAGCCGTTGCTCAGCATCTCAAGTGGATGTTGAGGATTGGTAAATCTCTCTAAACCACGTTCTTTAAGGTTATTGAAGGCGACCACTTGAGCACCACGCTTGTTTGCGGATGCTAAGGTTTCCAACATACGAGGATGATTGGTTCCCGGATTTTGTCCAAATAAGAAGATAGCATCGGCAACCTCAAAATCCTCGATCGTTACCGTACCCTTGCCGATACCGATTGATTCAATGAGTGCGTGGCCCGTTGCTTCATGGCACATGTTTGAACAGTCTGGAAAGTTATTGGTCCCAAAACGACGCGCAAATAGTTGATATACGAACGCGGCTTCATTACTTGCTCGACCAGAAGTATAAAACTCAGCTTGATTCGGATTCTCAAGTTGGTTTAGATGTTCAGCGACGACATTAAACGCTTCATCCCAGCTTATCGGCTCATAATGATCCGTCTCAGGGTTATAGCGCATCGGCTCATTTAAACGCCCTTGATACTCTAAAAAGTAATCGGTTTGCTTATTCAGCCAAGACACGGAATATTTGGCAAAAAATTCATGCCCAACTCGGCGAGTTGTTGCTTCCCAGTTTACGGCCTTCGCACCATTTTCACAAAAGCGAAATCGTCCAGGAACGCCTTTTTCACCCCAAGCACAACCCGGGCAATCAAAGCCGCTATCTTGATTGGCACGAAATAAATTCACGATGTTCTTAGCGACATTTTCGCTTTTAAAAAGATGTTGCGTAGTTGATTTTAATGCAGCCCAACCACCAGCCGATCCGGAATATTCTTTATAACTCATCTAATTATCTTCTCATCATTATTCTGGCTTCATTCGCCAGTACCCGTTGTATAAATTGAAGTGTTCCGCTGTGGTAAAACCAATAAGCGTAATATCGAACTGACGGGCAATATCCAGCGCGATTTTTGAAGGCGCTCCAACCGATACAATAACGGCAACACCAGAGATCACCGCTTTTTGCATTAATTCGTAACTGACTCGACTTGTCAAAACCACAACACCACGAGGGTGCCACTGTTGTTGGCGAGACAAAAACCCTAATAATTTATCTAGTGCGTTATGACGACCAATATCTTCAGCAACAGCGCTCAATTCCCCATCAATCATATAAGCGGCACCATGGACAGAGCCGGTTTCATGAAATTGAAATTGATGCTCAGCGAGTAAGGACGAGTAACTCAACACATCACTCGGTGACAGCCAACTCTCGGTTTTATCAATCGCCCTACGAGTCATAAATTGAAGTGTTCGGACAGACGTCGCGCCACACACACCACAACTGGACGTGCTCATGTTACGACGACTAGAAATCGACAAATTTGGTTCAATATCAGCTACTAAGATTACAACAACATGATTCATCGCATGACTCGTATGATCATCAAAGTAACGTATTGAATCAATATCAGACCAACGCTTTATAACGCTATGACTTAAAAGCAAACCATACACTAAATTTTCATCGTCACCGGGGGTCCTCATCGTCATACTCCACAATTCACACTGCGAGTGACCATTAGAAGTCCATTCAATACTTATTTGTAATGGCTCTTCTACAATAAGAGTGTCACGACTAAGGCTGTACCCCTTACCTTTCTGATAACGTTTTCGAGAAACCCGTTTAAGAGAAACAGGATCATCATTGTTCCATTGATTTGCGCTATCTGATTGCATTGACACCATTCTTTAAGGTTTGAGGCCCCATACGAAATTTATTGCGTAAGTTACTCCTTACATATAAATCCGTCAATAAAAACACCGAGTTTTTAATAATATTTATGAAACATTTGAGTAAAGTTTAACCTAACAGTTTCTAACATCTACTGGTATCTAATAACATTGCTTTTCACACTTACATCACAATCTCGCTACCTACAGAATTTGAACATTTGCCCAAAGGAAACAAACCTACCACAGGCTATTTCTTACTCGTTTACACATGGAGTCTACCTGTGGTTCGACATTGGTTACTGGCGATGTAAGTCATACCGTATGAGGATGAACTCATGGTATGGGCTCGGGGAAATTGATGATAAGCAGAAAAAGACAGAGAGGGCGTACGGCAGATTATTTAGTTAGCTTAGAACTATCCTGTAATTGAATTAAGAATTGAGCATCAACCTCTCTAGTGAATGCAAACTATGTACGGTAAAGCACTTTAATAACATGCCAACCAAATTTAGTTTTTACGACAAGTGGTGTTAACACTTCCCCATTAAAACAGGCTTTATCAAACGCAGGAACCATTTGGCCACGTTTAAACTCTCCCAAATCACCCCCCTTCTTACCCGATGGGCATAAGGAGTGTTTTTTTGCCAGCACATGAAATTTAGCCCCTTTCTTCAATTGACTAACAATATCATCAGCTTGATTCTTGTGTTTCACTAAAATATGCAATGCAGCTGCTGTCGTTGCCATTGGTGTTCTCCTTTTTTAACCGCGTAAGTGTATGGAGTTTACTCATAAATGTCATCCTCAAATCCTTTGATCTTACAAAAGCGATATGCAATACAAGCGAGTCGTTGCGAGATCAATAAAAAAGGAGATAAATACAGAATCATTTGAAGACTGGGGATTATCCATTAGTATTAAAAATAAGACAATTAAGGTGTCACAGTCATGTCCAAAATCACAAGTAAAACACATCAGTCTCAAGGAATGTTGATGTTTACTCTAAATAGTCAACGGCATCATTTTGCAATGGGAACATTAAAAATAAGAGAAATCATTTCTTTCCTCCCAATGACTCAAATACCGTACTCTCACCAACATGTAATTGGGACAGTGACAGTGCGAAATAAAACTATCCCGGTTATTGATATGGCTGCAGCGATCGGATTTCGGCGTATTGATCCAAGTGAATATAAAAACTGTTATTTGATTGTCACTGATTGTATGCGCAAAGTGGTGGCATTTATGGTTCGAACTATTGAAAAAATAGTGGAATGTGATTGGCGATCAATCGAGCCCTCACCGGATACGGCTGGACACAATGTTTTCGTCACGGGAATCACACGTTATCAAGAAAAACTGATTCAGCTACTCGATGTCGAACTCTTACTGTCTAAAATTTACCCTCAAGAAGAATCAACTAAACGCGCAATCTTATCTGATGTCGACAGAGAAAAATTAAAGCCGTTTAACATTATGTTGGTAGACGACTCTTCCATCGCCAGAAAACAACTTTCTGATGCGCTTGAATTCATTAATATTCCTTATTGTGTTTGCAATAATGGGCTTGAAGCACTTGAAAAGATGAAAGAGCTATCTCAAATGGGCCAAGGTATAGATATTCTAGTAAGCGATATAGAAATGCCGGGGTTAGATGGATATGAATTGGCATTTGAAGTTCAAAATGATGCGATGATCAATAACGCCTATACCATCCTCCATACTTCACTTTCGAGCGAAATTTGTGTTGATCGAGCCAAGCAAGTAGGCGCACAAGATGCCCTTGAGAAGTTTAATGCTCATGAACTCGTTCATGCCATGCTAAAGGGAGCCGAAAAACTTAACACAAAAACAATGCAACAAGAGCAATAAAAGCGACTACACTTTATTTATACAATTTCTGATCCATCCTGTTTGGGTAACAAATTGATATTGAGAACAATTAGAACCAGATTACCTATATACAATTTATAGATTTATCCAATTGGCATAAAATTAATTTAGAACAGTGACAGTGACTAGAGTGATTTCAATGAGTATTCAAGACGAATTTAAGCGTTCAGCAGAAAATTTGAAAAAAACAGTGCCCTTGATGCTGAAGTATAAGGTACCAACGACCCCTGCAAATTACGCACTTTGGTACACTTATGTGGAAGAATCTCACCCAAAGCTAAATGAAGCGATTGATCTCACTGTTGAGCAATATGGTAACTGTCCTCCGAGTGTCAATAATAGTCTTTATTCACAATTCATCGCTCAAGAGCACGAAACTGAGTTTAGCGACCTTAAGGCCAGTGTCGAAAAATTGTTACTTCAACTCTCTAATTCCATGAGCGACACCATCAATGAAACTTCTACTTTCTCGAATCAGTTAGAAAAAAGCTGTCAAAATTTAGAGCAAATTGAAGACGGTAAGTTTTCCGTTGAGGAAATCACTTCGCTAGTTAAAAAAGTCATATCCGAAACTCAAGACCTCAGTCATTCAACTAAAGACCTTGAGTCGAAATTAACCAATTCAAGTAAAGAAATAGAACAACTCAAAGATCAATTAGAGCAAGTGAAACATCAATCACTTCTCGACAGCTTAACTGGCTTGAAAAATCGTCAGTCGTTTGATTACGACATCGCTATGGTAACGAGCTCAAATAAGCCGATATGCCTCATTATTCTCGATGTTGACCACTTCAAATCATTCAATGACCAATTTGGTCACCAGTTTGGTGATGCGGTGCTAAAAGCAATCGGCAATAGAATGTCATCGCTATGTCGTGATCAAATCACCGCTTATCGATATGGTGGGGAAGAGTTCGCGCTTATTATCCCTAACAAGACTTTACCGATGGCAAGACAGTTTGCCGATAATATTCGTCGCTCTCTTGAGAAGATTTCAATAAAAGATCGTAAGTCTGGCACCATGGTAGGCACAATCACTGCGTCTTTTGGCGTTGCTCAGGTTCAATCAGATGACTCTATAGATTCATTTATTGAACGAGCCGACAGTTTGATGTATGAGGCAAAAAAACTCGGCCGAAACCGAGTCATGCCAATGCTCTAATCAACATTTAAATCATTCGCGTACAAAGTAAATTCCGAGCAGTTTTTACTAATGAACTCACGATCTTCACGCGAAACACAAGGCTTAGAATCAACATCATCGCGCAATAAACTTACCCAGTACCGGGCACGGCAAGTCATTGGAGTATTTTCCTCATGAACCATCATGTATGAGAGGGTCTCCATTTGAACATCAACCAAATAGCTGTCCTGAAGCTTCCCATTTCCCGTTTGACGACCTAGCATAATCTCAACATAGCAACCATCGCGCTGACGCAATAAAAGTGAATCAGGGTTTTCGCGCTCACCAATATATGCCACAAAATGACCAGGGTACTTCAAGCCAGTCTGTTGACCATCTTTAAAACAAGCCACGATATGCTTCATATCGATACGGTAGCTGCATACCTCTGAGTGACTTCTATCATTTAGAGGAAATAAGCGATCAAGCACACGTTTTGCTCGTTGTTGCTGATCAATGTCCATGTTAGTTCCTTGCTGGTCAACATGCACACAGTGCAACGCTTGATTTTTATGCTGCATTTCAGTTATTGGATTCGATAATTGTATAGTCATGTGCACGCCCTCTCTTAGACAAAATTGTTTGCTAATTCACAAATTCAAATGATTTAAAGTGATGTCTCACCGCTTTGTGAATTGGCTTACTATTTAAGCTACACGAATTTAATGTACAATTTCACAACAAAAATTTTACAATGTGAATTTTACAAATGGCGATATCTAAAAGCTTAATCAGACAGTCTCACTTTTTAGGAACAAAAATTCGCAATCTACGTAAGCGAAACCATCTCACGATGGAAGATCTTTCCACACGATGCGTCCGTATCAATGCGGAATATGCACCTTCGGTCTCTTATTTATCGATGATAGAACGTGGAAAACGAGTTCCAAGTGTTGAGATGTTAGAAGTCGTCGCCCAAGTGTTTCAAAAGTCTCCAAAATGGTTTTTAGATGACGAACCTGAAAACAATGACATCACTCCGGATAAAGGGAGCCGAGGTGGGATTAATGGTATTGCCCTAGAGCCGAGTTTTCTGTTCTCAAATGACATATTGCAGATAGCCATCCCAGAAATGCTGTCACAAACCGGCGTAACGGGGAAACAGTTTGCCCAGCTTTTGATTCGAGCCCACCAGGAAAACCTACAAAATCACTTCCCCGATTTAGAGCGAGCAGCAGAAGAAATAGGACTCAAACGCTTAAATTTATCGGTCGAAGATCTACAAGCAATGGCTAAGAGTCAGGGGATCAGCATCAAATGGTTCGATAAAGCTCCCGAATCAACAACCAACCTGCTTGGTGTATCTGCAAAGCAGTTGGTTACATCCTATTTTGAACCACCTAAATGCATCTATGTAAACAAAATTATGTTGCAATACCCTACGCGACTAAAATACGACTTAGCGGTATATATTGGACATGCGATCTTACATAACATCGATGAATTCCACACCATCCTTTCTATTGGTCATAGTCATCATGATGAGCTACACGCAGATAATTCTTCGGCCTACAACCTGAAATCTCAAGATATATTGAAAGCTTGGCGTGATTTTGAATCGAGTTTTTTTGCCGGAGCTTTATTGTGCCCCAAAGTTCCTTTTAGACAGTTACTCGACCGTCATAGCTATGATATTAATGTTCACAAAAAAGTTGGGGTCTCACCTTCTGTTGCCATGCGGAGAATGACCTCTGTCTCTCCATACCCACACTGGCATTATTTTGATGCCTATGGCCAAGGAAAGTTAAAAGCCGTCTATCGTGGCAATGGGATTCCTTTACCGTGGGGAAATATGAGAACGGTAAATGATCCTTGCCAACATTGGGCTGTATTTCGCCAACTGTCTCAACCACAACCAACAAGTTCAGCTCAAATTTCTATTTTAGAAGTCGATGGCAAACCTAGAATCTACTGCTGCGAGTCATTAAACGTTTCTGATGCCGCGGGAAACAATCGAGTGCTATGTGCTGGGATTGATCTCAATCCAGCCATAGATGCTCAAGGGTGGGATTCATCTTCGGTTGCAGAACAGTTAAAACAATCCTGTGCGCTTAATGGCGGATCAACAACCGTTCCATCTTCCATTCAGAAAGACTTAGTCACTGTCGGGAAAATTTTAAATATCAATTGGATAGAACGAGGCTTGGTCAATCAAGCTCGTTTAATTTGTTCCCGAGGAAACGTATGTCCTCGCCAACCGAGTTGTTACGAACAAGATAAATAAGTTTAAAAAAAGAGGCTATCCAATGGATATAGCCTCTCTTTTTTCTTCGCCTAAACCGATCTGCTATAAAAACCCATAAAAAGGTGTTTATAAATACTCGCATAGATACGCTGTTGGGATCTCGACCTTAAGATCAAATGATGAATCACCAATCACGTCAAAGCTCTCACCTGAAGAAAATGTCGTCCACTCGCTATCACCAACACGTTTAATTGTTAATGCTCCCGAAATGACAGACATACGCTCTGGTGCGGCTGTACCAAACGTATACTCCCCCTTATCCATAACCCCGACAGATGACGTCGCGCCATTCTGTTCAAAAGCCAGTGACTTAACATTACCTTCAAAATACACATTTTCTTTAATCATTTTTCTCATCCTTGTTAGCATAACCGCTATTCACACGCTTATTTTGGCAGCATGTTTTAACTCATTCACCTTTGATTCACAATAGCCACACCATAATATATTGAGAATAATACGCTCAACGAAAACGATAGACATATAATCGTTTATTTCACCAATTACTTGCCGACTTGAAGATTGTCTGCTGAACTAATATAGATCCTCGATAAATAAGTGGTAAATCGATTGAAAAAACTATTAATGCTATTAGGCTTGGTGATGCTTTCAATAAGCGGCGTGATTTTATATAAAACTTTGCATACTCCAGCTGATCCATCAATCATATATGGACGTTGGGTTGAGGTGCAAGTCCCTAAGAATCGCCAGGAAATTCTGACATTTTCATCATCACGAGTTCTACGTAACGATCATTTAGTCGCGTCCAAGTTCAAGTTTGACGGCTCAAATATATATTTTGAAACCGGCGAAGGACTGTTTCACTATGAATGGAATGGGTCAACTATTTCACCTCAGCTTGAGCGAAAATCCCCGCCGCAACCAACTCAAAGGTTAATAAAAATGGGCTATGAAGATAGCTTAAATGATTACAAACCCAATAAAATAGGTATGTAAGCGTCTAAATAAGAGTAAGTAGATAATTAATTTCTATATCAATTATTTATTCGCTATTTATCTATCTAACCATAAATAAACGGCACCCTAATGGATGCCGTTTATTTACGTTCAAAATCACAGGTTATTTACGTAGCGAGTTTAATTTAGCTTGCGCCGTTCCGTATACCGAATCAACGGGGTAGCTTCCATCACCATTCGACTGGCCAGCGACCTTGCCAGTAAACAGTTCTATCGCCTCCGTGACATGATCGATTGCCCAAATGTGAAACTCATTCTTATGTACTGCTTTTACGATGTCATCACGTAACATTAAGTTGTGACTATTTGAACGAGGAATGATGACCCCCTGTGCAGAATGACGCCCCTTGATCACACATACATCAAAGAAGCCTTCAATTTTCTCATTTACACCACCTATCGGTTGCGCTTCACCAAATTGATTCATTGATCCGGTTATCGCAATATCTTGCCGATTCGGTTGCTTGGAAAACGCCGACACAATCGCACAGAACTCCGCCATGCTCGCGCTATCCCCATCCACTCCACCATAGGATTGTTCAAAGGTAATCGTTGTATTCAGCGGCACTCTCGCGGTTTTACCAAATACCGAATTGAGATAAGCGGAAAGAATCATAACGCCTTTAGAGTGAATACTGCCTCCCAATTCGACGCTGCGCTCAATATCAATAATATCACCATCGCCATATGACGTTGACGCCGTTATACGATTTGGAATACCAAAAGCATGATCAGTCGTTTGCAGCACAGACAATGCATTGACTTGACCAACAGCACTGCCATCAGTTTCGATCAATGTCGTCCCGTTGATAAATGATTCCATCACGTTGTGTTGCATACGATTCACGCGCAACTCTTGGTTATGCAGCGCTTCGTCAATATGACCAAGACGAATCATTGTCGAATTTGCTTGGCGCGCGACATAGTTTGATTCACGTAATAAATTGGCGATGTTTGCCGAATGAAGAGACAACTTATTTTGATCACCGGCTAAACGAGAACTGTGTTCGACGATGCGAGCGATGGCTTTGCGATCACAATGCAACAAACCGTTATCATGGACAAAACTGGAAATAAAACGCGCGTATTGAAGTTCAGACTCTTCATGACGAGGCATCTCATCTTCAAAATCCGCCGTTACCCTAAACAGCTCACTAAACTCAGGATCGTAATTGGTGAGTAATTGATAGGTATGATAGTCACCAAAAAGAATTATTTTTACATCCAATGGAATCGGTTCAGGATCGAGAGAAACAGCGCCAGATAGCGTTACTTCTTTCTCTAGAGACGTTAAGCTAATTTGACGGGAACGTAGCGTTCTTTTTAATCCGTCCCATACATAAGGGCGCTCCAATACTTTTACCGCGTCAATTAGCAGGACGCCACCATTGGCTTTGTGCAGACTTCCTGGGCGTATCAGAGAGAGATCGGTAAATACGGTGCCTTTGTATGTTGCCGTCTCAATGCTACCGAATAAGGTGTGATAATTCGGGTTGTCCTCAACGACTATTGGAAACTCGCCTTTTTTGTGATTGATAAGCACATTAATTTTATAACGACGCGGCAATTTTTTATCCATAGACGCGGTCGCAAGCTCGCCTTGTTCATTGACATCATCTAGAAATAAATCGTAATTCTGAAGAAGATCTTTCTTCAAATCTCCAAGGTAGGTCTTAACTTCGGAATATTCGGAATACTGTTTTTTAAGACGCTTAATAATATGGTTAATGACATCAAGAGTGACATTTTCATTTAGCTTTGTAATTTTCTCACTAAATGTATCGTCCAACTCGGTAAGATCTCGAACCATGGTTCGTAACACAACCTCAAGCTCGTCAATGGTATCACCTAGCCTATCTTGCTCTTTCTCTGATAACGCATTGAATGTTTCTTCGGTATGAGGCTCTTCACCATTTAACGCGATAAACTGATAATCACCTTGTGGCGTCATCGCCAAACTGACACCACGCTCTTCCGCTTTTTTACTGATCGACTCTAGAGCGGTTTGTTGTTTAACCGCAAGATCATTTTTTAGCTTATCGGCTCGAGTAATATACAGTTCATTATCAAATGCCAAAGGTATAGCAGTCACCAACTTCGTCATTAATGCTTCGATATCATCACGAAGGCACTTCCCGACTCCTGGCGGCAGCCTTAGTATCTTAGGCGTTCGGATATCTTCAAAGTTAGAAACATAGCACCAATCAAACAGATCGTTTGGATCATGTTTATGCCTATTTAAATAACGTAATACCATGGTTCGCTTACCCAAACCATTACGCCCAATTGCATATATATTGTATCCTTTCTCCTTGATAGACATCGCAAACTCAACCGCTTTTTGAGCACGTTCTTGTCCAACGATCTCATCAATTGGTGGCAATTCCTTTGTCGATTTATAAGCTAACTGTTCAAACGGCATACTGCGATACAACTGTTCTGCTTCTAATCGTCTACTCGTCATAATCCACCTCTCCAGAGAACCAATCTCAATTTATATTATCAGTGTAAATGTAATTTGTTGAAATTTTAGTGATTTCGCGCCGAATGGCTACTGAGTGAACAAAAAATAGCCAATAGGGAATAGTTTCTCTACTTAACTAAGCCAAAATAGCGAAATCGATTCGGTTCGCGAATATGCTATAGTTCTATTCGCAGCTCACTTTCGAACTCGATCACCTAATTTGGCAACCCATGCAGTCACAAACTACTTCTCTTTCACGTCAACTCGTACACACAACTTGGCCAATGGTATTTGGCGTACTGTCTTTAATGAGCTTTCAATTAGTCGACAGTGCATTTATCGGCCAACTTGGTGTTTTACCACTTGCTGCTCAAGGCTTCACCATGCCTATGCAAATGATCATTATTGGTATTCAGGTAGGGCTAGGTATTGCAACCACATCTGTCATATCCAAAGCCATTGGTGAGAAAAAAAACCAGTATGCGCAGCAGCTTGGAGCTCTAATACTAACTTTGGGAACATTCAGCATCGGTGTGATCGCATTGCTCATCTATTTATTCAGGAATATCCTGCTTTCGATGCTCGATGCACCACAAAATCTCTACGCGATAATCGACAGTTATTGGATCATTTGGTTAGCGGGAGCTTGGTTAGGGTCGATTTTATATTTCTTATACAGTGTCTGTCGCTCCAACGGAAATACTGTACTTCCAGGTAGCATGATGGTTGTGACTAGTGTTCTAAACATTGCCTTAGACCCCATTTTTATATTCTATTTTGACTTGGGAATTCAAGGTGCGGCATGGGCGACAATTATCTCATTCGGGCTCGGAATTGTAATCGTCGCTCCCAGAGTGGTCACCAACCGCTGGATGGTTTTTGACTGGAAGGGGTTAAATTTACGTCGTAGCCTCAGTTCTATATTCCATATTATGGGACCCGCCATGATTAGCCAGCTCTTTCCTCCTCTATCTGCGGTGTTAGCGACAAAACTACTCGCCAGCTTTGGAGCTGCTGCGGTTGCCGCGTGGGCTGTTGCTATTCGCTTTGAATTTTTTGCTATTGTGCCAGTATTAGCTTTAACAATGTCAATGCCACCAATGATAGGAAGGCGACTAGGTGAAGGCAACATTGGTGAAATACGTCAACTCGTCGCCATCGCAGCAAAATCGATTCTGATCTATCAAACCGCGCTTGCATTGATCACTCTTGCCATGATTTCACCAATGACAGCCTTAATGACGAGTGATATCAAAGTTCAATCGATATTGACTTGGCACCTAACGTTAGTTCCCTTTAGCCTCGGCTTTCTCGGGATTTGTATCCTACTTGTTTCGGCGTGCAATGCTATTGGTCGACCTTATACAGCTCTAACCGTTTCAGCACTGCGTTTATTTGTCTTTTTCCTCCCATGTTTATGGATAGGAGCAAAACTCTTTGGAATTCAGGGGCTATTCTACGGCGCTTTCTTTGGCAATGTAATGGCAGGAATCGTTGCTTGGATTATCTACCAACGAGCCTTGAAGAGCATACCAGCCTAATACGCCTTCTAACGCAAAAAACCCTCACACTGCGAGGGTTTTATGTATATTTTGGTTTTTGGTGCTTGAAAAATTACGCTTTGGTTGCTCGACGAGCATTCACACCATCTGCTAACGTTCTCAATACTTTTTCAGTATCTTCCCAACCAATACAGGCATCAGTAATGGACTGACCGTAAGTTGCCGCAACACCATCACATAAATCTTGGCGCCCTTCGACTAAGTGAGACTCGATCATCACACCAAAAATAGCATCTTCGCCAGCAGCAAGTTGATCAGCACAATCTTGTGCCACTACCATTTGGCGCTCGTACTGCTTTGAACTATTGGCATGACTAAAGTCGATCATCACTTTCTGAGGTAAACCAATGCCTTCAAGTTGCTCTTTTACTTCTGTAACATGCTTCGCGCTGTAGTTTGGCTCTTTACCACCACGTAAAATAATATGGCAATCAGGGTTACCTGCTGTTTCTACAATCGCTGAGTGACCAAATTTTGTTACCGATAAGAAATGGTGAGACGCGCTTGCTGAACGAATAGCATCCGTTGCAATGCGAATATTGCCATCAGTGCCGTTTTTAAATCCTACTGGGCAAGAAAGGCCTGAAGAGAGTTCACGGTGAACTTGAGATTCCGTGGTACGAGCTCCAATGGCACCCCAACTGATAAGATCGGCCACATATTGTGGGGTGATCATATCTAGGAATTCACTCGCAGTCGGCATCCCCATATCCGTTAGATCTAATAGGAGCTTACGGCCAATACGTAAACCATCATTGATTTTATACGTATCGTTTAGGTAAGGGTCGTTAATTAGACCTTTCCAGCCCACTGTAGTACGAGGTTTTTCAAAATAAACACGCATCACGATTTCTAAATCATCGCTTAATTCTTCACGCAATACTTTTAGACGTTTACCATATTCAATCGCTGCTTCTGGATCGTGAATAGAACATGGGCCAATAACGACAAGCAAACGGTCATCTTTATCAGTCAAAATGTTATGAATTGCTTCACGTGCGTTATATACCGTTGACGCTGATACTTCTGTAGCAGCAAATCTCTCTAAGATAGCAACTGGTGGTAATAGCTCTTTTATACGTTTAATTCTTACATCATCATTTTTAAACATTTGTGGATTCTTCCTCTACAACTCAATTGCTTTATCTTGAACTTCCAGTATGAACAAAAAACGATGCCCATAACCATGATGTGGCTAAGGTAACGATAACATCTAATTTTTTCAATCATTTTTTTTAATAAAAGGCAATAGTATTGCTATTTTTACATACAAATTGAAATGTACAAAAAATTTTACACCCTAGCTAAACGTTTGCGTCACATAAAAGTCACCATATTGCTATTTAACATTTGATCAGACTGAAATATTACCGTTAGTATCTATACATTATTCCTATATATGGCCTAAAGCACAGCATGAATACTCAAGTAGAGAAATGGTTAGAACGCGATCCGGATAAAACCACTCGAGAGGAACTGAAGTCTCTGATCAATCAAGAACGTTGGTCTGAAATAGAAAAACGTTTTTCGAGTCGCCTCCAGTTTGGTACCGCAGGGCTCCGTGGTGAAGTCGGTGCGGGACCAAATAGAATGAACCGTTTAGTCATCCAAGAAACCGCTCTGGGACTTGGAACATATTTACTCGAATCAACACCAAATGCGGCTGAGCAAGGCATTATTATCGGATATGACGGACGTTTATTGTCAAAGCAATTCGCTTATGACACCGCATCAGTCATGCTCGCATTAGGGATTAAAGTATACCTAAGTCACAAAGTATCTCCGACACCAACCATCGCTTTTGGTATCACTCATCTTAATACGGCCGCAGGCGTCGTTGTAACTGCAAGCCATAATCCGCCACAAGATAATGGATTTAAAGTTTATTGGGACAATGGTGCTCAAATCATCTCACCTCATGATAGTGGAATCGCAAAAGCAATTGATTTAGCGTCTGTTGCCCCTATACCACTCTCAGATTTAGCCCAAGCGGAAAGTAACGGACAATTAGTCTGGCTCGATGATCAATTCTTCACAGATTATCAAGTGATGGTCTTAAGTGATTCATCCCACAAAAACCGAACCACTGCATTTAAAGCCGCTTATACCCCAATGCATGGTGTAGGCGCGGATATCGCTGAACAGCTCATTCAAGACCAAGGGTTATGTGAGCTTCATACTGTTGCGAGTCAGCGCGAGCCCGATGGTCATTTTCCGACAGTGAACTTCCCGAACCCAGAAGAGCCGGGAGCTATGGATCTCGTCATCGAGTTGGCCAACCAAATTGATGCCGAATTTGCCATCGCCAATGACCCAGATGCTGATCGCTTCGCCATAGCTGTAAGAACACCGACGAATGACTTTAAAATGCTCACCGGTGATCAGGTCGGTGTATTATTAGCAAATCATCTGCTCTCGAAAAGCCAAGCTAATGTTTGGGTCGGTAACACCATCGTTTCATCTCGCTTGCTCGAAAAAGTCGCGACGAGTTATGGCGCAAGTTACTATCAAACGCTAACCGGTTTTAAATGGTTGGCAAATATCGCAATGAATAAACGCAGCGACTCCAAACCATTCCTGTTTGCTTATGAAGAAGCGCTAGGGTACGCCGCAGGAGAAAAAGTGTGGGATAAAGATGGATTAAGCGCGTTAGTGATATTTATCGAGCTGATCGATAAGCTAAAGTCACAAAATATGACGATCTGGGATCAACTTGCTGCACTCTATCAACAACATGGCTTGCATACGACCGTACAAAAAAGCCTCCGTCTTGCAGCAGGCTCACCTTCGGTTGGAGAACGATTACGCCAACAACCACCAAATACCATTGCACAGCAAAACGTCACCGCGATACTGGATTACAAGACCAGCCAAGTGACATACCAAGATGGCACTACGAGTACTATCGACCTACCCCAAAGTGATGTATTGGTGTATATATTAGAAGATCAAACTCGTATCATTGTCCGCCCTTCTGGTACTGAGCCAAAACTCAAATGCTATTACGAACAGATCACAAGCTACAACACAGAAAACGATTTCTGGATTGAAGAACAGCAGGCCCAAACTCAGTTAGCGTCGTTAATCGATCAACATCAAGCCTCGATACAAGCACTGTTGAATTAACTGAATTTATTGTGCGACCCACTCAATTTCAAGTAGAGTGCGGTCGCCTGATTTTAAACGTGCAAGGAATATATCGCCCGATTGAACCACACCAACCCCTTGAGGCGTTCCTGTCATCACTACATCACCGTCATATAAGCTGGTATAGCTTTGAATTTCGTCCAATATGGCATTCGGAGAATAAATCATCTGATCGACCGAACCACACTGCACTCGCACACAATTGATAAGTAACTCTAAATTTAGCGATGCAATATCAATACTATCGAGTGAAACAAAGCGACTTAGTACCGCAGAGTTATCAAATGCTTTCGCGCGTTCCCAAGGTAACCCCTTATCTTTTAACGACGATTGCAACTTTCTCTTGGTCAAATCTAAACCAATACCGACTCCGCAATAGGCGCCGTTCTTAACCAAGAAACAGATCTCAGTTTCATAGTGAAGTTGCTCTTGATGAAATGAATGCAGCTTATGAGAAATAGCACTATTTGTTTTGTGAAACAGCACCATACTTTCGGGAACAGCATTGTTCAACTCTCGAATATGTTCCATATAGTTACGCCCAACACACACTACTTTGTTCGGCTGATAGGTCGTTCCATCGAGTTGAACACTTTTTAATTTCACATCCATGTTGCCATTAATCCTATTATTTAGTGTCGTTTAGGTTGCTGATACGTTCGCCCTGCTGCGGAATAGATGTCTTTTCGTTTCATATCGAAATAGGACTCAAAAAACCAAGATATAAAGACGATAGAATCATCATCTTCATTCATTACGTGCTCTACGTACTCAGTCTCGACACCTTCATCATTGAGTTCGGTCGTAACATGATAAATACGTTTTTCACCATCCACATCGGCGATTGAAAACTGTCCAGCTAACGAGTTGGCGACTTCGACAATGTCTAACTCATCGACTTGCTGCAAATACGCCAAAACCAAAGGTAAGCTTTTCATTTGATTTGCATCTTTGATTAAAGCTGAGAATGCTTGTTGATTCATAGTATACCTAATAATAAAAAAGGCGTGATGATCACGCCTTTTGATGA
This sequence comes from Vibrio phycocola, assembly GCF_053850235.1. Taxonomy (NCBI): domain Bacteria; kingdom Pseudomonadati; phylum Pseudomonadota; class Gammaproteobacteria; order Vibrionales; family Vibrionaceae; genus Vibrio; species Vibrio phycocola. The sequence continues at coordinate 122,015 of NZ_JBSQDJ010000002.1, read as the reverse complement.
TTAATTATATTCTTGTAGTGGCACAGGGCCCTCGTTAGCAGCGACTTCCAGAGCTTGATTATTCATAAGAAGATCTAGCTCATCTCGATGAGCAACAAACTCAGGCATCTCTTTTTTAGAAATCGATGTTGCCATTGGTATATCTGCTTTCATTGCATTCACTGCACGACCTTTAACAAGTAACTCGAAATGCAAATGAGGACCTGTTACTCGCCCTGACTTTCCTGATAAACCAATTTTTTCGCCCTTAAATATTTTTTGCCCTTTCGATACATAAATGCGACTTAAATGAAGATACCGAGTGGTGTATGTATTGTCGTGCTTAATCACGACGTAGTTGCCTGCATACGGATGTTTACGTACCGCTTCAACTCGCCCATCACCAATAGAAACAATCGGAATACCAACGGGGGTACCGAAATCGGTGCCATTATGTGGAGAAACACGACCAGTCACTGGATGACGCCGTTTCGGATTAAAACCAGAAGTGATGCGCCAACGTTTACTCATTGGGTATCGCTGAAACGCTTTTTGTAAACTTTGGCCATCCTTATCATAATACTGGCCATCGCTATGCAAATACGCACCAACCTCTTGACCGCGTGTGATAATTTTTATCGCCTTAAGTTCAGACTTCCCGGAACGTACGCCATCAATATATTGTTTGGACTGAACAATTTCAAAGCGATCGCCCTTGTGAATATCACGGCTGAAATTGAGCTTATCCTTAAATAAAGACACAATTCGTTCAACTTCTATGCTATTAATTCCAACTCGGTTCGCAGATTGAGAAAAAGAGCCATAGATTTCGCCTGCTCGAGCGTTGGTGTCCCATGTTCCTGGAAGTGAAATACTATTGGCAGTATAGGATTCATCAAGGTTTCGGCTATAAATTACCTTGTCAGCCAAATTCAGCTGAATCGCCATTTCATGAACGACGCCAGCTTCACCTTTCCAAAAGGTCAGATTGTCTCCTGGCTTTAAAGTATCTAACGCTAATATGGTGAGATCCGCTTCCATGATTTGCATTAAATCAGAGTAATTAAACCCTAGACGACTGAATATTTCACTTAAACTATCGCCTTTCTGAATTTGATACTCAAAACTTGGAGGCGCTAAGTCTTCAGCCTCTTGGGCTAACTTTTCGTCAATAACATTCTGTACGATTTGATTTTCTGAGAGAGAGAGAACAAGCTCTTTACGTGCAGATGAGTCGGTTGCGATAGGGCTATGTATCGCGACAGCAGCTAATATTGGTAAACCAAATAATGCTACTTTTTGAACTTTTGTGAGAACAGAAAAGCGTGCTGAAATCGCTTTAGTCACTGTTCTAACTCCTATTTAAATAAAATTACACTAAATCATAGTTCTTAATGTTAAAAAAGTCATCTATCACCATGTAAATAAACGTAAAAAGGCACTTGAGTAAGTGCCTTTTTGCATATCTAAATGTGACTCTCTAGCTACGCATATGTCGTCACTAAGCTATTGTCTTCACCTAGGCCATTAGAAATATAGTTATCCGCATTTGGATCGTTCATCCATTGCTGATCATCTAATAAATAGCGGAATTGAAACTCACCATTTTTTGGCAGGCGAACTTTAAATTTATATACTGGACGCTTGGCCATTTTCTTCATCGGCTCAGGTTTCCACTCTAAAAAGTCGGCGACAATTGAAACCTTTGAAGCCGCATCCTGCACTTCCAATTCAAATGTTACTTCAACTTCATCCTTGGTCTTAAAAAAACGTTTGTTAATCATAATCCGCTCCCTTGTGCTGCAACATTCATCAACTAGAAATCATCATAAGCAATATGACACACATACACAACTCTCATTTTGAACAAAAAACTGATATTTATTTGTATCAAACCTAACTTGATGAGGATAAATGATAACTTACTCTTCGTTAGGCTCAGGTTTTTTCTTCTTAGGAATAAACACCGAGTCACCCACTGGCACATTTTTGTAGAAACTCTTATCGGTTTGTTTTGTTGATCGTTTCTTCTTCGTAGTCGAAGAATGTTTTGCTTTATTCGTAGGCTTAGTATTTTTTCGTACCGCTGAAGGTGGCTTCAGTCCTTTAAATTTGCCTTTAAGACCTTCCAATTCAGAAAAAACAATCGTTTGTTGTAAATAAGCTTCAATATTCTTAAAACTATTCCAATCTTTAGGCCCGACAAGCGACATAGCATCACCATGATTTCCAGCACGTCCGGTACGCCCAACTCTATGGACATACTCTTCAGTGTGCTTTGGCATATCAAAGTTAATAACATGAGTGACATTTAAGATATCTAAGCCACGAGAAGCAATATCTGTCGTCACCAGAATCTTGAATACTCCACGCTCAAACTGACTCATGATTGTGTTACGTTTGGTTTGAATCAACTCTCCACTCAATGCTACCGCTTTTAAATTCTTTTCGTTTAGTTTTTCAGTTAAACGTTCGGTATCACTTCGAGTGGCCGTAAACACAATAAGTTGACGGTATTCTTCTTGTTCCAACAATTTATCCAAGATGGCTTCTTTATGGTCCAAGTGATCACAAAGAAAAAACTGTTGTGTGATGTCTTTATGTTGCTCGTTTTCTGAGCCCACTGAAATACTTTTGGGATCGTTCAACATTTGATTCGCAATATGGTTTACCGAAGTATGTCCAATGGTTGCTGAGAACATAAGTGTTTGACGGCGGCGATGTTTCGCTGCACGATGGATTTTCATTAATTCTTTTTCAAAGCCCAGATCCAACATTCGGTCCGCTTCATCCAAAATTAATGTTTCAACGCCATCCAAAAATAGAGAGCGATGTTCTAAATGATCGGCGAGTCTTCCTGGAGTTGCGACAATAAAGCGAGGGAAACGTCGTAAAGCATTCACTTGATCATTGAAATTCTCTCCACCAACAATCAATGAGGCGGTATAAGTTAGCCCCCCCATCATGGTTCGAAGCTCACCATACACTTGTTTTGCTAATTCACGAGTTGGGGCAAGAATAACTGCTCGGGGATCTCGAGCTGAAAGAGCTTTGGTTTTCAGTGCTTTATGTAGCATGGGTAATACAAATGCTAACGTTTTGCCAGATCCCGTTTTAGAGGACGCCAAAATATCTTTTCCCACCATAGCAACAGGAATCGAAAGCTGTTGAATCTCCGTCACCTGCTTAAATGCGAGGTGATTCAAATTCTTCAGTAAACGGTTATCTAGACCTAACTCTTTAAACTGCAAAGGATACTCCAACGTTAGCAATTATATTCAATAAACAACGCGACATAATAACGTAAACAGGTAGGGGTTGAATAGAAAAAGCGTGAATGAATGGATATAGAAAGAGCTTTAAGTAATGAACAGAACGGTCATTATTTGACTTAAAGTCATATATAGAACCTGGTTTTTCATAATATTTGTTTTTTGATGACTTCTTATTCATAATAATGGTGATACAATGTGCAACTAGATAAAGTTGCTCATGTGTTGCTTTCAAAGAATATGTGCAACATTTATTATGTATAGTCTATTTTTTATTATTATAAATCCATCAAGGAGTTCAGTATGAACAAGGTTTTACTTGCAGCAGCATCGTCCGTTATTATTCTTACTGGCTGTGCATCAGAACCAGCTGAAGTTGATACTTCATCATCACTTGCAGAGCTAAGCAATCAAGTTACACAACTAAGCGACCAAGTTTCTGCACTTTCTAGCCAACAGAGCACTCTTTCTTCTCAAGTAGCAGCATCTGAAGAAGCAGCAAACCGTGCTAACGAGCGTATCGACAACATCGCACAATCTTACACTAAGTAATTTAGTGTCATGAATTTAAAAAAGGGGTTAGCATTTGCTAACCCCTTTTTGTTTACTATTGTTTCTCTTCTTATTCAGCAACCTGCAACGGTAGACCACTTTGATTACTGATCGCAGCAATTGCTTTGCTGTCAGAATGTTCAAATTCTTGCAACCACCATGTTAACTCTTGTGGTACCGTGAGTTCTTTCTTTACACCGTCACTACGAGTCAAGGGTTCATGAACTTCCATCAGTACACTGTGATCGGGTTCAAGTGAAACTTTAATCGGTTCATTAATGATTCTTACTTTTTCGCCTTTTGCAACTTTCCCATACAACCACTCGATATCAGCAGGGTTCATACGTATACAACCCGAGCTTACGCGAAGCCCAATGCCGAAATCTTTATTGGTTCCGTGAATTAAATACTCTCCGTAACCGTAGCCTAAACGCAGTGCAAACAAACCAAGCGGGTTATCTTTCCCCGCAGGGACAACAGCGGGCAATGTTATGCCCTTTTTTAAATACTCATTACGAATGTTTTGAGTCGGTGTCCAAGTCGGGTTTGCACGTTTTTGTACAATCTTGGTTTCCATTTCTGGAGTATCGCGTCCAATACGTCCGATGCCTACCGGGAAAACATGCACAACCCCTTTACTGGGTTCGTAGTAATAAAGTCGCAGCTCGGCCAAATTAACAATAATGCCTTCATGAGGATACGACGGCAAAATCAACGACGTAGGTATCGTCAATACGTGCCCTGGATCGGGTAAAAAAGGATCAACACCTTTATTCGCCGCCATAAGCGCAAGCAAGCCAATATTATAGTCATCAGAAATTTTAGCTAATGTTTCCCCTTTCTGAACCTCATGATACTGAATATTCCCAACAAGGTTACTGCCCGGAGCGGGCAAAGAAAACGTATTAGCTAAGGTCAAATGACTCATTAGTAACATTAAAAGCACTATACAACATCGCATTAGTTTAACTTTCCTTCGCATTTTTTCGCTTCTTTATAGATCATTAGAGTCGTCTCTCTCTCTATTTTATGATCAACTATAGGAGAAGGATAAGATAAGGAGCTTGCATTCGTCCAGTACCAAGGCTGATGAATCACATTATCCGGAACATTTTTTAACTCAGGAACCCAAAAACGAACATATTCCCCTTGTTTATCGAACTTTTCACCTTGGGAAACTGGGTTAAAAATTCTAAAATATGGCTGAGCATCACATCCAGTCGATGCTGACCACTGCCAACCACCATTGTTTGCGGCATAATCCCCATCAATTAACTTCGACATAAAGTACGCTTCGCCTTCTCGCCAAGAAATATGCAAATCCTTGGTTAGAAAACTGGCGGTCACCATTCTAAGGCGATTAGGCATCCACCCATCGGCATTTAGTTGCCGCATTGCCGCATCGACAATTGGAAAACCGGTTTTTCCACTTTTCCACCGTGCCAGCCATTCATCGTTCACATTCCAAGTAAGTCCATCTGCCCACTGGTGAAAATTGCTTCCTTTCGATATGTCCGGGCGGAAAAATAGCAAATGTTGATAGAATTCTCGCCAAATCAATTCGTTCATCCATGCTTCTGCGCCGTCGCTAAGCACTCCATTGTTAGACTCCAGATACAGACGAGCAACGCATTGTCTTGGTGATAATATCCCTAACGCTAAATAGGGAGATAACTGACTACCGCCATTGGCACTTGGATAATCTCTTAGGATATTATAATCGTTCACATACGACCGACAAAATTGGCGAAGGCGTGCTTTCACGTCGGAGTGACTCACAGGCCAAGCATCGCTCGGCTGTCTAGGGTAGTGAAAAGGAGATGTGGAACTATCAAATAATAACTTATCAAACTTTTCTAATGACTTATCGACGTTGAGAGGCCTCATCTTTTTAATGTGAGGGTGAAAGAACGCTTTTTTCCACGCATTTTTAAATGGCGTATAAACCTTATACGGCAGCCCTTGTTGATTTAATATCGAACCGGGGGCTTGGATACATTTATCATCGAATTGAACCACATTGATATGGTAACGTTCAGCAAGCTCACTTAACTCCTGATCTCGCCGGATCTCATTAACTTCGTATTCTTTGTTTATTGAAATCGAAGAAATTGAATATCGCTTAGCAAACGTCACTAGATATCTAACACTGTCAGAAAAGTCGTCCACTTCCTCATAGACCAATGGAATGTTGAGTTGTGCTAGCTCTTTTTGTAACGCTGCTAAACGCCGGAATATTAAATCAGCTTGTATCGGTGCCAAATGATGCGCCGCCCATTGCTTAGGCGTTGCAAGATATATCGCAACGACAGGCTCACCATTCTCCACTGCATTAAGCAACGCCTTATTATCTTCAACTCGTAAATCTCGACGAAACCAGATTAATCGCACAATCAAGAACCAGATTGATCAAATTGAGATATCGTGCCTGCAGCCGTCACCAAAATTGGAGAATCGCTCAGTTTTTCTAAATAACGCCGTTGCATTTCTGTCAGTGTTTTATTGGAAAAAATTTCCATTGCCTTAAAATTGCTTAAGCCATCATGCTCGACCAACCCCGACAAGTCGTCCACACCATCGAGTAAAGTTATATGAAAACCCTGCTCTGCTTTGCTCATCGCCCAAAGCCACGCGTAGATGCTCCCGACCGGCTCAAGACTAATACACAACATCTTCCCCTTATTACTCGCTTTATTTTGAGATTCAATCACCGCGGATAAGCGAGTAATCAGAGTTGATTGAAAAAGACCTCTCTGAAGTGTTCGTAGCGGGGCTTTGACGCATGCCAAAGATTCCAATATAGGATCAATGAACTGGGACTCGACAATATTAAGTGGGTACTCCTTTAATGTCATTGCAATTATCGCTTCTGTTCTTCCTCGGTTAAGCGTGGCTAAGGCGTGAGACATGTCTTCGCAAGATTCCAGCTTCAAAGAGCGCTCGTCACCAAGTACAACTTCTTCTTCATTCAGCTCTAACAATGATACAACTCGTCCTATAGACACTCCTTTGGCCAACCAGCGCTGAATCTCATTGACTTTATCGACATCCTGCTGCGAATAAAGGCGATGCCCTTTATCAGTCCGCTGTGGCTGGATCAAATTATATCGTCGTTGCCATGCTCTTAATGTGACAGGTTTTACTCCTGTCAATTCAGAGACTTCTCGAATTGCGTATACCGCTTCTAGTTTAGAGTCCATAACGTAATCGTAACTCCTGAGGATATGGATTTAAATAATGTTGCTGCTCTAAATACTCATCTGGATGAGTAGATAAGTAATGCTTAATTAAGGTTAATGGTGCTAATAAAGGTAATAAACCCAATCGATATTCTTCAATAAGCCGGGAAAGTTCCGCCTTATGTTCTTTACTCAAACTGTTTTTAAAATAGCCTTGTAAATGCATTAGCGTATTAGTGTTGTTTTTCCGAGATGCGCGTACTGTAAGTGCCTGCATGAAACGAAGACGATAATTCTCAAAAAAGTCATCAATGGAATAGTGTTTTATATTGGCGACTAACTTGCCTAATTCCCGGTAAGAAGCTGGATGATGTGCCATCAATGTCAACTTATAACGACTGTGGAATGCCACTATTTTTCCAGGAGAAGGATTATCCCCAACGGATTGCTGAAGATCATGTAATGCATAAATACGAGATATAAAGTTTTCTTTTAAAATCGCATCATTGAGCCGGCCATCTTCTTCAATCGGTAGCCAAGGCATTTGCGCTTGAAGCTGTTGGGTAAATAAACCGACTCCATTCTTATCTGCGCGATTGTCTTGGTATACTTTGACTCGTTCCATTCCGCACGTTGGTGATTTAGCACAAACCACATAACCACACAGAGGTTGCTGTTTCAATTCACCCACTTTACGCGAACTGAACTCTACTAATTTATCAGTATGATCATTCTCCACAGCCTTGGTTTCAACTAAACGGATACTATCATCAATATTTACAAGCCTAATGGTTGGGCGAGGAACAGGTAGGCCAGCACCAATCTCAGGGCAAATGGGGATAAATTCGCAATAATCAGCAAGTTCATTCGACACAAATTGATTATTCTTATGCCCACCATCAAAACGCACATTTTGCCCGAGAACACATGAACTTACACCAATTAATAGCTTGTTTTCCATCGTATGCTCTCCTCAAATGAATCTAGTTAACTTCTGTATATTGTTGTACATAAATTTTAATTGTACAAGATTTAAGATTCTAAATTTCTACTAAAGCGGAGTAAAACGGCAAAATATTCTATTTAAGAAAGGGTTTCCTCTTACTTGGTCAAAAGATTGACTAAATCGTTTTACTCATCGAAAACAGAAAATTAAGATATAAATCATTTAAATTCAAACGCTTAATGTAATTATTATATTTGAGAATTAATTTATCGAAAATGGCCATTTTTGGCATGATGAATGCTTATATTCCGGTAGTGACAACTATCATTTATTGTCGATGTAGTTCGTGCAAGATGGCTTTAAGGAAATTTGAATTTGGATAAGAGCCTTTATCTACTTGAAATTGAAATTGATCAGCTAAAGCGACGATTGGAATCGGATCCTCTTGAGGTTCAAATTCAAGCGGAGCAATGTTTAGCTCGCTCAAAACAAATTCATTACCCACAAGGTACAATTACGTGCTTGATGATTTTGTCTCGCTGTTCATGGCACCTCAATAAATATCGTGTGGGCTTGCGGTATGCCCGTGAAGCGCTAACAGCACAAAGTCGCCTTGATAATGATGATTTATTACCCGAAATACTCCACTTACATGCCTTACATTACTGGAGTGAAGGTAAATACTACACCTCACAACAATATTGGATTCATGCTCTAGAACAATCTGCTTTGGAAGAACAAGTTGAAATAGAAATTGAGAGTTTACTTGGCTTAGGCAATATCTGGAGAGCAAACCACGAATACCAACTAGCGTGTTCGACTCACGCGCTAGCCGTTAAAGTTGCCAATAGCGTCCGACTTGCTTCTTTTGAGGCTCGTTCTCGTATTTTATGGGCTAGAGATCACTATTTACTTAATAACTTCGCAGAAATGCTCAGTGTTCTTGATGGTGCAATGGAGTTATTAGACGAACGCAAAGATGCACAGTGGTGTGCTGAAGCATGGGACTTTAGAGCACTTGCGCTCATTGGGCTAGAACGCTTAGAAGACGCAGAAAAAGCAGCGCAGACAGCACACGATATTGCCACTGCCAATAACCTCACCCGGGTTCGCTCCCATTCTTACATCTCACGCGCACGCTTAGAGTTATTACGAGAAAATATCGACGAAGCGGCTCACTTACTTGAAGCGGCTGAAAAATATGCTGATAGCGCGAACGATGGCGAATTACTATCGCAAATCTACTACCAACAATCACTCGTTGCAGAACAGAAAAACCAATATAAAGATACCTTTTATTCATTTAAGAAGTATCGCAACCTCTCGATTCAACTCTTAAAGGATCAAACCGCTCGAGAAAGCCGAGATAAAGCTCATACCTCGAAGCGTCAACTCGAGCAACGTGCTCGTAAACTCATTAACCGAGTACGTACTCAATACGAATATGACCCGGAGAAATTGCTTTCGAACGTCGTATCAGAAACCTACTGGTGGGAACAACTTGTCTTATTTAAAACCCAATTAAAAAGTACCAACCATACGGTTATCATTATTCACCATTTCGATTCTCGCTATCTCGATATTTGTACTGAAATCACGCATTCACTCTGTACACAACACGACTTAGTTTCCAGACTGAGCGGTGAATATCTCGGATTGCTCCTAGACGATAAAGGTGAGGCTGCAATAAATATTCATGCGATCCTGCAGCAAATGATTTCTATTTATCCTTGGAAACGGCATGGATTGGATCCTCAACTACCATCTGTGATCATTGAAGACATTCTCAGTTTCCCATTTACATTGGATCAATTGGAACAAAACATGTTAAAGGATGAGACAAATGGATGAGTTACTGAGTAAAGTTAAAGAAGCTGGACTCGATCCTTCATCAGTACGAGGTGAAGATGCCATTATTTTTTGGAGTCATATCCAATCTCATATTGCCACCTCCACTCTAGAACAAGCTCAATGTTACATCATCAGTGCAGAATATCGCGCTGAGCTAAAACAATTTCGCACCAGTAGTGAAGACCTAAACTCTGCGCTAGCATTGTTGCAAATACCCAACGATGCCGAGCTTATCCTGTCGATTCGAGAAAGTTTAAGTTATCGATTAATTGAAATGGGTGAATACAGTGCAGCCCTTGACCAATATGTATTGATGTCAAACATTGCGGTTGAAAATAGCTGTATTGATGAGTATGTCATCGCCATACTTGGTATGGCCAATCTATGTGATATTTATGGCGATTCTGCAAACGCATTACGCTACTACCAGAAAGTAGACAGTATCGATCATGCAATTTCTACTCGCTCTCTTCGGTTACGATTTAAAATAGGCATGTTGTCGTGCTTAATTTCCCTTGGACGCTTAACCGCCGCTCGTGAATTAATTTTAGAATGTGAAGAGCTCAGTATATTGGTGAGTGATAAATCATTAGCTGGTTTAATACTTCTCATGCAAGCTAGGTTAGAGTTGAGTTTGGATAATATCGATGAAGCACTAAAAATCATCGCACATGTTCCATATACAACTGGATGTAATTACCAGTCGTCACTCGCCTGCTTAATAAAAATCGAACTGGCATTTTGTTTGGCACGAACAGGAAAAGCACATATCGGTGAAATGCTGTTGGTTAATCAGGCAAAAAAAGTCCAACGACTTTTCCAACCAGACCTATCTAAAAGGCTGTATCAGGCACTGAGCCATATCTATGAAAAAATGGGTCGCTATAAAGAAGCGCTGCACTATGAAAAATTAGCGTTCAGAATTGAAACCGACCTAATGCGCAAAATTCCAATTGGGGATCTTGGTGCAGGACAACTGCGTCGCCTCACTCGATTTGAGCTCCAATTAAAACTAATACTATCTGAAATAGAAAATAGAGAACTAAAAGAAACTACAGAAAATCAACAGGTCACTGTGGCTCAGTTACAACAAGATGTATTTACCGATCCACTAACTAAGCTACATAATCGCCGTTGGCTTGAAACCAAACTGAAAGATCTATTACTGCATGAAACGCCGTTTGCTTTCTTAGTCGTCGATATCGACCACTTTAAGTCAATTAACGACGAGCTCAGTCACTTAGTCGGTGATAAAGCGATCGTCAACGTCTCGGCTGAACTCGCGAGTTATTTTAAATTTAAAGATGCTTCATGTGTGCGATTCGGTGGCGAAGAATTCCTCGTTATCTTAGAAAATACACCACTTGAAAGAGCAGCAATGCATGCCGAAAACTACCGTGAGCGGATTTACCAATTCCCATGGACTGACATTTTAGGCGAACGTGGGTTAACGGTGAGTGTTGGTGTGACGCTACACAGAGAAGGCGAAAACACACAAAGAACGTTCTATCGAGCTGACAAAGCTTTATATCGTGCTAAAGCAAATGGCCGAAATCAGATTTGTACCGAATAGGCCATTTCATCAACTCGCTCGTTGGCGCTTCAACAAAACGTACCTATTAATACTCGTTTATTTAACTCTAAGAATTCGCGTTTCATTATTCATATCAGGTAAGCGTGGAATATTAAACGACAACAACAAGGAAATGCCCGCCATTCCAGCGCCAAGGTAGAATACTGCTGCTGGAGAGTATAACCAAACAACACCAAACGCCGCTGGAATAACAACCGCTGCAATATGGTTGATAGTAAAAGAAACACCAGCTGTAGAGGCCATATCGGCTGGGTCAGCTATTTTCTGAAAGTAGGTCTTCACCGCCAAAGCCAGTGCAAAGAAAAGATGGTCGATCACATATAATGCCGCAGCATGTTGGCTATCTTTCACCAAGGCATAACCAACAAAAACAAAAATCAGCCCAACATACTCAATGATCAATGCTTTTTGTTCACCAATAATACCGATAATGCGGCCAATTCGCTTTGCAAATAAAAAGTTAAACATATAGTTGATTAAAAACAGTAGCGTAATGTCGGCAGCAGAATAGCCAAACTTTTCAACCATTAAAAATCCAGCAAAAACGGTGAAAATTTGTCGACGGGCACCACTCATAAAGGTTAACGCATAAAATAACCAATATCGTTTTCGAATCACTAATCGCTTATTTTGCGGTATTTTAGCTGCAAATTCTGGAAACGCAAAAGCGAGAAATGCGACCAACAATAATGCTATTCCACCCATTACGACATAAATCGTTTTATAGGAAAGTTCAAGCTCCTCAATCATGACCCACATACACCCGTAAGTAATAAGAGATGCAAATGCACCAACAGAAATGAGTTTCCCCAACGTTTCTGGCGCTTCATCTTTAGATAGCCATTGCAATGCTAACGATTGTTTAATCGCTTCAAAATAGTGAAATCCGGTAGACATCAACAAAGTAGTAAATATAAGGCCATAAAAACTCGGGAAAAAACCCGTTAATGCAGTTCCTAACGTGAGCATCACGAGCGCTAGAACTAAAAGCCTTTGCTCTCTGATAAAAAGCAGTAAAAAGACGGCAGTAAATGATAAAAAGCCTGGGATCTCTCGGATGCTCTGTAGGATTCCCATATCTGAACCATTAAAACTCGCACGTTCAATGGCGAAATTATTCAGCAGAGCCATCCAACTCGAAAACGCAATCGGCACAATGATCGAAATAACCATGAGGAAGTTTATTGGGTTACGCCAATTATCAGTGTTGGAACGAGTCATAATTTCTCCTTAAATTCAGAACGCAATAATACGTATCATTTATCACAAAGAGAAATAGTTATTTTCCCAGAAGAAAACAAAACTTAAGAAATAGTCAAACTCTCCATATTTAGGCCAACGTAATATCGATAATGATGGATACTGCACAAAATAAAATTCGATACAAAAATAATCAATGCTAATATCAAAGTAATTAACGAGTTAAGTAATAGGACAATATATGACGTCTACAGACGAGCAGAAAACCGTTAAGGCTCAGTCGAAAAAGAAAGTACTCACTACCTTAAATAGTACCGATGCTCTTGCGTTAATTGAGCATGGTAGTGACGTGACATTAAACATGAACACGCCTGTTGGAACCAAATTCGTCTGTCATTCTCATCTTATCGGAATTCATCCTGATAATTTTATATTGACTGAAATTCCACAAATATCAAAACAAGATCTCGGATATTACTTTCAAGAAGGGTTTTGGAGTAATATTCGAGCCATATCTCCCCGCGGAGAAGGGGCAATTATCGTGTTTAAGAGCCAATTACAACATATTATTCAATCCCCAATACCAATGGCTCTTTTTTCTATTCCTAATACAATGCAAGTCACTCAGTTACGTCGTGAGCCTAGATTCGAAGTGAACCTTTCAGGTAAAGCCATTTCAGACAAATATAAGTTAGATTGTGATATTCGTGATATCTCTCGTAATGGTTGCCGTTTTCTAACCTCCCCACTTGGCCAAATATATGAGGTCGGTGACACAGTCGGCATTCATTTAAAAATAAAGAGTGACTTCAACCTAGCCATAGATGATCTAATCGGCACCGTATGTAACACTCAACGTTCAACACATTATGCAAGTTACGGCATACAGTTCTCAGAAGTAGGCATGAAAAATGCGGAAGTATTGCTGAGTAATCTCAAGTTTACGGGGACAAAACTTACTTTCAATCCCCAGAAAAAACACTAGGCTCATGTCTCTTTACCAGATGGACAGACAAATAGCATGTCACTTGAAAGGTGTGGTAAATGAAAAAATTTGGTTATACTGACAGTTCAATAACCTTATAAAATAAAGAATAACATGAACTATATAGCAACGTTTTTTAAAGGCATGGCAATGGGAGCGGCGGATGTTGTCCCTGGCGTATCGGGCGGAACAATCGCATTTATCACAGGAATTTACGATACCTTACTCGAGAGCATTCGACGCATTAACCCCTCACTGGTCACCCTGCTTCGCCAATCTGGCGTTAAAGCAGCTTTTCAACATATCAACGGCTTCTTTTTAATCGCATTATTTGGTGGCATTTTTACGAGTATATTAACACTCGCAAAGCTCATATCTTGGCTGCTCACCACTCACCCAGTGCCATTATGGTCGTTCTTCTTTGGCTTGATTTTAGTCTCTGTCTATCATATTGGTAAGCAAATTGAATCTTTCTCACTTACTCGCATCCTTGGTTTTTTAGCAGGATTAGGCTTTGCTTACACGATTACGGTATTACAACCTATGTCGATGAGCCCAACCTCATTCAATTTTATGATTGCAGGTAGTATCGCAATTTGCGCGATGATTCTACCGGGGATTTCAGGCAGTTTTATTTTGCTTTTACTTGGAATGTATCAACCTGTGCTCAACGCAGTTAAACTGTTCCAGTTTTCTCCACTAGTTCTATTTATGTCTGGTTGCGTTATTGGGTTACTCTCTTTCTCACACCTACTATCATGGCTGCTAAAACATGCTCGTGATGTAACTTTAATTACACTAACTGGCTTAATGGTTGGAACACTGCCGAAAATTTGGCCATGGAAAGAAACCATTACATGGCGCACGAATTCTCATGGTGAACAAGTGCCACTCATACAAAATAACCTAACTCCTAGTGCTTACGAGGCTATAACAAGCCAACCCTCTCAGTTATCGTTAGCATTAATTTTAATGGTCATGGCCATCGGGTTCGTTTTACTACTCGAGAAATTTGGTAACAAATAACTTATTGATTTATAGATATTTATATAATGATAAGCATAATTTGAATTACTCCACAAAAATGCTGTTCCCCGTCACTCCAATCCATACCTTGTGCTAGCATGAGTGATTCATTGGAGTGAAATTTTTGTAAGGACATCAGGTTGATCGTTTTAAAATGGTTGAGTTTATTTGTTGCACTAGGTGCCGGATTTTTTGCAAGTCAGCTATTGGACTTCACGACAGTAAATAACGTTGATATTGAATATTGCTATCTTTCGTCCCAAGTATGCGAACAAGATAATGTTCAAATAAAACTGGAACGAGACATCACTCGCCCATTGCAAGCCAATAAAATGACAATAGTGTGGCCATTTGACCAAGAGAAACCGTTAACATTGACATTACGAGGGTTAGAAATGGACATGGGAATCGTAAAGGTCCCCATCACACCCGTGGGAAACAACACTTATCAAGCCGATGTTGTTTTACCTATTTGCACACAAAATCAAATGACTTGGATTGGTGAATTAACCGATGGGTCATTAACCATCCACCCGGCAATAAGGTCCATTAATGAGTAAAAAATATTTCATCGCAATCATCATACTCTTTATTTTCGGCCTGTATTTAGGACAACGTTATTCCATTAATACCCCTGTCAGCGATATTGAGCCTGATCCTATCGTTGATTTGCAATCTATTGTATTCCATGGAAAACTTGGTGAGCAAACGTTCCCTTTTGATACCAGTGATTCTCGTATTAGGATTTTATACTTTGGTTTCACAAAGTGCCCAGATGTGTGCCCAACATCCTTAGCCGTACTTGCTGGTGCACTGAATCAACTCTCTCCTGAAGTACTTGCTCAATTTCGCCCTATTTTTATTACTCTCGATCCAGAAAGAGATTTGGGTGAAAATGTCGACGAATTTGCAGGATACTTTAATCCAAACATTAGTGGCATGGCGACCTCATTAGAACAAACGGCACAACTCGCCAATTTCTATAACGTATTTTATAAAAAAATCACGTTGGAAAACTCCAACCTCAATTACACTTTAGATCACACGTCATACTTCTATTTTGTGAAACCTGATGGCACACTACTGCAAAAAGTACCACATACTATGACGCCCAAGCCCATCTTGGACGCAATAGAAACGGTCATTTCATCTCCATCTCAGCCTACGTCAGGAAAATAACAATGAATAAAAAACGCTTTCTACTTACCTCACTTTTACTTACTTTTGCTCAAGCCACTTATGCCGATATTGTCGCAGAGGGAGCCTATGCTCGTGAAACAGCCCCATCAGCAACAACCAGTGCGATATTTGTTACATTAAGCAACCCGGACTCAGAAAATATCGAGTTGGTAAGCGCAACAGCTTCTAAAGCAGGCAAAGTAGAATTACACGATATGATCAAGGAAGGGGACGTAATGAAAATGCGTCAAGTGGAAAAGATCACAGTGCCAGCAAAAGGGAAAACAGAACTAAAACCTGGTGGCTACCATGTGATGCTGTTTGATTTAGCGGGGCCACTCAAAGAGGGTGAAAACATCTCTGTAAAATTAAACTTTTCCAATCAACAGTCTATTTCCTTCGATGCCCCAATCAAGAAAGTAATGATGGGAATGAAAGCGTCACATCATCATTAAGTATCAATAAAAATCAGTCGTAATATGTATCTTCCCCCCTCTTGGCATTTTTCAACGACAAGAGGGGGGGATTTAATTTTAATGTGACGAGGTGTTCAAGCAGACCTTAACTTACTTTGTCCTCACGCGAGCTTGCAAATCGTTCCTGCGATAACAACTGACTCAGAAAGACTTCATCTCCGTTATCATTTGGATCCTCCGCAGATATCCTACTCTCAGGAATAGGGATCCCTCGTTTATATAATCGATTCAACGCTCGAATAATTAAGTGACGATGTACCGTCCCACCGACTAATTTTTTTAATAAAGGGTCGGCAAATGCTTGTAGAGAAACGATTGAATCAACACCTAGTTTATTCGCTACCTCATCGCGCAATGACCGAGCTGGCGAATAATTACACTGTGAAGACATATATAACCAAATATAAGAAATCGCATCGCCATGCTTTCCAACATCAATCCATGCTTTTCCAGCATGATACATGGCCTTAGTATTACCACGCTCTGCTGCACACTCAAGCCAAAAACACCCTTTCTTATGATCTTTTGTTACGCCGCGACCATTAACGTAATTCAACCCCAGCTTTATCATTCCATCATGATTCTCTAGCTGAGCAGCTTTTGCATACCAATAGTTTGCATCAACAACTTGTTCTTTAGGTGAATCATCACTTAGGCACCAATCTCCCAAAAATAACTGTGCATCAATGTGCCTAGCGTGCGCAGCATCTTGAATAACTTTAATGCCAAGTTTATGATTTTTATTTACGCCTAGGCCCGAAAGTAAAGCCTTGCCGGCTTCAAATAAAGCCGACATATCACCTTCGATCCCTTTAATATAAGTCTTCCAAAAACGGGCATTTTCGACCATGATTGGATCTTGCCCAAAGCGGCTACATAGCCTTACAACTCCATACATTCCAGTTGCATTTCCTAATAATGCAGCTTTTTCATACCAAAAAATGGCCTCTTTGAAGTCTTTCAATTCCGCTTGTTTCGCTAACAAAAGTATCGATGGAAGATGATTTTCTTCTGCTTTTTGAAGAAGTTCTTGTTTTTCTTGAGCATGATTGCGCTGTATTGCTTTACGGTGAGCAGCCGCACGAGCTTTCTTATCAGATGCTGCGAGTTTTTGTTTTGCGGAAACCGCCGTCATCCAGATCACACTAAAAATTAGCATCACCCCAACTAAGCCAATAAATATTCCTATTAGATTCATATACCCGTCATTATTTGTTGTGGAAACGCCCATCAATCCTTGCGTGAAACTGGTTCTTTACTTATACAGCATAGGTAACGAGCTGTGATTACACCAATAAATCCGATTTATAATTCGCCAGAAAAGCGCCCAGAGTCTAGTTTTTATGACAAATCTACTATTATTTTTTTAGTTGATAGCTTGACCAATTGGATGCAAAGCTTTTAACTTGAGATGTCAGCAAATCAATTTAATGATAAAAAGTGATCAAATATAACAATGACTAAATTATATGCTCGTCCCTACCCTTTAGGCGCAACAATTGACTTAAGTGGTTGTAATTTTTCTATTTACTCGCCAACCACCAAGCCTATTCAATTAGCGCTATTTGATGGTAAAACCGATACGTACACACTCCATCCCCTAGAGAATAATTATGCCGGAGTGCAATACACCTATCTATCCAGTATCGAGCCAGGGCAGAAATATGGCTACGTTATCGAGCAAGAGGACGGAGAGTTGCAACTCATTTCCGATCCTTACGCAAAAGCGCTAGACAAAGAACTTCACTACGAGCCACCTTATACGGCGGAAAAAAGTTTTACGATGGCAAAATCCACCGTCGTCGACGATCTATTTGATTGGCAAAATATCGAAAAACCTGACATCCCGCTTGATGAGACAGTACTTTTCGAAACACATGTGAAAGGAGTGACTCAGCTCAATCAAGAAGTAAACAAAGTGGTTCGAGGGAAGTATTTAGGGTTAATTGATCCTGCTATGCTCGCTTTTTATAAACAAAACCACATAAAGACCCTACAGCTTCTCCCCATTGCCGCCTGTATGCATGAACCTCATTTATTAAACATGGATAAGGTTAACTATTGGGGATACAACCCATACTTATTTATGGCTCCAGATCCTCGCTACGCGGTATCGGATGCAGTAACCGAATTAAAAACCGTCGTTCGTGAGCTACACAGGCAAGGTATTGAAGTCGTATTGGATGTTGTATACAACCATACGGCAGAAGCCGGCGAAGATGGTCCTACATTTAATTTACGTGGACTCGATCCTAATTACTACATTACCCATGGCTCTCACTATGCCAATTTCACGGGCTGTGGCAATACACTTGACCTCAACCATCAACCATCATTGAATCTCGTGATGGATACGCTCCGCTATTGGGTAACAGAATACAAAATAGATGGCTTCCGTTTTGATTTAGCTGCGACGCTAGGCCGAAATGGTGAAAACTTCAGCCAAGATGCTGCATTCTTTAAAGCTGTTGCTCAAGATCCCGTTTTAAAACAGGTGAAAATGATTGCGGAACCTTGGGATATTGGCCCTAACGGCTACCAAGTTGGCAACTTCCCATTAGGGTGGAATGAAACCAACGATAAACTCCGTGATATATCTCGCAGCTTCTGGCGCGGAGATCAAGGCTTCCTTAAAGAATTTGCAACACGCATTATGGGGTCACGGGATCTTTATAGTGCAGCGAATTGGCCACATAAATTAACCGTAAACTACATCACCTATCACGATGGTTTTACACTGCAAGATCTCGTTTCGTATAAGCACAAACATAACGAAGATAATGGAGAGCAAAACCGCGATGGGCATGGTGACAATCGCTCAGACAACTACGGAGTCGAAGGTGATACATCCGATCCCGAAATCATTTTGGTACGTGAGAGACAAAAGCGAAACCTTATGACATCTTTGCTGTTCGCTTTTGGTATTCCTCATGTATTAACCGCCGATCTCCTTTCTCATAGTCAAGGCGGAAACAATAATGCCTATTGTCAAGATAACGCAATCAGCTGGTTAGACTGGCAACTCACACCAACTCAATCCAGTTTTAATAACTGGTTAGCGAGTCTCATCAGTGTACGTCAAGAAATTATGCTGCCATTTATTCGAGCCTTCAGTGGCGTTTCAAGAAACTCTAACCGAGTATTTTGGCGTAAAGTAGATGGTTCACTCTTGGAACACGATGATTGGAATAGACTCAATACCGTCGCGCTGCATTTAGGCATAGGGGAAGATGGAGAAGAACTTCTCTACTTAATAAACCAAACCCAAGCAACTGCTCGATTTATACTTCCAGCGGAGCTCAGGCAAGAATGGGTAACAGTGTGCGATTCTAACGACAGTGAATTCAATACTACTCCTGTTACAAGCCGCGACATTATTCAGCCCAAAATGTCGATTCGGATTTTGCATAGCAAACCGTAAGTAGGTTTTAGTCACTAAAAAGAGCCGGGGGAATCATTCTCTCGGCTCTTTTTAATTAGATCTTTTTTATTCAGCTCTCTTTATTCAACTATCTTTATTCAGCCCTATTTATTCACAAAAAAGTCCTTCGTTTTTACATTGGTGGTTTAGATTTTTCTCGCACTGCTGCACAATATCGTTAGACTATGGCTCCACTCTCGAAATGAGATGTATTCTTAGTTCTGTTTGAAATCCCTAAATTAGGATTATTATGTTCAAATTATTTGAAAGTTTTACACAAGCTTTCCCGACCGATGATCCACAGTGCCCCCCTGATACTTTATGGGCATTTTGCCAGCATTACACCAAAGGCTTTGGTTGGCCTTTGCTTGCCATCGGCTTTCTAAGCACCTCTATTGCCATTATCGAAGTGTCGCTATTCGGTTATATGGGCTCGCTTGTTGATTGGTTAAGTACCAGTAACCCAGAGACTTTATTTACAGAGAACGGTTCGGAGCTTTTAATCCTAGCATTTCTTATAGTGATAGTGATGCCCGCACTTGTAACACTGCATTCGCTTCTGCTACATCAAACCATGTTGGGGAATTACCCAATGTCAATTCGGTGGTTAGCTCACCGCTATTTACTCAAGCAGAGTTTATCTTATTACCAAGATGAATTTGCGGGTAGAATTGCAACTAAAGTGATGCAAACCTCTCTCGCAGTACGCGAGACCGTTATGAAAGGTGTTGATGTCTTTGTTTACGTCATCGTCTATTTTTTCTCTATTTTGGTGATGCTCGCCGACGCAGATTGGCGTTTAATGCTGCCGATGTTTTGCTGGTTCTTAGCTTACTTAGCCATTCAATTTCACTTCGTGCCAAAACTGAAAAAAATCGCGTCAGCTCAAGCCGATGCACGCTCGATGATGACAGGTCGTTTGGTCGATAGTTACACCAATATCCAAACCGTAAAGCTGTTCTCTCACCACCAACGAGAGACAGAATACGTCAAAGATAGCATGAACGATTTCTTAGCGACGGTAAAAACACAGATGCGCTTGGTAACCGGCTTTAACATGCTGGTAGAGTTTGCTAACTATCTATTGCTCTTCAGTATTTCTGCCATTTCAATTTACCTCTGGAGCATTGAATCAATCAGCGTTGGAGCCATTGCCATTGCGATTTCACTCGCTCTTAGAATTAACGGCATGTCAAAGTGGATCATGTGGGAAGTCGGTGGTTTATTCGAAAATATGGGAACGGTCGTTGATGGTATGAACTCATTGTCAAAACCGGTCCAAATTCAAGATGCGCCAAAAGCACAGGAATTGGCAAAATGCGAAGGAGAGATAACGTTTGATCAAATCCGTTTCAATTACGGTGAAAATATCAACGTCATTGATGGCCTATCGCTTACCATTAAACCCGGTGAAAAAATTGGTATCGTCGGACGTTCCGGGGCTGGGAAATCCACCCTAGTCAACCTGCTGTTACGATTCCACAACATATCGGAAGGTGAGATTCGCATCGATGGCCACCCAATTAACGCACTTACTCAAGATTCTCTGCGCAGTATGATCGGCATGGTTACTCAAGATACCTCACTACTGCACCGCTCGATACGTGAGAATATTATTTACGGTAAACCCGATGCAACGGAAGAAGAATTGCTGGCAGCGACCAAACAAGCACACGCACATGAGTTTATCGAAACCTTGACCGACCCACACGGTAACGTCGGTTACGATGCACAAGTTGGTGAACGAGGGGTTAAACTCTCCGGGGGTCAACGTCAGCGTATTGCTATATCTCGTGTATTACTAAAAAATGCACCGATCCTCGTACTTGATGAAGCCACTTCAGCTCTCGATTCTGAGGTCGAAGCGGCCATTCAAGAAAGCCTCAATCAACTGATGGAAGGAAAAACTGTTATCGCCATAGCGCACCGTTTGTCCACGATTGCAGCGATGGATAAATTAATCGTTCTCGATCAAGGCTCGATTTCCGAGCAAGGAACTCATCAAGAATTATTGGAGAAGAACGGTATTTACGCCCACCTTTGGGCACACCAAACCGGTGGGTTTATAGCCGAAAATTAACGGTGAAAAGGGGGAATTCCCCCTTTTCGTTTAGCTGCAACTTCCTTAGAATCCCCTAATCTTTTTCACATTTCTGTTTTAGGTAAGTATTAACCATGAATAAAAGCGTGATTACCAATTTAATCGCCGCAAGCGTCGTATTAATAGGCTATCAAACTGGCAACAATCTCATTCTATCTGCTGGTTTATTTGCACTTTCAGGAGCCATAACCAACTGGCTTGCTGTCTATATGTTGTTTGAGAAAATTCCTGGCGTATATGGATCAGGCGTCATTCCACTGCGCTTTGAAGCTTTCAAAAAAGCCATTAAAGATATGATGATGGATCAATTTTTCAGCTCTGAAAACATCGCTCGTTTTTTAAAGCCCGGAGGCATCAGTCAGAAATCCATCAATTTTGGCGCGGTGTTGGATAAGATAGATTTCGATCCAACCTTCAATAGCCTAGGCGAAGTGATTATGACGTCACAATTTGGCGCGATGCTTGAAATGCTGGGTGGTGTTGAAGCTCTTGAACCAATGAAAGAACCCTTTATCGAAAAAATGAAAGCGGCGGTTGAAGAAATTAGCGAAAGCGATGAAGTCAAAGAAGCGATTGCAACCCAACTCAGTGAAGGAATGAATAGCAACGAGATTCGAGCACACATCGAAGAGATCATTGAGTTACGCTTAAATGAACTCACACCACAAGTGGTTAAAGAGATAGTTCAATCAATGATCAAAGAGCACCTTGGGTGGCTCGTGGTTTGGGGTGGTGTACTTGGTGGTTTAATCGGTATCGTCGCGGCTTGTTTATCGTAGTCAGCCAACAACTATCCACATAGAACGGTCAGGAATTCAATGAACCTCGAAGAGATATATCGCCGCGATTTAAACCTATTGGTAGCACTGCGCGTGTTAATCGAAGAGAACAGCGTCAGTAAAGCGGCTGCTCGGCTTAACCTAAGTCAATCGGCCATGAGTCGAGTGCTTAGCCGTTTGCGAATCTTGCTCGATGATCCCTTGTTCACACGCCATGGCCAACATTTAATCCCAACGGAGAAAGCGCTCGAACTGAACCAAAGCTTTAGTGGTCCATTGGAATCGATTCGAGAGCTACTCTCACCGATCGATTTTAACCCGAAAGAGTGTACGCAATCTTTTACCATTGCGACGACTGACTACGCAATGCAAACCATATTGCCATTTGCGTTACCACGGATATATCAAGAAGCGCCTAATGTATCGTTTAATTTTCACCCATTACAGCATGAACGCTTAGCGGATCAATTAACTCATGAAGGCGCAGACTTAGCTATTTGTCGACCAACTGGCAGCGTTTCTCCATTGCAAAGCGACGTACTAGGCAGAGTAAGTGTCTCTTGTCTGCTGTCAAAGAATCACCCATTAGCCAAGAAAAACTTAACCTTAGATGACTACCTCCATTATCCCCATGCCATGATCGCAATCAGTGATGGGGTAAAAGCGCTCATTGAACAAGCATTAACTGGGCAGCCAGAAAGGAAAATGGTTCTGCGCGCTTATCATTTAGAGGCTGCTCTAGCCATTGTCGATGTACTTCCGGTCATTATCACGGTTCCAGCCGATCTCGCTTATCTGGTTTCAGAACGCTACGATTTAGTGGTAAAACCACTCCCGTTTAGCTTTACTCCGTTTGAATATATGATGATTTGGCATCCTCGCTGCGACCACGCTACATCTCAGCAGTGGCTTAGAAATATTGTCAGTCAAGAGTGCAGCCGTCTTATCGCCAAACGAGTAGAAGACTTAGGGTTAGAGGCATAAAAAAGCCTAATCATTTGATTAGGCGTTAGAAATTCACAACAAATAAAGCGGTAATTAAAGCTTAATCACAACACGCCCTGTTGTCTGTCCATTGGTAATCGCTTCAGCAAACTCAGCGGCTTGTTCAAGAGAAATTTCAGTACACGCATTTTGATAATAACTATCTGGAAGAAGTTGAGTGAGCTTATTCCATGCCTCCAAACGTTTCTCGTAAGGACAATGCACTGAATCGACACCTTGCAAACGAACATTACGCAAAATAAATGGCATCACAGTTGTCGGTAAATCAAAACCACCAGCCAAACCACACGCGGCCACGGTACTGTTATAGTCCATTTGCGCTAGCACTTTCGACAATACCTTAGATCCTACAGTATCAACACACCCAGCCCAAACTTGCTTTTCTAGTGGTCTTGCTGACTCTTCAAACGCAGAGCGATCAATGATTTCGCTTGCACCTAAGTCTGTCAAAAGTGGACCATTTACGTCAACACGTCCGGTAACCACACTCACCGTGTAACCCAATTGTGCGAGCAAACTCACTGCAACACTGCCAACGCCTCCGCTTGCGCCTGTCACCAATACTTTACCGCTTTCAGGTGTCACGCCACCATCAATCAACGCTTGAACACACAACATGGCCGTTAGACCGGCAGTTCCAACCATCATTGCATGTTTCGCTTCTAAACCATCAACCAGAGGTACCAACCAATCTGCCTTCACACGAGCTTGCTCTGCCATTCCACCCCAATGGTTTTCTCCAACGCCCCAGCCGGTCAGTACCACCTTGTCGCCAACGGCAAAGCGCTGGTCATTCGATTCAAGCACACTGCCAACGAAATCAATACCTGGAACCATTGGAAATTCACGAATAATTTTTCCTTTGCCGGTTATCGCTAATCCATCTTTGTAGTTAAGCGAAGAATAATCGACCGCTACAAGCACATCACCATCGGGTAACTGGCTACTGTCTAGTGTTTCTATTGCTGATGTTGTTTTCTTATCTTGTTGATTTAAAACCAATGCCTTAAACATGAAAATCTCCACAAACCATTCAAATAATGTCTACCGACAGTCTACTCTCAGACTATAAATGAAAAAAATGAAAGTTAAACATAAATGATATGCATAAAACACATAACCTTTTAGCAAAGTGTTTATGTAAAACGATAAACCGTAAAGACAAAGCATAAATGAAATGGTACTTTCAAAGCGTGACCTAATTTTCAAACCTGACCACCCCCCGACTAAAGCGGTAGATAATGGACATTTTACTCGATAATTTTCTCTTTTCCGGCACTGTCACCGGGCCAATATGCTTAATGCTATTTCTTGGGATTATCTTTCGCCGCATTGGATTAATCGATGGTCATTTTATTGAGGTCGCTTCTCGGCTGGTTTATAACGTAACGCTTCCTGCGCTTCTATTCCTTAGTGTTATGGGCTCAAGTCACGATATCAGCAGCAGTGGAACTCTCGTCGCGTTCGGTATTATCGGCACATTGCTTTTCTTTATCTTTCTCTCCTTAGTGACCCATCGCTTATTTTCTCATGACAGCGACAATGGCGTCATTATTCAAGGGGGATTTAGAGGCAATGTTGCTGTCATCGCACTTGCTTATGTCTCAAATGCTTATGGAGATGATGCGTTAGCCGTAGCTGCCTTGTACGTTGCCGGACTGACCTTAACGTATAATGTATTAAGTGTGATTACACTGTCTCCTAAAACTGAGAACAGTGCTGTGAAAGCGCTACCAACAGTGGTGAAATCCTTAACAAAAAACCCACTTATTATTGCCATTATCCTTGGCATAATCTGTAGTCAGCTTCAGCTAACCATGCCCAAAATTGCCAACGATGCCGGTCGATACTTAGCCAATATGACATTACCCCTCGCTTTGATGTGTGGCGGTGGATCACTCGATCTACGTCAACTGTATCGCGACAAACATTCAGCCTGGTTTTCAACAGGCGTTAAGTTGATTATTTGCCCAATAGTGTTCACATCGCTCGCTATTATGATGGGCTTTAGAGGCTTAGAATTAGGCATAATCTTCCTCACCAGCTCCTCTCCCACCGCCGCCGCCAGCTTTGTACTTGCCAAAGCAATGAACGCAAATGGCACCTTAGCAGCAAATATTATTGTGCTCTCTACATTGCTGTCGATCATCACCAGCACTATGGGGCTTTTTATCCTTTCAAGCCTGTCGTTAATCTAAACTTAATTCAACTAAGTGACTGAAACCATCAACGTTAATGTGTAGTTCCAAGTAAGTTATGTAGCAGCAACGTCTAGTTAAATAGATAAATAAGTTAATAGCTGCACCAATTTGGAACACAACACTTAATTAATGCCTTCAACGTCAGAATAACTAGCTAAACCCTCCAAATTTTGCACTATTTTAGGACTTAACATCTAGTTAACACCTTCAATTTCAGCATGACTCGCTAAATTACCCTATATATATTATCAACTTCACCCTTCAGCCTCTTGCTATATAGAGTTTAACTCTGTTATTTTGGTGCAAAGCAGATAATAGGCTCAATAATAACCTACAGTGTGGATATAAAATCCATCAATTGATAACATATTTCGAGTTTTGTAAAATTCTAAATAGAAATAAAAGCGCTTTCATGAGGTTTAGCGATAAGAAATATCTCATAGAAGCAATAAATAACATGGAGTAACACAATGAACAGAAATTCAATTACCAAAGCGTTATGGCTGAGTCTTGGTTTAACCGCAATCACCGCATCTAGCGCCACATTTGCAGCCAATGTACCTGAAGGAACGAAACTCGCAGCAGTACAAGAACTTGTTCGTGGTAACGGCTCAGAAGTCGCTTCATTAGATCCGCACAAGACTGAAGGTGTACCAGAATCCATGGTAATTCGTGATTTATTGGAAGGTTTGGTTAACCAAGATGCAAACGGTAATACCATTCCTGGTGTGGCAGAAAGTTGGGAAACCGCTGACAACCAAACATTCATCTTCCATCTTCGCCCTGAAGCAAAATGGTCAAATGGCGATTCAGTTACTGCCGAAGATTTCGTATATAGCTTACAACGCGCCGTTGATCCTGCGACTGCTTCTCCATACTCTTGGTATCTTGAAATGACCACAATGGAAAACGCAGCCGATATTATCGCGGCTAAAAAAGACAAATCCACGCTTGGTGTTAAGGCAATTGATGCTCACACATTAGAGATCAAACTTGAGCAAGCGGTACCGTATTTCATCCAAATGATGGGTCACACCACTGTTAAGCCGGTTCACCAAGCGAGCATTGAAAAATTTGGCGATCAGTGGACCAAGCCTGAAAACTTTGTTGGTAATGGTGCCTACACACCTGATACATGGGTAATTAACGAACGACTAGTGCTAAAACGCAACCCGAACTATTGGGACAATGACCATACCGTCATCGACCAAGTGACTTACCTTCCAATTGAAAACCAAAATGCCGATATGAACCGTTTCCTTGCCGGTGAAGTCGACATGACGTATGAAGTCCCTGTTGAGCAATTCAAACGCTTGAAAAAAGAACACCCAGAATCTGTCGTCGTTACTGGCAACCTATGTTCATATTACTATGGCTTTAACAATGAACGCGCGCCGTTCGACAATGTGAATGTTCGTAAAGCACTGTCTTACGCGATTGATCGTGATGTCATCGCTAACGCTATCATGGGACAAGGAGAAAAACCTGCTTATTTCTTAACGCCAGAGATCGTCAATGGGTTTAGTCCAGTGGAACCAGACTACGCAAAATTAACCCAAAAAGAGCGTGTAGAAAAAGCGAAAGAACTGCTTGCTGAAGCAGGTTTTGATAAATCAAATCCACTTAGCTTTACGCTGCTTTACAA
The DNA here is from genome assembly GCF_053850235.1 of Vibrio phycocola. NCBI lineage: Bacteria > Pseudomonadati > Pseudomonadota > Gammaproteobacteria > Vibrionales > Vibrionaceae > Vibrio > Vibrio phycocola. The sequence goes on along the minus strand of NZ_JBSQDJ010000002.1, from coordinate 94,624 downwards.
CACCTCAGAAAACCATAAAAAAGTCGCGACAGCTGTTCAATCAATGTGGAAACAAGCACTTGGTGTGAAAGTGTCCCTAGAAAACCAAGAGTGGAAAACCTATCTTGATACTCGTCGCCAAGGTGATTTCGAAGTGACTCGTGCCGGCTGGTGTGGTGACTATAACGAAGCTTCTACCTTCCTCTCTTTAATGCAGTCAAATAACAGCTCCAATGACCCGCGTTACCACAGTGCTGATTATGACAAAGTGATGGAAAAAGCATTAACAAGTACCTCAGAAGAGGAACGCAGCGCGTTGTATGCCGAAGCAGAGAAACTCCTAGCGAACGATATGCCAATCGCCCCTATCTATCAATATGTTAAAGCTCGCCTTCTATCTCCAAAAGTCGGTGGTTACCCATATAACAACGCAGAAGAGAAGATCTTCACCAAAGATCTTTACATTAAAGCTGAGTAATAACTTTTAGTATCACTCCGTACGCTGGCTACTCGAATGCGGTAGCCAGTGGCTTAACGTCAGTAATTACAATAACTTAAGAGTTATCTCATGCTTAGATTTATATTAAAGCGGGTATTAGAAGCAATACCTACCCTTTTGGTGCTCATTACCATCTCCTTTTTCCTGATGCGATTTGCACCCGGTAATCCTTTTTCCAGTGAGCGGCCACTTCCTCCAGAAGTTATGGCAAACATTAACGCCAAGTATGGCTTAGATAAGCCGGTTTCCGTTCAATACTTGACCTATCTCGGAAATGTCTTGCACGGCGATTTTGGACCTTCTTTTAAATACAAAGATTTTTCAGTTAACGAACTCGTATTCAGTGCACTGCCTGTATCTGCAAAAGTTGGCTTTGCCGCGTTTATATTTACCGTCATTCTCGGAGTCCTGATTGGCACGCTGGCCGCGATACGGCAAAACTCCTGGTTTGACTACATCATAATGGCGTCTTCGATGATCGGAGTGGTCATGCCCTCCTTTGTTTTGGCTCCGGTATTAATTTATATTTTTTCAATCAAATTAGGCTGGTTCCCAGCTGGTGGTTGGCAAGATGGTTCCTTTAAATACATGGCGTTGCCCGTTGTTGGTATGTCGATGCTTTATGTTGCCACCTTCGCTCGGATAACACGCGGCTCGATGATTGAAACGCTCAAAAGCAACTTTATCCGTACCGCTAAGGCCAAAGGACTCAATTATCGTTACATCATAATGAAACACGCATTAAAGCCCGCCATGCTCCCTGTTGTCTCATATATGGGGCCAGCATTCGTAGGAATCATCACCGGTTCCGTCGTCATCGAAACCATATTTGGTTTGCCCGGTATCGGTAAGTTATTCGTCAATGCCGCCTTTAACCGAGATTACTCATTAGTCATGGGCGTCACCATTTTAATCGGATTTCTGTTTATTTTGTTCAATGCTGTCGTCGATATTCTGCTTGCCTATATCGACCCGAAAATTCGCTACTAGGAGGCTAAGATGATTACCAAAAAAGAAAATCTCAAAGCCCTAGAAAACTTCTCAGAGCAACTTGAAGTTGAAGGCCGAAGTTTATGGCAGGATGCTCGTATTCGTTTTATGCGCAACCGAGCTGCAATGGTGAGTCTGTTCATTCTTGTACTTATTACTCTTGCCGTTATTTTCTTGCCTATGCTGGCAACATTTAGCTATGAAGATACCGACTGGTATGCAATGAATGCCGCCCCTTCAGCGGACCATATTTTCGGCACCGATTCACTGGGTCGAGATATTTATGTGCGCACGCTAATTGGTGGCCGAATTTCTCTGATGGTTGGCATATTAGGCGCAATGGTGGCCGTGCTCATAGGGACGCTTTATGGGGCGACATCAGGATTTTTAGGTGGCCGAGTTGATCGCATTATGATGCGTATCCTTGAAATCTTATATGCGATTCCGTTTATGTTTTTAGTCATCGTATTAGTGACCTTTTTTGGTCGTAACATTATGCTGATTTTCGTCGCAATCGGTGCCATTGCCTGGTTGGATATGGCTCGGATAGTTCGCGGTCAAACACTCAGTTTACGTGGTAAAGAATTTATCGAAGCTGCACACGTTTGTGGTGTTAGCAAATGGAAAATCATTACCCGCCACATAGTACCGAATGTACTAGGCATTGTTGTGGTCTATTCAACTTTACTGATCCCAAGCATGATACTAACTGAGTCTTTCTTATCCTTCCTAGGATTAGGTGTGCAAGAACCAATGACCAGTTGGGGAGCTCTACTTCAAGAAGGTGCAAACACCATGGAGATCGCTATTTGGCAACTCGGCTTCCCCGCTGCTTTTATGATATTAACCCTATTCTGCTTTAACTATGTCGGTGACGGTCTACGTGACGCTCTCGACCCTAAAGACCGCTAAGTTAAGGATATAACTATGAATTTATTAGATGTACGAGATCTTAGAGTCGAATTTGCCACTCAAGATGGCAGTGTCACGGCAGTTAACGACTTAAACTTTTCTCTTAACCAAGGCGAAACACTCGGAATTGTAGGTGAATCAGGTTCAGGTAAATCTCAAACCGTATTTGCCATCATGGGCTTGCTGGCCAACAACGGTCGAGTTTCTGGTAGCGCGAAGTTTGAAGGCAAAGAAATTCTAAACCTTCCAGAGAGCGATCTAAATAAGATTCGAGCGAATCAAATCTCGATGATATTTCAAGATCCAATGACATCACTGAACCCTTATATGAAAGTCAGTGATCAATTAATGGAAGTGCTCAAACTACACAAAAACATGAGCCCAAATGAGGCCTTTGAAGCATCATTGAAAATGCTCGATGCGGTTAAAATTCCCGAGGCTCGTCAGCGCATTAATATGTATCCACATGAGTTTTCTGGTGGTATGCGTCAGCGAGTGATGATCGCAATGGCTTTACTGTGTAATCCAAAACTCTTAATTGCCGATGAGCCAACCACAGCCCTTGATGTAACGGTTCAAGCTCAAATAATGGACTTGCTGAATGAGCTGAAAAAAGAGTTTAATACCGCCATCATTATGATCACCCACGATTTAGGCGTTGTTGCCGGATCTTGCGATCAAGTTTTAGTGATGTATGCAGGACGCACGATGGAATACGGCGGCGTCAATGACATTTTCTATCACCCAAGTCATCCCTATTCAGAAGGGTTACTCAAAGCAATCCCACGACTTGACACCGAAGGTGATATTTTACCAACCATACCGGGTAATCCTCCAAACTTGTTGAACTTACCACCTGGTTGCCCTTACCAAGAGCGCTGCCATCGTGTTGTTGAGCATTGTAAGCAGCAAGCACCCTCGTTAGAAACGTTTGCCAACCAACGCCAACGCGCTTGCTTCTCATCGTGGGAGGAATGGAAAAAATGATCAATGAAAAAGATCTGTTACTAGATATCAACAACCTCAAGGTGCACTTTAACTTAGCGTCGAAATCAGCGTGGCCCTGGGCCAAACCAATAACGTTGAAAGCCGTAGATGGTATTGAAGTAAAACTATACCAAGGTGAAACTCTGGGCGTGGTTGGTGAATCCGGTTGTGGTAAATCGACATTTGCTCGAGCCATTATTGGCTTAGTTGAGGCGACAGAAGGCCAAGTTATGTGGCTTGGCCAAGATTTAACCCGGATGAAAGATGTTCAGCGTCGAGAAACTCGCAAAGAAATTCAAATGATTTTCCAAGACCCGCTTGCCTCGCTTAACCCGAGAATGACGATTGGAGAAATTATTGCTGAGCCCTTGCAGACGTTTTATCCGAACTTAAAAAAGGATGAGATAAAGCAACAAGTGAAGGAAATGATGACCAAGGTTGGTTTATTACCTAATGTCATCAACCGCTACCCTCACGAATTTTCTGGTGGCCAATGTCAGCGTATCGGTATCGCCCGAGCTCTTATCCTTAAGCCCAAGATGGTAATCTGTGATGAGCCAGTCTCAGCTTTGGATGTATCGATCCAAGCTCAGGTTATTAATCTACTGATGGAAATTCAAAAAGAGATGGGGCTAAGTTTAGTCTTTATCGCGCATGACCTTTCTGTGGTTAAACATATCTCAGATCGCGTAATGGTGATGTACTTAGGTAACGTTGTCGAATCTGGTGAATCCAAGGCTCTCTTTGCTGATCCGAAACATCCTTATACCAAAGCATTGATGTCTGCGGTGCCAATACCGGATCCTAGGTTAGAGCGAGCCAAGCAGATCGAAATGCTAGAAGGAGATTTACCTTCACCAATCAACCCTCCTTCAGGTTGCGTATTTCGTACTCGCTGCCCCAAAGCCACTTCACAATGCTCTAAAACAAAACCGACTTTAGTGGGAAGTGAAAAGCATAAAGTGGCTTGTTGGATGGCAGAAGGGTAACTAAGCCTTTCAAAAGCTTGGCTTGCTATTCGACTTAATCATCGAGGACTGTTCGTCGAAACGTTCAGTCCTTTTTCCACCAACATCTCTTCAATTGGTCCAACACGTTTAGACATCTATAAAGTGCCCTTTCTCTGGCAAGCGTTTAGACTAGCCACAAGTTAATATGCTTTACGTTTGATATTAAGCTGAACTTTTATCTTAAATCGCATAGTATTACTAGGTTGTGGACTCAAGGTGAAATTTTCTCAGAATTACTTGTAAATTTAGTCACATAGACCTTGGATTTACATCAATTTTAACGAATATATACTTCATTTTCGGATTAATTATGAACATTGAAAAGGCGATATTTGACGCAGCCGTAGAATTGATAAACTCTCGATACTCAAGTGGTTGGGGTGGTGCAGCGGCAGTCCGCACTGAAACAGGCAAGATTCTTACTAGTGTAGCTCCGGATATTAAAGTGGAATCGTTGGGATTATGTATGGAAGTTGGCGCTTATCTTGAAGCTCATAAGCTGAACGAAGCTGTCACTCATTCATTGTGTATCGCAAGAGACGACGAACACTCAGAGTTTAAAGTACTATCGCCCTGTGGCGTATGTCGAGAAAGACTTGTTCATTGGGGAGGGGACGTCATGGCAGCGGTAAGTACGCCTAACGATGAACTAACGTTTAAATCGATACGCGAATTAATGCCACATCATTGGTCTTTGGCGTTTGGTGAAGAACTATAGCGCATTAATATCTGCTGCAGACTTTACTAATTTGCTTCTAAAAATAGAAAACAAACGGAGAATATCGTGAAAGGAAAGCATGTCGTTATTGTTGGAGGCAGTTCAGGCATCGGGCTCGCGCTGGCAAAACAGGTTGTTGATCTGGGCGGTAAAGTGACGATCGCCTCTCGATCAGAAGAGAAATTACAACTGGCAGCAGAATCAATTGGCTTTAGCATTTCCACCCATGTATTAGACGCCAGTAATGAGACTGAAGTTATCACATTTTTCAACAAAGTTGCCGACATCGATCACCTCGTCGCAACGATTAAGCCAACTCACATCTCAAACCAATTTATTGATGGAGAGGTGAATTCACACAAAGCGGCATTTGAGGCCAAATATTGGGGGCAGTACTATTTAGCCTTGCATTCAATTCGTTCAAACTCGGTGACCAACAGTATTACGTTCACATCCGGCATTGCAGCCTCACGCGGTTACACCGGATTCTCTGGTACAGCTGCGATTAATGGTGCAATCGAATCATTAGTTAAATCGCTGGCTGTCGAGTTAGCTCCCGTTCGTGTTAACGCATTGTCCCCTGGCTTTATAGAACGCTTCCCCGACGATCATCAACGATATGATACGGTTCAAAATTTAGGCAGCAAAATACCTTTGAAACGCTTGGGAAGCCATAAAGACGTCGCGCAAGGGTATCTATTTCTAATGAACAATAACTATTCTACGGGCACTGTTCTTACCATTGATGGTGGAGAATTAAGCGCGTAAGCCGATCCTCATTGTCAAAATAAATACCACGCAGATCAACAGTGTGGCATTTATTTTAAGTTCTTATTGCAGCACAGAGATTCGAGAAAATAGATTCAGCCTAAGACTCGCTTGGTTGAAAGTAGTTACTCTTGATCATCACTTGTGCTGAATAATTCTGACGAACAATATCCAATAATGTGGTGACTTGAACGGCCAGTTTTGCATAAGCGCTACTTGGGCTAACTTCAGTCAGGCGGGCAAAATAAAAGGTCGTCCACGTTGCTAAATATTCACCAATTAATTCTTTTACGTGCTGTTCTTGCTCATCGTCGATCAACATCCCTAACACTATTAGCATCAAACCAATATGATCTTCTGGGTCTTCAGCATTTTCACGCAACCCTAATCCACAATGTTCAATAAAGTCACAATAACTCTTGTTCGATTGACCGAATAAAATCGACTCTTTATCAAGGTACATCGAAGACCACGGTGGAGCAGGCATCAACTCTTGCATTGTAAACAAGCGCTCATGTTCGGTTTGCAATTCCGTGCGATCGACAAACTTAAATGCATCCAGCGCTTGGCTCACTTCCTTGATTGGGGTTTCGACATCGTCATTATCAAGATAGGTGTTGATTGGAAGGTGTTCAAAATCATTTGGCTGATAATAAAACAAGGTTCCGAAGAGTTTGCAAACAATGGCGAGATCAGGTCGAGAGAGGTCTTGTAGCTGCACAATAAAGCCTTAATAAATCCGTGTGCGATAATATCCATTACCATCGCGTTATTCTGAGCGAGTAAACATAACGGATTTTTTTGAATTAATCGACCTAAAACCCAACGCCATCGGTAAATGGCATCGACTAAAACTGATCACGAATGCGTTGATAATGGCCACGAATATGATCAATCAACAACTTAACCTTATTGGGTGGTTGGCGTGTATAAGGATACACCGCGTAAATACCCAGCATTTTTCCGACCTGTTCTGGGAAAAGATCCACCAACAGCCCTTCTTGAATATCCTGATACACCAATACACGAGGCACATAAATAACGCCCTGCCCAGCCAACGCTGCTTTGCGTAAGCCTGCCAAACTATCGGTAAAAAAACTCCCTTTTACATGGACTAAATAGTGCCCGTCACTATTCTTAAACTCCCACTCACTCGCCCCAGTGGTCTGATACGCATACTGAAGACAATTATGGTTTGCCAAAACATCTGGGGTGATAGGTAAACCTTGGCGACGAATATAGCTAGTTGACGCACAGACCACCCAATGTGAATCAACGAGATGACGTGCAATCATGCTTGAGTCTTCTAAGTATCCAGTTCGAATAACTAAGTCATAGCCGTCTTCAATCAAATCAACAAACTTATTATTAAGCGACATTTCAACGGTTAAACCGGGATGCTGGTTGCAAAACTCCGCCACTACTTCCGCCAATAAAAGCTCCCCAGAAGTCGTCGGCACTGACATTCGAATATGTCCGCTCACATCTTCACCATAACCAGATACAGCATCAAACGCTTCTTGAGCGGCTTGCTTCACACTTTTCGCATTGTGTAACAATACCCGCCCCGCCTCAGTTAACGTGAGTTTTCGAGTCGTTCGATACATAAGTTGAACACCTAACTCCTCCTCTAAACGCGCAATTCTCTTGCTAACCACTGAATTCGTAAGGTTATTTTTCTCTGCTGCTTTACTAAAACTTCCCAGCTCAATGACTTGAGAAAACAGGATTAGGTCATCCGCACGCATGTTATTAGTCCACTTTTAGAAATAATCAATTTCATTATTTCTCTATATTCATAAAAAAGAAAGGGGTAAATTCACGCCAACTTAACAAATTAGTCACATTTGTTAAGAACAAAGTGAACTTTCGATTGCAACATACGACACAGCTTAAACCCTAAAATAACAATGCTCGTAGAGTTAGCCGATCGAATGGAATATTTAATTTATAAGGAAGTACCCATGAGTGAAACCCTACTAGCATTAATTGCTTTTTCCCCGATTGTCGTAGCGGGAATACTTTTAGTCGGCCTCAACTGGCCAGCTAAGAAAGCAATGCCCATCGCCTTTATCTTAACCGTCATCATCGCCCTTACCGCATGGGATATGTCGACTACCCGCGTTTTCGCCTCTATTTTCCAAGGATTTGGAATAACTGTATCCGTATTATGGATTGTGTTTGGTGCCATATTCTTACTTAACACTCTGAAGCATACCGGAGCGATTACCACCATTCGTAACGGCTTTACCAATATATCCCCTGACCGCCGAATCCAGGCTATTATCATCGCTTGGTGTTTCGGGTCCTTCATTGAAGGCGCATCAGGGTTTGGAACGCCAGCCGCGATCGCCGCACCGTTATTAGTTGCTATAGGGTTCCCAGCACTTGCCGCTGTTTTAATGGGAATGATGATTCAATCGACGCCAGTTTCGTTTGGTGCAGTTGGAACACCGATTATTGTTGGTGTAAACCGTGGGCTTGATACTCACAATATCGGTGAAGTTTTGGTTGCCAATGGATCAAGCTGGGATGCGTACTTACAACACATCACCTCGACAGTTGCCCTAACTCACGCAACAGTCGGTACGTTCATGCCAATTCTAATGGCAATAATGCTGACTCGCTTCTTTGGTAAAAATAAGAGTTGGAGTGAAGGTTTAGATATCTTACCTTTTGCAATCTTCGCTGGCCTAGCCTTTACCATTCCATATGCACTAACCGGTGTATTCCTTGGTCCTGAATTCCCATCGCTCATCGGTGGTATGTTGGGGCTTGCTATCGTAGTAACTGCGGCGAAAAAAGGATTTTTGGTTCCTAAATCAACTTGGAACTTCGATTCAGAAGACAACTGGCCAACCGAGTGGCTAGGATCGTTAAAGCTTGACCTCGACTCAATGAAACACAAACCAATGGGATTAGCCATGGCATGGCTTCCGTATGTGTTGCTAGCGTTAATCCTTGTTGCAAGTCGAGTGAGCAGTGAGTTCAAGTCAATGCTAACGGACGTGAGCCTTTCATTCTCTAATATCTTCGGTGAAGCAGGGATCAGCACTTCTATCCAGCCTCTGTATCTACCGGGCGGAATCTTAGTCTTTACTGCATTTCTTGCCGTCATTATTCAGAGCCGCAGCTTGAAGCCACTCGCACAAGCGGTTGGTGAATCGAGCAAAACACTGATTGGCGCAGGGTTTGTTCTTGTGTTTACCATTCCGATGGTTCGTATTTTCATTAACTCAGGCGTAAATGCTTCTGATTTGGCAAGTATGCCTGTCACCACAGCTAACTTCGCAGCAGGTCTAGTTGGCGATGCATTCCCAGCGTTAAGTGCCGCAGTGGGTGCTCTGGGTGCCTTCATTGCTGGCTCGAATACCGTTTCCAATATGATGTTTAGTCAATTCCAATATGAAGTGGCACAAACCTTATCAATATCGAGTGTGGTTGTCGTAGCACTTCAAGCAGTTGGTGCAGCAGCAGGTAATATGATTGCGATTCATAACGTTGTTGCGGCGTCGGCGACGGTGGGTCTATTGGGTCGTGAAGGTGCGATACTTCGTAAAACCATTATTCCAACATTTTTCTACATTGTATTAACAGGTATCATCGGCTTAACCTTGATTTACGGTTTCCAATTCACTGACGAATTAATGTAGCCATCATCAGTATTACCAATACAAGTATAAGAAATAAGTAGGAAATCATTATGCAAAGTCAGTCATTAGACGCGAAATATACAACTCTAGAACAGAACCTTTCGGCTCAAATCGCGCCGGAACGCATCATCACACAGGAAGCGAAGCGTCTTGCTTATGGTACGGATGCGAGTTTCTATCGATTGGTGCCAAAAATCGTTTTGCAGCTCAAAAATCTCGATGAAGTTGTTTTTGCCATTAAATCGTGTGGTGAACTACAAATTCCATTTACCTTTCGAGCAGCCGGAACAAGCCTTTCGGGCCAAGCAGTCTCTGATTCTGTTTTGATTACGCTAACTGATGACTGGCGCAAGCATAAGATTTTGAACGAAGGCAATAAGATACTATTACAACCAGGCGTGATCGGAGCCGATGCAAACGGCTATCTTGCACCGTTTCAGCGAAAAATTGGTCCTGATCCCGCTTCGATTAATACCTGTAAAATTGGCGGAATCGCGGCCAACAATGCCAGTGGAATGTGTTGTGGCACAGCACAAAATAGCTACCGTACCGTCGACAGCATGAGCATTGTCTTTGCAGATGGTACCTTGCTCGATACAGGTAATGAAGCAAGCATTGCTGCATTTAAAGCCGCAAAACCTGAGTTTATCGCTGATATAGAAGCGCTTTGCCAACAAACTCTTGCAAATACCACACTTACTGAACGAATTAGACATAAATACCGTCTGAAAAATACCACCGGTTATGCGCTTAACTCGCTGGTGGATTACCACGATCCTATCGATGTCATTGAACACTTGATGATTGGTTCGGAAGGAACATTAGGTTTCATCGCCGACATTACTTACAACACAGTGATCGAACACCCTCACAAAGCTTCAGCTTTATTTATATTTAAAGATATCGAACAAGCCAGTCAAGCCGTAACCACTTTATCAAAAACTCCAGTTGCTGCGGTTGAAATGATGGATGGCCGCTCACTACATTCCATTGCAGGCAAACCGGGGATGCCCGACTTTATCGCATCGCTCGATTTAGAAGCAGCCTCTTTGTTAGTTGAATCGAGAGCAACCGATCACCAAACGTTAGACCAGCAATGTGACGCCATTCTTGAAGCCCTAAAAGAGTATGAGATTATTGAATCGGTGCCCTTTACTTCTGATGCAAATGTAGTGGCAAGCCTTTGGGGAATACGCAAAGGCCTATTTCCAGCCGTCGGTGCGGTTCGTGAAGTTGGCACTACGGTGATCATTGAAGATGTCGCGTTTCCGGTTGAAAATCTCGCAGCTGGTGTACGTGATCTTCAAGAGTTGTTTGACCTCTATAAGTACGATGAAGCGATTATTTTTGGCCATGCTCTTGAGGGAAATCTTCACTTTGTATTCACACAAGGTTTTGAATCACAAGATGAAATTGATCGCTATGGTCAGTTTATGGAAGATGTTGCTCAACTTGTCGCGGTGAAATACCAAGGTTCGCTAAAAGCCGAGCATGGAACCGGACGAAACATGGCTCCTTATGTGGAACTCGAATGGGGTAAAGATGCGTATCAATTAATGATAGCGATCAAACGTTTATTTGATCCAAATGGGCTCTTAAATCCAGGCGTGATCATTAATGACAATCCTAATTCTCATATAGAAGATCTTAAGCCAATGCCAGCGGCTGACGATTTGGTTGACCGCTGTATTGAGTGTGGCTTTTGTGAGCCAGTTTGCCCTTCGCGAACCTTGAGCCTTTCCCCTCGCCAACGAATCGTACTTTACCGAGAGTTACAACGCAGAGAAAGCTCAGGCGAGACCCAATCTGCTGACGAATTAAATAGTGTCTTCGAATACCAAGGTATTGATACCTGTGCGGCAACAGGACTGTGTGCCGATCGCTGCCCTGTCGGCATTAATACAGGCGATTTAGTTAAGAAACTCCGTACCGCGAAATACAAAAAATTTACGCCTATCGCCACATGGACTGCGGATCACTTTGAAACTACAACGACGTTGACCAAAATTGGATTAAGAACCAATCACTTTGCAACAAAAGTGGCGGGAGAAAAAGCTGTCGGCGGTATCACCAACGGGCTACGGAATCTCACTCGTGGTAAAATGCCATTTTGGATGGCAGAAATGCCACAAGACAATCGATTCAAGCTTGATCAAGCGATTCGCTATCAGGCCAACTTCGACAAAAAAGTCGTCTATATGCCATCGTGCGCCAGTCGTACCATGGGACAACAAAGTGATGCTCAAGATCAACGCTCACTCACTGAAGTTACACTGAATCTACTTGAAAAAGCAGGGTTTGAAGTCATTACTCCAAATGAACTCAGCAGCCAATGCTGTGGAATGCCATACAGCAGTAAAGGCATGAATGACATTGCGACAAGTAAGTCTGAACAACTAGAACAAGCACTATGGAATGCCACTGAACAAGGTAAATACCCAGTGCTGATGGATACCAGTCCTTGTGCTAAACGCAGTACCGAAGAGTTTACCAAACCATTGGAAATTCTAGAGCCGACAATGTTTACTCTAAAATATCTGATCGATCATTTAAACATCACTCAGAAACAAGAGACCGTTATGTTGCACGTTACCTGCAGCTCTCGTCGCATGGGTATTGAACAGAAAATGGTTGAGCTAACGAAAGCGTGTGTCAGTGATGTCATTATTCCAGAGCACATTCAGTGCTGTGGTTGGGCTGGCGACAAAGGCTTTACTACACCAGAGCTCAACGCCGCAGCGGTTCACCCCCTCAAAGAGCAAGTCCCAACAGGTTGCATACGCGGATTTAGTAACAGTCGAACATGTGAAATTGGACTGTCACATCACAGTGGTATTCCTTATCAATCGATTCTTTATCTTGTCGATGAAGTAAGTGCATAAACCTAACTTTTGAGGCCCAGTTATTTTACTGAGCCTCAATATTTCACTCGACTCTCCGCTCTCACGTCATCCCATAATTCGAGTATTACTTGCCACTTTGTGCACCAAACTTAAGACAACTTAAGGAATGCATAATATTGTATAAGTAATTATTTGAATAGCACCAAACAACCACCTATATTTATGAGATTATCTAATATTCATTACTTTAGGCTCGCTTATGAAACCCCAAATTATTCTCCTTTCGTTACTTGCAGCTTGCACGACTGTTCAAGCAGAAGATGACTATTTCTCTGCCGGGTTATCCGTAATAGGAGTGAATGTTGACAAACATGGCGGTGATTTTAACTATGGCGCGGGGTTCACAGCGGCAAAAATTCACGATGGGAATAATTGGGGAGTCGTGAGTTCTTTTGATGTGACGTCAATCGATAGTGCTGTTGTATACGATGCCTTGGTTGGGCCAATCTATCAATTTCCAGAAGCACCTTGGTTACGATTATATCCCTTAATTGGTCTAGGTTACTTTTACTCAAATGGGAGTGGTTCATTAGATGGCGATCGCTTTCGAGCAGAGCACTATGATCGTCCAGGGTTCGCATACGGAGGTGGAGCGCAATTCTCTATCGTAGAAAACAAACCAATCTACCTTGAAGTAAACTATAAGCGTTTAGAATTGAGGAGCGAACTATCAGACTACAATTTTGATGTGATGTTTTTTGGTTTCGGTTTCAATTTCTAGATCTAGAACGAGTTCTAATAATGTATGTAGGTTAATAAGACCTACATACATTTCAGCAATTCAATGGTGTTTTTATTTTTCAGAAGCTATGACATTGTTACGTTAGAGTTCTTTCTGAACAAGGTAGTCAATCAAATCACATTCCGTCAGAATCCCCGTGTACTCCCCTCTTCTCGTGACCACTAACGGTAACTGATAGGTTTTTTCCTTAAGTAATGTTAACAAACTCTCTATATCTAACGTTTCATCGACAGAGTGGAATTTTACATCCATAACCGAATTAATAGGTCGACGCCACATCCTCGACTCTTTTTCAGTTTCTAAGTTTGTTCCCATTGTCGGAGATAAAAACAAATTCAGTTGTGCTCGCTCTACAATCCCGACACATTCTTTGTTATCAACGACTGGCAATACACTAATAGACTCGGTAGTGAAATACTGATATGCGAGTGAAATGGTTGCACTCGGGTCTATCCTCGGTAGCGATTGAGTCGCAATACTACCGATGTTGGTCACGAGAAGATCGGATGTAACACCGTCTGAATCGTCGGCTTGCTGAAGAATCTGCTCAACCGTAAGGTTAATACGCTCAGGCAGTTTTCCAAACTCTTCAATTTTTGCGGGTAATGTAAACAAAGGCCCCTGAAGAAAATCGATACCTAAGAAGACTAAAACTCTCGCTTGTTCGACACTTTCAACACCTTCAACAATAACTTTCACACCCATTCCATGACAAACTTTTACTATCAACTTCACCACTTGATAGTAATTTGAATCATCATGAAATTTAAGTTTGAACCGATCATCTAAGCGTAGGTAACGATAACTCCCTTCAGCTAATTGGTTCTCTATATCAAACCCTGAAGACAAATCCGCCAATGCAATAGCAGAGCCTTTCTCTGCCAACCTTCTAAGGTTACTCAAATCATTGGCAAATTTCACTTTGAATTGGTCACGTGTCGAATTCACATCCACCACCAACCGAGAATAACTAAGCTTGTTTTGTCGTGTTAGAAAATCAACACAATCAATAAGGTCCGAAAAGCTTTCGCGAGTATTCGTCGAAAGGTTGATATTGAGAAAAGCGTGAGTACTATTAATATATGGTTTGAGTTCTAACAGAGCCTTGTGATAGGTCAACAAGTCTAACTCCGAGATCAAATTTTGATCTTCACATATGGATATCAATTCTCGAGTATTTGTTTTAAGTACAGGATCTGCTGGAAAGCGACTCAGAATTTCGTAGCCTTCAATGGCCCATGAACGTGTACTTATAATCGGTTGGTATACAATATTTACATCATCATTATCTACCGCAACTCGAACCACATCCTCCAGTAAAACTTGACGCTTTATTTCTGATTGAAGCTTAGTATCAAAAAATGTAACTCGTTTGTTTTGTTTGTTTTCCTGGGCCATTGTTGCTTGAAAGGCATGAATTACAGCTGTCTGAAAATTAACGCAATCACCACCTAATACCGATATACCAATCTTGCTTGAAGTTAAAAACTTATAAGCCGACTTCTTACTCACTTTAACAGATTTGAAAAACTGTTTAATCGTTTGCTGAATGGTACTTGCGTAGTGGTTACTGCCTCTAGGGACACAAAGGTATACCGCATACAAAGCATCTTTCACCTCTCCTACCAACCGGACGGTTTGTAGCTCTCCTAGACTCGCAAATTCTTCTATCTGCTTTTCTAATGCCGATTCATTGTTAAACGCAAGAACAATATCGATATGGTTGTAATGCAGAGCATCACTAATTTTCTGAGCCTCAGAAACAAAATCTAAATTAGTGACCAATGATATCGCTTCTTTCATACGGCATCCTAATTACTTTCTATTGTTGGCACCCATAACTATGCCATGGTTAAAGATATTCACACTTATATTTAACCATAGATCAAGTATGCTCAATTCACAGTGTAAATTGAGCATACTGAAGATTTTAATATCCTTTAATTTAATTACTTTGAAGTTTGTAATATAAGGTCGACAGTGGTGGTAGCTTAATCATAACCGATTGAGGTAACCCTTCACTTTCGATCGAGTCAGGTTTTAGCGTTCCGTTCACCTCAAAGCCACTCCCGGCATATTTCTCATTATCCGTATTCAGCAGCAACGAATAACTATTTTTACTCACAACACCAAGCCTAAAAGCGTCATGTGGAACTGGTGTGAAATTGGTAATTACGAGTATTCTCTCACCATCTTCACTCATCCGCTCATGAGCTAATATGCTGATTTCAGCTGCATCGGATAGTCGCCATTCAAACCCCTTAGGTTCATTATCACACTCATATAACGCTTTTTCACTGCAGTATAAATGATTGAGATCGCGAGTTAGGCTATGGACTCCTTGATGACGTTCATAGTCCAACAAGAACCACTGAAGTTGGTCATCATGATTCCATTCAGCAGTTTGACCGAACTCCGCCCCCATAAAGTTGAGCTTTTTACCCGGCTGCGCATACATATAACCTAAATAAGCGCGTAAGTTTGCGGTTTGCTGCCACTCATCACCCGGCATTTTTAAATGCAGAGAACGCTTACCATATACCACTTCATCGTGTGACAACGACAATACGTAATTCTCACTGTGGGCATAAATCAAAGGGAAGGTGATAACATTATGATGGTATTGGCGATGTATTGGGTCATGTTGGATATACTCTAAACTATCGTGCATCCAACCCATATTCCATTTGAAGCCAAAACCTAAGCCCCCCATAAAAGTGGGTGCTGACACACCAGGGTATGCCGTCGATTCTTCAGCAATGGTCATCGCATTAGGGAAGTGACGATACACTTCTTCATTCATCCATTTTAAGGTTGCGATGGCGTCGTAGTTTTCTCGTCCACCATCCACATTCGGGATCCATTGATCGTGACTGCGCGAGTAGTCGAGGTAAAGCATCGAAGCAACGGCATCCACTCTTAATCCATCAATGTGGAACATCTCAAACCAATACAAAGCATTGGATACCAAGAAGCGACGAACATGCTCTTTGCCCATGTCATAGATATAAGAATTCCAATCCTGATGCCAACCACGGCGAGGATCAGGATCGTGGAACAGAGGGGTACCGTCAAAATTATTTAAGCCATGGCCATCCGCAGGGAAATGCGCTGGCACCCAATCGAGTACCACACCAATTTGATGTTGATGACATAGATCGACAAAGTATTTAAAGTCATCGGGCGTACCATAACGACTGCTCGCCGCAAATAATCCAATCGGCTGATACCCCCAAGAACCATAAAATGGGTGTTCAGAAATTGGCATCAATTCAACATGGGTGTACCCCATATCAACCAAATATGGGACTAACTCATCTGCAAGTTCACGATACGTTAAGAACTCATTGTTTTCACCACGTTTCCATGAACCTACATGAAGCTCATAAAAAGAAAGAGCTTGCTTGCGCTTCTCTGTAACCGCTCGGTTTTGCCATTCCTTATCTGTCCACTGATAACGATTATGATCATAAGTTAAAGAGGCTAACGAAGGAAATTGTTCAGAATGGACACCCCAAGGATCGGCTTTGTGCGGCAGAGGCTCTCCATTTGGCCCTTTTATTTCAAATTTATATTGGGTGCTTTCCGGTAGATCAGGAATAAAAAGTCCCCAAATACCGTAATCTAGACGCTGTAATGGATTTCGGCGACCATCCCAATTATTAAATTCACCAATTAAGCTAATCGCAGATGCATGAGGCGCATACACTAAAAAGCGCACGCCAGAAATTGACTGACCACCACGCTCTAACGTGACAAATTGCGAGCCCAAATGCTGGTACATGTTCTTTGGCGTATGAAGATCTTCGTACGAAGCGTAAATTGAATGGTATTGATATGGGTCATCGATGATTTGTTCAATTCCCCCCCAATTTACCGCTAATCGATAATGCGTAAAACGAAGGTCAAAATCCGCTTGTAAAATGAATCCCCCGTCGATTTCCTTATCCATTAAATAACGGGAGTCATCATCGAGTAATACCTCAACGCTGGTTGCTCCCGGCTGCCACGTACGCAAAATACCTTCAATAGGAGAAATATAAGGTCCCAGAAAACCAAACGGTTCAGCGTGAGACACATATTCGAGCTCTTGATAAGCTTGCTTTAATTCTGATAATTTCGTTGTGTTAGCCAATATAGACTCCTAACCAAACGTGCATGTTTGTTATCAATATTCCCGCTCTGTTGTAAACGGGGATTTAACATTAGTTTATCTAACAATGGTGCTAGATAGAGTGACTCAGCCAATAGTTTTGTATCCATTTATGTGCCGTTAGTCGCACCAATGGCACCCTATTGATTTCTAACCATAGTGATTCTAGTCATAAGATGATTCACTTCATCACGTGTAAATAGATCTTCCAAGGTAGTATTGAGCTTGCGTCGCCAGTTAGGGTATTCATCGACCGTACCTGGAATGTTAACGGGTTTATCCATCTCTAAAAGGTCTTCAAGTTGTAAACTCATCAACGCGGATGCTCCTGCGGCCAAATGCAGGTGTAACCCTTCACTTAAGGTAGAATCCATCGGTACTAAGCTCGCATCTCGTCCAACGCATTGTGGTAAGTAACCATGCCAATCCACAGATTCTAGAATTGCTTGCTTACTTGCCAGTCTCTCATCAAATAGTCTTTTAAGTTTATGTTCATCAGGATAAAGTCCGATATCGGCTCCCATTTTCAGGTCATCGCAATGCCAAAACCCTCGCAATGTCGGCATATCATGAGTACACAGGGTCGACATCGCCTGAGGTGGATAATGGTTTGGAGAGATGTATCCTCCATCTTCTGCTGTTTCAAAGAAAAATACTTTGTATGAGTAGATTCCTGCATCGGCGAGTAGAGATACAATCTCTGGCGGTACGGTTCCCAAATCTTCACCGATGACACTGCATTGATTGCGCTGTGATTCTAATGTGAGAATAGCGATGAGCTCTTTCACCGGAAAGTAAATGTAAGCACCATCTTGCGGTGATTTTCCTTTTGGTATCCACCAAAGTCGAAGTAATCCCATAACATGATCGATTCGTAATGCGCCACAGTTTTTCATATTGGCACGTAGCAATTCAATAAACGGTTTATAGGCTTTTGAGCGCATCGCTTGCGGATTTAAAGGCGGTAATCCCCAGTTTTGACCTAGTGGACCCAGTTGATCTGGTGGTGCTCCAATACTTAAGCCAGTAAGCAAATTACCTTGATCGGCCCACACTTCTGCCCCTGAGTCTGCAACACCAACGGCCAAATCACGATACAGACCGAGGTCCATACCTTTTTCTTTGGCTAAGGATTGTACTTCGCTCAGCTGAGTATCCGATAGCCACTGGAGATACAGATGGAAGTCTACTTGATCTTTTTCATCGCTCATAAACTGACTTACACCAGCAGATCGAAACTGACGAAATTGCTCAGGGAAAACCTGCCAACCCCATATTTGGTCGTCTTGTTGATGTAATTTAGTATGCAATGCATCAAATGTTGCTTGAGCGAGTAGATCCTCTCCCCCTTGCTCGACAAAGCTTAGAAATGCTTGCCCTCGCTGACTCTGAGTCTCTAAGTGACGATGCTTAAATTCAGCAAACAAGAGTGGCAGGATTTGCATTTTTAACTGAGCAACGAGTGAGTAATTCACCCAATGTGCTGAACGTGCTTCTTCAAGTTTTTTTTGAAATTCAGCACTTCCAACAATTTGTTGAGCGTCATTACAAAACACAAATTCTGGGATGGAACTGACATCAAGATAAAATACATTTAGCCAACGCCGAGATGAAGGGCTATATGGACTTGCACCTTCAGGGTTCGCCGGAAACAAAGCATGAATTGGGTTCAGGCCAATGAAATCAGCGCCACGATCAGCCATCTCAACGACAAGGTGTTTAAGATCACCAAAATCTCCCATGCCCCAGTTATGGTCTGTTTTTAATGTGTAGAGCTGAACACTCGGCCCCCAAATCTTTTTACCTTGTTGCAATAACGGCTGTTGATAACATTGCCTAGGAGCAATAACTAAAGTGGCTGTGTACGGTGTCTTACGACGCTTTCTCAATACTGAAAGTTCATGATATCCCAATGGTAATTCAACTGGGATTGAAAAGACCAAAGGGCCGTTTTCAGCACGATCATCTCGAACTACTTGCGACTGAAGATAACCCGAAAAATGTTGGCCACACTCCGTCACTAGTTGCCATTCAAACTCACTTTCCCGCGCACTTACGCCTAGGTTAAGCTCTATTTCAACAGGTTCATATTGATAGACAACTTGCAGTGAGTCGAGAATATCAACTTTATGTTTTTTTTCCGCAGACAACAGCAAAGCACCATCACTACTAGTATCGTAACCGAGCTCAGAAAGTATATACGTTATCGTTTCTTGGCTTACTTCGCTTTCATCGCCCATCATGCTCGTAAATCTGGGCGCAATGCCTACTAAATCGGCCACCTTAAGCAATGTCTGTTGTTGAAGTTCCATCGATCTCTCCTAGACACAAATAAAATAGGCGGTGAATACGATTCGACCGCCTTGATTAACCAAAAAATCAACGATTAACAGGTTTAAGCTTCCAAATATTGTTTACGTAATCACGAATACTTCTATCGGAACTAAACTTGCCGACTAAGGCTGTATTGAGAATGGCCATTTTTGCCCATCCCGCTTGATCACGATAGGCTTCATCAATTTTGGTGTGTGCTTCAACATAAGACGCAAAGTCTGCTAATACCAAATACGGATCGCCGCCATTGAGTAAACTATCGTAAGTTGCTTTGAGCTTACCCGGCTCTCCTGGAGTGAATTCATCACCGAGTAACAGATCAAGTGATGCTTTAAGAAGCGCATCAGCGTTGTAATAATCAAATGGGTTATACCCACTGTGGCGCAACTTCTCAATATCATCGACTTCTAAGCCAAAGATAAAGATATTGTCATCACCCACTTCTTCTCGGATTTCAACATTCGCCCCATCCATAGTACCGATAGTCAAGGCACCGTTCAGTGCCATCTTCATATTACCGGTCCCAGATGCTTCTTTCCCAGCCGTCGAAATTTGCTCTGACACATCCGCAGCAGGGATAACAATTTCCGCAATACTTACACGATAATCCGGTAAAAAGACGACTTGCAGCTTATCATTTACGCGAGGGTCGTTATTAATTTTCTCTGCTATCTTATTGATTGCATAAATTATTTCTTTCGCAAGATAATAGCCCGGGGCAGCTTTTGCAGCAAAAATAAATACCCGAGGAACCATATCGAAATGCGGTTCAGTATCGCTAATCAGACGATGATACAAGGACAGAATATACAGCATATTGAGATGTTGACGCTTGTACTCATGCAAACGCTTAATTTGCACATCAAAGATCGCATCGACATTCAATTCAATTCCCATATTGCTTGATACCCAATCAACAAGGCGCTGCTTATTTTCCTTTTTCACAGACATGAATTGCTTTTGGAAATTCGAGTCTTCTGCAAACTCAGAAATACCTTCAAGTTGGTCCAAGTGTTTTGGCCAATCATGACCAATCTTATCACTGATTAATGTTGATAACGCAGGGTTACAAAATTGAAGCCAACGACGTGGTGTAATGCCATTGGTGACGTTATGTAAACGTGTTGGATAAAGTTCATGAAATTCAGGGAACAGATCGCTCTTAACCAATTCAGAGTGAAGAGCGGCTACGCCATTTACTGCGTAAGAGCCTACAACACAAAGATTTGCCATTCGAACCATACGGTGAAAACCTTCTTGAATAATCGAAAGTTTTTGTTGTTTCGCTACATCACCTGGCCACTTCTCACGAACCTCAATCAAGAAATCATGGTTGATTTGATAAATGATCTCCATATGACGTGGCAACAGACGCATGATCAAGGACTCATCCCATGTTTCCAATGCTTCAGGAAGTAACGTATGGTTTGTGTAAGCGAACGTTTTACTACAAATCGCCCATGCCTCAGCCCATGTCATACCTCTTTCATCGATGAAAATTCTCATCAATTCAGGAATAGCAATCGTTGGGTGCGTATCGTTTAATTGGATC
Organism: Vibrio phycocola; assembly: GCF_053850235.1. NCBI lineage: Bacteria > Pseudomonadati > Pseudomonadota > Gammaproteobacteria > Vibrionales > Vibrionaceae > Vibrio > Vibrio phycocola. Next base: position 73,424 of record NZ_JBSQDJ010000002.1, on the reverse strand, counting down.
GTTTCATGCTTCGGAAGATCTTCCAATTCAAAGCCTGCGGCTTCGTGACGGCGTAAAATGTCTCGTATCGATGCAGCGCTATGGAAGTACTGTTGCATCAAACGAAGTGTTTTGCCCTTTTCATGGTTATCATTCGGGTATAACACCTTGGTAATATTACCCGCATCAATCAAGGCATGCTGAGCTTCGAAATAGTTCCCGTTATTGAAACTTTCAAGTGAGAAAGGTGCAGTAGCACGGCACTCCCATAGGCGTAATGGATACACGGTTTCACTTTGATAACCCACCACTGGAATATCCCATGGCATCGCCTTCACTGTCATTCCTGGAACCCAGACTCGCTTTTCCACTCCATTTTCTGTGAAACTCTCTACATGTCCGTAAAATCCAATTTCTTGTGCTAATTCAGGACGAGCTACTTCCCATGGATAGCCTTCAACACCACACCATGCATCTGGTGCCTCGCGTTGGTGGCCATTTTCAAATGATTGTTTGAACAAACCGTATTCGTAATGTAAACCATAACCAACAGCTGGGTATTCCTGAGCTGCCAAGGAATCCATGAAACAGGCCGCTAGTCGGCCTAAACCACCATTTCCTAGAGAAGGATCTCGTTCTTCTTCAAGTAAGTCTGACAGATCTTGGCCAAATTCGGCCATGGCTTCACTCACAGCTTGATATACGCCCATATTAAGCAAATTATTGCCAGTAAGACGACCAATTAGAAACTCTAGAGAAAGGTAATTGACACTTTTTGCATTAACAATTTTTGGGTCTTGTTCCGTTTCCAACAAATCAAAAGTTGTCAATTCCGCCAATGCGCGAGACATAGAGAGATACCAAGCGCGTGGCGTCGCATGTTCAATAGTCGTAGCATAGGTAGACGTTAAGTGGCGCTTAACATTGTCTTGAAAATTTTTCTTATCAAACGATTGTTGTAGTACAGGTTTCATAAAGAACCCTCGCATAGTTAGGTTAATTTCCGGCTATATTGAATATCCTGCATTTGAACGTAGTGCGAGACATCCTCCTCTCACCTTTACCTCAAGGCGTAGATATTAAGGCGTAGTAGTTAATATAATGAATTTAATGTGATACAAATCACCAAACATAAGAACTGACTAAGTTTTAGCCTCGGCTAAGATCACGAGAGAGGCGAGATCTGGCATATATGAACGTTTACTATGGTGCAAGATTTTACAATTAGATCTAAATAATACGATCAACATCACGATAAATTAGATTAATTTGTATTGCTTGGATTAGAATTTGCCATAATCATCGATGCAGCATTAATTATTTTAGTGATTTGTGTCACATTATTTAGGCGTAGACTAATTTTCACATATTTTCTACCAAAAAGAGCCGAGAAGAGATAATCAAAACTATGATTTGGAAAGGCGATTATAAGAGGACAAATGTGGATCAGTAATCAATACCAAACACCGCACATCACAGATAGCCATATCCTCCGATCATCATTATTGGAAAAGCTAGCATCGAGCAAACAGAAGGTGATCTTTTTACAAGCTCCGGCTGGCTATGGCAAATCATCTCTCATCGCACAATGGTTAAACGATAAAAACTATATTGGATGGCTAAGCTTAGACCAACTTGATAATGATCCTACCCGATTTACGCTTCATTTAAGTAATGCGATTAATCAAGCACTAAAAGATGAATCTATATCAGCGACATCATCAGATTTTGCTTCTCCTATCCGATATATGAGCACTCTAATTGAACAGCTAGATGAAAAAATAAGCTCACATAATCTCAATGCCTACCTCGTGATCGACAACTATCAACACATTGATCGTCCAGAAATAAATAATGCTCTTAAGTTCTTACTGAATAATCAACCAAAAGCATTTACGATTATCGTGCTATCGAGAACTATACCAAATGTTGGTATTGCAAACTTACGTGCGAGACAGAACCTTCTTGAATTAACTCGCGAGCACCTTTGTTTTAGCAAACAAGAAGTTCAAGCTTTTGTGCAATACCACTTTGATGCTGAGCTTACTCAAGAACAGCTAACGGCTCTTGAACATTACAGCGCAGGTTGGCCATGCGCTCTGCAGTTATTAGCGATGCAATCCCAATATCAATTGGAGTCTTTTTTACGATTTTTTATTCCCCACTCCCCTTTTCCGTTCACTTATATCTGGGATTATTTTACTGAAGAGGTTTATGAACCCTTACGAACGGATATAAAACAGTTCCTACTTAAGACCAGCATCGTCGACGTATTTAATCAAGAATTAGTCCAAGCCATAGTACCTGATCTGAATTCAACTGAAATCATGGCTTATATCGCACGTAACGAGTTATTCATCACCTCACTTGACCATGGTTGGTATCGTTATCACCCTCTGTTTTTCAAGTATCTTTGTCATCATCGACAAATTTCGTATGGAACAGAGGAAAATCAATCATATTTGACCGTCTCATTTGCTTGGGAACTACAAGAGAATCCAACAAGAGCGCTAGATTTTGCTGTTTTGGCCGATAATAGCGAACGTGTTAGTAACCTTATTCAGCGTTTTGGGTGGACACTTTTTCATCATGGTGAGCTAGAAGTATTGGAAAAATCCCTAGACATCCTCGACCGAGCAGGACTCAACAATGACCCAAATACCGCTTTGCTCAACGCATGGATCTTACAAACTCAATTTCGCTTTAATGACGTCGAAATAGAAATTACACGATTTTTCGCATACCTTTCAGACAACAACATAAGCCTGACAAGTAATATCCAGGGGGAATTTAACGCACTGCTCGCTCAAACAGCTATCAAGAAAAACCAACCGCTACAAGCTAAGGAAAGAGCTGAGTTTGCATTACTAAACCTTGATCATGCTTCCTATCAAGCAAGGCTAGTTGCAACATCCGTACTTGGCGAGGTTTATTATGCTGAAGGGCATTTAAGCCAAGCATTATCACTGATGCAGCAAACAGAAAAATACGCTCGCCAACATCAACTCAATCCTCATGTACTGTGGGCATTGATACAGCAAATTGAAATCCACTCTGCTATGAGTCATAACCAAACCGCATTTGAATTACAATCAACTGCTTTAGACTATGCCAAACTACACTCATTAGAGCACATCCCCTTGTTTAACATTATCATTAGGTTACGTGCCAAGCTCTTATGTGATTGGAACAGAGTCGATGAAGCTGAGCAATTGATCAATGAAAAAATCACGATGGAGTCTCAACTAAGTGAGTACTCACATTTACCGGCTATTCTTGCTCGAATTGCATTGCGAAAGGGGAACAGTAAAAAAGCAAACGACATCATAACCCAATACTCTATGGATCTTTACGCTCCCGATGCAAATATAGAGTGGCAAGCCGAACTTAGTCTTAGTCTCATTCTTTTATGGTTAAATGACCGTAATGTTTCTGCTTTAGAACAATGGTTAAGTCATTTCCAATTACCCAATAAATTCTGCAATGGTTTCACTCAACAGCAGGGACGCAATCAAGTCCTCGCGCTAGTAGGGTTGGAAGACTACGCACAAGCTAAAACCCAAATCGAGAAGCTACAAACTGAAGCGAGTGAATATTCACTTACCTACGATCAATTTAAAAACCAAGTATTACATTGTGTGGTCGCGTTAAAACAACACCGAAAAGAAGAAGCAATAGAACATCTTATTACGGCGTTGGAGTGGAGTCTGGAGACCAATAACATTGGCGAGTTTTCACTATACTCAGATAGCTTGTTTCCCGTGTTAAAGGAGTTGAAACCATTACAAAGTGACAAGATATTATTAAAACACCGAATCGACCTATTGATTGACCAGTTAGCGCCTCATACTAAGCATAAGTACGCTCTAAACCAAGATGTGATTGAACGCTTACAGCTGAAAAACGCTACCTTACCAGACATACTAAAAACGAGCCCATTAACAACACGAGAATGGCAAGTCCTCACCTTAATCTATTCAGGTTTAAGTAATGAGAAAATTGCTTACCAATTCGATATAGCCCCCACCACCCTCAAAACTCATATCCGTAACCTCTATCAGAAGCTTAATATACCGAACCGTAAAGCCGCAAAAGCCTTTGCTGAACAATTAATTTCGCTACTGGAAAAATCGTAACACGCTGAAATCTTGCAACAAAAACTCGATCTCCATATTGTTATGTTATATCACAACAATATCATACTCACGGTTTGTCATCGCGATGGCGTTAATTGGCTCACCAGACCTTTTGGTGATGGATGAACCAAAAGGTCTGGATCTCTCATCGCAAGTATATCTGCGTTAAGATCTTGGGAAGTAAAATACGGCTAGTTTGCCAATCAAACTAGCCGTATTTTATTTAGGCTTTATCGATGGAATCGCCTTTCATATTCGGCGGATTTTGAGCATCAATTTTGTCCGCCAATATGCCGACTTGAGCCTGTAGCTCGGTTATTTGTGCAACAAGGGCATAATGATGACTGTCCTGATTCTCCTGTTCTTTCTCTGCAGTTTCACGAGTCATCACATCCAGTACCACACCGACCATCATATTCAAAAATACAAATGCCGTTAAAAAGATAAAAACGATGTAGAAGATCCAACTTAGCGGATACACTTCCATGGTCTCGTACATGACATCGGTCCAATCCTCAAATGTCGCCACACGAAATAGCGTCAACATCGAAATGGCAATGTCACCCCATAGAGTCTCGTTTACATCATTAAAAAATATCGAACCTGTTGCGGCAAAAATATAGAAAATAATGAACATTAACAATGCGATATACCCCATTTTAGGGATAGCTTTTAGTAATGCATTAATCAGAAATCGTAAGTCAGGGATAATAGAAACTAGGCGAAGAACTCGAAACACTCTCAATAAACGAGCAAGTAGGATCATCTCGGTTTCCGAGATAGGAATTAAACTTCCGACGACAATAATAGTGTCGAAAATATTCCACGGGTCGCGAAAAAAATGACGTTTATTGTCGTACGCTAGAAAACGTAAACTAAGTTCGACAAGAAAAAATACTGTGATGAAGGTATCTAAGTAATTGATACCAATTTCAACTCCTGCTGGCAAAGAGTACGTCTTTGCCCCTACGGTTAACGCGGCAATAATAATTGTTGCAATGATAAAGCCTTGAAACCAGACACTGCGTTCAATTGTTTTCATGCCCGTTAGTACATTTCTAAAACTCATAATACCCTTGATTTACATTTGATATATTGTGACGCCAAGCATCACGGTAAAAGATAAATAAGGGTCATATATAACAAAAGTCAACAATGCAGTAGAGCAAAGAAATGTAACATAATTATTATCAAGTGAATGACATAAAACAACACGCTGATAACACGTTATGTCTCGATTGTTTTTTTAAAATAGCGGCAACGGTTAATTAGAGGATGAACACAATGCAAAAGATGGGACAAAGTGGATGGAAGTAAATACTAGAAAGGGAGAGTTTCCCCTCCCATATCTTTAGCTAAGCACTACGAGTTCGGCATCAGTTATCGGAAGCATGATCAAGTGCGTAACATGACGATCACTGTCATTGCTTATACGATTTCGCCATTATGATAGACCTGTTGAACGTCATCACACTCATCAAGTAAATCTAGGAATTTCTGGAATTTTTCAGCGTCCTCTCCTGAAACTTCCGTATGTGTTTGCGGTACAAATGTAATCTCTTCAACATCAAGGGTTACATCAGAAAATGCATTCGTAATAGACATTTTTGCTTTAAAAAACTCAGTATGAGGTGCAAACACTGTGATAACGCCACTATCCGATTCAACGTCTGTCACATCGACATCATCTTCTAATAACACTTCAAAAATCGCTTCGTCATCGTCGCCTTTAAATTGAAATACAGCTTGATGATCAAACATATGAGATACGGCACCAGGACCGCCAATCTTAGCGCCTGTTTTCACGAAGCACTGACGCACATCCTGAAAGGTACGATTTCCGTTATCTGTTAAACAATCAACGATCACACTTACACCACCAGGTGCATAACCTTCATAGCGTGCCGGTTGATAATCTTCACCGCCGCCTCCAGAGGCTTTGTCTAGCGCTTTTTCAATCACGTGCGAGGGAACTTGATCCTTTTTCGCTTTGGTAATTAGGTGACGGAGCGATAAATTCATATCCGGATCTGTGCCGCCATTTTTAGCACAAACGTAAATTTCTTTACCGTATCTGGAATAAACTTTAATTTTTGCGCCTTGAGTTTTTGCCATTGAGGCCTTGCGCACTTCAAAACTTCTTCCCATCGGGATCTTCTCTCTATATCGATTTATTACAACGATCATTAATAAAGCTTGGTAGTCGAGGCTCTACCTAGACGACACCCATTTGCTTTTTATATTTATTAATCGAATCTTCAAAACATACTTTGTCGTCATCAGAACGCAAAGCTTGCGAATACTTTGAAATAACATCGGGTCCAATCATTGATTGTTTTAGCTGCCAGATAAAATAAGCTGCTTGCTTATCAATTTCTATCCGATTTTTAGTATCAGCGTCTAATTCTGCGAGGTTATATAACAATGGTAAACCCCTAAGTAGATAATCAGGCAAGGGAATATATCACAGGAGCGAGGGCAATTAGGAGTACTAATCCGCTATATAATGAAACAAATCAAGAAAATGATTCAAATAAAAAGGTGGCACTAATGCCACCTTTAAGATTGTTTATTGTTCAATGCAGTAGGCCAAGTTCCTTAGCTTCAGCCACCGTTAAGCCGCTTTCTCTAATTTCTTGCATTGCTTCGATGCGCCTCCTCGCTTCAACAGACTTAACACTTTTTGCCGGTTTTTGCGCTTCAACGTCTTCAGACTCCTCCCACTTGTGGGCGATATCCGACATCTCATCGTGATCAATAGAATTAATGGACATATTCACCTCCCAAGAAAACCATGTACGAGACACTATATTCTATAGCGAAGGCGAATTGTCTTGTTAAGATCTTTGATTATAAAATGAGACATTCAACCAAAATAAATTTAAAATTCTTGATTTAATCGATAAGAAAACATCTCATAAACAATTGTTAATTAACAATTATTTCATATTTATTACTAACTCAATAAAATAGAGTATGTATTCGCAAATACACACCTTAAAACACGCAACTATTCAGACCCGGAAGCAACTTCATCAAGTGCGTAAAATACCGCTTCATCAATAGGCCCTTCGATAATGGAACGACACACTTTTCGTCTAACGGCTAAACCGGCGATCAAACGTTCTATCGATAAGTGCTTGCTATTTGCCTGAGCATTATACAATTCGATTACTTTACTCAGGGTTTCATATGGAATGACGTCGTTTCCAACTTTTAGCCATTCAAGTTTCTGTATGAGCTCCTGACACTCTTCTCTAATCGATGACGGAGAATGTCCGGTCATAACGGATAATGCCGTTATACTTCGTTCTAGAGCCTCTGGAGAGGTATATTTAGTTAAACTTATAGTAATTTCGTCAGCATTAATTTCCACAAGGTGTTTTCTGAGCTTAACTCGTCGTCCAAGTTTACCCTTTGGTGAAGGCGTTTTACGTTGGATCGGTTCAAACTCGCCATCGATGATAGTCGAAAGCTCTTCTAAGTGTTGTTTAGACACGAGTTCATTTCTCAATGGGTTAGGCAAGGTGGGAGCCATATTTCGCTTACCAGCGTTTGTAGTACGCGCTCTGGCGTAACGTAATACTTCCTCTACGTTACACTTAATATCGACCTGATAGTCAGCGATGGTTTCATTTTTTTTCAGCGATGTTAGCGTTAAATGATATCCCCATAAATTAACGGAAAAATCATCTTCAACAACTTGATCATCAGACAATTTTTTCAACTCACGAATAAGATCCATAGAAAAACGTCGCCATTCAATACCACGTGCCAGTTTTTGGTTTAAGTCAGACAGTTTCATACTATCTGAATGACGACGGGACATACGACTTCGGAAATAAGAATAGAGTTGAAACACTAACGTATGCTGTCTCAAGATCTCAGGTGGAAATAGGAAAAAGTAATCGCGAGTTAAGAGTTCCTCGTAAAATGAGGGCTCCCAAACCAAAATATATAAATTCGGTTTAATTCTTATTTCACCTGAATGTTTATCTTCGACAGGGGCATCCTCTGACGCCGTTATCGTACGAGCGATAAAACGGAATCGATCAGATTTAAACCCTTCAGGCATATTTTCACTCAACCATCGACCAGTAAGCTCATGAAGTTGAAAATCAGTATATTCAATTCGGTCAATACTATCTCTGATCGAGTCACGCGCGGGGCCACTGTCTTTTTTGCCGCGCAAAGATAATATATCCGTTATATACAAAGGCGTTTTATTCGGTGCTTGGCTGGTATTGAGATGATAGTTTTCTTTGTGATGATCATGGTATTGAACGGTTAAAGTAAACAATGCAAACAGTGTCATCATATCATCAACGGTCATAATATTTTTCGATGAACGCGTTTCGATGATAGCTTTAGTGCCAGATATTGAGACCATTGATTTTTGGTAGTTTTTTCTTGTTCTCGACGGTGCTAATGCTTGGTCAATAATTCCAGTCCAGTTTGCGGGAGATACGACAAATTGATCTGCTTCGTCTCGCATAGACGGCGGTGTATTTAGACCATGTTCGGTTAATAACCGGGCATTCACTTGAGTTTGAGCTAATGCTTTCGAACGCTTTTGTTTTTGAGTTTGTTTCACACTTTCTGTCACTAAACTCGTCGTTCCGAGAAGTGATATCAATTGGCTAGGATTGACAAAAGTATGGAGCATTGTTTTTCCAGCTAAACCTTGTTCAAACCTTACTGGTGTTTGACTAAATAGTCCGATACTCACTGCCGCTCTTAGACGTTGCTGAATGGCCGCTCGAGTTAATTTACCTTCGGTTGATTCAATTAATTCTGTCGTCGATACCAACCCATCGTTACTACTGAATCCACGCAATGCAATCAAATTTAGCAATTCGACGATACTTTTAGTTACACCTTTAAAATGCTGATACTGCCCGACCCATTCGACAGCATCCTCATTAACTTTAAATAGGTGACCATCTTTATGATCTCTAGGCGCTTTAATTAAAACTTTCTCAGTGGTATTCATTCTATGTCCAATGAACAATGTATGTAATTTAATTATTTATCCGAGAATAACTGAAATAGACAAAAAAGAAAGGAAATATTCTTATAGAATTTTATGATCTTAATGATTATATGATCTTTAAGTGCTTAAATGATCTAATGATCCGTTGCGTAATTGTTGTGTAATGATATGATATTTAAGGTTATTTATTTTACCAACCCCAAAGCATGATCATAGGATCATCGAACGCATGATCATTGATTTACGAAAACATGATCAATAATTTATAGAAGTATGATCAGTATAAATATGAAAGCATGATCAAGTCTAACGAGTTCATTGAGTCAGTTTATGTATTTCATACTCCCCTATTCGGTGTATTTTTCTTGTGATATTTACGTAAGCATGATCAAGAGAACGTCATTTAGTTGCCAAAATGATGAGAAATTGGCTGTTTTACTATTTAGGTAACTGCATTTAGTCGTAAAACATTAGAATAAGTGACAAAATAATTCGATAATAAGTGCATGAAAGCATGATCAAGCTGTTTTGTGTGGAATTGTATTTATCGTTCTTACCATATTTAAATGGCTTTCCTGCTTTCAGCCCTTATCAATCTTACTTTCTCCGTATTTTGCTTAAGATTTTATATGCTTCCGAGCGTACCTTCACTCTTGATCATTGTTTCGTAATAATGATCAAATTTATGGATAAAATTACGGCATATCAGTGATATAAATCACCTTGATCATGTTTTCAAGTGAGAGAATTTTGTTCGTTTTGTATACACTTATTTGCCTTGATCATACTTCCAATATTTCATTCTATATTCGTGTTTTCCTGTGTTAAGTACGAATATTATGAATTATTGAGCCGATTAAAGTATTGAACAAACACTCTCCGTAATTTATACATGTATTTGTATGTTTCCGAAAGTTAACGGATTAAATCAGCCTACTATTATTGTTTTACAATGTAAAAACGTGACGTTGTAATATTTTAATTCTAAAGCAATATCTAGGTAGATTACTGCTATATCTAAATTTAAAATTAGTGTGATTTTCAGCTAAATATCAAAATTTTATCATATTCTTGATATTTTAATTCAAGTTATTCGTTCACCGATTCGTTGTTTTAGTTGGTGATTGCTGTACAATAATACTCAATCTACTTACAATGGAATTGGGTTATGAAAAGAGCACAAACGATCGAAAGTCTCTATGAGCTTGCTGAAGTTACAAAGCAGGTTCAGGCTGATCGTATTGAAATCGTATTAGAAGAGAGAAATGATGACCATTTTCCTCCTATGTCTAAAGCACTAATGGAAACTCGCTCGGGATTAACACGCCGGAAACTCGATGAAGCGATTACGAAACTAGAAAGTGAAGGACATCAATTTACTAAAAATAACGCGAACCACTATTCTATTTCGTTGCCAGAAGCACATATGTTGATGGATGCCGCTGGCGTCGATAAGTTTCACCAGCGTAAGCGCAGTACCAACCTTCCCCCTTGGGTTATTAATGTACAAAATCAAAAAGGTGGTACCGGCAAATCTATGAGCGCGGTTCATCTTGCGGCGTGTCTAGCTTTGAATCTAGAAAAGCGATATCGAATATGTTTGATAGATTTAGATCCTCAAGGCTCTTTACGCCTGTTTTTAAATCCTGAAGTAAGCCTGAACGAGCAAAGTAATATTTATTCTGCAGTCGATGTCATGCTCGACAACGTGCCTGAAGAGGAGACGGTTGACATTAATTTTCTTCGAAAGAATGTTTTAATGTCTACTCAATATCCAAATTTAAAAACAATTTCTGCTTTTCCCGAAGATGCTATGTTTAATGCGGAAGCGTGGCAGTATCTCTCAACAAATCAGTCGCTCGATATCGTCAAATTACTTAAGCAAAAATTGATTGATGTGATTGCGGATGACTTCGATATTATAATGATTGATACGGGCCCTCACGTTGATCCATTAGTCTGGAATGCTATGTATGCCTCAAATGCTCTGTTAATTCCTTGCGCCGCAAAACGTTTGGATTGGGCATCAACGGTCAACTTCTTCCAACATTTACCTACTGTATATGAAATGTTCCCAGAGGATTGGAAAGGACTTGAATTTGTTCGACTTATGCCAACGATGTTTGAGGATGACAATAAGAAACAAGTAGGTGTCCTTACGGAAATGAACTATCTCTTGGGGGACCAAGTTATGATGGCAACTATTCCTCGAAGTAGAGCTTTTGAAACATGCGCTGATACATACAGCACAGTATTTGATTTAACGACAAGTGAATTTGAAGGTGGTAAGAAAACGCTCGCAACTGCGCAAGACGCGGTACAAAGAAGTGCTTTAGAACTAGAGCGAGTGCTGCATTCATATTGGGCTGGTCTAACTCAGGGGCAAGGATAAATGGCGATAAAAACATCTGAATTAAATGCTAAGTTATTTGGTAAAGCTAATAAACGTCGGGCGACAACGCCATTAGAGGCCCAAACGGCCGCTAAAGATAAAGCTTCTGTAATTGAACTCTCGGTTGCTGGCCAAGAAATGGTTACCTTCGAGTTAGTTAAAATACCCGCAAGTGAGATTTCGGTTGCAACAAAGGTATTTGATCAAAATGCTCGTGAGCAATCATTTTTAAATCAACACGCTCTTTCTGATATCTTGGCGACGTTAAAAGACAGAGGCCAGCAATATCCTGCAGTTGGACGCAAAGGACCTGAGGGCGTCATCGAAGTACTTGATGGTAGTCGTCGGAGAATGGCATGTCTTATTGCCGAGCAAGACTTTTTAATTTATGTCGCTGAAGATATTGAACAAGAACACGCTAAGTTTTTATCTGATGTTGCGAATGCTCATAAACCGCTTTCTTTATATGAAAAGGGTAAAGAGATGCAGGCGAAACTCGATAATGGTGAAGCCTCTGATCAAAAAGCCTTGGCAAGAATGTTCCAGTGTAGTGAAGCACTTGTTAGTGGAGCATTAAAAGCTGCCGACCTCCCGCTTGAACTTTTGCGAGCCTATCCCAATGTTGTCGATTTAGGGCGTCCAACTATCGTTAAACTGCACAAACAATTTAATGGGCTTAATAAACAGCAGCAAGATCAGTTACTCGAAAAGTGTTGTGATTCGTCGGGCTATGTTTGGCAACGTTGTGATTCTACTGGAGTTTCTCGTTTGACCAAAGATGTAACCGAGACTTTGGAAACTTGGATAGATGATCTATCACCAAGTGTCGTTGTGTCACCCGCCAAAACAGAACTCGTTAAAGGACGAGCGAATTATAGCCGTAAGGGGAATAACGTTACGTTAAACTTAAAGAAAGTTGATGATACGTTATTCGAGGAATTGTTAGAGTTGATTAAAGAGCGACTTTCTTAAACTTCATGTTTCTGCCGTTATAAATCCAAACTTAGGTTTGGATTTTTTTTGCTCATTGATAGCATAAATAAATTATCAACGAATATAGGATATGAGGATGCGAACAGTGATAATATTTATCAGTCTTAATTTACTTGGCTTTGTTCATGAACGCACTACATTCGGTTTTTCACGAATTAAAAAATATTGCGGCCAACGCGAATCACCGGTTAGCTTATACTATTGATTCGCTAGATCAGGCGCTAATCGATTCTTGTATCCAACAACTACTGCTCGTATTCGAGGAGAATATCGTGGTAGAACTTGGGGGAACAGTACACGGTAAACATTCGATATTGGTGGAATATAATCGGGGTAAAGGGTTCTTGGGTCGCGATATCGATTTACTACTTGTCGATTTATCTGCTGGTTTTGACGCAAATAGTTTTAATTCATTGTGTGGTTGTTTGCGTGGTGGTGGTCTTCTTTTTTTCTATAATCAATCTAGTTTATCATCTTCTTATTCTGACCGTTGGTTGCTCCGTTCTTTAGCACAACTTCCTTCAGTTTCACCACTTGATCTTGACTCGTCGACTTTCTCAGTTGCTAAAAATATACCCATAAACTCAATTGGTTTATCAGATAGAAGTAATCTAACTGAGCAAAATAGCGCGATATCCCACATTGTAAAAGTCGCATCTGGTCGGAATAGCCGCCCACTATTACTCACTGCGGACCGTGGCCGGGGTAAAACATCTGCATTGGGTATGTCTGTTGCCGAGTTATTTAAGTCAGGTCACGCGCATTATATCGTGATTTGCGCTCCTTTATTTGCTTCTGTTTGCAATGCCTTTGTTCATGCAAACCTTGCTCTGCGAGATTCAGTTCTCACTAAGGGGAGGTTGGAATATGGCGATTGTGTCTTTGAATTCGTTCCTCCTGATAGGTTGCTTGACGAAACTCCTGAATGCGATTTAATGCTCATAGACGAAGCCGCTGCCATTCCTGTTCCCATACTCATGGATATCGCAAAACGCTATTCTCGAGTCGTATTTTCGTCGACACAACATGGCTACGAAGGATGTGGTCGCGGATTCTCTCTTAAGTTTTGTTCATGGATAAAGTCTGTCTATCCAAATCTTCGCCAAGTCCACCTTTCACAACCCATACGTTGGGCTAAGAACGATCCGTTGGAATTGTGGCTAGAATCTGCGTTTATGTTTAACTCACAAGTTCCTATGTATGAGGTAAATGAATTTAATTTTGAACAACTCACCTTTTCTCGGGTTTCTAAACCGCGTCTGTATACCGACATCAATTTATCCAATTCTTTATTTTCATTATTAGTTCATGCTCACTATCAAACGTCTCCTAATGATTGGTTTTCATTACTCAGTAACGATGCGATATCTGTATACGTATCTACAATAGATGATGTTCCAGTCGGATGTCTTTTAGCTGTAGAAGAAGGCCCGATAGCGAATGAACTCGTTGAAGACATCTCTCTTGGTCGACGTCGACCACCTGGTCATTTGGTTCCGGTTACCTTGATCAATCAACTAGGCATTGATGATGTTTATAATTTGACATGTTTACGAATCATGAGAATCGCTGTTCATCCAAGTTTGACTCGTTGTGGCATAGGCAGAAAGTTGATCGAATTTACGCTCAAGGACACGAATACTGACTATGTTGGAACAAGTTTTGGCGTTACCACTGGGCTGCATGACTTTTGGACACAGTGCCAGTTTATTCCCGTAAAGTTAGGCAGTCGCCGAGATCATGTTAGTGGCACTTATTCTATGTTGTATCTTCATACTCCTAACTTTGATTTTGTAAATGTATTACATCAACGTTTCCTCGCTACACTCCCCTTTATTGATTCAGCATTATTTTCGTCTCTGCCGATCGAACTGATTAGAAAGTTATTCACACATAATTCTAGGTGCCTATCTCCGATTGTTATGCCTCAGAGGTTACTTTATCGTTACTGTCAGGGCGGTTCTAACTTTGAAAGTGTCGAGCCATTGTTACGATATAGTTTTATTTCTTACCCTTCATGTAACGTACACCTTAGCGACCTAATTATTGCGAAAGTTATTCAATTGAAAAGTTGGAAAGCTTGCGCAAGTCAATTTTCTTTGTCTGGGAAATCAGCTGCAGAAGCTAAATTTCGCAGCGATGTTGAAAAATGGCTCAATTATTTACAGTGTAAAACCAGCCAAGATTAATTTTCCTCGACGTGGTATTTGTGAAATTTACAGTGTAAACGGTGTCCAACGTGACTGACAGCATAATTATATAGATCAAACATACGCCTTTTGGGAGCTATTGCTTACACTGTAATAAGGCATTTAGCTAGAGTAATTGAGTATGTGGCAGAATTTTCTATCGCTTGACGACAGTGGAACTTGCATAGTTGCGAAGTTGAGTGATGATGTGAAATTAACGCAGCGTTTAACTAAAAGTGGTGTTAACGAAGTGATCGCGGATCTAAATGCGGACACTTATTACTTGGACTCCGAACAGTTGGATCAGTTTATCACGTGGGCTAACGAGAAAAATCACAAAGCGTTAGAAGGCGTCATTGTGGCGGAAATAAAAAATGCCGAACTCTCTATAGAAATTAGTGAAGATAAAATGCTCGCCCATATGATTGTAACCGGGGCTTATGGTGGTCGTGGTTTACGTGGTAGTGAAATTGTACATGCATTAGCGGAGAGTCATGTAACTAAGGGAATTAATAAGCTCGCATTAAAAAAAGTCCTTCAGATTAGCAATTCTTTAGAAGCTGGTAAAGAATACACACAGGCTGTTGCCGTAGGTAAAAAAACGGTTCCTGGTCGAGATGGCCGCCTGAAACCTCTTATTCCTGATGTGACAAAACAAGTTTTGGCTCCACAAGCAGAAGGTAATTCTACTAAAGTGGACATGCGAAACCTTGGGGATACTGTGAGTGTCGAGGTTAATCAACCAGTCTTAAAGCGTGAACCTCCGACACAAGGTAATGCTGGCTATACAGTTCATGGGGATGCGTTAGATTTGCTTCCTGGGAAAGATGTGACATTAAAAGTTGGTAAAGGAACAGAGATTGACGCGAATGATTCTAACCTTCTCATTGCCACTGAAACAGGGATGCCTTTAATAAAGGATGGAACCGTTCATATTGAGAATGCGCTTTGTATGGAAAATATTAGCGTGAAAACTGGCCACGTTAAATTTAAAGGCAGCCTAGTTGTTACTGGCAATATAGAGGCAGATATGGTTGTCCGGGCGACTGGAAATATATTAGTCGGTGGGTTTATTGAATCCGCAGATGTTCAGGCGCAAGGCGATATTTTTGTAAAGAAAGGAATTATTGGCCATACCGTAAGTGAAGGAGATCCAAAAACTTGTACAGTAAAGTCAGGTGGTTCGATAAAAGCGAATTATGCACAGTACTCACTGCTGCAATCTCATCACCATATTCACCTTGCTATGCACTCATTGAGCAATGACCTTAGCTGCGGCGAAGATTTAACGGTACTCGATTCTCGGATTCAGCATGGAACATTAAGCGGTGGACATACAAAAGTTGGTGGTAAGGTGATTTGTTATAACTTAGGAGTAGAAGGTGATACGCCTACGAGTGTTGAATGTTTTGCTTGCTATTCATCCATGAAAGCGAGAATCGAAACTCTACGAGAACAGTACTTACTTGCACAAGATAAAACGATGAAGCTAGTACGACGTGAGTTGGATTTTAAAAAGAAACCAAAGTCGGAACGCTCTGATAACGAAGAACAAGAAATTGAAGAACTAAAAGAATCGGCTAATGAGGCTATGATCGTCGCTAAAAACGTTTTAGACGTGTCTAACAGCGATTTAGAGGAAAGTTTGGAACGTAATACCATTGAAGTAAAACATCAGGTCTACACGCATGTAACACTCCAATTTGGAAATGAACAAATAATAACTAAGAATGAACATGGAGCAAGTCTATTTTCTTTTAACCAATATGAGATAAGTTGTAAGTCTGCACTATTGGATTCCGACATAAAAGGGGATTTATAGTTTCAATTCAATCGTCGGTTGGAGAGTAAAACGCTAGTAAACAATGTATCTACTAGCGCAGCTATCTAAATTGTACAAATGTTTAGCCTTATACCGTACATCATTTTCTATCTGTTGATTTCACATTTCCTTGGCGTAATTCGTTTAATACGTCTTCTTTCGGACCATCGGCGATAATGCTGCCTTTCTCCATTACAATAATCCGATCCACAATGTCGAGCATTGTGGTTTTATGCGTGATTAGAATTAACGTCTCCTGTGAGTTCAATTGTTTCAGCATATTTTTGATGTTCATTTCTGTTCGATTATCCATCGCGCTGGTTGGTTCATCTAGCAACAGCACCGGAGGGCGGCCTAGAATCGCTCGAGCGATTGAAACCGACTGACGTTGACCTCCAGATAACAATTGACCGCCTTCGCCTACCTGACGCTCTAGACCGGCCGGTTCTTGCTGAGTAAATACACTGACACCAGCTCGATGTGCTGCTTCTAAAACATCATGGTCATCAGATAAAGGTCGTCCTAAGGTGATATTGTCACGAATAGACCCATAGAATAGAACGTTGTCTTGCGGCACACAGCCAATATTGCGACGTACATCAACATGGTGAAGTTGTGTAATATTGGTATCGTCGATACGT
The DNA here is from genome assembly GCF_053850235.1 of Vibrio phycocola. Taxonomy (NCBI): domain Bacteria; kingdom Pseudomonadati; phylum Pseudomonadota; class Gammaproteobacteria; order Vibrionales; family Vibrionaceae; genus Vibrio; species Vibrio phycocola. The sequence continues at coordinate 56,279 of NZ_JBSQDJ010000002.1, read as the reverse complement.
ACATTACCTTCAGTTGGCTGGTATAACCCCATGATTAAGCGCTGGATGGTACTTTTCCCTGACCCGATACGCCCTATGATTGCCACTTTTTCACCTGGGTTTATCGTTAAACTCACGTCACGAATCGAAGCGACTGTTGAATTTGGATAGTTAAAGGAAACGCGGTCTAACTCTACTTTTCCTTTGAATATAGGGCGATGTATATAGCGTTTCCCTTCTTCTTGTTCATCTGGTAACGACATTATTTGTTCAATAATGGTCAGTGATGACTTTGCCTGATTGTAACGAGTGGAAAGGAGAGACAATTGAATCATCGGAGAAATAGCTCTTCCACTTAGCATTGTAGCGGCGATTAGACCACCTAAGGTAAGTTCTCCATCCCCGATCATATATACACCGACAATCACAATGCCAACTGTACAAGCTTGCTGGACGAATCCTGCTACATTTTGTACACCATCTGTAATTCGGCGACTTTTCAAGCTCCAGTTTGACATATGAGCGACAGCTTCTTCCCATCGAAATTGGAATTGGCTTTGTGCACCAAACAGTTTTACCGTCTCGAGTCCATAAATGCTCTCAATTAAATTGGCGTATTTTTGCGATGCCAAACGAGACCCTTCTTCTATAGCAAGGCGGAGCTTATCTTGAACAAAGTAGGAATATACGGCAACGATGATTACCCCTGCTATTGGGACTAAAACAACGTTCCCAGCGAGCAGCCAAATTATGGCCAAGAATAACAACGAGAAGGGCAGGTCTATTAACGTTGAAATTGTCGCCGATGTGAAAAACTCGCGAATGGATTCGAACTCTTGGAGGTGCCTAGCAAATGCCCCCGTTGACGCAGGACGAGCCTCTAAACGAATACCGAGTACTTTGGCATACAGTTTTGATGATATAAGTACGTCGGTTTTCTTGCCTGCGACATCAATGAAATAACTGCGTAATAGCTTTAGGACGACATCAAATATAAAGACGAGCAGTATGCCTGTAGTAAGTACCCAAAGGGTTTCATAGGCTAAGTTTGGTACCACCTTATCGTACACAAGTCGTGAAAACAGCGGGATCGATATGGCGAACATATTAATTAAAACCGATGCAATAAGAACGTCTCGGTAGATTTTCTTTGATTGCCAAATTGTGTTCCAAAACCAATGCCCTTCGCTTGGTTTGAGAACATCGGGAGAACGCTCATCGTAGCGAAACTGCTTTTTGACCATAAAGTAACGCTTGGTATAACGCTCTCTTAAGTCGTCCACACTCATCGCTACAGGAGTCATTCCTGAGTCAGAAAAGACGATCTCTGCTTCTGTCTTATCTTCGTTAAAGCTATTTAAAACACAAGCTTGTCCATCTTTTAGTAGTAAAACAACCGGCAAGATCAACGTTGATATGTCGTCCAACTTTGCCGTGTTATTTTTTGCAATAAGACCGGCTCGTTCAGCGGCCCTTGGAAATAGATAAGTCGTTAATTTTCCATCAGATAGTGGTAAACCATTAATCAAAGCTTCAGGAGAATTCGCTAAACCGTAATATCGACTGACGTAAATAAGCGAATTGAGAAGAGTATCTTGCATTTAAATCTACCTTTACTTATCTACTATAAAGCCTTGGAATACATCGATAAAATTATCGGCCAAAAACTCTAGTTGTTGTGTAGTTTCGACTCGTGAAGCGATGGTGATGATATCAAGGTTTTGCGCTGTTCTTGATATGGATGTCAACGTATAGGTTTGTTTTTCATCATCCAAGTGATGCGTGAAGAGATAATCGAGTTTGACGTATTTTGGACGGTACTCATTGAGGTAGTCTAACGATTCAAAGTGGCGACCATAATTGTCGACACCAATGTAAGCTCCAGCATTACGAACAGCATTACAAAATAACGCACTGTAGTGTGGCGTATCGATAAAGCATGATTCGGGTAACTCAAAATGTAAGTATTGGGCGATAGTTGGGTTACGGCTTAGTAAATTGTTTACCCAACGGATGAAGCTAGGTTGTTTGATACTACTTGGTGCAATATTGATGGCATACGTTCCGCTTAGAGTTTTGTTTTCTAAACGGCTAACGATTTGCTGGATCACATATTGGTCGAAGATATGGCTAACACCAAGTTGCTCTAGTGCAAATAGATATTGGATAGCACTATAGCGTTGACCGTCTTTCTCTATGGAAGAGAAAACTTCATTGTGGAGAATATCACCAGCTTTATTGCTAGCCGATTGATAGCGAAATTTCACATAGCCATGGTCAATTGCGTCTTCGACTAACGCTTTCCACTGCTGTTTACCCATGATCTCTGTATCGTTTTCGCTCGCGATAAATCCATACGGAAGTTTTGGGTTTACTCGTGCAGCAGCAAGGGCGTTATCTAAGAATGACATAATGTCTGATGTAGTCTTATTCGCTTTATTACTTACAATACCTAGATAGACCTCAGCGCTTGCCATTCCTGTCGGATCGGGGTTGAGATCTGCGACAGCATTGAGAATATTCTCGGCAAGGTTCGGGATTTTTTTGTCCTCAATATTTGGGAATATATAAGCGAATTCGAACTCAGATAGGCGTCCTAAAACGACATCCTTGTTGTTTACTAAACGAAGTTTGTCCGCTAGTTCTTTTACAGCTTTGTCGCCAATCTCATACCCATTTGCCTTATAAAGATCTTCCATATAGCTTGCTTGCAGAATGGCAATAGCACCAATACCACCTTCGGTTAACCAACTATTTAGCTGTGTCATGTAAAATGAACGGTTTCCGAGCCTCGATACGGGGTCGATATAGGCGCGCTCACGAAGTCTTTGTGCTTCTTGAACTTGATTCTTAAAGCCTTTCTCAACTTGCGCAGACATGTAATTGATACCATCTACGACATACACCAAGTCTTTTGTTCTCGGTTGGGGTAGGGGGCTACCGAATTGATTTCGGGCGACTTGCTCCATTTTTTCGACAATGGTTTGAAGTGGCTTTAGCGCATAGCGAATGATAATCGCGATCGCCACAAGTGCGATGATAAAGACAAAACCAAAGGCGACAACAAGTCTATTCAATGCGCTCCAAAGTTGCTGATAGGCCCCTCCTGGGTGACTAACAATCTCAATACTGGCTTGTTGCTTCCAACTGTTACTAGTGAGGACTGCTTTTTTATGGATAGGCTCAAATAATTCAAATGAAGTAAACCAAGAGGGAACATTACTAGGGCTAATGGGATAGATACGCTCAATATCGGTTCGAGAGTCATCAATATAATCTAACTTCACTAATGAATATGAACTACCGTCAAAAAGGGCATTAATGACGGATTCAGAGGCAACGGCATCATCCTCGTCTAAATAGGGGGCGAGAGCTAGGCCTAGCGCATTAATGGTATTAGTGACTTCAGAGTCTTGCTGCTGCTCTAAGTTCGCTCTAGTGGTGCTTAATTCAATAATAAATACTGCACTAATTAACACAATAAATAGCGCTATCATTCCCGAAACAATCTGTTTATATAAAGTCATTTTGGTCCTACTTACTAGTATTTAACTATTGGTTTATTGAAGACTAAGGAACGTTGTTTTTCGCGTAAATCATTCCATAAACTTAAGCGAGATGATTCACCGGCGAGTTGCCCATTTTTGGATTTCATTAACCACAAACTTGTACCGTTAAAACTATAAATTGGGAGGAGATCCCTGCGTACTGTTGACGGTTTTATCTTTGGAATCAAATTATCTAATATTAGTGGAACAGATGTTGGCGTTTCATAGTAGGCCAAGACCATATGAAATAAATTATAATCGAGGGCTTTAACGTAGACTAACCTAAGCTTTTCGTCAGGAATGCCAACTTCTATCAATGAAAAATACTTCGCAATCGTAAAATCTTCACAATCACCCGCATTGGCACCAAGAAACTCCAATGGAGTCGCCCAGTAATCATTTTTACCCCATAAATCGATATCGTTAACAAATTTCATTCGATTGAAGAACTGGTTAACCATTTGCAGCTTCTTAAGGGTCGGATAGGTTTTGTACTTTTCCATTGCATTGCGCCACGATTCAACTCGTTTTCCAGCCCGCTTACCATAGAATGTTGATACTTGATCGATCCACATCTGATCTCTGGTATTAAGTGCCTGAGGTGAAGCAACTATGAATAAAAAACAGAGCAAAATAGCTAGGCGTCTTATTAACATTCCACACCTCTACATAATGTAAATATCATAGTTTTATTATTCACGTAGAGAATTCTTCTTTGCACTTAATATTGGTCCCAATAAATACTCCATAACAGTGCGCTTGCCTGTGATTATGTCGACGGATGCTGTCATACCAGGAATTATTGGTAACTCTCCATTTGTATTAAGTGAGTTTGAGAATGTTCGGACTCGAACTAGGTAATAGCTATTTCCTTCTTCATCTTGTTGGGTATCGGCTCCGATATATTCTAGTGAACCAGGAAGCCCCCCAAACTTAGTAAAATCATATGCACTAAACTTAACCACAGCGGTGAGCTCCGGGCGTAAAAAAGCGATATCCTGTGGAGCAATACGTGCTTCGATAAGCAAGTTATCTTCCGATGGTACGATATCGGCGATATCCATTCCGGGTTTGATAACGCCACCTACGGTATTGGCATAAAGCGCATTGACAGTACCGTTTACAGGTGACGTGATTACAGTTCGGTTTACTTTATCTTCGAGGCCAACGGCAGACTCGGAACTGGATGAGAGTTTGTCTTGGGCTTGGTTGAGTTTTTGCTGTTGCTCAGAACGGAATTTTTGTGCGGTTTCAATACGAGCATACAAGCTTTCTCTGATCATCGCTTCTGTCGATGGAATTTTAAGTCGACTGGTTGATAACTCTCGCTGTGCATCATTGACTTGACGTTGGAGCTTGAGAAAATCGGTTAATGGCACGACGCCTTCATCAGCGAGTGGTTTTGTTATATTAAGCTCTTGTTTTACAAGGTTATAGCTTGCGCGTTGGTTATTGACTCTAGATTTTAATTCTACGAGCTCCTGTCGTTTTTGTTTAACCTGCTCATCGACAACCGCTATTTTATTTCTCAAATTATCGAGTTCTTGGCGATATTGGGCTTTCTGGCGAGAAACTAACCTCGGTTCTTCTTGTTCTAGTTGTTCTGGAAATTCGAGTTTGTCATAACTGATGATGACACTCTTTTGCCAATCGGAACCTTCAATTACTTCACTAATCACGACACTATCAATTGAAGCAGAGAGTTCAATGGCGGTCGCTTGTAGATTCGCTAGGTCTTGTTCACGCTCTCTAAAGTCAGAAAGAAAACGAGTTTCATCTAGTAGTAGAAGTTGCTGTCCCTTTTTAACGTGTTGACCTTCTCGAACGAGAATTTCTTTGACTAATCCCCCTTCAAGGTTTTGAATCACTTGAATTTGTGATGAAGGGACAACTTTTCCTTGCCCAACCGTCATTTTATCTATTTCAGCAAACGAAGCCCAAATGACAGCAAAAATGAAAAACAATAGCATCACCCACAGCATGACCCTAGCCTTGTGTGGCGTATTAAGTAAGAGTGCCGCCGTTTTATCGTCGACGTATTCTAGCTCCTCAGAGGAGAGCTCGTTGTAGCTGTCCTTTGGCATCCGAACATCCTAATTTCATTGTGAAATACACAATGGATATGTATCTATAGAACTAAGTTTAGGACATGGTGATTTTTACGCAAAAATTCATTGTCAGTATTTTAATGAAATTAAGGAAGCAGATTGAGCCAAGGCTTGAGTTCCTATGATGAAGGGAGCACAATTACCCAAAACCTATTTGGATTTTAGAGCTTGGAGTAAAAATGGAACTCACTGATATTCGTCGCGAATACATTAAAGGTGGCCTTCGTCGTAAGGACTTAATGAACAGTCCTTTCCAACAGTTTGATGTTTGGATTAAGCAAGTGATCGATGCAAAGCTTACCGATCCAACCGCAATGACTATTGCTACTGTTGATGAAAGTGGTCAGCCATTTCAGCGTATCGTGCTTTTAAAACACATCGATGAAGATGGGCTCGTTTTCTACACTAATCTGGGCAGCCGAAAGGCACAGCATTTAGCTTCGAACAGCAAGATTAGTGTTCACTTTCCTTGGCACATGTTGGAACGACAAGTTCATATCACTGGGCATGCGGAAAAATTGACGACAATGGAGAATATTAAATATTTCACATCTCGTCCTAAGGAGAGTCAGATTGCCGCTATCGCTTCTCATCAGAGTAGCCGGATATCGGCCAGAGGAATTCTTGAGGGAAAGTATTTAGAACTGAAGAAAAAATTTGAAAGTGGTGATATACCCGTGCCAAGTTTTTGGGGTGGATATCGGATTAAACCGGAAAGCTTCGAGTTTTGGCAAGGTGGTGAACATCGACTTCATGATCGCTTTTTATATTGCCGACAAGACAATAATTGGAATATCGATAGGTTAGCGCCTTAAGTAATGTGCACACTCTCAGTAGTTCTTACTTATTTTTATATCGTTCCGTATAAGATCATAACGTTATCTGTGAATATGTAAGGTGTTTTTTTTTGAGAGTGTCGATTTACTTTTTCGTATCACTAGGTCGAAAATGGGCTATCGATATTGAGGCTAGCGCAGAGTTCAACAATTGCAAGAGAGAGACTTGAGCGAATAACTTGTTGAATTCGGCTCATATGAAGTTGATGCAGTTGCGGGTCCATATCGCTGCTTGGCTGAGGGAAGTCAAAGGCAACATTTCCGACTGATTTCATTGCAGTAAGGTTTTTAATCCGATCTAAAATGACTTGATCAGTAAACTGATATTCAAACCTTTCGCTGTTTAGAAATCCTTTGATACTGAGAATGCTTTCGATATCGTGAAATGTCTTATCAGGCACGACACCTAAGCCGTAAAGTAGCTTTAGGCGGACTAAAAGGTCACCAAGTGGGCCATTGGAGTCGAGAAGGGGATTAATAACAGATTTTACAGCGAGATAGTCACTGCGAAAAATTCGTTGAGTAAGCATGTCAATGGCTAACTCAAAAATTTCATCGGCCGCAATGAAAAAACCGCGAACAGATGGGGCTGCATTCAGTTGCTCGATAATATATGTTTCGTTTATCGTGTCAGCCATAAATCACATCAGAGAGTAAAAAGGGAGGGGAGTTCCCTCCCTAACATTCTTATAAAGTCGCGAAAATTTCCACGACTTCTTTTGCTTCTTTTCCGTCTGCTTCGAGACCTGAATATTTAACTAGCGTCGCGATAACACCATTTGCTTTCAAATATTCTTGTAATTCGATAGCTTGTGGGTCGGATTCGTTAGTATATTTCAGAGCTGCAGCAACACCTTTTAAAAGTGTCGAATTGCTCGTTGAGTATTCAATTGTACCAAGTAGAGGTTTGATCAAGCGATCTCCTGCACCCAGTTTACGAATTGGCTGGCGTCCTACACGGTCTACTTCATCGACTAGGTAAGGGTTAGCAAAACGAGACAAGATTTTCTGTATATATGCAGCATGAGCATCTTTGTCGAAATCGTAACGACGAATTAGAACTTCACCACTTTCTTGCATGGCTTTGGTCACGTCTGCCTTGATAGCATCGTTCTCAATCGCTTCTTTGATCGTTGCGAAGCCGTTGAGGCAACCAAGGTAAGCCGTAACACAGTGGCCTGTATTGAGAGTAAACAATTTACGTTCAACAAACGCCATTAAGTTGTTTGTTTTTTCCATACCAGCGATAGTTGGAATATCACCTTTGAATTGACTTTCATCGACAATCCATTCACTAAAGCTTTCTACGGTTACATCAAGAATGTTGTCAGAAGCTTCTGCTGGTGGGACAATTCGGTCTACTGCTGAGTCTACGAAACCAACAAGCTCTTCGGCTTGCTCTTGTAGATCCGCTGGAAGGTGTTTGAAAACTTGAGCTTTAAGGTGTGTTGTACCACGTACCATGTTTTCACACGCGATAACATTAAGAGGAGCTGTGTTTCCAGAAGTGATTCTTTTTGCGATACCATCTGCAATTGTTTTTGCGATGATGTCTAATACTGTTGGACCAACAGCGGTAGTTACTAGGTCAGTTGCAGCAATCGCGTCAACGATTTCAGGGCCGTTTGATAAGATACCTGTCACATTTGTTACTGTGTCGATTTGGCAATCTTCGCCAACAACTTTAACTTGATATTGATTGTCAGATGCTAGTTTAGCAACGACTTCTTGATTTACATCGGCAAAAGTAACGTGGATACCTGCATCTGCAAGTAGTTTACCGATAAAGCCACGACCAATGTTTCCTGCGCCAAAATGAATTGCATTTTTCATAAAAAATTTACCTAAAATGATTTGTAGAAATGAGGTCGGTATTTATCCACCGACCTCAATTCAACTAGGAACTTAAGAAGCTAAGTATCCTATTTTAACTAAGTATTTCTAAAACAGCATTTACGTCACTTGTAGAAGTTAGTACGTCAATCGCATCTGGATCGTCCAGAGCATTAGTAATAGTGGTGATTACTGCGATGTGTTCATCATTTTTCGCTGCAATACCGATTACTAATTTTGCCACACCATCTTCGTCGTCAGTAAATTGTACGCCGTCAGGGTATTGACAGATAATAATCCCCGTTTCCATTACCTTATCTTTTGCATCAATAGTTCCGTGAGGTACGGCGATTGATTCTCCTAGATAAGTAGAAACCATCTTCTCGCGCTCGAACATTGCATCAACGTATTCTGGTTGAGCATACCCAAGTTCGACAAGTTTATTACCTGCGAAGCGAATTGCTTCTTCTTTGTTCGATGCTTTCAATCCAAGCTGGACGTTCTTAGCTTCGATCTTAAATACCGACTTTTTTCCGCTGTCTTCACTCGCCTCCTTTGCAGCTGCGCCTGAAGCATTGCCTTTAAGTTCACTTACCAAGTTGTTGTACATTTCATTATCTAGGAAGTTAGTTAATGAGATGTGGTGTGCACTTGGAGCATGTTTTACAGCACGGTCAGTAAGATCTTTGTGAGTTACAACGATATCGACATCTTGTGGAAGGTTGTTGATTGCTAGGTTAGTAACGCTAATGTCTAAACCAGCTTCTTGAACCTTTTTGCGTAGCATGCTTGCGCCCATTGCGCTTGAACCCATACCTGCATCACAAGCTACGATGATTTTCTTAACACCTGAAGTTGGTGTTGAAGTCGACGCTTGACCTTTAGATTCAGCTTTCATTGAACTCATTTGTGAGCTTGCTTTTTCTAGAGAACCTTCATCTTCGTCAGTTGAACCTGAAGTTTTAAGTAGAAGTGAAGCAACTACGAATGTTACTGCTGCAGCACAAACTACAGAAAGAATAACGCCAACAAATGCTGCTTTAGGAGTCATCAGTAATACAGCAAAGATTGAACCAGGAGATGCTGGAGAAATTAGACCAGAATCGAACATAACGTTAACGAATACACCCGTTGCACCACCAGCCATCATAGCTAGGATTAGACGAGGGTTCATTAGAACGTATGGGAAGTAAATCTCGTGGATACCACCCAAGAAGTGAATGATAGAAGCACCAGCAGCAGATTGCTTAGCACTGCCTTTACCAAATACCATGTACGCTAATAGAAGACCTAGACCAGGACCTGGGTTAGCTTCAATAAGGAAGAAGATTGATTTACCTGCTTCTTCAGCTTGTTGTACACCTAGTGGAGTAAAGATACCGTGGTTGATAGCGTTGTTTAAGAATAGGATCTTAGCCGGCTCAACAAAAAGAGAAGTTAAAGGTAATAGGTGTGCTTGAACCAACACGTCAACACCAGCTGCTAGAGCAGTAGAAACGCCTGATACGAATGGACCGATTACGAAGAATGCGATGATTGCACAGATCATACCGATGATCCCTGCAGAGAAGTTGTTTACCAACATCTCAAAACCGCTCTTAACTTTACCTTCTATAGCTTCATCAAATTTCTTGATTGCTAAGCCACCCAAAGGACCAGCAAACATAGCACCCATAAACATTGGAATGTCGGTACCAACAATAACACCCATTGTTGTTACTGCACCAACGACAGCACCACGCTCACCGCCAACCAATCTACCACCAGTATAACCGATAAGAATTGGAAGAAGGTTTACAATCATAGGACCTACGAGCTTAGCAAGTGTCTCGTTTGGTACCCAACCTGTTGGAATGAAAAGTGCAGTAATGAAACCCCAAGCAATAAATGCTCCGATGTTTGGCATTACCATATTAGATAAGAAGCGACCAAAGTTTTGAACCTTGACCTTAGCATCTGGTGATAACATATGAATTCCCCGTTCGATGATCAGTTAGAATTTTGTTGTTGTTTTAGCGGCTATATATAGTCGCTAGTTCGTTTAGGTCCTAATAAACATAACACATAAAATGAGATTCGATTTAACGGGCTAAATTTCGTGACCATAGCCTCATAATTGGTAAGTTGTCGGAAAAATAATGTGATCTTGATCATCAAAAGTGTGTGTAATTATCTTACATAGGATAAGTGATAGAAGAGTCAATTTGTTTTTTAGGGCGTGGATCACATTGTTGAAAAGTTTTTTTTTAATCTTTGGGTGATATTCCTCACAAAATTAATCTTTAATTTTTTCTCACTTTAAATTTAAGTGATATTGCTCCCAAAAATAGATTGTTTATGAATGATTCAGCAATAAAACCATAGTTTGATTGGCTGTTCTGTAATTTTTATACATTTTACATTGGGCTGTCAGAGTGCTTGGTATTTGCTTTATAATGGGAATTCTGACTGTAGTATGAGTATTTTTTCATTTTAGAGTTAGATCTCGAATCATTACTAACTTTAGTATGTTTTTTTTCTTCGCTTAAGATAATGCAATATCAATGAAAAATAGAGTTATCGTATCTGTTCGCTCAGAAAGTGGCATACAACGCTTTCACTTTGCGAAACCCACTTTCCGTTTTATTAAGTTTTCTATTTTAGGCTTAGTCATTGGCTCTGTTTGTGCAGCTGGTGTTATTTATCAGCTTAATCATGAAGTGACTATTGCGAAATCTAAGCAAAATGAACTTCAGGTTCAATCTACATCTTTGCTTCAAGAAGTGGAGAGCTTGAGTGAGCTCAAACAAGAATTAGAATCAGATGTATCGAATCGTGAAGAGCAAATGCTACAAGTTGCTGATCGACTTGAAGATCTCGAACGATTATTAGGCGTTATTGATCCTGACGTTGAATTAATTTCTCGTCTTGATACTGCTTCTATCACCTCGCAAATGCGAACAATGATGCTGAATCAAATTCCAAGTGGTGCGCCTGTCATTAATGCGCCAATCTCATCGGGATATGGTAAAAGAGTTCATCCTATTACTGGAAAAGTGAAAATCCACCGTGGCCAAGATTTTGCGGTGAATACTGGTACACCTATTTACGCTCCAGCAGATGGCGTTATTGAAGCGGCTAGGGCAAGCAATAAAGGGTCGGGTAATTTTCTACGGATTCAACATTCATATGGCTTCACTAGCTCTTACTCACATTTAAGTAAGTTCGCCGTAAAATATGGTGATTTTGTGAGTAAAGGGGATTTGATCGGCTACTCTGGTAATAGTGGTTTGTCATCAGGACCACATTTACATTATGAGGTAAGATTTGTTGGTAAACCCCTCAACCCACGTCCATTTGTAGATTGGAATGTGAGTAACTTTGAAGAAATATTTACTAAAGTAAAAGGCATTAAATGGGATGCTTTAGTTGCAGGAATTGAGAGTCGAGTTAGCAATCAACTTCAACTTTCATCTAAAGATAGAAAATCTAAATTTGTTCCAGAAAGCTAATCGTTCTTTGGTAAGAGGAAAGGGTGGATATTCATCATCCTTTTTTGTTTTCATGCATTGAGTAAAGTAAATATCTGCTAAACTTATCAATATTTGATTTCGAGGCGGTGTCATGAATTTACAACGTTACTACAAAGGGAAACGGCGTTACCTATTGCTGACCATTGTCTTGCTGTTGACAGGATGCTTTGGAGAGAGCAAAGAGTTGATGTTTAACGGTGTTTATACCAATCCAAATAATTCCGATCAACTTAAATTTTCGGATGGTCAGGTCGAGATACAATCCGATGGACAAACGCTTGTCGCCCCTTTCACTATTGACGATGATACGGTCGTTATTGAAGTAAAACGTCATTCTCAAGAAAAACGCCCGGAAATCGTCATGCGTATTTATAGTGACGGAGAACGACTCACTTGTAGCTCGTGTGCGATGTACGATCTTAGTAATATATGGAATCGTATTACCAAATGATCGAGACAGTGATTTCAATTCTTATTGGCTGAAAAGATATTATATTTAAATGAACAAGATCGCGACACTAGGTCCTTCAGGGACGTTTTCTGAGATCGCTACGCATCGTTATCTCGCAACTCAATCACAGTCAAATTATGAAATTAACTATTACCCTTCGATAAAAGCAGTGTTTAATGCCATTGGCGATGAGTGTGACATCGGCGTATTACCCATCGAAAATTTCTCCGAAGGTTTTATTCCTGTTGTTTTGGATGAGCTAATAGCAAGTTCGTTAACTATTGTTGCTGAAATTGTGTTGCCAATTCACTTTTCTGTCGTCAGTCAGGCGAAGTCTGTTGATGAGATTCAACGGCTTTTTGTCCAGTTCGTCGCGAAGGGACAATGTAGCGAATTTCTCGATGGTTTAACCAATGCCAGTGTCACCTTAACAGAAAGCAATACTGAGTCATTACAACGATGTGAAGACCTTGGGGACGCAGCTATTGTACCAAGTCATACGGTGGAGCCTGCCGACTTTAATTTTTCTATCGATAATGTAAACGACTATCAAGAGAACCAGACTCGGTTTTTGGTGTTGTCTCGTAATGGCGATAACTCAGTAACTCAGACTTTAGCTTCCACCTTTAAAACAAGTATTATTGTGTTAGAAGGAAATGATTACCCTGGGCTTCTTGGTGATGTTTTGAATGAGTTCTCTCTGCGTTCAATTAATCTATCTTCTATTATTTCGCGACCTACTCGAAAGGAATTTGGTAAATATCATTTTTTCATTGATTTTGATGGCAGCCTTCAAGATAACAATGTGTCAGAAGCATTGACAACCATCAATGCTATGAATCCAGTCCAAGTACTAGGCTCTTATCAAAAGTGGGTTATTGATGAAGAGAGCCTATCAGAGAAACAGTGATTGATTAATCAGCATATGAGCCGCAATACTTGCGATGTAACCAAGTAAAATCACTGGGCTCCATTTTAGATGCCCCATAAATGTATAGTTCCCTTTTGAAGCGCCCATTAACGCCACTCCAGCAGCTGATCCAATCGACAACAAACTTCCGCCGACTCCTGCTGTAAGTGTTACTAGCAGCCAATGACCTAAACTCATGTCTGGGTTCATAGTCAGCACCGCATACATGACCGGAATGTTATCTACAATAGCTGAAAGTAACCCAACTGATATATTGGCCCACATTGGGTCCCACTCTGTATACATGGTCAATGAAACCATGTTGAGATAACCGAGTAGACTTAAGCCGCCTACACTCATTACAATTCCATAAAAGAAGAGCAATGTATCCCATTCAGCCTGTGACACTCGTTGGAATACATCAAATGGAATTGCATTTTGATATCGCTCTAGTGATTTAGCATCATTGCTGGCCTTGGCGATTTCAATTTTTCTCGCGACATGGAAGGCCATGGTTTTACGTAAATAAAATCCGAATAGTTGGAGATACGCAAGCCCGAGCATCATGCCGATGACAGGTGGAAAATCAAATGCTACATGGAAGAATACTGCCGTTGATATTGTGAGTACGAATAACATTACGATACGTTTTGCGCCCCGTTTAGTCTCAACTTCTTCGTGAATTAAATCCGGCTTACCTTTAGGAATAAAAAACGCCATGATCAGAGCAGGAACGATATAGTTGACGATTGAAGGGATCACGAGATCGAAAAATTGAGTAAACGATACTTTCGCTGTTTGCCAAACCATAAGCGTCGTAATATCACCGAAGGGACTAAACGCCCCACCCGCATTTGCTCCTACAACGATATTGATACAACAGAGCGTAATAAACTTTTTGTTGTTTTCCGCGACTTTTAACACTACCGCACACATGATGAGTGCGGTGGTTAGGTTGTCGGCGATCGGACTGATAACAAAAGCTAATATCCCGGTGATCCAAAATAACGTTTTATACTCAAATCCTTTGCTAATCATCCAAGACTTTAGGGCATCAAATAGACGACGCTCTTCCATAGCGCTAATGTAAGTCATCGCGACTAAGAGAAATAAAAACAATTCGCAATATTCGAGAAAATTATGCTCTAGAGCTTCTTGAGCGAGTTCAGATTGGCCGATTTGGGAAAACTGATAGCCGATTAATGCCCAAATGATTCCAGCGGCAAACAGTACTGGCTTAGACTTTCTGAGTTTTAGTTTCTCTTCCAGCATTACGACTAAGTAGGACAGGACAAATATGACGACGCAAGTGATACCAATAGCAGTGTGGGTGAGGTTAGGCGTGTTTTCAGATGAGGCAAAGCAACCAGAGCTTACGCTCATTAAAACGATAAACGCAATGAACAGTCTCATAATCAATTCCTTGGTCAAAGAAATGAAGAATAGGTTTTAGTTTGATGTTGCCATCAATGGTGTTCAGTGAGAAAGATTCAACCAGCGTGCCATTGATACCATTTTGGTTACATGTAGAGTTAAATTATGTAAACCCTGTTATCTATTTAATCAAATGAACATATAACAAGTGAATACTAATGTGTTGGCAAGAGTTGGCGCGTCGTTGCATTGTATGACAACTGAGATTACTCGGATTCATTCTTTAATCATGAACAAACCCGAGCTAAATACATAATACGCTTATTGGTTTACGTATTCTACCACTTCTAAGTCAAAGCCACCCAATGAATGATACTTGGTGGTGGATGAAGAAATGAGTCTCATCTGTCCGACACCTAAGTCATGCAAAATTTGAGAGCCAATTCCTATTTCCTGGGAACGAGATTGAGAAGGGGCGTTTGGAGTGTTGGAAAGCAAATTTTGACCCGGTGTTGTCTCTGATTTGCCGATCATCACGAATACACCGCCTTCCTCAGAAATCTTGGCCATCGCATCACTCATCGACCAACCATTATTTTTTACTTGAAAGAGGTCTGTTAACGTATTTTGCGTGTGCACTCGTACGAGTGTGGGACTCGATTTCGAAATTTCAGTGCCGGGCTTAATCATGGCATAGTGAAAGCACTGATCGATCGAATCTTGATAGGTAACAACGTCAAAAAGTCCGAATTCGGTTTCGAGTTGTTTTTCTTCTACTCGACTCACGATAGATTCTGTCTCTAAGCGGTGTTTAATCAGCTCTTCAATGGTGCCAAGTTTTATTCCATGTTTCTTTGCAAACACTTCGAGTTGTGGACGACGAGCCATAGTGCCATCTGGGTTTAGAATTTCAACAATCGCACAAGAAGGTTCAAGCCCTGCTAATTTTGCTAAGTCACAACCAGCTTCGGTATGACCGGCACGAACCAATACGCCCCCGTCACGAGCGATTATCGGGAAAATATGTCCAGGAGAAACAATATCTGCAGCAGTTGCAGTTGAAGATATTGCAGCGGAGATGGTTTGAGCGCGGTCGGCTGCTGATATCCCTGTGGTCACTCCCTCAGCCGCTTCAATTGAAACGGTAAAGTTTGTACCAAAGCTTTCAGTGTTGTTCTTAACCATTGGGCCTAGATCAAGCTGCTTAGCTCGCTCTTCTGTGATGGTTAAGCAAATCAGACCACGTCCTTCTGTTGCCATAAAGTTGATGAATTCTGGCGTTATCTTTTCTCCAGCAACGAGGATATCTCCTTCATTCTCGCGGTCTTCATCATCCATTAGGATAACCATTTTTCCGAGGCGAATATCCTCAATAATATCTTCTATTTTATCTAATTCCATGGACTTAATTCTATGTGTTGTTAATGGGGCACATAGTACCAAAATGATTGCAGCAAGTATGCTATCTAGAGCAAAAATGTAACTGGTGTTTGATTAGAACGTGACAAAGGTTAGTTTGCAATAAAATGTATGAAGAAAAGGGATCAGGCAACTATGTGGTTTGGGAATGCATCAAGTGCGAATAGGGCTTCTTGCTTGATGCTTTCGTTTGATATCGATGAAACTATTTTATGGTTCTAAGATGGATAGAATCGATGCCATGGATTCGCGGAACTCTTGGTCATTGGAGTTATGGAATAAGAGTAAATCATCTGCAATATTGGGGTCATCTAAACTGGATGGAATTTTAAAGTTTACACCTTGGATATATTCGTTCCAGTTTTCGAGTTTCCAGGTATCGCGAGGGGAGTTGCGAGCAATCATTCTCGATTTGACCACATCAATATCAGTGATCACCCAAACGATCGATAAAACAGCCCCTTTTTCACTGAGTTGTTGCTTAAGGTTGTTGATAAACTGGATATCGCGGATCTCTCGTGAGAAGGGAGCGTTTATTAGTACGGTATCTTCATATTCTAGTGCTTCCATTGCCAGTGCTATAATAGCATCGTATTCCGAGTTACGAATGTTTTGTTCAAAGAAATCGGAGCTTCGATTTACTTCTGCATTAGCCACCTTGAATATTTGATGAGATAGGGTGATCAAGGTGTCTTTATCAAGATAGACAACATGACGCAGTGCGGTCGCTAATTGTTTGGAAATGTATGTTTTTCCACTTGCAGGAGGGGACGTAACGAGAATCAAACGCTTCATTGAATTCAACCTTTTTATATGGCCATGGAATCATTCTCAGAAGTATATCGAATTGGTTGTAAAATGAGAGACATTTATGAATCAATTAAGCATGGCGTTGAGAGTCGTTGCTATTGGCGATTCGCTCTGATAGCTCAAGTAATCTTAATGGGCGGTCAAAATAATAACCTTGAACCATCTGACATCCATATTCCTTTAATGCCTCAAATTGCTCTATTGTTTCTACACCTTCAGCAACGACTTCCATATCACATGATTGACCAATTGCGATAATGGATTTCACCAAAGTTTTACTTTGCCTAGTACTGAGTAGTTTGTCGACAAAACAGCGATCAATTTTTATTTCAGTTATAGGGAGCAAATTGAGATAGCTTAGTGACGAGTAACCAGTACCAAAATCATCTAACGATAAACCAAATCCAATAGTCCTGAATTGATGTAAAATTGGCGTGACTCTCTCGATGTCATCAAGCAAAATATTTTCAGTGATTTCTAAGGTAATACGCGGAATGTCTATACCAACCTGCTGGGAAATTGTCTGTAGTTTGTGTGGCAAGTCTTCGTCGATCAACTGTTTGGGCGAAATGTTGATTGATATATTAAGCGCGTCTTTACCATTTGGAGAAATTGTAATTATGTCTTGGCAAGAGGTTCGGAAAATCCATAACCCGATCTCTTCGATTAGACCTGTTTCTTCAGCAATATGAATAAACTTATCGGGTGGAATTTGCCCCAGTTGCGGACTATACCAGCGTGCTAAAGCTTCAAGTCCCACCATTTTTTCTGATGTTACTTCAATCTGAGGTTGGTACATAACGCTGATTTCATCACGACGAAGTGCTTTTTTTAGGTGCTCTTCGATAGCGTAATTGAGTTCAACTTCAGAATCGACTTTATAGTCGTAGTAGCGTATTTGACCTCTTTGTTCAGATTTTGAGGTATGAAGCGCGATATCTGCTTTGCGGATCAATGTGTCTGTGTCGTTGCCATCGTTTGGAAAAACACTTACCCCAATAGTACAGCTACTGGTAATAATTTTTCCCTCAATGACAAAGTGATCCTCAAATGCACAAAGGATTTGCTCGACTTTATTTTCAAGTACCTTCAGATCTCTAATGCCACCAAAACAAAAAACAAATTCATCGCCACCAAAACGTCCAACGGTATCATGCGGATCCAACAGGATCTCAAATTTTCTACTTAATATAGATAGCAGCTTATCTCCCGCACTGTGACCGTATAAGTCATTGATTTTTTTGAAGCTATTTAAGTCTATAAAAGCAATGGCAAGGTGGTTTTGATTTGTAGAATCTTCAGCAATACGTTTTGATATCGTCGATTGCAAAGAAACTCTGTTGGGAAGCTGCGTTAACGAATCGTGAAGAGCCAGATACTCCAATGAGTTTTTGGTTTTCTCGAGTTCGGTATAATCATGATTGATTTGTTTTTGGTAATTTGAAAAACGATTGGCGATATTACGCCCGACAAACAGCGAAGCAAACATGGTGAGTGCTGTGAACAATGAACTTAACAAAACAATATTTGTTGTCTGTTTTTTCAGGCTGGATTCCAGTATCACTCGCTGTGAATTAACGTACTCTTCAAACTTGTTGAGATAAAATCCTGTACCGACGAGCCAATCCCAGTTGTCGATTTTTTTTACATAACTGGTCTTAAGGCCGCCACCATCTTCAGAGCCAGGCATGTATGGTGAGTCATATTTAATGAATCCAGAGTCTTGTTTGTATTGATTTAAAAGAGTTTTGATTGAGGCGTTGACGGATGGGCCTCCTGTTCGTGAAATCAATGTCGGATCGGGATGAGCTATGATCTTTGCATCTTTATCAAACACAAATATATACCCGTCGTCGCCGTAGTGATAACTTTCTACCCAATCGAGCATTTCTCGTTGTACGTCACCTTTGACGTCATCAAGGTACTCGCCAGTTCCTATGAACCAATCATACGGCGCGAAATATTTACCATATCCAATCTTTTCGAACTCTTTCCCTTTTGGTTCTCCCGTTTTGGGGTACCACCATTGATAGAATGCTTCTCCACCGCGTTCTCTAATGAGAGCGATATGCTCTCGTAAGATGTATGTTCCTCGGATATCTTGAGCATTCCATTGCATGCTGCCTTCAATTTGAGGGCGTAAACTGTGAAGAACGTTTTCTCCATCCATTTGGAAAATAAAGAAATAACCTCTACCTTCAAAAAATCGAATCGGTCGAAGTGCATCTTTGATCAATTTTGCCACTTCATCTTTGGGTTTATCGAAGTTGTTATTGTAAATATTGAGGGCGGTGGCGTAGGCTTCGTTGACTCGTTGTTTTGCTTGTTGTTTTAGCTTTTCTCGAGTGTTTTTTTGCACAGCATTGAGGTGTCTAACAACACGTTCAACTTCTAAGCGGACCGTTTCTTTCTGTTGAATAATGGCATTCTGATGTAGTGCATTTAGGCGTTCGTTGCTCTCAATGCGGTTATTGTTAAATACAATGACATTAATAATGATCATAAAAATACCCACCACTACGACTGGTGCATACTTTATTCTTAGGAGTAATTTTTGGTCATTGTAGTTCAGCATATAAGCCTAAAGAGGTTTGGTTGCGTATATTAAGCGTAATATAGATTTTGCTCGGTTGCCGAGTTTATGTGGAAAAATTACTCATTATTTTCGCTCTTTTCTGTAGGCTTTTTGAGCTTAGTATTGAGGCCATTAAGTGACTTCCCGTATACTTCTAGAAAATTCAATATGATGAAGAGAAAAATGGTAATAATTGGATTGTATAATCCCAAAAGCCCGACAAATGTTGGTGCGGTAATTCGTGCGGCAGGATGCTATCAAGCAGACCAAGTTCGTTATAGTGGTCGTCGCTATGAACGAGCTGCCAAATTTCACACTGACACACATAATGCCAAGAAAACGGTCGAACTGATGGGAGTAGACGATCTTACTTCAGGTCTGGACGCAAATACGAAAATTGTGTGCGTAGAATTGGCAGTAGGGGCAACAGCACTACCAGAATTTCAACATCCCGAGCAGGCCATTTATATCTTTGGGCCTGAAGATGGTTCACTTCCTCAATCGATAGTTGATCAAGCTGATGACGTTGTTTATGTACCCACAACAGGCTGTATGAACCTCGCCGCTTCGGTAAATGTGTTGCTCTATGACCGTTTATCCAAGTCTCATAGAGAGCATAGCGACAAAGATATTATTGGTAATCGAGACAACAAAAACCGACTAACCGTTAGTCGCTAGTTGGAAGCTCGGTAAACTGGCAGGGAACGTCGAACGTAACTCTTGCCTTTGTGTAAGGGTGATCAAAGCTCAATTGCTCGGCGTGTAAGTGGAGGCGATCCTTTCTATCACCGTATAAATCATCCCCGACAATCGGAAAGTTAAGACCTAGAGGGTGTGAACAGTGAACTCTCAGCTGATGTGTTCTACCTGTATGCGGATAAAGGTAGAGTAATGTTTGGTCACTCTTTCGAGCAATCACTTGCCATGTTGTGTGAGCGGCTTTTCCTCGTTTCTCGCAAACCAATTGGCGCGGTTTATCATTAATATCCGCCGCTAAAGGGAGTGAGATTTCTCCATGGTCATGCTCTATGATTCCTTCCACGAGAGCGATATAGCGTTTTTCAACATGTCGGGTGATAAATTGTTTCTGTAGGCTTTTATTTGCCCGTCGAGTTAATGCAAATACCAACAAGCCCGACGTAGACATGTCTAAGCGATGAACTACATATGGTCCTTGTTCTCTTTCGCCGAGTATAGATTCTAAGCGAGTAAATGCCGAGTCTTTGATGTGTACACCTGGGACCGATAGCATTTCTTGAGGTTTGTTTATTACCACTATCGCATCGTCCTGATAAATAATATCGATATCTTTCGTCACTGTGTGATTGCTTAGCAATGGGTTGGGTTCAACATCAAGACCTTCTAACATATGAGTTAAAATAGGTAAGCATTTACTGTTGCATGATGGGTAGTACTTACCGTGTCTGCGAATCTCTGATTTAGGGGAGTCACCCCACCAGAACTCGGCCATGGCAATTGGGCGAAACTGATGCTCGTAGGCAAACTGAAGCAATTTAGGCGCGGCACACTCTCCGGACCCCGCTGGTGGGGTTGGCGTTAGGGTGTCTTTAAACAAGTCGACTAATATAGCTGGCTGTCGTTTGGCATTCAGAAATTGATAATTTGAAAACAAAGTGTGCTGTAGAGCATTTGAACGTGTTTTTCGTTCATTTTTGAGTGTTAAGATTCTGTTTTGATAGTCATCTAATTCACATTGAGCTTGTGCAACTAAGTTGCTGTATCGCTGCTTGGTTTGCTTTAACTCTCGTTTTTCATTAATACTCTGTTGAGCAAGTGTGTTTAGAGTTGTATGACCATCATTTGATTTAACCGCCGATTCTATAATAGAGCGCTGCTGCTTTCTTTGGGCTCGTGCAGTACGGATATCCTGCTGCAGTTTCTCGATAGCACCTTTGGCTTCACTGATTATACCTTCGACTTTCTGTTGTAATACGGCATAGTGTTCAGAGGCTTCAAGGATGCTTATTTTTTGGTTGAGAACATTGATTTGTGAAGATTCATCAACAAAGATATTATCTTGATTAAGAATGTCATAGACCGGAGGAACAAACCCTTCGTGATGATTTGAGTCCGCAAGTTTGCCAGAAAAGGCTGCTAAATATCCTAGTTCTCCCGATTCTGTTTCAACCACCATTACCCCAAACATTTTTCCAACAGGTTCACCACTTTCATAGAACGAGCGATGGGTTTGCCATAACGAGCCCGATTGAAGCTTGTCTTGCAACAATGTCGCCGCTTCAATACAAAGAGGATGTGGTTGGTAGCAAAATGGGTAAGTAAATTTTTTAGGGCGTTCAGCTAGGGTAAATGCAGGGCCAAATGGGTGAAAGTAGCTCTCAAGCTGCTGTTTAGTCATGGTGAACTCTTAGGAATTAAAGGAGACGTTAGTACATGAGAATAATAGCGTGCTCCCCCTTAAAAGTCTCTAATTGGGTTCTCGATCCGATCAAGTGAAAGAAATAGAAGAAGCCCCTAATTAGGGGCTTCTTGAGTAATCTAGCGAGAAATTACAGTATTAGTTCAATTTTGCTTTAGCTGCATCAACTGCATTTGTTGCTGCATCAGTCGCTGAGTCCTTTGCTGCATCAGCTGAGTCAGTCATTGCGTCTTTTGCTGAATCAACGGCATCAGAAGCTGTGTCTGTCGCTGCATCAGCAGTGTCGCTCATTGCATCTTTTGCTGAATCAACGGCACCAGAAGCTGTGTCTGTCGCTGCATCAGCAGTGTCGCTCATTGCGTCTTTTGCTGAATCAACGGCATCAGAAGCTGTGTCTGTCGCTGCATCAGCCGTGTCGCTCATTGCGTCTTTTGCTGAATCAACGGCATCAGAAGCAGCGTCTGTCGCTGCATCAGCAGTATCGCTCATTGCGTCTTTTGCAGTATCAACTGCTTCAGAAGCTGCTTCGGCAGTTGCTTCTACTGTGTCAGTTACAGCTTCTGCTGCTTCTGTTGTTGCAGAAATTACGGCTTCAGCGGCTTTATCAACGTTAGATTGAACGTCTGCTGCTTTGTCTGCGCTGTCACAGCCCATAAGAATTAGAGAAAGCGTGCTTAATGCAAAAATTGATTTTTTCATCATACTGTCCTTTAAATGACGTTGAACACAAAAATGTGGTTGAAATTCTAAGTGGCGCTATTATGCAGCGAAACTTAATTTTCATGGTCAACTGTGAGTAATATCACTACGAAGAAAAGTCAGGGCTAGGTGAAGGTAGTGAAAGAAAATTAGCATTAATGCGCCTTAAGTCAGAGTTATGTTATTAAATATGAGTAATTACTTATATATGTAAGTTTACCGTAAACCTGTCATCCATTTTGGTCGCAAAACACTTCTCCATAATCAAAGCTACATTAGCCAAGGCTAAACGTGTTTGTTTCTTAATTTCATCGTTTCTATTACTTATTGAAAATAGGAACGATTTGTCAGTTAAATGAGACCTAAAGTATGGGTTCTTTAGTTAGTTTCAGCTCCACTAGGCTTTTTTCCAATGCTATATCGAACGTTGGAAAAAAGTGATTCTGTCCGATTAGATCGATTACCCCTGCTCGAATAAGTTTGTTCTCGACTCTAGCATTTGCACCGCATATCACTACTTGGATCTGCTTTGTTTTGAAATTTTCGATAATCTCTTCTAGGGATTGAATCGCGGTAATATCCATAAATGGTACCCACTTGAGGCGAAGAATGAGGGTTTTGGGCTCGTCTTGAATACTATTCATAACTCGTTCAAAAGCTTCAGCAGCAGCAAAGAAAAATGGGCCATCAAGCGCGTAGACAGCAAGCTCTCTTGGAAGGATATCAAAGCCGTATTTGGCTAATTCAGGACTTAACTCGTCGGTATCACTTGGCTTTACTTCTACACTCATTGCCATTCTTTTCAGGAAGTGGAATATGGCGATAATGACGCCGATATTGACGGCAACAACTAAGTCTGCGAACACCGTTAACGAAAACGTGATGAGAAGAATGACGACATCTGCTGTGGGTGCGCGCTTGACCAATTTAATAAAGTGCGGAGCCTCACTCATGTTCCATGCCACCATAAACAGGATCGCACTTAAAGTAGCGAGTGGAATGTTCACGGCTAATGGTGCAAGAAGTAGGATAATTAAAAGCAAAGTGATGGAATGAACGATCCCTGACAGTGGGCTATTGCCACCGTTTCGAATATTGGTGGCCGTTCTGGCTATTGCCCCAGTCGCAGCAATTCCGCCAAATAATGGGGTGATCATGTTTGCTAACCCTTGGCCAATAAGCTCTTGGTTGGAGTTGTGCTTTGTTCCGGCCATTCCGTCGGCTACAACCGCGGAAAGTAATGATTCAATCGCGCCAAGCATTGCGATTGCAAAGGCTGGACCAATAAGCTGAACCATTTGAGTGAACTCTATTTGAGGGAGGTTAAACTCTGGTAGACCTTGAGGTATGCCGCCAAAAGCGGTACCAATAGTGCGTACACCCTCAAAGTGAAACATCGAATGTAATCCAGCAACCGCAACGAGCGCAACGAGCGGGCCTGGTACTTTAGATAACCTAGGAATTTTAGGTATGAAAATCACGAGTCCTAAAGAGAACAGCGCTAAAGTGGTGGTGGTTAAATCGAACTGTGGTATCGCTTTGATTAACAACCATAATTTCTGGTGGAAATACTCACTGTGAATTTCTGGCAACCCAAAGAATTCACGCCACTGCCCAACCCAAATAATAACGCCAATACCACTGGTAAAGCCCACGATCACAGGGTCGGGGATAAAGTGGATAATGTTGCCTAGTTTGGTTAAGCCTAAAATGAGTAATATCACGCCGGCCATCATGGTCGCGATTTGTAATCCTGAGATCCCATATTGTTGGACAATACCAGCAAGAATTACGATAAATGCGCCAGTGGGACCGGCTATTTGAATTCGCGATCCACCAAATAATGACACGACAATCGCGGCGATAATGGAAGTGTAGATACCTTGTTCTGGTTTGACGCCGGAAGCAATAGCAAATGCCATGGCGAGTGGTAGGGCTACAACACCAACGATAACACCTGAAATAATATTGCGTAACCAGTGGCGAGAGTGGAATAGTCCTGCACGGTATGAATCATAAAGTGCAAACATAGTGAGCCTATAAAAACGATGAGGGGTTTCGAATAACGGCTAATTCTACTCCGATTGCTTAATGAGTAAAGAGTTTCATATTGGAAGGGGTTCTATTTCTGTATTTTATTGAGAGGAATAAAAATGGCTTAGTGTTCAACTAAGCCATTTAAACAAATCACTATACTCTATGGGCGGTTAAATATTAGAAGAAATATAGTCAGTCACCGCTTGTTGCTCTTCTTTAGTCAAATAGAGTCCGAGCTTAGTGCGTCGCCAAAGTACATCTTCCCCATTTTTAGCCAATTCGTAATTGATGAGGTAGTCCAATTCAATCTGATAAACACCTTCTGCAAAGCGTTGTCCCATGTCAGCTTCATTGGTGACTTCCGCAAGTAGCTGATGAGTCTGGTTGCCAAATTGGGTGACATAACGTTTGGCCAGTTTGTCATCAATCCAAGAATATTTTTGTGCAAATGTGGAGGCGAGCTTTTCACGACTGCAACTAAAGTTACCACCGGGAAGAGGTGCATTTGCAGTCCATGGTCGACCCATTTCAGGGAAGAATGCACCAAGCTTCTCCATTGCAGCTTCACCAAGTTTGCGATAAGTCGTGAGCTTGCCACCAAAGATTGATAATAATGGCGCTTCATTGTTCTCATGTTGTAAATCTAAGGTGTAGTCGCGAGTGATGGCTTGTGGAGAATCAGACTCATCATCGCATAGTGGGCGCACGCCACTGTATGTCCAGACGACATCATCACGACTTAATGGTTTAACAAAGTGTTGATTTACGATGTCGATAAGGTAGTCAATTTCCGCTGGGGAAATAGCAACGTCACGTGGGTCACCTTTATATTCAACGTCGGTTGTGCCTATGATTGAAAAGTCATCCAGATAAGGAATAACGAATACGATTCGATTATCTTTATTTTGCAGAATATAGGCTTGTTCTTCATCGTGAATTTTAGGAACGACGATATGTGAGCCTGTAATGAGGCGGATATTTCTTGGTGATTTACGTTGCAATCCATCATCAAAGAACTGTTTAACCCATGGGCCTGCAGCGTTGACTAATGCTTTCGCTTGACGTTCGAAACGACGGTCATTTATTTCATCATGTATCGTGACTGTCCAAATCCCATTTTCTTGAGTAGCCTTTTCAACTTTGCAGTAGTTGGCGACTTCTGCGCCATTTTGTTGTGCTGATAGGGCATTGAGTAAGGTTAAACGAGCGTCATCTACCCAGCAATCTGAATATTCAAAACCTCGTTTCATCTCTTCTTTGAGTAAACCCGATTTAGAGAGGTCGATGCCGTGGCTTGCAGGGAGTGTAGTGCGTTTACCCAGCGTATCATAGAGGAATAGGCCACAACGAATCATCCATGCTGGGCGTAAGTAAGGACGATGAGGCAAACGAAAACGCATAGGAATAGCGATGTGCGGTGCTTTTCTTAGGAGAACTTCTCGCTCAGCTAGGGCTTCTGATACCAATCGAAATTCGTAGTGCTCTAAATATCGTAATCCGCCGTGAATTAACTTTGAACTGGCAGAAGAGGTGGCCGAAGCAAAATCTTTTGCTTCGTATAGGCCAACAGATAATCCTCGACCTGCAGCGTCAGAGGCGATGCCTGCTCCGTTAATGCCACCACCGATAATGATGAGATCGAGAAGAGTGTTTTCGGTTTTTATTGGTTCCATCTAATGAGCCTTACATATAATGAGCAAACGAACGATTAGGTTCGAATAATAATAAATTAGTTTTCATTTTTATGCACTCATTATTTTCGTTCATGAGCGTTTATGTTTGAATGAACATTGATCCTCTACTTATTGTTCGGAAATGTACGTATAAAAAGTAAGTCTATTGACCTTGTTCTTGTGCAATATCCAGATTTACCCCATTATCTTGAAGTAGGGTACAAATCTCTTCAGGTGGGCGTTTGTCAGTGAACACTGTATGCATCTGAGTAATACCACCAAGTTTGACCATCGCATTACGTCCAAATTTAGAATGATCGACAGCGAGAAATACACTGCGGCTATTCTCTATGATTGCTTGTTTAACTCTTACTTCGTGATAGTCAAAATCGAGAAGCGATCCGTCTAAGTCGATACCACTAATGCCTAGAATGCCGAAATCTAAACGGAATTGTTGAATAAAGTCTAATGTAGCTTCGCCCATAATGCCGCCATCTTTATTTCTGACTTCTCCACCGGCTAAAATCAGTCGGATTTCTGGGTTAGATAGAAGAATAGAGGCAACGTTAATATTGTTGGTGACAACTCGTAATTGTTGATGATTTTTATTGAGTGCGTGTGCCACAGCTTCAGGAGTGGTCCCTATATCAATAAATAATGTCGCACCATTGGGGATATGTTTTACTAGCTGTTCGGCGATCAGATCTTTTTCACTAAAGTTGTGCGATTTTCTAGAGCTGTATGAGGCATTTTCAGAGCTCAGGGGCATTGTTGCGCCACCGTGATAACGGCGAATGTGGTTACTGTCCGCCAACTCATTGAGATCACGGCGAATCGTCTGCGGACTCACCTCAAATTTCTCGACTAGCTCTTCTGTGCTTACGTAACCCTGCTTTTGGACTATTTCAATAATCTGTTGATGTCGTGGGAGTTGCTTCAACCTATTTCTCCTGCAATGGCGACATGGTGGTGTGACCAATAGTATATCAAGTGTTAATGAACAATAATGCTTTCCAATATAGGAAAACACTATTGTCTAAAAGTGCTCTATTTTGTGTTACTTGAACGTAAGTGACTTATTCATCATCTTCATCGCGTAATTCTGACCATGCTTGAGCACAGCGCACAGCTCGTTTCCAACCCTTGTAGCGTCGATTACGTTTCTCTTCATCTTCGTGTGGCATAAATACACGATTGAGAGTTGCTTTGTCTTTTACTTCGTCGATGCTTGACCAGTAATCCACAGCAAGACCTGCAAGATACGCAGCCCCAAGAGCCGTGACTTCGGTGACATCTGGGCGGTGTACTTCTGTATCCAATACATCAGCTTGAAATTGCATCAAAAAGTTGTTGGCAACCGCACCACCGTCGACGCGTAAATTGGCTAATTTTATTCCAGAATCGGCTTGCATTGCATCTAATACATCTCGTGTTTGGTAAGCAATCCCTTCCAAGGTGGCACGAATGATATGGTTGGAGTTTGCTCCTCGAGTCAGACCAACGATAGTTCCTCGGGCATGAGCATCCCAGTATGGGGCGCCAAGGCCTGCAAATGCTGGAACAACATACACGCCATTTGAAGTCGAGACTTTGTTAGCGTGATATTCGGAATCTTCGGCGTCGGCAATTAATTTCATTTCGTCGCGTAACCACTGAATGGAAGCGCCAGCCATAAATACCGCGCCTTCTAATGCGTAAGAAGGTTCGCCTTTAGGACCACATGCGATGGTGGTTAACAGTCCGTGTGTTGACGTCACTTTTTCCTTTCCTGTGTTCATCAACAAGAAGCAACCCGTCCCGTAAGTATTTTTAGCTTGTCCTGCTTCAACACACATTTGGCCAAATAGGGCCGCTTGTTGGTCTCCCGCGATGCCTGCAATAGGGATTCGAGTTCCACCTTTACCACCAATATTGGTCATTCCATATACTTCGGATGAACATTTAACGTCAGGCATCATGTTTTCAGGAATACCAAGCTCTTCTAGCATTGTTTTATCCCAACATAAATTGTTGATATTAAATAGCATGGTGCGTGAAGCATTGGTGTAATCGGTGACATGAACACGGCCTTGGGTCATTTTCCAGATTAACCAAGTGTCAACGGTTCCGAATAGTAGCTCGCCCTTGTTCGCCGCTTCACGAGCACCTTCAACGTTATCTAAAATCCATTTTACTTTGGTGCCAGAGAAATAAGGGTCAAGGACTAAGCCTGTAGTTTCTCGGATATACTCTTCTAGGCCTTTTTCGCGGAGTTCATCACATATATCAGCAGTTCGGCGACATTGCCACACAATGGCGTTGTAAACCGGCTTGCCAGTGTTTTTATTCCACACAATGGCGGTTTCACGTTGGTTTGTAATGCCTATCGCCGCAATTTGATCACTGGTGATACTGGATTGGGCAAGGGTTTCAGTTAGCGTAGAGCTTTGAGTTGCATAAAGCTCCATCGGATCATGTTCTACCCAGCCCGGCTTTGGATAAATTTGAGTGAATTCTCGTTGCGAAGCGCTCACGATATTGGCGTTGTGATCGAGAATAATAGTGCGCGAGCTCGTTGTTCCTTGATCAAGAGCAACCACATATTTTTTATTGTGCATTGTTGGGTCCTTGAGTTTCTTTTTTATTGTAGATTTTGTTTTTTATTATTCGTGTAAGGTAGGAGATAAATCCTGTTTTTATAGGGCAAATGCTAGATTATCAAATTGAAGAGGCTTGTGCATGGTTGGAACAGAGGTTTTTAATAACAGCGTAATGAATATCTTATCTTTTGCTTTTCATATCGATTTATTATTTGCGTAATGTATTGTAAAGCGGCGGTATAAAAGTAAATATATTGGTGTAAGTATCGCATTATCAACGAATAGTAGAAAGGAAACTACGATGGCTAAAGTACATTTTATTGGTGGAGAGAAAGGTGGTGTTGGTAAGTCAATGACCGCTCGGCTGTTAGCGCAATTTTATATTGATCATGAATACAGCTTCTTAGGTTTTGATTGCGACTCTTCACACGGAACTTTTTCCCGTTTTTACCAAGATTTTGCGTCTTCAATCATTGTGGGCGACGATGATAGTTTAGATGGGTTGTTGGCGGCTGTTGAAGAGAACCCCGATCGTGATTTAATTATTGATTTGGCCGCTCAAACGGCTCAACCAGTGGGAAAATGGATCGAAGAAACGGATGTTTTTGGACTTCTTGATGAAATGGGCTATCAAACGTATTGGTGGCATGTGATGGATGATGGGGCCGATTCGGTTGCGCTTTTAACGAGTGTCGTCCAGCGCTATAAAGAGTCAGGTGTTGCGTTTGTTGTTGTTCAGAATTACGGTCGAGGTAGTGATTTCTCGCGTTTTAAAAAATCATCCGCTTATCAGTTAGCGAAAGAAAATGATGCAGCCATTATTGAGCTTCCTAAGCTCCAAACCAAATTAACCCAGAAGATTGATTTTAATAACAGCAGTTTCTGGGCGGTTGCAAATGATCGTAGTTTAATGAATATTGCCGAGCGTCAGCGCATGAAAGTTTGGCTTCGTAATGCGTATGCTCAGTTAGAATCGATAGATTAGTTAGTACGTCGACGAATATTTTAAATAAGAACGCTAGACCGAATATGTCTAGCGTTTTTTAGAGTATTAGTAAAAGAAAACGGTCATTACTTAGCTAGACCAAGTGCTTCGTTGATGACATGAAAGATGTAGTTTTGTTCAACTGCACCCTGGAACAGATAGGCTTGTGGGCCTTTGGCAAATATAGCGACATCTTCCCCAGAATGGGTTTCAGATGAAAATTTAATAAGAGCTTGTTGCTTGTAATCTAATGCAAGAACTTCTTCTTCTGTTGGGTTAGAGCGAGCCCCATTAAAGGCATTTTCACCGTTTCCGTAACCAACAGTGGTATAGCGTTTTCCAAAGTCATCTTTTTTATATTTACCGCCTTGCTTCGCTAAACCTAAGATAGGGTTACCGCGTTCAGAGTAGCCGTTCATTATAAAGGTATGAGCGTGATCGGCCGTAACAATGATTAATGTCTCTTCGGGGTTGGTTTTATCTAATGCGGTTTTTATCGCATTATCAAAGGCAATCGTATCGGAAAGTGCACGTGCCGCGTTAGTTGCATGGTGAGCGTGGTCAATACGTCCAGCTTCAACCATAAGGATGTAGCCATCTTGGTTGTTGCTAAGAATATCGACTGCTTTCGATGTCATTTCAGCAAGTGATGGCTCATTTTCACGATCGGCTTCGTATTTCATATGACTACTTTCAAATAAACCAAATGCGCGTTTTGTGTTTTTATCGAGCTTATCGAATCCTGCTTGATCCCATACGTATTTACCTTCTGGGTATTTCGCTTCCCATTCGGCTATAAGATTGCGTCCATCTTTACGTTTGCCAGCTTTTCCTTCTGGGTCGGTAACTGTTTTAGGTAGGAACTCACGGCGACCTCCACCGAAAACAACTTGTAGACCGTTACCTTTGTCGAAGTTTATTAGTTGTTGAGCGATATCGACACAGCCTTGGTTTTTAGCGATATTAGGCATCGAACCATCATTTTCCCAGTTGCGATCGGCGCTGTGAGCGTAGGTTGTTGCTGGCGTAGCGTGAGTGATGCGCGCAGTTGATACTACCCCAACAGACAGCCCTTTTTCTGCTGCTATTTCCCATGCAGTGGCGACTTCATTTCCTTTCGCTGTATTACAGAAACCACGTTGGACATTATCGTCAATACTAATAACACCTGCTTTGGTTTTTACACCGGAAACCATCGCGGTCGCAGTACCCGCAGAGTCTGGTGTCTGTGCATTGGTGTTATAGGTTTTTGAAAGTGCAACACTTGGCAAACTTTCCATAGCCAGTGAATACTCTTCACCTAGTAGTCCTTTACGCTGTCCTTCAAAGATACGAGCCGCGGTAATGGTGCCAACACTCATTCCATCACCAACAAAGAGAATAACGTTTTTCGCAGACTTATCGATTGGCTTATTCGCCTTCGCTAATTCGAGTTGTGCTTGAGCGTCCTGATACCATTGGTCGTTCACCTGAGGTGTTTCTAATTTCGATGAACTATATGCTACGCCAGTGCTCATACACATGATCATAGCGCTACTTGCTAACAATAGAGGGTTAAGTTTCACAGATCTTCTCCGCTTAGTTTTTAAATTGAAAACACAAAGTACTCTTTTATTAAGTAGGGTTATTACGAGGGAGTTGCGTGAATCTATTGTGACATATAGATGAACATTTTATTGTTGTCATATTTCGGTCTTATTTCATAAGTAAAACAGAGAAATTATTTTAACAACAACGATATAGCCATGATTATGTGCACATCTATTTATCCCTGATAGACAGCACATATCTAACGCGAAAGGCCGTTATGTATAAGAATCATGCTCCTTTATTTGCATTCTTACTTTTGTTCTTCTGCTGCTCACCATCGGTACTAGCGAGTATTAATAGTGATGAGGTCGCAACAAACATTGAGTGGCTCGATCTTATCCCTGAAGAAGAACGCAACATTGTTTATGAACGCCCATTAGCCGATCACGACGGTGATGCACCACCTCAACTATTAGTTGGTACTGTCCGTCAAGATCTGAATGGCAAAAAGATTAAAATCCCAGGTTTTGTCATACCTCTAGAAGGCGACGACTCAAAGGTGACCGAATTTTTATTAGTCCCGTTTCTAGGGGCGTGTATTCATGTTCCACCGCCACCACCCAATCAAATAATCTATGTAAAATATGCTGGTGGGGCACCGACAAACGGTTTGTGGGATCTTGTATGGATAACAGGAATATTGCGAACTGATGGTGTTAGCTCCGAGCTTGGTGAAACCGGCTATCTATTGGAAGGCGTCGACATTGAAAAGTACCAACAATAGGGTTTGACAGCTATTAATTATTTGGTAGCGATGGCGACTATTTTGATGGTCTACCACTCAATATCGATAGGTGTGCCGTTATCGACTAGGGATAAAAACTCATCCATTTCTTGATTGGTAATGGCAATACAACCATTAGTCCAATCGAAGCTTTGAATGTAGGCAGGGTCATCTTTGAAGGTAGATTTAATGCCATGAATTTTGATATCGCCTCCGGAGTTTACTCCTAACCGTTGAGCGTTTTGGATATCTTGCTGATTGGGATACTCGATGTGGATCGATTTGTAAAAAATCGAATTTGGGTTAATCCCATTTAAAACATAACGTCCTTCAGGTGTCTTCTGATCGCCTTCCTGTTGTTTATGTCCCTTAGGCGACTTCCCTAATGCGATACGATATTCTTTGATGGTGGTGCCATTCTCAATCAAGTACATACGTCTTTTCGATTTATCCACTTTGACAAGGTCGACTTGCGCTAGCGAACTTGCGCTTATAAGCGATGCCAGAAGCAAGGTAGGATAGACGTTCAACGGTACGATAATTAGCCCCTTTTGAATCAAAGTGTTAGTGTTTATAGATAGTCATATTAATTATAGCTTAGCTAACGGCTCATTTGTTTGTTGATTTTTTTTTCTTGCCTTTTTTTTCAGCTGAGTTAAGAGTGAGAGGAACACTACCTTGTTATCTGCTTCTGGCGTTTGGCTTGCGTATTGCTGAGCGAGCCATGTCTGTTTTGCCTCGATAACGCTTTGTTTGTCCGCGACGCTGAGTGTCGATTCATCTAGCCAACGTTGGATTAAGACGTTTACTTTAAATCCATCGTTCTGATGAATAGCTTGGTTGAGCTGTTTAAAATCATCATCTTGAGGTACTGGATCAGAGGCCGCAGCGTTTGAGCGAGTCAACCCATTTCGATTCATCCAAATTAATGTCGCAACCCATAAAAACGCAAAGAGAGCGGTAAGATAAGGCCATATACCATTGTCGACGTGAACAACACTCGTCTGAGGAGCTTGAGTTGGGGTTGGCAGTGGTGTTATATCACTTTGAGTTTGGGGTGAGACTCGTATCACTTTGCTGGCTAACAAGCTTTTTCGTTCGGCCTTAACTTTTGTATCCCACCATTTTAGAGTGATACCTGGAATGGAGATGTCACCACTCGTATTGGGGATCAGCACTTGCTTCATCGTCATGACTAAATCACCGTTATCTAGAGTCTGATAGCTAGGTTTCTCACCATAGACCCGTAATGAATCTGGATAATTGACCGTGAGGTTAGGAATTTGCTCTTGAGAAACGCCTCGAACGGTGAGTTTTATCTGCCGAGTGATTGGGTCGCCAACGTTTACTTTTGTAATATCATCTAGCAGTTGATTACCGGAATCATCCTGCCACTGTTGTTCTAAGTTGAGGTACGAAGTTGGTAGCCATACTCCTGTGTATTGGTTAGGTTTTTCTAACACAGTTATTGGGTACGATTTAGCTTTGGTTTTTAAAGCAAGCATTTGTGTTGCGCCATTATACCCTTCGTAGATAAGTTGGCTTTCAAATTGCGGCTCAATAATGTCAAAGCTACCGGGCGTTAATCCAGTAATGCGGAAATCTTGTGTAACGATGGTGCTTTGAATGCCATTGATGATTTGTTGGCTTTGATTTGGTTCACTCGCCGATTCCAATTGGATTCCCTTGGTGGATGGGGGAGTAATCTGAGGATTCTGTAACCGTCGTGTGTCCGCTTTAATAATCAGCTCGACATGCATTACCGTACTTTGATTCGGATAGAGAGTTGTATCATCGAAATGGGTGTTTATTTCGACCAAATCTTGGTTGTTTGGTGCAGCGGAATCACTAACCACCTGTAAGGCTATCGGCTGAGTTTGTTCGCTACCAATATGGAGTGTAGGAATTGTGATTATGCCTGTTCTATTTGCTGCAATATTGATATTCCATTCACTGCGAGTGCTGCGTTTGCCATTAATAATATTGATTGATGTGCCAAAGCTAGGACGGCCGAGGGTTTCGAAGTCGGATTCTAAGCTAGAAAGGTCTAATAAATCACTCGAAACTTTGGAATCAGCAACAATCGTGAGTCGGAACAATTCATTTTGCGTGACACGGTTTTTTGAAACCGTCGCGTATACCTGAGCAAAACTTGGCATGCTAAGTAATAAGCTGACGATGACCAGCAATATTAATCTGAATTGATGACTAACATTATTCATTACCATGATTTTCCATTGTCCTTAGGTGGTTCTTGTTGTTGCGCTTGAAGTAGCAATTGAGCTCGTAATAAGCGGCTTGGATCGCGTGCATTTTCTACTTGCTCTAGTTTTCGTAGCTCTGGGTCCGAAGCTTGATTGTTTTCTGCCTGCTTTGCGTGTTCGGTTTTGTTCTTTTCTTCAGCTTGTGAAATAGATTGATCAGTGCGATCTGATTGCGCGCTGCTGTTCTGCTCTTGATCGCCTTTATTTTCTTCGTCTTTGTTTCGCTCTTTTGGCTCTGGTTTAGCTGAAGAGCTCGACTCTTTATCCTGCTTATTTTGTGCCGAGCTTTGATTCTGAGGTTGCGAATCTTTCTGTTGGCTACTCGACCCCTGTTGCTTGTCGTTGTTTTGCTTATCACTATTTTTTGAAGAAGAGCTTTGCTGATCTTGTTGCTTTTGATCAGCATCGTTTTTATCGTCTTGCTGTTGCTGTTGCTGTTGCTGTTGCTGTTGCTGTTTCAGGGCATTTTCAACTTGCTCGAGATTATGACGAGCGTCTTCATTTTGTGGTTCTTTTTCCAGAATCGACTGGTACAACTCTTTGGCTTGCTCTAAGTCGCCATTTTTTGCATACGCGTTGGCAAGGTTGTATTGCTGACGATTATTTGGTGTTGGAATACTGTTGAGTGCATCGATCGCTTCTTGATAATTTTCCGCTTGATAATGAGCAGCTGCGCGCCATTCGGGATCGCTAAACTGATTTGCGGCTTCAGAGTATTGTTCTGAATCATACAGCTGTTTGGCTTCTTGATTGTCATTGAGCCAGGGTGATGCCTGAGCAGATGAAGGGTGTAGCAATGGCATAAGGCTAAAGGCGACAATAAATATAAACCCACGACGGAATAAACCTAGTGCAGCAATCAGTACGATAGGAACTAACCAAAAGCCATGGTTCATTTGCTCTGTGACTTTGTGTTGTTTTGCCTTAGAAATCGAAAGTAAACTTGAAGCTTCAGCATCAACAATTGTTGTCACATCGCTGTTATCAAGTTGAATAGGAGCAAAAGTGCCGGATACGTCATTAGCTAACTGCGTCATCAGATTAAAATTACTTTTAGCCACCACGGTTTGTCCGGTGGCTGTTTGAAGGAGCTCGCCATCGTTGACTGGAATTGGAGCGCCGGAGCGGGAACCTACACCAAGGATAATTAGCTTCCAACTGGTGCTATCGAGCTGGCTTTCAATTTGATCCGCTTCGGCTTGGTCAAGATCATCAGCAATTAAGATAATTGAACCTGCAGCAAATCCGGCGTTCTTTAATAGATCGATAGCACGAGTAACACCGCGCGCGGCATTGGCACCTTGGTAAGGCATCAGATCTGGGCTAAGGTTGGGCAACTGAGCTGCGATTGTCGCGGTATCCGTTGTCATCGGGCTGACGGTATAAGCATCTGCCGCGTAGGCGACTAAGCCGGTATAACCTTCGGTCCACTGAGACAACAGGTCACTCGCTTTGTAGCGTGCTTGAGTAAGGCGGTTTGGTTTGTTATCCGTTGCAAACATTGATCGCGACATATCCATAACAATAACGCGAGCACTGTTACTGCTCATGGTTGGTATGGTTCGTTTTCCAAAACTGGGCCCTGAAAGCGCGATAATGGTTATGGCCCAAATTAATGCTAACCCTATTAAGATTTTACTGGAGTCGTGCTTTTCAACACCCATTGCTTTTGCTAAGTGAGATGAAATGAGGTCACTGCTATGACGCCGGTGCATCAACCAATAAACAAACAGAGCGACTGGGAAAAGTGCCAGTAGCCATTCAGGGTGTAGGACCGCCAGATCAGACATGATTTCTCCTCACTGCAATAAGTAAGAACGAAAGTACCAAGGCCACCGTAAGGGGATAATGAAACCATTCTGTCTGAGGGCGCCAGGTTTGACTTGCTTGGCTAATGGGTTGCAAGTGATTAATCGTGTCGTAAATGGTTGCGAGTTCCTGACTATTTCGAGCGCGGAAATACTGGCCGCCTGTTGTGTCGGCAATGGATATCAAGCTTTTTTCATCAAGATCTTTCGCGGTATTCACTGTGTGAGTGAAAAGAAAATCTTTGACTTGCATTTCCCCTGCACCTACTCCGACAGTGTATATGGTCGTGTGATATTTTTTTGCGATTTCAGCTGCTCGAAGTGGATCGAGCACACCCGCAGTGTTGGTTCCATCACTGAGTAGAATCATTACCCGTTGTGGCGCATCGCTATCAATAAACGTTTTTGTGGCTAGGCCGATGCCTTCACCAATCGCCGTTTTCGTGCCAATTAATTTTAGTACGGTTTGATTAAGTTGCTGTTTAACCGTTGCATGGTCAAAGGTAAGAGGAGTTTGTAAATAGGCGTGATCGGCAAACAAAACCAAACCAATTCGGTCTCCATCGCGTTTGTCGATAAAATCGCTAACCACTTGTTTAACCGCACTTAGCCGGTCGATGTACTCGTCCCCTTGGCGCATATCTTCTTGACTCATCGAGTTAGACAAGTCGACGACTAGCATTAAGTCGCGATGCTTGGGGTGGGTCGTAACTGGGTCGCCATACCAAATTGGTCGAGCGGCGGCGATCACCAAAAATAGCCATATTGCATAAGCCAACCAACGACTGAATTCGAGTTTTGGTCGGCGGTCACTTTGCTCTGAGGGTAAGTAAGCGATTTGGATTGGTGTCGATTGTTTGGCTGGTGGTAACAATCTCACTGCTAATAAAGGTAGCGGAAGCAGAAGTAGCATCCACCACCACGCCAATTCTAAATTAGCCAACGTTAGTTGAACTCCGTTTTGCTGGTGGTAATGCACGACGTACCCAATCCTGACAATCATCAACGAGTTGGTTTACGTCACCATTAGGGGCTTTTTGATACAGCGCTTTTTGCCACAATGTTTCGTTCTGGGTAAAAAGAGGGGTAGACACATAACTGTCGAGAAAGGCGTACCAATCATGCCCTGTTAGCTTCGCCATTTCATCTCTAGGGAAATAGCTTAATGCAGCTTGTCTTACAATCTCCATCGCTTCCGAGGCTGTCATTGTCTCTTTTGACTTGGAAAAAATACGCAATGCTGCTTTTTTAGGGGCTAATTTCTTTTGTCTCATACGAAATAAAAAAATCAACAATAGCAGTGCCACAATCGCGGAGCCGATTAATGATAACCATCCCCAAGCAATAGGCCACCATGATGGTGAAGGGGGCAAATGTAAAGGATTCAATTGTAATAGATTAGAGAGTGTTTGTTTCATCTAGAACTTTCCAGAAAGCTGAGTCAATAAAGGAGTATCACTCGAAATTTGATGATAAGGCATTTGTAATTTTTCACAGAGAGATTCTAGACTATCTCTCTTAGAATCAAAGGATTTTTTTATCGAATGTCGGGTTCGTTTTGCAGAAAAATCAATCCATTTGCTCGACTTAAAGTCACCTATCAATTCCACGCCTCTAAATGCGGTTTCTCCACACTCAAGAGGATCAGATATATGCATCACCCTCAGTGCATTATGTTTGCGTAATTGAGTAAACAGTGGGTCGAGAGTTGGTTGATAGTGAATAAAATCACTGATAAGAACAACATCACTACCTTTGGGCGCAATTCTGGTCATTGTCCGCATAGCATCAATAAATTGGTGTTGCTTCGAGTCACTGACTGATTGACGGTTGGATAGGTTACGACGTTGGCCTTCGAGCAGTTTTTGTAGCATAAGCAAAACGCCACGTTGTCGACTTTGTGGTTTTAATTCAATTAATTGGTCACCTAAATCAATCACTGCTCCCACTCGGTCATTTTGCTGTACGGCAGTCCAGGCACACAATGAAGCAAGGTGCGCAGCTTGAATCGCCTTAAGCATTAACGTTGAGCCAAACTGCATTGAATGACTTAAATCCACATAAATGACAACGGGTTTTTCGCGCTCTTCGGTGAACAATTTTGTATAAGGCTTGCCCGTTCTTGCGGTTACGCGCCAATCAATACTACGAATATCGTCACCGGCTTGATACTTTCTGACCTCGGCAAAATCCATACCTCGACCAAGCTGGCGACTTTGATGTTGGCCAGCTAACGATGTCCAAAGGCTTTTCGCAGGTGGAAGCCATTGACGGCTATGAACTCGATAATGAAGAAGCTCTTCAAGGCAGAGTGAATAGCCATTACTGTAAGGTGGTAGTTCCATTCGATATAATCTCGTTATGCGCTACCAACTAATGACAAGAGGTGACTGATCACTTGGTTCGGATGCACACCCTCTGCCTGAGCTTGATAGCTAAGCAGTAGACGATGTCGCAGTACGGGAAACGCCATGACCTGTACATCTTCTGGACTGACAAAATCGCGACCGTGTAACCAAGCATGAGCTCGGGCGCAGCGATCTAGTGCAATCGTTGCACGGGGAGAGACACCCAGTTCGATCCATTGCGCTAGCTGGTTATCGTATTGCTCAGGCTGGCGAGTTGCCATGATTAAGCGGACTATATATTGTTCTACTGACTCAGCCATATGAATCGAGAGGACCTGCTCACGAGCAGCGAAAATAGTTTCTTGGCTAATTTTAGCGGGTTGAGCTGTTGCACTTCCTTGAGCTTCCCCGCGGTTCAATCTTAGGATTTCCAATTCACTCTCAATATCCGGGTAGTCAACATTAAGGTGAAGAAGAAAACGGTCGAGTTGTGCTTCAGGCAGTGGGTAAGTCCCTTCTTGCTCTATTGGGTTTTGTGTTGCCATGACCAAAAATAGCTTGGGTAACCCATATGTTTTTCGACCTGCTGTAATTTGTTTTTCAGCCATCGCTTCCAACATCGCAGCTTGCACTTTCGCTGGCGCTCGGTTGATTTCATCCGCAAGTAATAACGAGTGGAAAATCGGACCAGGTTGAAACTTGAACTCTCCCGTTTCAGGGCGATAGATATCGGTACCTGTTAGGTCGGCAGGAAGTAAGTCTGGTGTAAATTGTACGCGATGAAACGAGCCTTCAATGCAGGAAGCCAATGATTTAACCGCTCGGGTTTTGGCCAATCCAGGAGGGCCTTCAACTAAGATATGACCATCGGCTAAGAGTGCAACGAGAATTTGGTTAACCAGTTCGGTTTGTCCAATTACCTGACTATTAAGATAACTCTGTAGCTGTTGAAAAGTGGCTGATGGCATTAATCTTATTCCTCCGGAGCAATAACATTGATTAGTATTGGAATCGACAAAAAAAGTTCCGTAGGGAATTTAACATTTCCACCCTATTTAAGGGAAGCTTTGATCTCGTTCGTTTTTTCAATGTTACGTTGCTCTAGTCACCGTGCCATGAGTCAGGTAAAATTGCACAAGTAGATTTAAATTATGAGGTAGGTTGTATGAGTGATCTCGAGAAAGAATTAGCAGAGATGATGGAACAAGAGCAAGGTAACGAGGAAGAGAAGCTTCCAAGTATTGAAGAACAAAAAGCGGTCGTTGAAAAATTGAAGCGATTGGAAGCGGAAGGGAAGTTGACTCCGGAAGTTCTTGAGGAACATTTTGGAAAATTCTATTCGGAAACAGATACACCCGTTCATTAATACAATGCGTATTTAGATAGATCAAAACAGCGGTTACCGGTTTTCATCTGTGCTATACTCCGCGCCCCATAACCACTCTTAGGGTCAAATTCCATGAGTAATAAACAAGAAATTCAACAGGCTAAAAATCGTTTGGATTCCTGTCGACACAAGCTAAATGCAGCTAAATCTCGTGGTGATCATGAGATGATTAGAAAATTTACTGATGAAGTTGATCAACTGGAAAAGAAAGTTGCTCAAGTTAATCACAAGCAAGATTTTGAATTGAATAAAGAACGTAAAGCGTTGTTAGCAATGGCATTCTCCCGTGAAATTACGAAGGCTGAACAAGCTGATATGGGGCGTTTGAAAAAGTCTGTTAAAAATTTAGTTGTCGTTCATCCAACGACCAAGCTTGGTAAAGCATTACGCTTAGAAGTCATGACTGGGTATGCAGAAAAGAAATTTTAATGTTAATTCGCTCGGTAATATTGTAGGACCTTTCATTGAGCCTTAAATATTAGTTCGAATAAGGTTATAAACGACATTTGATTGAAAGCGCTTTGGGCGCTTTTTTGCTTTCTGGTCGTTATGTTAAAACGCGTTGATCTAATCGGTTGTTCAGGAAAGTGAATGTTAATAAGTTTTATTAGCCTGATTCTTTTAAATGAGATTGAGAATAACTTTGATTTGAAGCAACTTAGCACGTAATTTCCCCGACTTATCCTCTCTAAATGGATTAAAAGTGATTTGCAGCAATCCTCACTTTTTATTTATCGATACTATAAGTAAGAACTGACCCATGCCAGCCGGTTGAAATATAGAATATAGATCATTTATCCGTCGGTTTTGCAGAGTTATATATTTAGTGTCGGAGATAAAATGGATAATTTACTCGATAGATTTTTAAGTTACGTGATTATCGATAGTCAATCCAATCCCAATCGAAATGGTTGTCCTAGTTCGTCAGGGCAAATGAAGTTTGCCCAAATGCTTGAGCAAGAGCTTATCGATATTGGGCTAAGCGATGTTTCTCTTGATGAGAATGGGTATGTAATGGCGAAACTGCATTCGAATGTCGACTATGCTGTGCCATCAATTGGACTTATCGCTCATATGGATACGTCTCCAGATGCACCCGCAAAGAATGTCATCCCTCAAATTGTAGAATCTTACCAAGGTGGTGATATCGCATTGGGGCGTGGAGATCATGTGTTGTCCCCTATTCAATATCCTGAGCTAAATCAGTTGTACGGACATAACCTGATCACTACCGATGGCAATACGTTGCTTGGTGCCGATGATAAAGCAGGTATTGCAGAAATCCTTACTGCCGTGGAGTTTCTTAAACAGCACCCGGAGATTCCCCATGGAGAGATCTGTATCGCCTTTACTCCAGATGAAGAAATTGGCCGTGGTGCAGATAAATTCGATGTTGATAAATTTGGCGCTGCTTGGGCTTATACCGTTGATGGTGGTGGCATTGGTGAGCTTGAATATGAGAACTTTAATGCTTCGAATGCGACTGTTCGCTTTTATGGAAATGGAGTGCACCCAGGAAAAGCAAAAGGGAAGATGGTCAATAGCATGCGGTTAGCAGCTAAATTTGAAATGGCGATTCCTACCGACGAAGTACCTAATAAAACGACTGATTATGAAGGGTTCTATCATTTATCGTCGGGTAATCTAGGTATTGAATACAGTGAGTTAAATTACCTTCTGCGTGATTTTGAACTTCAAGGTTTGGAGCAAAGAAAAGCTTTTATTCGTTCACTCGCGCAAGAGGTTGGTGGGCTTTATCGCCATGGTTCCGTTGATGTCGAGTTTGTTGATCTTTATAAAAACATGAAAGAGATGATTGAACCTCATCCTCATATCCTAGATATTGCGAAGCAGGCCATGCTAGACGCAGATGTGGTTCCTGTTATGCAGCCAATTCGAGGTGGAACCGATGGAGCAGCACTTTCGTTTAAGGGGCTTCCATGTCCAAATTTGTTCACAGGTACGTATAACTTTCATAGTATCCATGAATTCGTGTCGATTGAAGGTATGATCAAGGCGACAGAAGTTATTATAAAAATTGCTAAAAATACAGCAACCTATCAATTAAAGTAATTGAAAATACGACAGTTAGCTTTATTTCTAAAAATTTGATTGATACTCTACTAAACTCTTCAAATTAGCTAAAATTGCGATATCGTAGTTCAACAATTTGACTTTACACGTACAGGTGTGAAGCTTTCTTTTTGGGAGTTGGTCAGTGGTAGAAATTGACATCATTATCGAGTATCTATCAACGCATAAGTTGTTGAGCAGCATTCTTCTGATCATATATATTTTGATAATACGAAGAGTGTTGCTTAATCGCATTCGTGGAGATGTTGCGTTTCTCTCCGAAAAGCAACGCAAATGGATGTCACGAACTAAAAATAGCGTCTCCTTACTCATTATTTTTGTCACTTTTCTTATTTGGCGTACTGAGATAAATCACTTTGCACTCTCCGTGACCGCCATTGCAGTAGCTATTGTGTTGGCATCAAAAGAGATTATTCTTTGCTTCACTGGCTCAATACAACGTGCAAGTTCACGTTCTTTCGTCATTGGTGATTGGATTGAAGTTGGGACGTTATGTGGCGAAGTTATCGAACATAACCTGATGGCAACAACGATTCAAGAATTAGATGTAAGTCGTGGTTTCTATCATTACACTGGAAAAACCGCCACGTTACCAAACAGTATGTTCTTTTCTTTTCCAGTAAAAAATCTTAATTTCATGAAGAGGTATGTCTACCACAGTTTTGATATTGTGATTCCTCGGTTTGTTAATCTCTATCCAATAATTCCAACATTAAAAGAACAGATTGACCAACATTGTGAGGATTTTATTGAGGTAGCTAAGCGCTATAATAGTGTTGTAGAAAGGCATGCAGGGGTTGATTTACCGGGCCCTGAGCCGCTCGTGCGCATCGATAATGGAGAACATGGCGAACAAGTACTCTACTTTATGTTGTTTTGCCCTACAGAACGAGCAGGGGAGTTAGAGCAACTTATTCGCGCAGATTTTATGACGCAATACCAACTCTCTTTTCCTGATACAGAATCGTTAATTCAGGGTTAAGAAAGTCAGTCGTTGAATGATTTAGCCAAGTATTTTGTGGTTTTTTTCTACCTCAATTCCAAGCCTTTTTGCCAGTCGGGTGAGGTTAGCACGGTCAACATTGAGCTCTCTTCCTGCTTTGGCCCAATTGAAATTTGAATCAATGAGGGCCTGACGGATAATTTTAGCTTGGAAGGTATTGGTTGCTTCACGTAACCCTTGTTGATAATCGATGTTATTAGGTGGATGAACTACTGGCTGGTTGGATTGATTATCATGCACTTGGGTAATGTCCAGCTCGCCAATATCATCAACGGTGACTGAGATAACTTTTGTCTCTCCATTCCTTTGTCTAGCTTTTGCTCTCAATGTTGCACGATTGATAACATGTTCAAGTTCGCGAACGTTTCCTGGCCAAGAATATTGATTAATTAAACTGAGAGCTTCAAGTGAGAGCTTTAAGTTATCAAGCCCGAGCCTGCGTCTAGCGTTTTCGAGAAAATACCCTGATAGCAATGCGATATCATCATTACGCTCGCGAAGAGCTGGTACGCGAATGGGATAAACACTTAATCGGTGATATAAATCTGCACGAAATCGCCCTTGATCAACTTCTTGTTTTAAATCTCGGTTTGTTGCAGCAAGAACACGCACATCAATGGTTTGAATATTATCTTTTCCGACGGGCTGTATTTCATTGTTTTGAAGGGCTCTAAGTAACTTGCTTTGAGCTGCCAATGGTAATTCACCTATTTCGTCAAGCAAAAGGGTCCCGCCATCTGCTAAAGCAAATTTTCCAAGCCTATCTCTATCTGCTCCAGTAAATGCGCCTTTTACATGCCCAAAAAGTTCGCTTTCCACTAGGTTTTCAGGTATCGCAGCACAGTTAACGTATATCAAAGGTTGACGATGGCGAGGTGATTGATTGTGTATTTGCCTAGCCACCAATTCTTTTCCAACTCCAGTTTCACCATAAATTAGAATGTTGAAATTAGAAGGAGCCACGACATCAATATCTGCTTTCATATTGACCAACAGCTTGCTCGCTCCGATCAATTCGCCTTGATTGTGTTTGGAAGCTTCTTGGTTGAGTTCTTCCATACGTTGTTGAGTATTCAATGCTTGAGCCTCTAATTGAGACATCGTTAGCGCCATTTTTAATGTTGAAGCAGCAATCGCCGATAAAATTTCTAGATTGCGGTCGGGTATTTCATCAAATGCGTCAATTTGTAAGCTATCTAGGGTGAGAACACCTAATAATTCTTCACCAAACATTAATGGGAGGCCCATACATGAGTGAATAGGTACATCACCAGAATGGTCTAATAGTAATCCGTCAAATGGATCGGGCATTTTACTATGGGAACTAAACCGAACAGGAGAGTGACTATTGCAGATGGCAGTAAATCTCGGGTGATCATCAATGATAAATCGACGTCCGAGTGTATCTCGAGTTAGCCCCTGCATTGAGAGAGGCACGAGAGTCTTCTCTTTGCGAGCCATTAATACAATACAATCACAACTAATGACTTTGCGAACAGCATCAATCAGACGATTAAAACGATCTTGATCATTTAGTGCGTTAGCTAAACCAATGGTGAGTTCAGCTAAATTAGCTTTAGAAAAATTTTGCACATAGAGTTACCGTTGGCGATTTTCTAGCATTATAGAGTCAACTAGATATATCTGTCAGCAGTTAAATAGAGAGGTTATCGCCGTTTTTTGACATCGATTAATGGAATAGTGAGAGAAGAAAAAGAGAATGACTTATTGCTGTTGATCGGGGGTTAGTTGGAATGGCACTAGAAATAAAAATAGTCAGCATAGCTGACTATTTTTTAAATTATTGGCCTACTAAAATTATAGGACTTGGATGTTCTCAGCTTGAGGTCCTTTTTGACCTTGAGAAACAACAAATTCAACTTTTTGACCTTCAGCTAGAGTACGGAAACCGTCGCCTTGGATA
The DNA here is from genome assembly GCF_053850235.1 of Vibrio phycocola. Taxonomy (NCBI): domain Bacteria; kingdom Pseudomonadati; phylum Pseudomonadota; class Gammaproteobacteria; order Vibrionales; family Vibrionaceae; genus Vibrio; species Vibrio phycocola. Next base: position 11,411 of record NZ_JBSQDJ010000002.1, on the reverse strand, counting down.
GCACTGAAGTGTGCGAAAACGTCTGGGCCGTTCTCTTGTTGAATGAAGCCAAAACCTTTAGTTTCGTTGAACCACTTTACAGTGCCAGTCACTGTGTTAGACATAATTTTATCCTAATAATACTAATTAAACAGAGCCGATAGCGGCGGTACTAGCGTGGAAATGTTGATTGCTATTGCTACCACATGACTGGAGTATTATTAATCCAACGATATGTATACGCAAACAAATAAACGATTTTCAAGCTAACTTTAGTGTAAATCGATTACTTGCCTTGTCAATACGATCTATACATTTTATTGGATAATTTTGAAGCATGCATCAATTTATATTTGGTTATTAGAGCTAACCTATTAATAAATATGAACTAATTTTATTGTCAATATTGTGTGTGATTGTAAATGGTAAATTGTGGTTTATCTTAAATATTACTCATAGCTAGAGATTAAAAGGAAATTTTTGAGAATTAGTCCTCAATAATGGGTCATTCATACACATTAAAAGTGAATTTGGTTCAATGTAACAACGAACACTTTCTCGTTTGTTGATGTTTACACCACATTTTAATTTAAACCAGAGAGACTTTTTTCCTGCAAATTCTGATGTTCGACTATAGTGTTAAGGTGACTTATCTCTTTTTGTTTTAATCTTACGCTCAAAGGAAAACACGAGTGCAAAAGATAACAAGAGGTTAATATGGGCTTAGTACTATTTTGGTTTGAAAAAGGGCTACTAACATTTGGTGTTATCGCTATCTTGTTGAGTATCGTCCAATATGGAATTCGGACCCGAGATTGGGGCGGGATTGCAACGATGTTTTTCAAACGAGTACCAATGTCCGTCGATGAGTTTAGACGTTATAGACTGGGTATTGCGATGGTAATAATGGCATTTGTCATTAAAGTGATTACTCTGACGTTTTGGCCTGGTCTATGAACTATTAGTTGGTAGCTTTATGTTTGATTTTCGTAGTGAAACTGAGAAGTCTATTTACGCCGAAAATTGAAGATAGAGCTGGTTAAATATTAGGATATAACCATGTCGTTACCCGTCTTAATTTGTGATGATTCAGCATTAGCTCGTAAGCAAATGGCGCGTTCTTTACCTGCATCATTGAATGCAGACATTACTTTCGCCGTACATGGGCGTGACGGAATAGAAAAGCTCAACGAAAAAGAATACAAGTTAATGTTTCTTGATCTCACCATGCCTGAGCTGGATGGCTTTGAGACACTAGAAGAAATTCGGAAACAAAATATTAATGTTCCTGTTGTCGTGGTTTCTGGGGACATTCAGCCAAAAGCAAAAGATAGAGTTTTGTCTCTTGGCGCGAAAGCATTTATTCAAAAACCAATCGATAAATCAATTCTTAATGATGTGTTGAAGCAATTGGTCGAGCGCCCAACACAGCCTCAGATCGTCACTCCTGTTTCTGTTGATCTTCCTGTGCTCAAGCGACGCGATATTTATATGGAAGTCGCTAACGTAGCTATTGGGCGAGCTGCCGATGCTCTGGCTCGTCATTTTGATGTGTTCGTTGAATTGCCGCTTCCAAATGTAAATATACTGGAAGTCAGTGAATTGCATATGGCGCTAAAAGATTTAGCGGAAAATGATCAAGTATCGGGTGTGTGCCAGGGTTTTAGCGGCGAGGGTATTGCCGGTGAAGCGTTGGTTTTACTTAGTGACTCCAGCGTCAGTGATTTAAAGCATTTGATGAAAATCCCTGCCGAAAGTGATGATCTAGAAGAGCTCGAATTGCTAATGGATGTTTCAAATATTCTGGTGGGTTCTTTTTTAAATGGTTTAGGTCAACAATCAGAAGTTCGCTTTTTTCAAAGCTCACCGGTTCTCCTAGGGCAACATATTCCAATAGAATCTGTGATCAGTTCAACCACAGGGTCGTTTAGCAGAACCATGACGTTCGAAGTGAGTTATAACATTGAAAGTACCTCTATTCGCTGTGATCTTTTATTTATGTTTGTCGATGAATCACTGCCGTTACTAGATAACAAGCTTTCATATCTAATGGAGGATTTTTAACCATGAACTTACCTGCTGAATTTGAGCAATTTCATTGGATGGTAGACATGGTTCAGAATGTCGATTTAGGTCTTATCGTGATCGATCGAGATTTTAATGTCCAATTGTGGAATGGCTTTATGACTCACCATAGTGGGTTGCATGCTGCGGACGCATTAGATAAATCGATTTTTGAATTGTTTCCTGAAATTCCCGAAGAGTGGTTTAAGTTAAAAACTAAGCCAGTATATGATCTGGGGTGTCGTAGTTTCATTACATGGCAGCAACGTCCATACTTATTTAAATGCCGGAATGTCCATCCAATCACTCAGCAAGCCGATTTTATGTACCAGAACATTACGCTTAATCCGATGCGTACACCTACTGGCAAAATCAATTCTCTATTTCTTTCTATTCAAGATGCGACTACCGAAGCCATTGCTTCAAAAAATTCCTAATTTGAATCACCCAATCTAACTTAACCCAACTAGCTAGCGATGCTTTTTGGGTTTATCCATTTGTTCTATTTGAGAGTTAAGTGAAGAAACTATGACAATGAGTGACCGATTTTATTCTATGGAGCAAGTCAGAGCGGGTGAACAACCAGCTGCAAATGCCAAAGGGCTTGAAATGTACAGTTTAATGGAGCGAGCTGGGCAGGCGGTATTTGCTATTGGTATGGCTCAATATCCGAGTTCTGAGCGTTGGTTGGTCTGTTGTGGTACTGGCAATAATGGTGGTGATGGATATGTCGTCGCAAGCTTAGCGAAATCAGTCGGTCTGTTCGTGACGGTTTGGCAGCTAGGAGAGCCAGAACAGCTCACTGGTGATGCGTATAAAGCGTATTTGCATTGGCTGAGAAATGGAGGCCAGGTGTTTGATGCAACTACCGAAAAAGTATCTGGGACCGTTGACGTAGTAATTGACGCTGTTTTGGGTACAGGTATAAAGGGAAATGTTCGACCGGAGGTAAGGGCGGTAATTGATAAGCTCAATCAAAACGAAGCCCCTATTATCGCAGTCGATATCCCTTCTGGATTATGTGGTGATACGGGTATCGTTCTGGGAGCTTCTATTCAAGCTGATCATACAGTGAGTTTTATTGGATTAAAGCAAGGACTTGTAACAGGGCAGGCACGAGATTATGTCGGGGAGTTGCATTTTGCCGGACTAGGCATAGAAGATGTGTTTAACCAACAAAATACACCGACGGCGATGGCGATTTGCTCTGAAGGTACCGTTCTTAAGTTGCCAGCTCGGCGTTCGAATTCTCATAAAGGGACATATGGCAAGGTCTTACTTACTGGAGGAAATTCCGGAATGGGAGGGGCGTTGATATTGGCGGCTAAAGCTGCAGCGAGGTGTGGCGCGGGTATGGTCGCGACACTTTGTGATAAAAACAATGTTCCCCCTATGCTTATAGCTATTCCTGAAGTCATGAGTTCAGATTGGGATGAGTTACCTAGAATTGAGTCTCGCCTGCAGTGGTGTAACGTGATTGGTTTGGGGCCTGGATTAGGGCGAGATGTCCAGGCTAAGGCGATATATCATATCGTCAGAGAAAGTAATAAGCCTAAAGTTGTTGATGCTGATGCACTTTATTTTTTATCGCATGAGCCCACAGTTGATGAATATCGAGTGATCACGCCTCATTCAGCAGAAGCGGCTAGGTTATTAAATTCAACGGTTGAAAGTATCGAAGCAAACCGCTATCAATCGGTACAAGCTCTACAGAAAAAATATGGTGGAATAGTTGTACTAAAAGGGCCGGGTACACTTGTGTGTGATGGTGATAATACGTGGGTATGTCTTGGCGGAAATCCGGGAATGGCAAGTGCAGGTATGGGAGATGTATTGGCAGGCATTATTACGTCATTACTTGCACAAGGATTAAACGTGAGTGAAGCGGCTCGGCTTGGTGTCATGATTCATAGTCGAGCGGGGGATCAAGAAGCGCAACAAATGGGCCAACATGGATTGCTTTCGAGTGATGTTATCGAGCAATTGCGTCCTATATTAAATTAGAGTGAGTTGAGTCATTTTTATAAATGAGATACAGAAGAATTAGAATTATTTGGCGTTAAGGTATTTAATTCGCGATATTAAAAACGATACTGTGCACCCAACATTAATATGGTATTAGAATAGTCAAATTCGAAGTCTTGGTATGAAAGTTCAAGGTTTAAATCTAAGCTTGGCTCAAAAAAAGCAGGGATATTTGCACCCAAGCTGAAATAAGGAGACATTAAATAATTATTTAAACTGTTATCACTATTATTAAGGTGAAGATCTGTTTGATAGCTTGTTAGACTGACGCCACCTTTAGCGTAGACAATAGCTGTAGAGAACGTTTGTTGGACTTTAGCGCCGCCAAAGAGCCCTTTATACGTAACATTTGGCATTAAAGTACTGTAACGAGACGTATACGTTTCATCGGAGCTCACATCCAAATAACCAATATCCAAAGCAATAGATGGATTAAATATATAGTTATAGTTAATACTCGACATTCTCCCTTGTCTGCCTTTCGAATCCATATTTAACCAAGATAAACCTGACCCCATATAAAAACGATGTGGCTCTTCCTCTGCATATGCAGATAAAGTTGGAGTGAAAATTAGAGCGAATAATATGTGTCGAGTTAAACTGTACTTCATGTGAAGAAATACCATTGTAATTTCTAGCAGAACACAAAAACTAATAATCGAAATTAACGTCCAATTAAACAAATAGCAGATACATTGTTAGGAACCAATTTACACCTAAGAGAAAAATAGGTTTTTATATTACGCTAGAAGAAATGAATATCATATTTAGTCGTGAGTTTTGTGGAACCTTTAATACATAAAAGACATATTTTCATTTTATCTTAGGTATATACTGCTAAACAGTATCACAAAAAAACTTGAAATATCAGTCTTGCGGGAAAGAAAACAGGCCCTATAATATTGAAAACCGGAGCGTCTGCCAACGCTCCGGTTTTTTTGTGTCCGAATTATGAGTAAAGGTCTGCCAACCTAAATATTCATATACAGCAAGTGGCACTATATTCATTACAAGGAAATGCATCATGCGTATCGAACAAGAACTTAAGTTAGGTTTTAAAGATGTCCTGTTTCGCCCGAAACGTTCTACTTTAAAAAGCCGCTCTCAAGTAAATTTAACCCGCGAGTTTACCTTCAAGCATAGTGGTCGTCAATGGTCTGGTGTGCCAGTTATTGCTGCGAATATGGACTCTGTTGCCAGTTTTGAAATGGCTAGGGCGCTCGCCAAATTTGATGTTATGACCGCAGTTCATAAGCACTACAGCGTAGAGCAGTGGGCCGACTTTGTGACGAATGAAGACGAATCTGTTCTCAAGCATATTATGGTTTCTACGGGAACATCGGAAGCTAATTTCAAAAAGCTGACAGAGGTTTTGTCTCTGAGTGATGACTTAGCGTTTATTTGTATTGATATCGCTAATGGCTATTCAGAGCACTTGGTTGAATTTGTTCAACAAGTTCGTGCCGCGTATCCAGATAAAATCATTTCCGCTGGCAATGTTGTTACAGGCGATATGGTTGAAGAATTGATTCTAGCAGGTGCTGACATTGTGAAAGTCGGTATTGGCCCAGGCTCTGTCTGCACCACTCGCGTTAAAACAGGCGTTGGTTATCCTCAACTCTCAGCCATTATCGAATGTGCTGACGCTGCTCATGGCCTTGGTGGTCGCATTATTGGTGATGGTGGGTGTACTTGTCCGGGTGATGTGTCGAAAGCATTTGGTGGTGGTGCCGATTTCGTTATGCTAGGCGGTATGCTTGCAGGCCATAATGAGTCTGGCGGAGAACTGGTTAACAAGAACAATGAAACCTTCGTGAAGTTCTACGGCATGTCATCACAATCTGCGATGGACAAACACTCCGGCGGCGTCGCTCAGTATCGAGCAGCAGAAGGAAAGACAGTGTTATTGCCATATCGTGGCAGTGTCGAAGATACGATTCAAGATATCCTTGGTGGTGTACGTTCTACATGCACATATGTTGGTGCTGAAGCCTTAAAAGAGCTGACGAAGAGAACCACGTTTATTCGCGTTCAGGAACAAGAAAATAACGTCTACGGGAAAGAATAGTCGAATAAGAATATTGAGCGTTGTAAAAACAACCATAAGTTGATTTTACGAAACCATACGTTGAAATAAAAACAACCATACCTTAAAATAGCTTATAAAGTATACGAAACTTTAGTAAGTTTACAACAGGTATGGTGGTTTTGTTATGAAGAAACGAATTCTTAGAAATTCATCAATTAAAAACATATCACGCTTTGTCAGCCTCAAAACTGACTCCATTCATACAGTCGAATCCGACTTAGAGTTTGATGCCTGTTTTCACTTTGAATTTTCAGCACAGGTTTTAACTTTTGAAGCTCAACCTATTGGTTTCGAGTATTATCTCGATGGTAAACTACGTAGGTATACGCCCGATTTTTTAGTAACTTACTATGACTCTTATCAACCATTTTATGAGATAAAACCAAAGCACATCGCGGAAACTGAAGAATTCAAAGAAATCTTTTCCGCTAGGAAAGAACATGCGCTTAGTATGGGTAATGACCTGAAAGTTCTGACTGAGGAGAATATTCAATTATACCCGTTACTCGATAACTTGAAGATCATCCATCGATATGCCTGTAACGACAATCTTAACTCAGTCCAGCGTCAGATACTGAGTCTATTCAGGAAATATGGAGAGCTACGAATAGAGCAAATCGTTCAATACTCGGCTGTTCATTCTTCAAGAGCATTACCAGCTCTCTATGACCTGATTGCTCGACAACTTTTGAAAATCGATATGCATCAGCCGATTAATTGGCAAACTCAGATTTGGAGTACTTAAAGATGAATGATGAGGACGCAGATCGATTTGGTGAGCTGTTTCCAAGCTCTAGCTCTGGCATGGTTTCTAAGCCTAAAGAAACGTTGTCGCTTCCTTTGTGGAGAGACGTCGATCTGGTTTTCAAGGATGTTTTTGTTGTTAGTGAAGACCGGAGAGACGAAGCTATACATAGATACAATGTTATTGAGTTTCTTATTGAGCGATATGGAAATAATTTTTCTAAAAAGGAAATAGTTGACGCATTGCCAATTTTAGAAGAAAAGTTCGGTTCAAGTACGCCTTCAGCCAGCAGTATTGAGCGATATTGGAGAACTTTTAAAAAATCAGATTTCCAGCTGTCAGCACTTATTCCTAAAATCACAGCTGGAAACACAAGCAGTAACGTTCCAGAAGAGCTCGAGCCATTAATTCAAGAAGCAATAAACGATTACTTTTCAGCTGAAGAGCAGACTGCAGCGTCGGCATATATCACACTTGAAACTGAAGTTTCTCGGTATAACGAAACTCATGACACTCAGTACAATTTGTTTTCAATACAATCATTCAGGAAGAGACTGAGAAAGCACTCAGAGTACGAAAAAATCGTTCTTCGGAAGGGAAAAAGTGCTGCAGACTCGACCTTTAGGAAAGTGGGTCAAAGGCCGCCAACAACGCGAGTGCTGGAACGCGTAGAGGCAGATCATACCAGACTTGATTTATTCGTTCTTGATGAACGCCAAGGTATACCGCTGGGCCGGCCTTGGCTTACACTTCTATATGACACTCATACAAAAAGCATTGTAGGCTTCTACTTAGGATTCGAACCACCAAGTTACCTCTCAGTCTCATTAGCACTTGAAAATGCAATTCTACCGAAAGATCACATCAAAGATTTATATCCTTCGGTAGAAGGAGTTTGGCCTTGCTATGGCTTACCCGAGCATTTGATTGTCGATAATGGCGCTGAGTTTAACAGTCGAGACTTCAAAATCGCTTGCAAAGAACTAAAGATCAAGGTGAAGAAAAATCCAACCAAAAAGCCTTGGCTTAAGGGCTCAGTAGAGCGCTACTTTCGCACGATCAACAATCGACTACTGTCTAGGATACCCGGAAAGAGCTTTACCAACATATTCGAGAGAAAAGACTACGACCCACTTGAAAATGCGGTAGTTGATCATTTACTTCTGCAAGAAATGATTCATATCTGGATAATTGACATCTATCAGAATGGGAAAAATGGGCTTGAAAATAATATACCCAATTTAAGCTGGCTCGATGCTGTAAATTCCTCTGTTCCACCAAGGCCCTTTAAAGGCACAAGAGAACAATTAAAATTCAATCTAGGAAAAAACCATCGGGTAGCTCTCGATAAGAACGGGATTAGAATTGGTACTACAATACGCTACACCAGTGCTCGTTTAGCACGATATTTTGGTAACAAAACGGGTAGCAATCTAAAAAGTGTACAAGTGCGTATTAAGTATGATCCCAGTTGTCTGGGAAGGGTTTATGTACTTGATGAACAGCGGGAAGAGTTCTTTGCTGTTGAAGCTATCGATGCTGACTATGCCTATTCTGTTTCAGAATGGTTGCACAAAACCTGTTGTAAATACGCAAGGCGACATATTAGAAAAAACTACAACCATAAAGATGTAGTTAAAGCGTGGCGAAAAATCCTCGATATTATCGATGAGGCAATCGAAAAAACAGGGCAGAGCAAAAAGCGTAACTCTTTAGGCATAACAACAACGTCAAGGGTACAACGAGTAAAAGAGCATTCAGAAAGAGCAACTTCCAAAGCAAAGAAACAACAATCGAACGTTTGCAATACCCCTGACCTTGATGATGAGTTAGATTGGGACATTGAAGTTAATACTACTGGTTGGTCTATACAGTAAATTATTTTAGAGGCGATTGATTATGGAGCATCACGCAGTAGAAAAAACCGCCGATAAAGTCAAACAAATCTTTATCCATAATCCCCAAATTACTGACATAATTGCCGATATTTCAGATTGTCGAGAGTTTAGTGATGGTATCCATGAACCAGACTGTATGATTGTCGTCGGAGATACGGGGTCTGGTAAAACAACACTTATTAACAAATACTTAGATAAAAATCCTCGCTCGGAGACAACTGATGGCTCTATTATCCCAATTCTATCAACCTCTCTTCCTCCTAACGCTACCCCAATAACAGCTTCTGAACAATTGCTGTCTGATCTGGGTGACCCATTAGCCTTTTCTAGAGGGAGTGACCCAGTAAAAGTTGCGAAAGAAATGAGTGATTTAATGAAACTATGTAAAGTTGAGCTAATTATTATTGATGAGTTTCAACACATGATAGATCGAAAGAATAAGCAAGTTTTACATAGTGCAGCCGATTGGCTGAAAATGCTCATCGTTCGTTCGAGGATTCCTGTGGTACTGTTCGGTATGCCCTACTCTGTAGTGATTTTGGAAGCAAATAATCAATTAGCGGGACGTTTTGAGTTGCAACATACACTTGAGCCTTTTCGACTAAACAACAAAGAAAATCTTGTTCTTTATAAGGCCTTTCTAATCATGCTTGATGAAGCACTTCCTTTTCATGAACCTTCAGAGCTTGCATCCCCTGATATGATGAAGCGCATATATGCGTTCTCCCACGGAAACCTGCGCCGCATACGAAAGTTAATCAATAGGTCTAGTCGGCTCGCTTTGCGTGATAATTCAAATAAGATTTTACTTCAACACTTCGCCAAAGCAGCTCCAAAAGTAAGTAAGGCGGCTTGCGAAAAGCAAAACCCATTTCAAGTGAAAGTGAGCGAATTAAAGATACAACATCCACCTGAAGATATTGGGTGGGGAAACTACCTTAACCAGCAAGAAAAGGACATGTTTCCTAGAGACATATTTTGAAGTTCTCCATTTGAGAACGGTAACGTACTTTTGTCGTCTACTCGACCATTATTGTTTAGATCATTACTATCTATCAGTTTGCAAATCATTATTTGATTAATTTGTTGTTGGAAGACAAATATCAAAGTGCCTCTTTAAAATAGTTAAGATGTTTCATTTTCGAAGGAGTGCTCTGGTACACCGCTGCAGTCTGGACTTTTGTAATAAACTCTTTTAATGAATGGCATTTCGAAAACGCAGAACTTAATTCAGAATAGCTCATACTAGTTCCAGTCAAATCGTAAACCGCTCTAGAACAAGCTTCCACTATCTCCTTTTTCGAATATGAGGGTAAGATGGCTCTCGGAAAGTGGTTGAGCTGATCCAATCCTTTAATTCCTTTGCTATTGAGAATTAAAATTTTAATATTTGTTTTATTCACAATGTAGTCTAACCAGGGCAATAAGTTGGGGTGAAATGAATGCAAGGCTCTTATACATAAAACAACCCTTTCCTCTAGATGTGATAGTAGGTCTATATAATCGTAGTAACCCAAATCTAGCTGTTCACCGTTTTCGTATTGCTGGAAGAGTATCGAACGACGAAACTCGTGCTGCCGATTAATATACTCATGGATTAGATTTCTATTACTAGTTAAATATTTCCATATAGAATCAAAGTTTTCCGATGAATTTTTATTGTTGATATACAGTGGTAAGCAAGTTACTCCGAATTGATTTGATAAATTTAATTCAAAATCAGGATATTCGGTACCATTCCATTCGCTTAACTCGCAACATATAATTTGTTCAGTCACTGAGTCTACCCATTTTCGAATCGGGGGTGCCAATTCTGGTGTCCAAATTATCATATAACCCTCTGTCAAATGACTAGCTCAATGGTTGCGATTTTATCAGGTTTCCCAGTTAATTTTATTATTTAGTTATACATGTCAATATGCCATACGTGGACTATCGTTTTGGAGCGTTGCTGTATTGCGCGCTGTATCTTGCTACTTATATTTCATTAATGTTAAATTATTTGTACGGTGGTATATTTTTGACCTCAAATGAGTTTAAATTATAAATCTGATTGATATATTACTGTTAAGTAAACGTTGATATTGTGGAGTAGATGATGAGTAGATTTGACCAATGGGTTGATAACAATATGACTTTAACAACAATCATTATTATGATCGTTGGATTATCGCTTGGCTATGTTCTTTTCTAAGAAGCATAGGTTGTAATGCTACTAATTACTTGATGTCATGTTGAATCGAGATGCTGGCTATGAGTAGAAAATTGACTGAGAAAGAGTTGGTAGAGGATATGACTCCATATACCGCACATACTGATGAACTTGCTACAGTTTCATGGGATGAACTTGGTCTTGAACCTTCCGAAGGTGACTATAAAGCAGTGTTAAAGCGCTTTGAATATTTATTCGACGCTGAGCACTATCCGATATAAATCGATTCAACAAGCTTTGTTCAGAAGTGTGTTAGGTCAGCTGTGGGGCTAACAAGCTTCTGTCCAGAGGCGTGCCTGCGAGATCGTTGCTAGCACGTTTCTGCCCGTGCGACCTGAAGTCGTATGAAGCGTTGTTCACCGCTTTATGAGTGAACCATCTGTATCACCAGATGAATCT